>SFAQ01000059.1:0-54387 GCA_007096525.1 Microcystis wesenbergii Mw_QC_B_20070930_S4 | reverse complement strand
TAGGAATCGGAGACGACGTTTTGGTCTGAGATTTAATTTAATCGCTGGCATTTACAACTACGAACTTGCTTTAGGCTATCATCAAGTAGCTGAATAAGACTTTTGCAGGAGGTCTATTAGTGCTAGGAGGGCAAATGAGCGTGAGCGAAAAGCGTATTACAGTTTTCTTAAAGGACGGTAGCCAAGAGAAAATCGTCATCGAGTCCGGCACGGAAAAACTAAAAGAGAGAGAACGGCTCAACAAGATGACCGAAGAGGAAATAGATCAAGCTGCCCGTTCCGATCCCGATGCGTTACCGGTAGAGGATGAGGAAATCTGGAAACAAGGTAGATGGGTGGGTCCTGAACCTTTACCTGAATTGGTTACTTATCAAGAAACGAATTTGACTTAGTTCATTTGTTCGCTTGCTTCACCCTACTCTCCTAGTTTATCTTCATTGGTTTTTGTCTTAGTGGGAGGCTCGATCGCATTCTCACCGCCGGTCGCTGACAATGGGAAAGACGTGATCGGATGAAGTGTAAGACATTGCGGAATTTGTCGGTCATCCGGAGAAAAAGGCCAAGCTATTTCTCTTGGCTAGATCTCAATAGTTCAATCGGGCAAAGTACCCGGTGCGATTTGCACTGTGCGACTATAGACCGAGAGGGGAACCGAGGGGCGACCAGTCAAACTCTGGGTTGCTTGGCGGGAAATAGGCGGCGTAGTGGTCATGAATTGACTAATTTAGGGCTTTTAAGGGGTAAAAATGGCCCACTGGACCGGTTCCGTGACCGATAGCGAGGGAATGATCGAGGGCGTTAGTAACGTAATCCTTGGCTTTTTTCACCGCTATTTTCAGGTCATCCCCCAAAGCGAGGTTAGCAGCGATCGCCGCCGATAGAGTACAACCAGTCCCGTGAGTGTTATTGGTTTCGACGCTTCTGGTCTTAAAAGTTTCCCATTCTTGCCCATCAAAGCAGATATCAACCCCACGCAGCCGCCCTTTCATGCCGCCACCTTTGACTAATACTGGTGTGGCCGACTTCTGGAAAATAATTGCGGCGGCCGCTTTCATCGTCTCAAAATCATTGATCTCAATGCCACTTAAAAGCTGTGCTTCGTAACGATTAGGGGTAATAATCGAAGCCAGAGGAATTAAACTATCAAAAAGACTATCTACAGCCCGATCATCAATTAATTTGGCTCCTACCCGCGAAACCATAACCGGATCCACCACTAAACTGATTAAACGCCAGCGCTCGATCGCCTCGGCCACCGCTTCGATAATCTCGCTGCTGAACAGCATTCCTGTCTTAACCGCTGACACAGACATATCCCCGACCACGGCATCGATTTGGGCCGTGACCATTTCTGGACTTAGGGACTCGACGCGCTCGACCCCTAGGGTATTTTGGGCGGTAACGCAGGTAAGGGCGCTGGTGCCGTGAACTCGATGGAAGGCGAAGGTTTTCAAATCAGCTTGAATTCCCGCGCCGCCACCACTATCGGAACCGGCGATGGTGAGGGCAATGGCAGTCATCGAAAAATTGGATCTGAAACCCCGCCCTTTAGCGATAGCGGAGGGCAGCTTTATATGAGTTAGCGAGAAACAATTAAACCGTTAGAACGACGAATTAACTGAATCTTACTAACAGCTATCTGTCCCAATCGTTGACCACTGGTATCGCTTACAGATAGCTGTTTTTCGGTATCTCCACTTACATAACCAATCCCTTTGGGAGAAGAAACTAAATCTCCTTTACGGAACCCATGTCTTGTGGTAGAGCCACCATATTTACGTCGTTTACCACCTTTAGAAAAAACCATCAGGTGAAGTTGACGACGACTAATAGGAGGACGTTTGATGACAGCAAAGGGAGCGTTCGTTACTTTAACAGAACCCTTCCAATCGTATCCATGACTATTAGAAGCATGAAATGGCCAATAATCTAAAAACTGAAAACAGGCAAGAGCAATTCCATCGTTAGCATGACTTTCTGGTGATTGTTCTGCTTTATTTTTGGACTTTTCTAGTCGCAAATGTTTTCTAAGATTAGAGGTTTGCCAACCAAAGCGAGTATGGACTGTTGCCAATTGAGATAGTTGCTCAATAGCCCATTTCTGTCCGACCATAACCGACGAGAAACCTTTTCCAGACTTAGCTCCTTTTCTACCAGAAGTTAGATCAATATCGGCTTTGATGTACTCAAAGTAAATATCGGTAATTGGATAGATTTTGGTTAGTTCGGAAACGACTCGAAGTTCAAGTTGACGATTAGCTCTGATTGAGGGAGCTAATTTTCCTGTTCTTCTATTTGAGAATCGTTTTTGTCGATGCGCTCTTAGATTAAAAGAAAGTTGGCGGTTAATCCGTCTTTTTCTACGTCCTCTTCGCATTAACCGTCTATTGTCCATGCGCTCTTTTACTCGTTTAAAAGGAAGTTCTAAGTGAGCCTTCCAAAGAGTAAAAAGAGAGGATTGAACGCCAATTCCAGAGAATAATTTACCCGGGTCAATACCAATAGCAATCGGTTGGGTTTTACTATCGGAAGGTTCATCGGTTAGCTGGACATAGAAAATATCTAAGTCATTGAACTTACCGATAGCTTTTCCTTCCTTAATCCACCGTCTGGCCCGACTGGGTTTAGTGGGCATCAACGGCTTTCCGTCTTTTGAAATAACAGGAACTCTTGCCATGGAGATAATCCTTAAGAGTAAAGTTAAAGTCCCTTTCCGCAACACAATCAAGATGTCTTGTCTAACAACGCTTTACCAATAAAGCTGAGAGGGAATCCGAACTAGGGAAGCATTCGGAGGTCTGTGCCAGATTGTGTCTCGATGCGGTAGTCTCTACTTGCGTCGCCTAAATTGGTTTAGGCAAGCTCCGTCCCTTTTAGGGCGGGGTTAGTGACAGGAGGTTAGCGATCAAAAGGACGACGACGTTGCAGAAATTCGGGGATATCTAATCCCGCCGGTTTTGGTGGTTCGGGAGTGGCTGCTGGACTGGGTGCGGGGGTATTGATCACCACCTTGCTACCGGTGGGACGAGAGGGGGAATCGCCGGAAAAACCAGTGGCAATGACGGTAATTCTGACTTCTCCCTGCATTTTCTCGTCAATTACTGCCCCAAAGATGATATTAGCGTTGGGATCCACCACTTCATAGATAATTTCGGCGGCGGCATTGACTTCGTGTAGGGTTAGATCTTGACCGCCGGTGATGTTAAAGACTACGCCTTTCGCCCCTTCGATCGAGGATTCCAGTAACGGTGAGGATATAGCCGCGATCGCGCCTTCCTTAGCCCGAGATTTTCCCGAACCGATGCCGATGCCCATTAGGGCCGAACCCGCATCGGCCATCACTGCCCGCACATCGGCGAAATCCACATTTACCAGACCGGGGATAGTGATAATATCCGAGATACCCTGTACCCCTTGCCGCAGCACATCATCAGCGACCCGAAAAGCCTCCTGTAGGGGAGTGTCGGCGGGTATTACCTGTAATAACTGGTTATTGGGGATAATAATCAGGGTATCGACCCGACTTTGTAAACCGCCCACCCCCTCATCGGCCTGATTAGTGCGACGACGACCCTCGAAGGTAAAGGGACGAGTCACAACTCCCACGGTCAAACAGCCGATTTCTTTGGCAATTTCGGCCACAATTGGAGCGGCCCCCGTTCCCGTGCCGCCGCCCATGCCGGCGGTAATAAAGACTAGATCGGTTCCTTCCAATGCCTGGGCGATTTCATCCCGGGATTCTTCCGCCGCTTTCTGTCCGATCGCCGGATTGCCGCCTGCGCCTAGGCCGCGGGTTAATTTTGTCCCGATTTGTAACCTCTGGGGGGCGGAGGAGTGGGCCAGGGCTTGGGCGTCGGTGTTAATTGCCCAAAATTCGATCCCAGTCACGCCACTGGCGATCATGCGGTTAACGGCGTTACAGCCCCCACCGCCGACCCCGATCACCTTGATCTTGGCGACACTGCTTGGCACGATGCGATTACTACGACTTTCTTCTCGGGGTGTCATCTGTGATTCATGGGGACGAGTAAATAATACTCCAGCATTATTCTGAGAGTAATGATTATCTTCGCTCATAGCTGAACTGGCATAATCGTTACTGTTCAGATTGGGGTAGGTGGGAACGATTTCATTAATCGATGTCATTGGAATTGAAACACTCTTAGTACAAGATTCTGTTATTGATTTGATAAATCAGAGATGCACTGTTAACACTATCACTAATATTATTTTGGTTCCAGTATCTACATTATCAGTTTCTGATTCAGAAAATCATAATTTGGGGTTTTTGCCAATACCTAAAGGGAATAATTGCGGTTATTTGCTGATAAACTGCCGTTAATCCCGACGAGTTGCCGTTACTTTGGCAACGATCGGGGCTGGCTGCGGTTTTAATTGTACAGTGGGAGCATCGGGATTGCTCAGGTCAATGTAGAGAATTCGCGCTAGAGGTATCTTGGATGACAATGGCCGCGATTGTACGAGAGCGGTTAATTTTTCGGGCAATCTATCTTTATAAAAACCTAAATAGACCTGTCCTAGCTCAGTTTTTAGTACAAGATTACTAGGATTGCGCCAATCGATGGCGGTAACTTTAATCGATAAGTTGTCAATCAAGGGATAAATTTTCTGCCACTGTTGTTGATATTGTCGGTCGTAACCAAGCACTTCTAGGCTAGGTAATTGGGTTTTGGGCAGAGTTCGACCATAATAGTTTTGAGGAATTATCGTTCCCGAGGCATCTAAAAAGCCTTGCTGTTGATGGTAACGCCAACGGGCAACAGGTTTTCTTTCTTGAATAGAAACAATCACTTTCGGGGGTAATAATTGCCGCTCAATCTTAACGTCGGCAATAGCGGGAATAGCCGCTAATTTTTCTCGCAATTGATGGGTGGGTAATTCCCAGAGAGACAGGGGATAGCTTAATTTCAGCCAAGCACGAATCGACTCGGGGGACATTAATTCTGTGCCTGCGATTTCCACCTGTCCGGCCTTAGTAATTGTCCAATAGGGCGAAGTCATCCCCCAAGCTAATCCCGTCGCTAAACCACTAACCACCAGAAAGCGACCCAGGGCTTGCCACACCTTTGATCGCCTTTGGTGGCGCAGGTTTTGTCGTTTTTGTTCCAGGGAGAGGGAAGAAAGGATTTGATCGCTCATAGGGAAAATCTCGGGCAGTTTTGCTGTTATCTTAGGTCGCAAGGTGGGCTGCTGGCAACTCGATCGCTACTCAAGTAATCAGTTTGACCAAGAAAGAGATAATAAATGTTATAACAGTATTAGTCTCCAGGCGTTCTTTTGTCTGTCTCCAGTAAACCTAAACGCTCCTTTTTGCCAAGATATTTCGACGGTCAGCCAGAAAGAGCGTTCCGGCAAGAACAGCCTAATTTATCCGAAAATTACCTATGGTTATCAACAAACGCGGACTTGTTCTCGGTGCTACAGCAGTGGTCCTGTCTACCGTCGCCGTCACGGGGGCGGGATTCCGTCTCTCCCAAAGTCAAGCTTTTTTTCAGGAAAGTCCCAAGGAAACCGTTGATGAGGTTTGGCAGATCATCAACCGCACTTATTTAGATGGCACTTTTAATCAATCGGACTGGAACGCCATCCGCAATCAGTATTTAAATCGTTCCTACAAAAATCAAGAGGAAGCATACACCGCTATCCGCGAGATGTTGAAAACTCTCAATGATCCCTATACCCGTTTTATGGATCCCAAAGAGTTTAACAATATGAAGATCGATACATCGGGAGAATTGACCGGGGTAGGGATTCAACTGACCAAAGATGAGAAAACTAAGCAGCTAGTCGTGGTTTCACCCATTGAAGATACTCCTGCTTCTAAAGCTGGTGTGCTGCCCAAAGATGTGATTATCGCTATCGATGGTAAATCTACCGCAGGCATGGAACTAGAGCAAGCGGTGAGCATGATCCGCGGCAAAGTGGGGACAAGCGTTAAGATCACGATTCAACGGGGCGAGGAAAAGAAAGAATTGACTCTTACCCGGGCCAAAATTGAAATTCACCCAGTGCGCGCCCACACGGAAAACACCCCGATCGGTAAAGTCGGTTATATCCGTCTTAATCAATTTAGCGCCCAAGCTAGTGGCGATATGAGTCAAGCGATTCGCGAATTGGAAGCTGAAGAGGTGAAAGGTTATATTCTCGATCTGCGTTCTAACCCCGGCGGTTTACTCTACGCCAGCATCGAAATCGCTCGGATGTGGATACCCGATGGTTTAATTGTCTCTACGGTCGATCGCAAAGGGGTGACGGAACGTCAACGGGCCAACAATCAAGCTTTGACTAATAAACCCCTAGTTGTCCTCGTCGATGGTGGTTCCGCCAGTGCTAGTGAAATTCTCTCCGGGGCTTTACAGGATCATGATCGGGCGGTTATTGTCGGTACGAAAACCTTTGGTAAGGGATTAGTACAATCGGTACGCAGTCTCAGTGACGGTTCCGGATTAGCGGTGACAATTGCCAAGTATCTCACCCCCGACGGACGCGACATCAATAAGGATGGTATTCATCCCGATGTGGAGTCGGAACTGAGCGACGAAGATCGCAAAAATCTTCAAGAGGAACGGGAGCGGGTGGGAACCTTCCAGGATCCTCAATTCAAGAAGGGTTTTGAAATCTTGGAAAAAGAAATCACTGAAGGCAAGAAAACACCCGCCAATACCGCTAAACAATAGGTTGACATTTGCCCGCTCGAATTAAACCCACCCGACGGGCGATCGCTTCTCCCCGCTCGGCAAAAGGACCCC
Organism: Microcystis wesenbergii Mw_QC_B_20070930_S4; assembly: GCA_007096525.1. Lineage (GTDB taxonomy): Bacteria > Cyanobacteriota > Cyanobacteriia > Cyanobacteriales > Microcystaceae > Microcystis > Microcystis wesenbergii_B. Next base: position 47,617 of record SFAQ01000059.1, on the reverse strand, counting down.
AGTATTCCGGCTCGACTGGGGTTTGGCCGTTTTCTAGGGCTATAATCTGACAAATTCCGGTATTTTCCCGGACAATGTACCAGTTTTCTGCGGTATGATCCATAGATTTTTCTCCTTAATCCCTCCATTCCCTTGTTCATCAGTAGCTAGACGCAATTAATTACACATATCTAACTACCTCCTGCATGAGTGCATCTGCTAACCAAGAAGTTAATTTTGCCCTATTACTTATCTGCTTTTAGCAAGAGACGATCCTGATTAATTTTTCCGGCAGCGGTTTTCCCTTTTTGGCTCAATTCTTACCCAGAGGTGCGTTGATTCTCCGTTAGAGAAGAGAGACGATATATTTTTTAGCGGGCATAATTGGACAAATTAGGCTGAATTTACCGCTCCCATTATCCGTCATTATGGCTTTGACAGACCACTACTTAGCGGTTTTCCCTGACTGGTTAGCGTTGCTCGCTTCTTTTGTAATCCTCTCAATTTCCCCAATACGGTAATCCGTAAATCGACTAGAGCTAGACTTTTTCCCCGACTAAAATAAAATGGGAGAGAGAATAACTATCGACGATAAGCCGTTTTAAGATTATGGGATTCTTTGACTCAGAAGTGGTTCAACAGGAAGCTAGACAGCTATTTGAAGATTATCAGTCTCTCATACAACTAGGGAGCGAGTACGGGAAATTCGATCGAGAGGGTAAAAAAATCTTTATCGATAGGATGGAGGAGTTAATGGAACGCTACAAGATATTTATGAAGCGTTTTGAATTATCTGAGGATTTTTCCGCCCAAATGACCGTAGAACAGCTAAAAACCCAACTAGGTCAATTTGGTATGACTCCCCAAATGATGTTCGACCAAATGCAGCAAACCCTTGAGCGGATGAAGGCAGAAATTCGCTAAAATTGCCGATATTTATCGGGTATTGGCGGACTTTTACCCGATAATTTCCTCTCCAGTTGACTGCTGAGAAAATTGGGGTTTCTGCGGTTTTTTGAGAACAATGATCTAATAATTTTAAGTAGGTTAGCTGATGAACTCCAGGCCAGATTCACAAGAAAATATTGAGCCACCTCAGTATAGTGAAAAAACTAACCGCATTCAGGCAATCAGTCAACTGATTAAGGCGATCACCCCGTTAATTTGGGCTATAGTTGTTCTAGTGGTTATCGTGCCTCTCTTAGGGAAAATTTGGCTAGGAACTGCCGGCAATGAACCGTTAAAAACTAGGGTTGCTACCGAAACTAACCTAGAGATTCCCATCAGTATAAACAAAAAATCTAACAGTCAAATCGATCGGGAAATTAGCCAAGCTTTACAGACAGCGAGAGCAAATTCTCAAACCTTCGCCCTAGGAGAAATTGAGGGATGGGTGGAGGAGTTGATGACACGAGTAGATCAGAGTTTTCTGCCTTGGTATTTTAACTATTTCAATCAAAAACAATTTGAGGGCAAGGCCTTTTTAAGTGGATTATACTCCTCGATCGCTCACTGGGTCAATACAGATAATCCACCCCCGGAACAGGTGGTGGCAGAAAATTTGACCAAAACTATTCAAACCGAGTTTACTAAACGGGTAATTCGTCCCCAAGAGGCCCAATTGCGTCTAGAGAGAATTACTAGGGATACAGTTAATTTATATGTCAGTAATTTAAGCAATGAATTAGAGAATATTCAGGCTAGTTATCAAATTCCCCAAGGCAAATGGGACCGTTATCTTAGTGATATAGCCATAACAATTCAAGATACCGAGGGCAATATTTCTAACACATCAATTAAACTTTTAGTCGGTGGCAGCACTGCTTTAGGAATTAAATCTCTGATCCCAGTGATGAAAGTGGGCAGTACAGTTTATTTGTCCCTAGCGGGAAAAACGGGGGCGAAAATTGCCACTAAAACCGGTGGGGCAGTAGCGAGTAGTTTTGGGGCAGAATTAATCGATCCAATCGTGGGAATTGGTTTGATAGTTTTGGATTTATGGGACTATCAGCACACGGTAAATATTGAAAAACCGATTTTGCGGGATGCCATTTTTAATTATTTACAAGAAGTCAAATACGATCTAGTCAATAATCATCAAGGTAGTGTCCTTTCCTCTATTTATCAAATTGAAGCCAGTGTCAATAAATCCCTAGGCAGAACCTAAATAAAATCATCTAAGTAGGTAGGCGTTAAAAATTATCAGATACCGCCCTTATCAAGGGGGGCAGGGGGGATCAAACCTAAAATCCATTTTTAATTTAATTATAACCAGCTACTTAATTCTAACTGCGCCACCGTAAAATTTGTGCTTTAATGGGGTTGACAAAATCCCGCTTTTCTGCTTGAGATTTTTCGTATTCTTGCTTGAGGCGATAATACCATTTGGCCTGGGTATCGGCATCATCAATTAACATCAAAGCTGGATGATAACTAAGTCCTTCCTGTTGTTTAATCACCACATCGCGATCCTGTGTGAGAAATTGTCGGGTTAAATAACGCAAAAGAGGGGTTAAAAATGCCAACCAAGGGATCGTATAGTATAGACTTTGATGGACTTCGCAGTGATTTTCATCGATGGGAGTAATTGCCGTAAAAGCACAGGCTAAATGGCGATCGCCTCGTAGTATTTCTGTACGCACCGAGGGCAATTCAAAAACAATTTCAATCGATACTTTATTACCCAAAATTTTATAGGGTTTCGCACTTACAGGCATATCATAGGGAGCAAGACGAAAACCGAAGGGAACAGGTTCATATTGTTTTTCTTTAACCCGAAATTGGCGCGGACCGCTGCGCCACCACCAAGAAGTATGAACGTAGGGACCGTGGGCCGGATCCATCAATCCCACCACTGCATGGTCAATATGGCAATCAAAAGTGATAGTTTCGGCTATTTTGGGGGTAAGTTTGCCAAAATCGGCAATAGTCGGCACAGGAGGCAGATTTTCTTGATTAATTTCTCTTTTTGAGTCTGCCGGAATAAATACCCAAATATGACCTTGTATTTCACGACAGGGATAACTGGTGACACAAATTCTGCTAATATCAAGGCGATCGTGTTCAGTTAATGAGGGGATCTCAGAACAAACGCCATCGCTAGTGTTAAATTTCCAGCCGTGATAGCAACAGTACACCCCATCGCCTTCAATCCAGCCATGGTGCAGCGGAATGCCACGATGGGGGCAAATATCCCGCAATGCGAACACTTCTCCATCCTGTCTCCTACCGACAACAATCGGTTCACCTAGCATTTTTTTGGCCATTAGCTGACCGGGTTTAAGTTTATTTGCTGGTGTGGCCACATACCAAAAGTCGCGCAGTAAGCTAGTCATAGGGTTTTTCTGGAGAGCTTCGATCGTTCATCCTATCATTAGAATTGAAGGTTATGAGACTGGAAGCATAACTTGGCAGTAATTGGACAAATGGATAAGAATAGGCGGAATATTAGCTCAAAGTAGTGCCAGTATGATTCAGAAGCATTTGGGGGGTATCTGTAATTACTTTGAAAATCATACAACCAACCGATTAACTGAGGGAATGAATACCAAAATAAAGCTGATTACAAGAATAAGTTATGGTTGCTTGCTTTAATTCATAACAAAAAGTAACACAAGAAAACCGGAAGAACCCAACGCCGATGTAGCCAACCCTCAGGTTATGCTTAATTATATTAGAGGCTTGGAACGAGCCAAAGCGCGACGCAGAGTCGGTGAGCTTATACCTTGTGCGCGAAGTATGAGGCAACCGCCATCAACGAAGAAGCGTCAGAAACTCCCCACTTAGCCAAGGGGTGGGGAATAGTTCATTAAAACATTGTCCAGCTTTCTTTGACCCATGACTCTCCCCTCGGATTTTCCCCTAGAACCACCTGCTACCAATAAGGAGCCCCATCGTGATTATCGCGGACTCGATCGCGGTAAACTCACCCCCATGTACCAGCATTATGTGGAGGTAAAAGAAACCTATCCCAATGCCCTTTTACTCTATCGTGTGGGCGATTTTTTCGAGTGTTTCTTTCAGGATGCGGTGATTATCTCCAGAGAATTAGAATTAGTTCTCACCAGCAAGGAAGGGGGTAAGGGTATTGGGAGAGTCGCCATGACCGGGGTTCCCCACCATGCCCTAGAGCGCTATAGTCGTTTATTGGTGGAAAAAGGCTATGCGGTGGCGATTTGTGACCAAGTAGAGGATTCAACGGAAGCAGCCGCCGAAAAACGGCTAGTAGAACGCGCTATCACCAAACTGCTCACCCCCGGAACCCTCACTGATGAGGGAATGTTAAACGCAAAAAAGAATAATTTTCTGGCTGCAGTGGTGATTACCGGAGAAAATTGGGGATTAGCCTATGCAGATATCTCCACTGGAGAATTCTACACCACCCAAGCCAGCGATTTAACGGCTTTAAGCCTAGAATTAACCCGTTTACAGCCCTCAGAAATCCTTTTTCCCATCAATGCCCCCGATTTAAACCGTATTTTGCGCCCCGGGGAAAAATCCGACCATCTCCCCCCCTGTTTACCCGATAGTTTTTGTTATTCTCTCCGTCCCCAAACTATCTTTACTCTCACAGAGGCGAAAAATCGTCTCCTAATCACCTATAAAATGCGTTCCCTAGAGGGGATGGGCTGCGAACATTTACCCCTTGCTATTCGCGCTGCCGGAGGCCTATTAGAATACATTGAAGATACCCAAAAAGCCAATCAAGTCCCCCTACAACCTTTAAAAACCTACTCTATCTCCGAATTTTTGATTTTAGATGGGCAAACCCGTCGTAACCTTGAAATTACCCAAACGGTGCGCGATGGTAGCTTCTATGGTTCTCTATTATGGGCCATTGATCGCACTTGTACGGCCATGGGTAGTCGCGCTTTACGTCGTTGGTTGCTGCAACCTCTCTTAGATTCTCGTGGTATTCGCGCCCGTCAAGATACTATCCAAGAGTTAAAGGATAATCCCTCCCTGCGCCAAGATATTCGGCAAAAATTAAGGGAAATCTACGATATAGAACGTTTAAGCGGTCGTGTTGGCGCAGGAACCGCTAACGCCCGCGATTTACTTTCCCTAGCGGCATCTTTAGTCAAATTAGCCGATTTAGCGGCCTTGGTCGCTTCGGGAAATTCGCCCTATTTGCAAGCTTTACAGCAAATTCCCGCCGATTTAGAAAAATTAGGTCAGCAGGTAATCGCGCATCTGGTGGAATCCCCTCCGCTGCATCTGAAGGAAGGGGGGGTGATTCGCGAGGGAATTGATGCCCAATTGGATGCCCTGCGGCGCGACTATCAGGAAGTAATCGATTGGTTTAAGAATCTAGAGACGACAGAAAAAGAAAGAACGGGTATTAGTAATCTTAAGGTTAATTATAACAAAACTTTCGGTTATTATATCAGTTTACCCCGCAGTAAAGCTGATTTCGCCCCAAAAGAGTATGTGCGTAAGCAAACTTTAGTCAATGAGGAACGTTATATCACCACCGAGTTAAAGGAGAAAGAAAATATAATTCTGACGGCAGTAGATGAATTAAATAAGTTAGAATACGAGATTTTTAGCGATTTACGCCGTCAAGTGGCCGAATTTTCCCCAGAAATCCGGGAAGTGGCCACAAAAGTCGCCGCTTTGGATGTGTTGGCAGCATTGGCAGAAATCGCCGTTTATCAGGGATATTGTCGCCCAGAAATCGCCGATGGTCGTCTTATCGATATTAAAGATGGTCGTCATCCCGTGGTGGAACAATCCCTTGGGGCCGGCTTTTTTGTGCCGAATTCGATTAATTTGGGCAATCAGGAGGGTTTAGAATACCCTGACTTGATTATTCTCACCGGTCCCAATGCTAGTGGCAAAAGTTGTTATCTGCGACAGGTGGGATTAATTCAATTGTTGGCCCAAACCGGCAGTTTTGTCCCGGCAAAGTCGGCCAAAATCTCCATCTGCGATCGCATTTTCACCCGGGTGGGGGCTGTGGATGACCTCGCTACTGGCCAATCCACCTTTATGGTGGAAATGAACGAAACTGCCAATATTCTCAATCACGCCACAGACAGATCATTAGTATTACTAGACGAAATTGGCCGGGGGACAGCCACTTTTGACGGTTTATCCATAGCTTGGTCTGTGGCCGAGTATTTAGCCACGGTACTGCAATCGCGGACGATTTTCGCCACTCACTACCACGAACTGAACGAATTAGCCTCAATTTTAGAGAATGTAGCTAATTATCAGGTAACGGTCAAAGAATTACCCCATGAGATAGTATTTTTGCACCAAGTACGACCGGGAGGCGCGGATAAGTCCTACGGTATCGAAGCGGGGAGATTAGCCGGTTTACCAACTTCTGTGATCGATCGTGCCATGCAGGTGATGGGTCAAATCGAAAAACATAGTAAAATTGCGATCGGTTTGCGTCAGGGAATTAAGAAAATTAAACCGGTTAAGTCAGATAATTCCCCATCTCTCCAGCAGTTAGATATTTTTGATGACAGTAAGTAGTCGTGGAAAACTCAACTTTGTGTCCTTTGTGGTTAACGAAAAGGCTGCATCTCGATTTTGCAGAAACACCGATAATCAGCAATTATCAGTGACTCTTAAACTGGTACAAATATATGAACAATCGCGTGTAAGCATCCCACCGAAAAACTAATGCGCTCCGGGGTTTGGGGGCGGCGCCACGCCCCCAACGGGGGGTTTGGGGGGTAGAACCCCCCAAAAGCTTGGATTGAGGGAAAAAATCGAAAGTAACGCCCGATTTTAGAAGAGAGTTTTCCCCTTAAAAATCTTCCTTTTTCAACACTATTAAAACTGTAAAAACTTTTTAATTTGTGTCCAAAGATTGCCAAAAGACTCTTTCATTTCCTCCTTAATTTTCCAGCGTTTAAATGCCTCTTCGTAGGCAATTCCTTGATTTTGAAAAGTTTTCCAAGCCGAGAGAGAAAGAGGTAAACCCATCAGCAAAAAGATATAAATTGCCCAAGAAATTGTTCCCGCACTAATTAAATTAATGATAATAAAAAAACTATTAATAATCAGATAGCGAACGGTTTTATTTTTTAGCTCCTCGCGACGAAAGCGATCGAATTCTTGCCGTTTATAACTGACCATTTTTGACTCTTGCCAGTCCTTTTCTGCCGCTTCTAAGTCTTTAACTTCAATAGCTAAATCGTCGGCAATTTCTAACAACTGTTGACGGGTAATTTCTCCCTTATCCCCTTGACGGGAGATAGCCAAATAGAGAATTTCCTGCACATCCTCTTGACTGTAGGATTGGGGAGGGAAAAAATCGGGGTTTGGCATAGCGATAGAGAAAGAAATAGGTTCCTTCTCTATTATGGGCGATCGATTTAGCGATTGACAGTTAGACGAGACAGGGAGTTTTTAGCTGATTCATCCATGCTTCTAAATCCTGCAAAGAGCGCTCGGCATATTGACCGTAACGTTCCCGTTTATTGCGGATTTTTCTGGTAAAATTCGGCAAAATGCCAAAATTTGGCGGCATCGGTTGAAAATGTTTCGGTTCGGCACTGCTGATAAACTCAAATAATGACCCCATCATCGTTGTGGTTGGCAATGTCACCGTTTCTAATCCTAAAGCTAAACGAGCGGCATTAGTTCCCGCTAACCATCCCCCAGCAGCCGCAGCCGTATAGCCTTCCGTGCCGATTAACTGTCCTGCCGCTAACAGCGTCGGTCGCGATTTAAACTGGAGACTGGAGGATAATAACTGGGGAGAATTGATAAAGGTGTTTTTGTGCATCACCCCCATGCGGACAAATTCGGCCTTTTCTAACCCCGGAATCAGACGGAAAACTCGTGTTTGTTCACCCCATTTTAAATTAGTTTGAAATCCCACCATATTCCATAATTGCCCCGCTTTATCTTCCATTCGCAACTGTATAACTGCATAGGGACGTTGATCCGGATATCTGGGATCCGCTAATCCCACCGGTTTCAGGGGACCAAAACGCATGGTATCTTCTCCCCGACAGGCTAATTCTTCGATTGGTAGGCAAGCCTCGAAAAATTTGGCATTTTCTCGCTCAAAATCCTTTAATTCTGCCTGTTCTGCCTGTTTTAGTTCTTGCCAGAAATGCAGGTATTGTTCCCGATCCATGGGACAATTGAGATAGGCGGCCTCACCTTTATCGTAACGGGAGGCCAGAAAAGCGATCGATCGATCGATCGATTCCCCTAGAATAATCGGACTAGCGGCATCAAAAAAGCTCAGATAGTCCAGGCCGGCAAAATTTTGCAGATCTGCGGCTAAAGCAGCACTGGTTAACGGTCCAGTGGTTAAAACGACGATACCATACCGGGGAATTTCCGTGATCTCCTGACGTTTTAAGGTGACTAGAGGGTGGTTAGCCAAGATTTCCGTCAAATTTCGACTAAAGACCCCTCGATCGACCGCTAAAGCCCCTCCTGCGGGGACACTGTGCTGATCGGCCTGAGCAATAACTAGAGAATTTAAGCGTCGTAATTCTTCATGGAGTAACCCGGTGGCGCGATCCACCGCCATGGCACCAAAGGAGTTACTACAGACTAATTCGGCTAAAAATTGGCTATGGTGGGCGGGACTAGAGCGAATTGGGCGCATTTCGTGCAGGATCACGGGAATACCTGCTTGGGCTATCTGCCACGCCGCCTCAGTCCCCGCTAATCCTCCACCAATTACATGAATAGGTCGATCGATCATAGTTGGGAGAAAATGGCTAGAGTAGGACTATTTTAGCGTTAAGTAGGGAGGCACAATTATTTGTAGGATGGGTTAGCGGTAGCGTAACCCATGCGGGCGTTGGGTTTTATGCTTCAACCCAACCTACGTTCATCTTATATTTAATTCCACCCACCTACTTAGGGTCTGCTGAAAAAGTTTTTCGGTGGGGGTAGGAGTCAGGAGTCGCTCGTCAGTAGCCGGTACTACAAGAAGGATAATGCAAGGTTTTTGAAAGTCCCAATCCTATTTTCGCAGCATGAACATCGGACTTTAACAGGTCAAAAGCTTTATTTTAAAAGGGTTTTACCATTATTCAGCAAACCCTACTTAGTTCCGAGTCACCAAAAAAATAGGCTGGGCTGACGGCGATCGCATAAAGATTGGGGCTGATCGCAAACTCAGGTTATAATATAAGGAAGGGATAGAATATTATATTTTATCTCGGCGCGATTTTTGCTTTCGAGAAGGTGGCAACACCGCCCCACTTTCTCACCATCTCCGTCCAGATGGGCTAGTTAGCGGTTTGACTTCTATGAACACCAATTATCTTGAAGAATACCAAAAATACCTAGCCGAATGGCAGAAACTGCTTCTGTCCGCTTGGGGTAATGGTGTTCCCACGACTACACCAGTGTTTGAGTTTCCAGAAACTTTGGTTAAATCCCTCGAATATCAACAAGAATGGGTGAAATCCTACCTAACCGCCCAAGAAACCGCCACCAAAGTTGCCCTCGATAGTCAGAAACAATTCTGGGATAGTTATTTCGGTTTTGCCCGTCAGTCCATGGCTGTAATCAATAAACCGGCTTAATTAGGTATCAATTGGCTAGATAGTTCGATTGGTGACTTAACTTCCCTTAAAAAATGAAATTCCTCAAATACAATCCCCTCTGGCCCTGTATTTGAGGCTTTTTTGGGTTTTATTCCCTTTAAGCAATCAGGGAATTTTGGGGTTTAGCAAAAATCATCCGTCCGGCCGAGGTTTGCAGTGCAGATGTCACCACTACCCGCAATTCTCCCCCTAGATAATCTTTGCCTTCTTCTACCACCACCATCGTGCCATCTTCTAGATAACCGATGCCTTGGGTGGGTTCTTTTCCTGCTTTGAGAATTTTCAGATCCAAAGTATCCCCAGGTAAGTAGATCGGACGTACTGCTTGGGCGAGATCGTTGACATTCAAGATGGTGACTTTTTGCAGATTGGCCACTTTACTGAGATTATAATCGTTAGTGAGCAAGGTGGCGTTAATTTCTTGGGCAAGATGGACTAATTTAGCATCTACGGTGCTAATATCGTCATAATCGGCGGGATGAATGACAATGCGATCAGGGAGTTCTTGCTGCATCCGGTTTAAGATATCTAATCCTCGTCTTCCTCTGACTCGTTTTTGGTCGTTACTGCCATCCGCTAACTGTTGCAATTCCTGAAGGATAAATTGGGGAATGAGAATCTGTCCCTCGATAAATCCCGTGTCTAACAATTGTTCGATACGACCATCGATAATACAACTGGTGTCAACAACTTTGCTGGCGGCCGCTTGTAGGGTTCCTTCTGCCACTAAAATTGATTCCATACTATTGGGGTTAATCAGACGCAAAAAAGTGCGACCGTGGGTATCTGCTAAACTAACCCCCAGATAGGAAAACATAATACTGCCTAAAATCGCGATTATCGGCTTGATAAACGAGAATTCTCTGGGAATCGGTAGGAAGAAAATCGGAGCTAGGATCAGATTAGCAATTAACAAACCGATAACTAGACCGACCGAACGGGTTAAAATAACTTCGATCGGAGTTTGCCGTACTTGGGTTTCTAGACGACGATAGGTAGTTTGGGCAACTAAACCAAGGGCTAAACCAATAATTGAGGCAAAACCCGCCGATAACCAGCGTAAAGCTTCAATATTGCTGATTTGCGACTGGACAGTAACCGGCAGCAAGTCAACACCACTATAACCAATACTGGCAACAGCGAAGACGAATAGTAAAATTATGACAGCATCAAGCATAGGGATAATACCAGAGAGGATAGGGGGGAATGATGGTAGATAAAATAATCAGTATGGATGCTTTTATATTATATCTGTGGGCTTCTCCTAATTTGTGTCGGGAAAGTTGCTTTTATTCTAGGAGATGTTCTCCCCAGCCATAATACATCTTAACGAAGATCAACGAAATTATAGCCGTCAGCCTTGAATCAGTTATCAGTCATCAGATGCGAGTTACAGCGTTTCTCAGATAGATGAGGTTCGTTCTTGCATCTAAAATACTTGATTAGCAAGGGTTAGTCTGTGCTTCACCTTGACGAGAAAGGCTGTATGATATTAAATCCAGTTATTAAAAACTGATTATTTATTCTCCGTTTTGCATGAGTGCATGAGTAGAAAACGGGTTTCTCGGAGAAACCCGTTTTCTGTGATTACTGATTACTGTTCACTGATAACTGCTTTAATGTCCTATTTTCACCCTGTAACCTCGGTTTATATTCATATTCCCTTTTGTCGTCGGCGCTGTTTTTACTGTGATTTCCCGATTTTTGTCGTCGGTAATCACACCAACCCAGCGACTTTTCCCCCCGTGATTGAGTATGGGGAAATATTACAGGAAGAAATTAGCCTTTGTCAGGGAACGGGGAAACCCCTAGAAACAATTTTTTTTGGGGGGGGGACTCCTTCCCTGTTACCGGTGGAATTATTAGGATCAATTCTGGATACTTTAGCTAAAAAGTTTGATTTTGCGGCCGATATAGAGATTTCTATGGAGATTGATCCAGCTACCTTTAGTTTAGAACAATTACAGGGTTATCTTAGCGCAGGAGTCAATCGGGTTAGTTTAGGAGTACAGGCTTTTCAAGAACCATTATTACAGGTTTCTGGTCGATCGCATACCGTTAAGGATATCTATCAGGCAGTGGAATTAATTCAGGGATTGGGAATAGTTAACTATAGTTTGGATTTGATTTCGGGATTGCCACAACAAACCCTGACAGATTGGGAAAATTCCCTAGAAAAAGCGATCGAACTGCAACCGGCCCATCTTTCCTGTTACGATTTGGTCTTAGAAGCGGTTACTCCTTTCGGTAAACAGTATCAACCGGGGAAAAAACCCTTACCCGATGATGAAACCACGGCGAAAATGTATGTTTTAGCTAGTGAAAAACTAGCTTTAGCTGGTTATCAACATTACGAGATTTCTAACTATGCTAAACCGGGTTATCAATGCCGACATAATCGAGTTTACTGGGAAAATCGTCCCTATTACGGTTTTGGTATGGGGGCTGCTAGTTATCTCCATCAACAACGTTTTACCCGTCCGCGTAAAAGTCGTGACTATTTCGCTTGGGTAAAAGAAGGCTGCCCAATTGAGGTGGATAAAAATAGTTTTATCGATGATCTTCTCGAAACCTTGATGCTGGGGTTAAGGTTAGCGGAAGGGGTGAGTTTACCCGCAATTGAAGCTAATTTTGGTTCGGAAATCAAAAAAGCAATTTTAGAGGTCTTAGAGCCGCATAGACTGCGTAATCTAGTAATAATTGAGGGGGATAGCAGGGTAAGATTAAGCGACCCCGAAGGTTTTTTGTTTTCTAATATCGTTTTAACCGATTTATTCGAGCATCTGGGCAATGATAATTAACTAGTGAATAATTCGGGAAATTGTGGTCAATAAAATAAGGATAAATCTATCTCAATGGATAGGATTTTTATGAAAAATGTATGCTATTCTGGCAAAACTTGGCTTATTAAAATTTCATAATACTTTCTTAACTTGACAGCGATTATCAGCTTCTGATATATTCTTTAGCAGTCCCGATGGCGATTAACTTCACAAAAACTATCATGCCGAATCTATTGACTAAACTCTCGGCAGCTACCGTCTTAGCTGCGACTTTATCTAATGGGATCGTTCCCCAAGCAGAGGCTATCACTTTTAATTTTCACTGGGAGGGTGATGCTGGTTATACGATGCAAGGAGAATTCGGTTACGATGAAACTACTGCCCCAATAATCATCTCTGAAAGTGGTGCCGGACCGACGAATGTTTTAGATTTCTTAACTGTCTCCTTTTTCGATCCCTCCGGCAATCTCACCCAATCTTTTAATACGGTAACTGGTGGTATATCCCAATCTAGTTTCTTCGCGTTTAACTTCAATACCACTACTCACACCTTGTTTGGTAATTTTAACGTTGGTGGTGGTACGGGTGTCATCGGAGAACAATTCTTTACTGGTACGATCGGCGGTTTATTAGAATTGCGTCAAGATGTGGATCAAATAAGTGCATCGAACCTATTAGATTCACAAAACCCCGGAGAAATTACTGTTAAGAAGACTCCTGAACCCTCATCAATGCTAGGTTTATTAGCTTTAGGTGCCTTGGGGGCAGGTTCCATGGTTAACAGAAAACAGCAAGGTTAATCTCAATAAAAACAGAAACTATATTTTACTAGCGATAATGGATAGCTAACCAAATACAAGGAGGATTATTGCTAGTAAATTCGACGCGATGTTTTTGGTGAGGAGGAATCAGGAGATAATCCCCTGCTTGCAGATTAACTTGGCTGCCATCTTCATAACTAATCTCAGCGAATCCCTGTAATAAAATCACCCATTCAAAGTCAGATTGATCGTACCATTGACCGATGGGAGTGGTTTGACCAGTGGAAATAATTCTTTCCAGACGAATAGCCTGACTTTGGGCCAAAATTTCCAGAATTTCTCGGTCAGGAATTAGTTCGGGTAAATCAAAAATTGAAGCTGCTATCATTTAGTTATGATCCCTTTCTGGATGAAAATCTTTAATCACCGTCGGTATTGCTGTTAAAATTTTCTCAACGATATCAGTAGGTGTATCTAGGTCAGAAACAACAATCCGAAGATCTGCTTCTGCATAAAGTCCTCGTCTTTGTTCTAATAATAATTCCAGTTTACTTTCTAAATCATTGGACTCAAGCAAGGGACGAGAGGTATCTTGTTTTAAACGTTTAACCAAAACTTCTAGGGGAACATCTAACCAAATCATTAAACCGTGACGAAGATAACTCCAATTCATCGGTTTTAAAACCATCCCTCCCCCGGTGGCAATCACAGTTTTAGTCAGAGAGGATAATTCGGCTAAAACTTGGGTTTCTAACTCCCGAAAAGTCGCTTCTCCCTCGTCGGCAAAAATTTCCCTGATTTTCTTTCCCGCGACCCTTTCTATTAATATATCTGTATCAAAAAAACGATATTGTAACCGTCGGGAAAGCAACTCTCCTAGGGTGGATTTGCCGGCCCCCATCATTCCTAGCAAAAAAACACTTAATCCCCGTAAGGAGTTAAAATCCGTTGAATTGTCCATAGTTAAAATTTAGCTGAATGTAGTCCTCGCTACTCAGGGATGATTTTTTGATAAGCATTTAGCAGTGAAAACCCGCAGGTGAAATCAGAAAATCTTCTCAGAACTCCCATTGACACCGACATCGTGTCAGAATCTGGATAACCATGATACCATCTTGGTAATTAATGGACAAAATCAGCTTGATTAATTTAATCAAGTGGTGTGAGGAGTGTGAACACAGGAGTCTAAAATTCATGTCCAATCAACCAGCAAACTTTCCGGGTAACAGAAATCAACTCAAACCGATTAAAGTCGGGGTTATCGGGGTCGGTAACATGGGACAACACCATAGTCGTATCCTGAGTTTATTAAAAGACGTGGAATTCGTCGGGGTGGCCGATGTCAACGTCGAAAAGGGACTGGAAACTGCCAGTAAATACCGAGTCCGTTTTTTTGAAAATTATTTAGATCTCTTACCTAGGGTAGATGCGGTTTGTCTCGCTGTCCCCACACGGTTACACCATCGAGTCGGGATGGACTGTCTGCAAGCGGGAGTACATACCTTGATCGAGAAACCGATCGCCGCTAGTATTAGTGAAGCGGAATCTTTAGTCAACGCAGCAGCCGATCACGATTGTATTCTGCAAGTGGGTCATATCGAGCGTTTTAATCCCGCTTTCCAAGAGTTATCGAAGGTCTTGAAAACCGAGGAGATTCTAGCGATTGAATCCCATCGCATGAGTCCCTATTCCCAGCGCGCTAATGATGTGTCGGTGGTGTTAGATTTAATGATCCACGATATAGATTTAATTTTAGAATTAGTCGCCGCTCCCGTGGTGAAATTAACCGCTAGTGGTAGTCGCGCTGCCACTGATTCCGGTTATCTCGATTATGTCACTGCCACCCTTGGTTTTAGTAATGGAGTGGTGGCTAATTTAACCGCTAGTAAGGTGACTCATCGCAAGATTCGCCGTTTAGCGGCCCACTGTAAAAATTCTCTCACGGAAGCGGATTTTCTCAACAATGAAATCCTCATTCACCGGCAAACCACCGCTAACTATAGCACTGATTACGGTCAAGTTCTCTACCGTCAAGATGGTTTAATTGAAAAGGTTTATACCAGCAATATTGAACCTCTACACGCGGAATTAGAACATTTTGTTCATTGTGTGCGCGGTGGAGACCAACCTTCTGTCGGTGGGGAACAAGCTTTAAAAGCTTTACGATTAGCTAGTTTAATCGAACAAATTGCCCTTGATGGTCGCGTTTGGCAACAATCGGACTGGAATTATCAATATCTTAATTCTCCCGTGATTACCGCTTCTTAATTGTTTTCACCCCGATTCTTTAAATGACAGAATTGGGGTGAGGAAACCAAATTAGTTATTTTGAGAACTTTTCAAACATTTTTCTGAGGATTTTTGACCACACCATTGACTTTCACAGGGAACCCCATCACCGTCTCCATCCATTTTGACATTAGGGCAATTTCTCAAGAAAAAAGTCGCTTCTTCACAGGATGTCATCTGTGAACAGTGAGTTCTACCATCGAGCGCGAAATTGTGGAGAAGGACTAGGTTTTTTCTGGGGATTGGGACGATTATTGTTGTTGGCTACGGCTAAATTATTGATGGTTTGATTGCCAGAAATTGGTGATTTTATTGATATTTGTTCCCCCAGAAAAAACAGAATTAAAATAACAATTACTTTTTTCATAAAATGCCTGCCTGATTCTCTACGTCTCACATTCTGGCATATATTTTGTAAATGCGCTAATATTTAATAGTAAAGCCAACCTAGAACGAAGGGGTTTCAGACCCAAATTTTCGATGAAAATTAGCCCTAACGGACAAATCACTATTCCCCCTGATATTCAAGAAAAGCTTGGGTTGTTACCCGGTACAGAAATCCAGCTTGAAGTGATTGGGGATATCTTGCAAATTCGCAAGCCTAGAACCCTAAGCCGGGGAAAGCAACTGATTGCCGCTATCCGTGGCAAAGCAACTAGCCGTCTAACAACCAACGACATCATGCAAGCGACCCGTGACTCATGACCGACATTCTGGTAGATAGCAACGTCATTCTTGATGTTGTAACCGAAGACCCGCAATGGTTTGAGTGGTCGGCTCAAATGCTCACAAACTACGCGGAGCAAGGAAATTTAGTGATTAACCCAATTATTTACGCAGAAATATCAATCGGGTTTAATCAACCCGAGGAGGTAGAAGCAGCCCTACCAGAAGACTTCTTTCGCCGAGATTCTTTACCCTATGCTGCAGCTTTTTTAGCAGGACAAAGCTTTTTGGAATATCGTCGTCGTGGAGGTGAGCGACGTTCTCCCTTACCAGATTTCTACATCGGCGCTCACGCTGCTGTCACTACCATGCCCCTACTAACGAGAGATGTCAACCGCTACCGAACTTACTTTCCCTCAGTCTTACTGATTACACCTTAGACAATTCGGTTAAATAATTGGTTATTTCTTCTTGCTCATGCAAATAGTACAGAATTGTTGCATAAACTTGTTCTAGGATCAAAGATGAGTAAGTTTTAGCAATTTCTTCAGGTGTTTTAAGTAGGGAGGCACAATTATTTGTAGGATGGGTTAGCGGTAGCGTAACCCATGCGGGCGTTGGGTTTCATGCTTCAACCGTTCGGCTGAGCTCACGGCCGAAGCCCAACCTACGTTCATCTTATATTTAATTCCACCCACCCACTTAGCATGATAAATATAGTCATAGAGAATGGTTTCAATGCCAATTCTTGTCCCCTTTAAGCGAATATCATTAGGGGTGAGAAAGTTAAAATAGTCTTCGAGTTGCATCATGGAATTTACTCAAGCTGTACTGAATCTAAAAAATAAGCTGGCCTACATATCTAAGTTATTCCCTGTTTCCTATTCCCCCTATTTAGAGTAAAATTTCCCTGTGTTGAATTGCTAATTTATGGGCGGGAAAACCTTCGTACTCGGCTAAAGTTTTCGTGGTTTCTTTTAACTTTTCAAAGCCTTCAGGGGTGACATAAGCCAAAGTGGAGCGTTTAAGAAAATCATAAACCGAAACCGCCGAATAGGAACGGGCAAAACTTCCTGTGGGCAGCACAGCATTGACTCCGATGGCGTAGGTAGCCATAGAGGAAGGAGTATGATTTCCTAGTAGAATTTCGCCGGCATTTTTAATCTTGCCCAGAATGGCAAAAGGATTACTAACTAAAACCTCTAGATGTTCCGGGGCGTACTCATTGACAAAATCGAGGGATTGCTGCAAACTATCGGTTAAAATTATGCCCCCATAGGCGGCTAAACCCGCCTCACAGAATTCCCGTCGCCAATCCGGGAGTTTTTGCAGGTATTCCTGAGCGTATTCCCTAGCAGCGATCGCCACATCTTCACAGTGGGTGACTAATAAAGCCGCCGAATCCGCCCCGTGTTCCGCTTCAATTAATAAATCCAAGGCCGCTAAACGGGCATCGGTGGACTCATCGGCCAAAACTATCGACTCACTCGGACCTGCTGGCAAACCCACATCCACAGTACCGAACAGTAACCGTTTGGCCGCCGCCCCATAGACGCTGCACGGACCGGTAATTTTGTCAACCCTTTTGATATTTTTTGTTCCCAAAGCTAAAGCAGCGATCGCTTGTACGCCCCCTAACTTATAAATTTCTCTGACTCCAGCCATGCGCGCCGCCACCAGAGAAACCGGTTCCACGTTGCCCTGTTTATCGGGGGGAGTGCAAACGACAACTCTTTCCACTCCTGCCACCATTGCTGGTATAGCTAACATTAACATCATCGAGGGAAAAGCGCCGCGGCCCCGGGGAACGTATAAACCCACACTGGGGATAGGAGAGATTTTTTCGCCGGCAAAGACACCAGCTTCAATTTCTGCCAGTTGTATTTCTTCCGGCATTTGGCGACGATGTACCTCTTGAATATTCCGGAAAGCCTGTTCAATGGCGGTTTTTACTTCCGGTTCAATTAACTGAAAAGCCTGCTCAAATTCTGCCTCGCTGACTTTGATATTTTCTACCGTCGCACCCTCGTAGTCAAAACGCCGCACATAGTTCACAACGCCGGCATCTCCCCGCTCGCGGATGGTTTCTATCACCGTTTGAGCGACTTTGAGGGCGTTATCAATATCTAACTCGGCTCTTTTCTGAAGTTTTGCCCGTTCCGCGCTACTTAATTGCGAAAGTTTTAATATTCTGACCACTATTGCTGCTCCTACTGCCCCCTTCCTCTCAAGAATAGCGGGGAATCTGAATCTTTTTTGATTATAATGCAGATCATGTTTAAGCTCTCTTGCTGTTCTGTCAATGCGATCGCTCTTGGTTTATTATGGGGGGCGAGTGGTGCTGTGTGGGCAGAAACGGAGTTAGACTTAGACCCGAAAATTCGGCAAGAAAGCCCAGTTTTAGAGCGTTGGTTAGAAAAAATACCCGATATCGCCGAAGATATTCGCAATGATCCTAGTTTTCGCACTCGTATCCGTTTGGGATATGCCGAGTTTCCTTCTAGGGATAATTCCAGTGGCGTGATTTTGGGGGTAGAAGATGTGTTTTTCGGTCAAACCAGTTTAACCCTAAGTGGCGATTATCAGACGGCTTTTAACGGCAAAAGGACGGCAATAGGAGCAAATTTACAATACTATCTCCTCCCTTTGGGTGACTATGTCAATCTAGCTCCTATGGTGGGCTATCGTTACATTCAAACAGGAAATTACAGCACCGATGGGCTTAACTTAGGATTAAAGCTCAAATTAGCTCTTTCTCGCACGGGGGCAGCAGATATCACCGTCAGTCAGAGTTTTATCTCACCAGGGGGTGATAACGAGGTGGGATTGACTACTCTTTCGGTTGGTTATGCGATTACCTCTAATTTACGTTTAGCAGCCGATATTCAAGCCCAAAATTCCCGCGCCCGTAAAGATAGCTCCCTAGGAATTTTACTGGAATGGCTGCCCTAATTAGGGTTTGCGGCAAAAAGTTTTTCGTGAGGGTGGGGTGTGGGGTGTGGGGTGTGGGGTGTAGGGTGTAGGGTGTGGGGTGTAGGGTGTAGGGTGTGGGGTGTAGGGTGTGGGGTGTAGGGTGTAGGGTGTAGGGTGTAGGGTGTGGGGTGTAGGGTGTGGGGTGTAGGGTGTAGGGTGTGGGGTGTAGGGTGTAGGGTGTGGGGTGTAGGGTGTAGGGTGTAGGGTGTGGGGTGTGGGGAGTTTTCTCAGTGAAGTGATAACTGATAACTGATAGCTGATAACCTAAGCAAAATTAATTACACATATCTAACCACCTCTTGCCTCCTGCCTCTTGCCTCCTGCCTCTTGCATGAGTGCCTATCTTCACTAGGAAATTAATTTTGCACGACTACTTAACTGATAACTGATAACTGATAACTGATAACTGATAACTGATAACTGATAACTGATAACTGATAACTGATAACTGATAACTGATTAGGTACTAAAGTATTTAGCGGTGGGATGATAGGTAATAATGGCGGTGGTGGATTGTTCTGGGTACAATTGTTCGCTTTCGTCCATATACATCCCAATGCGATCGCATCCTAACAGTTCTAATTGCTTGTATTGGTCCTGAATATTGGGACAAGCGGGATAGCCGAAACTATAGCGAGAACCCTGGTAACGCTGTTGCAGTATATCGCGGATATTATCAGGATCGAACTGTGCGAAACCTAACTCGCGACGGATGCGGGTGTGGGTCCATTCAGCCATGGCTTCGGCGGTTTGCACAGCCATGCCGTGATAATAGAGGTATTCGGTATATTGGTTGGCATCAAAGAGAGATTTAGCGTATTCCGTGGCGATTTCCCCCACTGTCACCGCTTGCATCGGGAAAACGTCGATAATACCGGATTCCTGCGGGGCGAAAAAGTCAGCAATACAGAGACGACGACCGGATTTCTGGCGAGGAAACTCAAAAATGGCGATCGGTTGCAGATTTTCGGGTTTTTCGCCCGCTTGTATCGATTCGGGATCGTAAATTAAGAGGGAATTACCGGACGACTGACAGGGAAAATAACCATAAATTAATGTGGGGTTTAGTAAATTTTCCTTGACAATTTTCTCTTTCCATGCTGCCAGAATTGGATGAACTTTTTCCTGTAAAAACTGGTCGTATTCTTGCTTAGATTGGCTTTTTGGTTTGCGGAATTGCCATTGACCGACAAATAAAGCTTGTAGATCTAAATACCAGAAAACCTCCTCGATGGGAATTTCTGCTGCTGTTAATATTTTAGTACCCCAGAAGGGCGGTATTGGTCGGGGAATATCAACTGCCACCGCTTCGGAACGACGGGTATCAATAACTAATTCTTGGTTGACGCTGCCATCGGTAAAAATAGTATCGGGATTAACCTCTAATTCTTCTGCGACAACCGTAGTTTTTTCTGCCTCGGCACACTCCGCTAAAAAGCCTTTACTATCATCCCATTGACCCCCAGCTTTAGCGGGCATTAATTTATCCATAAAATGCAGGTCAGAGAAGGCATCTTTACCATAGATAACCTGTCCCTTGTAGGTTTTTTGACAGTCATCATGGACAAATTTGGGAGTTAAAGCTGCCCCGCCAAGGATAACGGGAACGGTGATTCCTTTTTCGTTAAAAACCTCCAGATTTTCCTTCATAAAAGCCGTCGATTTCACCAATAAACCGCTCATGGCGATACAATCGGCTTGATGTTCTTTGTAGGCTTCGATGATATTTTCTACGGGTTGTTTAATGCCCAAATTAATCACCTTATAACCATTATTGGTCAAGATAATATCAACTAAATTTTTACCGATATCGTGAACATCCCCTTTAACTGTTGCGATAATAAAAGTCCCTTTGGCATTATTATCCCCCTCTTTTTTCTCCATAAAGGGTTCTAAAAAAGCAACGGCCGCTTTCATAGTTTGGGCAGATTGGAGAACAAAAGGTAACTGCATTTGTCCCGAACCAAATAACTCACCCACCACCTTCATCCCATCCAAGAGGAAAATATTAATAATATCTAGGGGTGGATAGTCCTGTAAAGCTTGCTTTAAAGCCTCTTCCAGTCCCAATCTTTCCCCATCAATAATATGCTGTTTTAAGCGTTCCTCCACGGGTAAATTAGCATTACTAGAGGGGTCTTTTTTAGTAGTTTTACCCGCAAATAATTCGGTTAATTTGGTCAGGGGATCATAAACACATATATCGCCATCAAAACGACGATTATCATAGATTAAATCCCGACAAATTTGCTGATATTCTGGTTCAATTTTTGCCAAAGGAAGAATTTTATTAGCACTGACAATTGCCCCATCCATCCCCACCTGCATCGCTTCGTGGAGGAAGACGGAATTTAATACCTGACGCGCTGCCGGATTCAAGCCAAAAGAGATATTAGACACACCTAAAAGAATGTGACATTCGGGCAATTCTTGGCGAATTCGGCGCATTGCTTCGATAGTAGCCTTGCCATTTTCTCGGTCTTCTTCGATACCGGTAGAAATCGGTAAAGCTAGAGGATCAAAAAAGATTTCGTAGGGAGGAATTCCGTATTCTATCGCCCCATAATAGGCCCGTTTAGCTATCTGGAATTTTTTCTCAGCAGTACGTCCCATTCCTTCTTCATCAATGGTTCCAATTACTACCCCCGCACCGTATTTTTTCGCTAAATCCAAGACTTGATAAAAACGCGGTTCCCCGTCTTCGTAATTAGTAGAGTTGAGGATACATTTACCCCCCGCTACTTTTAACCCCGCTTCCATTTTTTCCCATTCGGTGGAATCTAACATTAAAGGTAGGGTAACATTATTAACTAAACGAGAGGCTAATTGGTGCATATCGCGCACCCCATCCCGACCCACATAATCGACGTTGACATCGAGAATATGCGCTCCTTCTTTTACCTGCGCTTTCGCCATCGATACTAAACTATCCCAGTCTTCAACATTGAGCAGTTCCCGACATTTTTTAGAACCACTGGCGTTTAATTTTTCCCCGACAATCAGGAAAGAATTATCTTGAATATAGGGTTGGGTACTGTAGATAGAAGCGGCGGAGGGTTCATAATGATAATGACGAGATTTCGGAGTTAAACCCTGACTTAGTTCCGCTAAAGCTTGAATATGGTCGGGACGAGTACCACAACAACCGCCGATAATTTGTACTCCCAAATCTTCAATAAAGTGCATTAAAGCCATTTTTAATTCTACGGGAGTGAGGCGATAATGCGCTTGACCGCCGACATTTTCCGGTAAACCAGCATTAGGAATACAAGAAACAATAAAAGGGGAATTTTCCGAGAGATATTTAATATGGGGTTTCATTAAATCTGGACCCGTGGCGCAGTTAAGTCCCAAAATATCAATTTTATAGGGTTGTAAAATAGAGACAACGGCGTTAATTTCCGTTCCTACTAACATCGTTCCCATGGTTTCCATCGTCACCGAAACCATTAGGGGCAATCGTTGACCTTTTTTCTGAAATACTTCTTCAATAGCATTTAAAGCCGCTTTAATTTGCAGGACATCCTGACAGGTTTCTACTAATAATAAATCTGCCCCGCCATCGTAGAGACCCTCTACCTGTTCCACATAGGCATTTTTGAGGGTATCAAAGTCAATATGACCCAAAGTGGGCAGTTTTGTCCCTGGACCCATGGAACCAGCCACAAAACGGGGTTTTTCGGGGGTAGAGTATTTATTAGCGCAAGCTTTGGCCAGTTCGGCGGCGGTTTTGTTGAGATAATAGGCTTGGTCGGCTAAATCGTACTCGGCTAAAACTATCGAGGTTCCCCCGAAGGTGTCGGTTTCAATCACATCCGCACCCACTGCTAAAAAGGCTTCGTGGACTTTGGCTACTGCGCTAGGTTTAGTATGGACAAGATACTCGTTACACCCTTCGTATTCTGCCCCACCAAAGTCCTCGGCCGTCAGATTTTGGCTTTGTAGGGAAGTTCCCATCGCCCCATCAAAGACGAGGACGGGATGTTTGGGGCCGTTGAGGTAGTCAAGAAAGGGGCTATTCATAGAGAGATTTACTGCTATAGCATTTTGAAAGTTTATTGTAATACAGTTACTAGAAATCTGCTATGGTCGGCATTTCAGTTATCAGTGATCAGTGATCAGTTATCAGTTATCAGTTATCAGTTATCAGATTTGAGTTTTCAGTCGAGAAAGCCTATCAATCTAATTTTGTAGCACTAGACGAGCTAAACCAACTCCGGGATAATAATTACCGAGAATTTGTTGATAATCTAGGCCTTTTTCCGCCAATTTATAAGCCCCAGTTTGACTCATGCCGCGACCACCGTGGGCCCAAGCGACAATTTCATCGGTGGCAGCATAAAGAGACTCGACCACACCCCCTTTATAACTGAGAATCTGCCCAGCAGTGGCATTAACCGCTTGGTGAGTCGATTGATACTCCGAGCGAATACCTTTATATACCTGCCAGCGTTGGCTATTGCCCAGATGAAACCAAGCATTAGCGGGGCGGATTATATGTACTAGAGCATAGGAACGAGCGGCGATCGCTTGTGCCTTTAAAGCGTGCATTGGCGCGGTGGAGTGCATTTCACTACCCACCACACTATAGAGATAGGCCTCTAAATTAACCTGATTGACCACTAACAAGCGATCGCCTTGGGCCACCAGCAGCACTTTACCCCGATACCAACTATCATCCACATAAACTAAACCATCGGCACTGGTGGGCTGCACAAAAATCACCTCTGGCAGCGATAAATCGCCCATTTTTAAGCCATTGGCCTCTGGAATGACCGCTAAACCCTCGTTAGTGGCAATCGTTTTTAAACCACGACCTTGGCGATCGGTGATCACCGCCGGCCCGTTAACTCCAATCAAAACACTGGCCACATCCCTTTTGATCGCCACGCGAATTTCTAGGACCGGCGGCGTATAATTAGCGGGAACCACTAAAGGTTGTCTAGTCACCGGTTTGGCCGCAGCAGCGGGGGAAGTATTGGGGGAAGTATGGGCCGATGGTGCTAATTTTTTCGGCGCTGAGGGGGAAGATTGGGGAGAGGGTGCTGATTTTGGAGTCGCAGAAGATTGGGGGGAGGGGAATAGTTTCGGCGATGGCGCGGTTAAGGGGGCGATCGGAGATGGGATAATAGGGGAAGGGGAGGCAGCAGTCTCTAGATTTGCTTGCGGTTGCGGGGTTTCTGGTTTTTCCTTGGCTAAATAAGTTAAGAGAATTGGCGTAAAAGTAGCGATCGACAGTAAAGGAACGGCACAATGGCGCAGCAGGGAAAAATAGGCACTAGCAGAAAATTTCACTTTGATCACACCGTCTTGAATTTTTTTATCTAACTTTATCATTCCCCGATGCAAAAATTTTTTATATCGCTCTTCTGGGAGTCTGGGGAAGAGAGATAAGATATATAGCCTGAAATCGAGAGGTGGTCTATGGTTAAGCCACGCCCAGCCCAACCAACAGTTAAATTTATTGATCACTACTGCGAAAACTATAGAGGCCGCCAATTCAATTCTGAATTGGCGAAAGAAAAACTCGGCCGATAGAATGAAAGGAAAAAACTTTTGCAGCTGCCGAGGGGAATTAGACTAGGAGCGCTGGACTTTAATTATGGTCAAGCTGATTATTTTTTCCCTTGCAGTAGGCCAAAACGAATTAAACCGGACTCGTAACCGCGCCGCATTAGCCCTAAAGATAAGGCCCCTCGGATAGTAGTGTAACCGCTTGCTAACAAACCAGCGATCGCATCTGTGGTTAAGGCCGAGTCAATCACCACATCCCAAAAAGCGGCCACCGATAGGGACCAATCATCGGTTTTTAGGTCTTGAAAGCCAACTTCACGGGCAATATCGGCGTATTCTGGTAAAGAAATCACATAGGGCAGACAATAAACCTGATAAATCTCGTTTAATAGTTTAATCTCCCCTTCCGTTAAATTACCAGCGAGGGAAGTGGTGGGACGATGACACCAAGTAGCCATCAAAAAAGTCCCCCCAGGCTGCAAAACCCGATAACATTCCCGCAGAAATTGCCTTTTATCGGGCATATGTTCGCCACTTTCCAATGACCAGACCAGATCAAAATTATCGTCAGGAAAGGGGGTTTTTAGGGCATCAGCCACACAAAAACTCACTTTTTCTTCTAAATTGAACTCTTGCGCTCTTTGGCTGGCTCTAGCGGCTTGTACCGGGGATAGGGTAATCCCCACCCCTTGGCTGTGAAATTTTTCGGCCAGATAAAGGCTACTGCCACCAATGCCACAACCGACATCAAGAATCTGATTAGCACCGGTGACATCACCCCAAGTTAATAATTCTTCTATTAAATCAATTTGTGCCTGACGGCGATCGAGTTTAATCTTACCGCCCCGACCGTAGTAACCATGGTGCATATGTTCGCCCCAAATCCTTTCCCACAGTCCACTAGAGGAGTCATAAAAATCAGCAATTCGTTGATCAAGTTCCATGGTGATTTCCTAGTTAAGAGAGGCACTATTGCCAGAGAGCCAAAACACTTACTCAACCCTAACCCGAAACTCTCGGCAACGGACAAAACCCTTTCAAGTCTATCCATGGCTAGGTGGGGTGAAGACCATCAAACCCGACAGCAACCCCGAAAATCGTGTCAGAATAGATCAGTGTAGTCACTGATGATCTTTGAGAAAAATATTTATATGTTAGGACGGGACAACTACGATTTAATCATTGTCGGGGGCGGTATAGTCGGAACCACCCTAGCGGTGGCTTTAAAAAATACAGGATTAAATATCGCTATGATCGAGGAACGTCCCCTAGAGGTGGCCGCCTCCCGTCGTCAAGCTTATGCCCTCTCGCTGATGTCGAGCCGGATTTTTACAGGCTTGGGTATCTGGGATAAAATCTCGCCCAGTATCGGTAAATTTCGTCATATTCGCCTTTCTGATGCCGATTACCCGATTTTTGTACCCTTTGTGGTCGATGAGCTAAAAACCGATTATTTGGGCTATGTGGGCGAACATCAAGTGATTCTAACGGCCCTGCACAATGCCAGCCAAGAGTGCGATCGCATTGACTGGTTATCCCCTGCTAAAGTGTTAGAAGTGGAGTACGGAGCAGAAACAGCCACTGTCACCCTGGAAGAAGCCGGTCAAACCCGAAAAATCACCACAAAATTAGTCATCGGGGCTGATGGGGCCAGATCCGCTATCCGGCAAGGGGCGCAAATTAAAACCAAAGGTTGGAAATATTGGCAATCCTGTGTCGCTTTCACCATTAAACATCAACTTGATCGCAACGATACCGCCTTTGAAAGATTTTGGCCCACAGGTCCGATGGGCATTTTACCGCTCCAGGGTAATCGCTGTCAGATCGTTTGGACAAATCCCCATGAAGAAGCGAAAAAACTGCAAGAAATGCCCGAAGCGGAATTTATCGACAAATTAGAAGCATATACGGGGGGATTACTGGGAAAACTAGCATTAGTTAGCCCCCGCGCTCTCTTTCCCGTACAGTTAATGCAGAGTGATACTTATGTGAAACCCCGACTGGCTTTAATTGGTGATGCCGCTCACTGTTGTCATCCCGTCGGTGGTCAAGGTTTAAATTTAGGCATTCGCGACGCAGCCGCTTTAGCGCAGGTATTAAAGGAAGCAGCGGAAAAGCAAGAGGATATAGGAGCGCTTTCTACCCTAAAATCCTACGAAAAATGGCGTATATCCGAGAATTTAGCGATTTTAGGCTTCACAGATTTTCTAGATCGCCTGTTCTCCAATAACTGGCCGCCCATCGTTGTCATCCGTCGTCTAGGATTGGCAATTATGCGCGGTTTTCCCCCGTTGAAATTGTTTGCCCTGCAATTAATGACGGGATTAAAAGGACGTATTCCCCAATTAGCTAGATAGCTGGCCGCTAATTTCGGGGATGGGGGAGAAAGGAAGAAAAAAAAAGCTTGCCAAATGCCGCGATTATCGCTATGATGGTTAAGGTTCAATATCGGGGCGTAGCGCAGCTTGGTAGCGCACTACTTTGGGGTAGTAGGGGTCGTGGGTTCGAATCCCGCCGCTCCGATTGCAGAAAAACAGAGATTTAGGTAGGGATGCACCCAATCCCTACTTTGTTCTGTTTACTCGGAATTTTCTTAATTTATCAGCGTTTCTTATCCAGTTAGTTCACCATTAAGATCACTGCTCTAGGAGAAAATGTCTCATCAAATATCAGCTTACGGTTCCTGGAAATCACCGATTACCTCCGATCTAATTGTGGCAGCATCGATTAGTCTTGGTGGTGTAACTGTAGATGGAGAAGATATTTATTGGTTAGAAGGCAGACCACAGGAAAAGGGGCGAAATGTTTTAGTTAAATTAAACCCCGACGGCACAACCACAGACATCACTCCAGCACCTTTTAATGTGCGAACTCGTGTCCATGAATACGGGGGAGGTTCCTATCTAATTGTTGCGGGAATTATCTATTTTTGTAATTTTGCTGACCAAAGAATTTATCGCCAAACTGCTGATAGTTTACCCCAACCTCTAACCCCAGAAAATTCCTGTCGTTATGCGGATTTAATTCTCGATAAGTTTGGCAATCGTTTAATCTGTGTTTGTGAAGATCATAGCCAAAAAGATCGAGAACCGGTTAATAGTATTGTCAGCATCGATGTGGATACGGGAGAAATAAAAACTTTAGTATCTGGCGATGATTTTTATACCTCTCCTCGCTTAAGTGCCGATGGTTCTCGATTAGCTTGGATTAGTTGGAATCATCCTAATATGCCCTGGGATAGTTCTTTTCTCTGGGTGGCCGATATTAATAATCTTTATTTGAGTAATATTCGGGTCATTGCTGGCGGTGAAAATGAGTCGGTATGTGAACCGCGCTGGTCCGCCGATGAACAGTTATATTTTACCAGTGATTGCAATGATTTCTGGAACTTTTATTGCTTTAACCACGATGAACAAATCGAACCAGTTCTCGAACCGATAGAGGCTGAATTTGCCTATCCTCATTGGGTTTTTGGTTTATCTAACTATGGCTTTGCTGGGGAATCAAAGATTATTTGTAGCTATACAAAAGATGGTCGTTGGTATTTAGGAAGTATCGATACTCTTAATCGAGAATTCCAAGGAATTATTACTGATGATACTAACATTTCTTCCCTACAAGTTAGGGATAACAAAATAGTTTTTATTGGCGGTTCTTTCAGGGAAGTAACAGCAGTTATCTCAATGGATTTAGTGACAGGAACGAGAGAAATTCTCAAATCTTCCAGTAATTTAACTATTTCTAGCGATTATTTCTCGATTCCAGAAATGCTCGCTTTTCCCACCAGTCAGGGACTAACGGCCTATGCTTGGTATTATCCCCCCAAAAACCCCGATTATACCGCCCCCAATGGCGAATTACCGCCCCTTTTAGTCAAAAGTCACGGTGGACCGACGGCCGCGGCCACCTCTAGTTTAAGTCTGCGGGTGCAATACTGGACCAGTCGCGGCTTTGGCTATCTGGATGTTAATTATGGCGGTAGTACGGGTTATGGTCGTCAATATCGTCAGCGTTTGCTGGGAAATTGGGGAATTGTCGATGTGGAAGACTGCATCAACGGGGCAAAATATTTGGTTAATCAGGGATTAGTTGATGGGGAAAGATTGGCAATTTCTGGAGGCAGTGCCGGTGGTTATACAACTTTAGCGGCCCTAACTTTTCATGATACTTTTAAAGCAGGAGCTAGTTATTACGGAGTTAGTGATTTAGAGGTTTTAGCCACCGATACCCATAAATTCGAGTCGAGATATTTAGATAAATTGG
Source organism: Microcystis wesenbergii Mw_QC_B_20070930_S4 (assembly GCA_007096525.1). GTDB lineage: Bacteria > Cyanobacteriota > Cyanobacteriia > Cyanobacteriales > Microcystaceae > Microcystis > Microcystis wesenbergii_B. Next base: position 18,850 of record SFAQ01000059.1, on the reverse strand, counting down.
TGGGACGTTATCCTGAAGAAAAGGAAATTTACTATCAGCGATCGCCTATTCATTTTACCGATCAGTTATCCTGTCCGGTGATCTTTTTCCAAGGTTTAGAAGATCGAGTAGTTCCACCCAATCAAGCAGAAATGATGGTAGAAGCTTTAAAAGCGAAAGGTTTACCCGTTGCTTACGTTCCCTTTGCGGGAGAACAACACGGATTTCGTCAAGCTGAATCGATCAAACGAGCATTAGATGCAGAATTTTATTTTTATTCCCGTCTCTTTGGTTTTACTGCTGCTGATAATTTAGAACCAGTAGAAATTAAGTAGGGTTTATGGCAGGCACTTTTTGAGAGACAAAAAGTCTAAAAGTCTTATCCAACAAGATTTTTAGATTTATTCAGCCAGCCCTATCTGTCGAGCTAGGAGCCTTGTGAGAGGAAAGTCACAGGCCCGGTTCTGAAGGGGAGGGGATGGGGGCGACGACCTTCTCGACCCCTAATATATAAGCGACCCCAATAGGTTGTCAGTGATCTAAAAAAATTTTGGCTAGGATGTAATTTTACTGAGAAAATTGGGGATAATCAAGGGTAATGGAGAGGTTAAGAATAGTCTATGACATTTTCTTCCAAGAAAACTCGTGCCGTTGCCCTGCCCAATTACCTTTCCCCCTTTGGTAATAAGTTGGTGCAGTCGGGCTATATCGGTGCCGAGCAAATGCAACAGGCCCTAGTGGAAACACGGAAATCGGGACGATCGCTAGTAGAAATATTACAACAACTAACCGGGCGCCCTTTGCCCCCGGATTTGCAGCGACAGCATAAGAAAAACCAGTTGTTTGAATTAAAAATTCTCTACGGAGTTGAATCGATCGACGCCGAGTTGAGCGATGTGGATGGGCTGGAAATAGCCCGGTTGATCGATTCTTTGATTCCCATCGATCTTTGTCGTCGCTATCGTCTCATCCCCCTGGGACGGATCAAAGGAGAGGCAACTACGATTTTGATAGCCATGGTCGATCCTGACAACCTAGAGGCTAGCGACGATATCAATCGTATTCTCCGCCCCAGGGAGTTAGGTATACAGCGTTTAGTGATTACCAGCGAGGACTATGAAAGATTACTGGAAAAATTCCACCAGGCCCAATCGCAACTAGAACAGGAAAAAGCCCGACTCGAAAAAGAAAAAGAACTGGAAAAACTCTCGGATATCACCGACATTGTCGGCACTATCGATGTGATCAGCAATGTCCCTAACGATGAAGTGGCCGATGATCTCGGGGTGGGAGACGCTAATCAAGCCCCCGTCATCAACCTGGTCAATAAAATTCTAGCTAAGGCCCTGCAGGAAGGCACTTCCGATATTCACATCGAACCCCAAGAAGAATTCCTGAAAATTCGCTTTCGCAGAGATGGAGTTCTTTATCAAGCTTTTGAGCCACTGCCGAAAAAAATTACCCCGGCGGTCACTGCCCGTTTTAAAATCATGGCCGATCTCGATATCGCCGAACGTCGTCTTCCCCAAGATGGTAAAATTCGGCGGATGTATCAAGGGCGGAAAGTGGATTTTCGGGTTAATACCCTGCCCAGTCGCTACGGCGAAAAAGTCTGTTTGCGGATTCTGGATAACTCAGCTACCCAGTTGGGTTTAGATAAACTGATCACCGATCAAAATACCCTGGCAATTGTCCGGGAATTGGCCAGTCGTCCCTTTGGTCTGTTGCTGGTTACAGGTCCCACCGGTTCGGGGAAATCCACCAGTTTATACTCGGTTTTAGCCGAAAGAAATCACCCTGGAGTTAATATTAGTACAGCCGAAGACCCGATCGAATATTCTCTACCAGGCATCACGCAGGTACAGGTAATTCGCGAAAAAGGCATGGATTTCGCCTCGATTCTCCGGGCCTTCATGCGACAAGACCCGGATGTGATTCTGGTGGGAGAAACTAGGGACAAGGAGACGGCCAAAACAGCGATCGAGGCGGCCTTAACTGGTCACTTGGTCTTAACTACCCTACACACTAACGATGCCGCAGGTGCGATCGCTCGCCTCGATGAAATGGGGGTTGAACCGTTTATGATTTCCGGTTCTCTCTTGGGAGTCTTAGCCCAGCGTCTGATGCGGCGCGTCTGTACCGAGTGTCGAGTCGCCTATCACCCCACCCAAGAGGAATTAGCCCGTTTTGGTCTTGCCGCTGCCAATGAACGGGAAGTGACCTTTTATAAGGCTAATACCCTAACCGTAGAGGAAATTCAACAGGCGCGAGATCAAGGTAATCTTTGTACCAAATGTAGTGGCAGCGGTTATAAAGGTCGCGTCGGTGTCTATGAGGTAATGCAAAATAGTGAACGACTGCAGCAGTTAATTAACCAAGGGGCAACCACCGATCGCATTAAGGAGGCGGCCGTCGATGAGGGCATGGTGACACTCCTAGCTTACAGTTTAAATCTGGTGCGAGAGGGTTACACCACCCTGGAAGAAGTGGAACGGGTGACATTTACCGATTCTGGTCTGGAAGCGGAATTAAAAGCCAAACGGAAAAGCGGTTTAATCTGTCGTGGTTGTCGCGCCGAACTACAACCAGAATGGCTCGATTGTCCCTATTGTATGACACCACGATTTAGTGATTAAGACAGTTTTTCAGCTATCAGTTATCAGTTATCGGTTATGAGATTTGAGTTTTAAGTAAGGAGTATTAAGTGAGTGGTCTTAAATAGCACTTTCCTAATGTCTTTTTACTGATTACTGGTTACTGTTTACTGTTCAATGACTTTACCTTAGAGATGGAGTTTAAGCCATGGAAATGATCGAAGATTTAATGCAACAATTGGTCGAGATGGGCGGTTCCGATATGCACATTCAGGCTGGGGCGCCGGTCTATTTTCGCATTAGTGGCAAACTGTCCCCGATTAATGAAGAATCTTTAACCCCGCAAGATTGTCAGAGATTGATTTTTAGTATGCTCAATAATACTCAAAGAAAAGAGTTAGAGCAGAATTGGGAATTAGACTGTTCATACGGGGTAAAAGGATTAGCAAGATTTAGGGTCAATGTTTATAAAGAAAGGGGTGCTTATGCAGCTTGTTTACGGGCTTTGTCCTCCAAAATTCCTAACTTTGAACAATTAAATTTACCAGAAGTAGTCCGAGAATTATCGGAAAGACCGAGGGGATTAATTCTCGTAACCGGCCAAACAGGTTCAGGAAAAACTACCACTTTAGCGGCAATTTTAGACTTAATTAATCGGACTCGTTCCGAGCATATTTTAACGGTAGAAGACCCAATTGAATACGTTTTTTCTAATATAAAAAGCCTGTTTCACCAAAGACAAAAAGGAGAAGATACCAAGAGTTTTGCTAACGCATTAAGAGCAGCTTTACGGGAAGATCCTGATATTATCCTTGTGGGAGAAATGCGGGATTTAGAAACAATTAGTTTGGCAATCACGGCGGCGGAAACCGGTCACTTAGTCTTCGGAACCCTACACACTAGCTCGGCAGCGGGAACAGTGGATCGGATTATTGACGTTTTTCCTGCTAACCAACAGGCACAAATTCGCGCCATGTTATCCAATTCTCTACTAGCAGTTTTTAGTCAAAACCTAGTCAAGAAAAAAAATCCTAAACCGGGGGAATTTGCTCGAGCAATGGTACAGGAAATCATGGTGGTAACTCCAGCGATCGCTAACCTAATTCGCGAAGGAAAAGCCCCCCAAGTCTACTCAGCAATTCAAACGGGAATGAAGTTAGGAATGCAAACCATGGAACAGGGATTAGCTAATTTAGTTGTTAGCGGTGTTATCTCCTTTGAAGAAGCAATTTCTAAAAGTGGTAAACCCGATGAATTACAACGTCTTGTCGCTGGGGCCAGCGCTAATGTTAAAACTAAAGCCAGGCTCTAATAACAAATAGTAACCTTTAAGCGTTCGTCAGCCCCTATCAGTTATCAGTAACCAGTAATCAGTGAAAAGAAAGTACCGAAGTTTTCACTTAACACTATCTAGGGTAGGTGGTCAACTACCTAATTTTCAGGGAAAAAGTACCTGAATTTTCCCCCCGATCACCCCTAGCTAAGGCACTTTTCGAGGGGAAAAAAGTCTAAAAGTCTTATCCAACAAGGTTTTTATATTTATTCAGCAAACCCTATCTACCCACTTAAAACTCCAATCTGATAACTGATAACTGATAATTGATAACTGATAATTGATTTGTCCTATGCCTACTTTTGTCGCACAAGTTAAAAACAGATCTGGAAAAGTTTTCCAAGAGAAAATTGAGGCCATGTCTCCCGATCAGGCCCGGACGATGCTGAAGGCGAAATATGCTACCGTCGGTAAAGTCAAAAAAGCGGGAGTAGAGATCGATCTTTCCGGTTTAGAGTTGATGTTTGCCAGCATTTCCATCAAAGATAAAGCGGTTTTTTCCCGTCAATTTTCGGTGATGATTAATGCTGGTGTGGGGATTGTGAGATGTTTGGGAGTTTTGGGGGATCAATGCGGTAATCCCAAGATGAAAAAAGCACTACAAGCGATTAGTGCTGAGGTACAGCAAGGGAGTCCGTTATCGGAAGCGATGGCCAAACATCCCGAATGTTTTGATGAACTTTATGTCAGTATGATCGAAGCTGGAGAGACGGGGGGGGTACTCGATGAAGTGCTCAACCGTCTCTCGAAACTTTTGGAGGACATGGCCCGCTTGAAAAACCAGATTAAATCAGCGATGACTTATCCGGTAGCGGTAGGAATTTTGGCGGTAATTGTGTTTTTCGGGATGACGATCTTTTTAATTCCCGTGTTTGCGAAAATTTTCACCGATTTAAAGGTGGAACTACCAGCTTTAACGCAATTTATGCTCTCTTTAAGTGGTGTGATGGGTAGTTGGCGGATTTTAATTCCGATTGTTACCATTGCTGCCACGGTTTTTTTACTGCGTCGCTATTACAAAACCCCGGTCGGTCGTCTGCAAATTGACCATTTTTTCCTTAAAATGCCTCTTTTTGGTGATTTGAATGAAAAGTCGGCTGTGGCTAGATTTTGCCGGGTTTTCGGGACTCTGACGCGTTCTGGTGTCCCGATTTTGAGTTCCCTCGATATCGTTGGTAATACGGTGGGTAATCAGGTAATTGCCAATGCGATCGCTGGTAGCAAGGCGGAAATTCAGCAGGGGGGAATGATGAGTTTAGCCCTACAAAAAGCCAATGTTTTCCCAGCTTTGGCAATTCAAATGATTAGTATTGGTGAGGAAACGGGAGAATTAGATGCCATGATGATGAAAGTGGCGGATTTCTACGAAGATGAGGTGGAACAGGCCGTTAAAGCTTTAACCAGTATCATTGAACCCTTGATGATGGTTGGTATTGCCGGGATGGTGGGAACTATTCTTCTGTCTATGTACCTGCCCATGTTTAAAATCTTCGAGGCCTTGGGATAAGTTGATCACTGATCAGTGATCAGTGATCACTGATCAGTGACTATTGCCAGTAGCTTGAAATCAGCAAGATTTTAATTTTCATCTCCTTGAAAGGGGAGACTTGTTGCCTATTGCTTTTGATCAGAGGCCAAGAGTCAAGAGGTTTAATTGTAAATGTGTGAGTAAATTGCGGATTTTAAAGGCTAAACACTAACTTAAATCCCTTTGTGATCTTCTCTACTTCTGTATTCTTCCCTCAACTCCGATAATCCTGTCTCCTGAATTCCGCTGTACTTTTTACTTGATGAGGTGAATCTGTGTCTTACGAAACTTTATTAGCGGAATATAGCTGTCGTGAAGGGGCGATCGAATTATTGCGACAATATCGCCCCTATTTAGAGTTAATTCCTAGTCTGCGTCGTCCTGAAGAGAGTTTAATTACTATTCCTTTACCGTTGGTCAAAATTCGCCCATCTTCTGCCCTGGAATCTAGAAAGACGGTACAATTAGCCTGCGATTTGGCGATTCTGATGTGTGATCCGGAATGGAAAATTAAATTAGGTTCAGAAATCCTGATTTTTATCCATCGTCCGGGGGAAGATTTTTCTGATTTGTTGAAACGCTGGCGCGAAACCCAAATCTGTTTAGATAAAGAATATGAATGGTTAATGCCCCCCAGAGAACAACATATGTTTAGTGAAGGTGCAGAAACAATTCATCCTTTATTTGTGCTTTTTGATCAAACACCTGAGAGGATTAAAAAAGGCTTAAAAGGGGCTTTTTTACCCATGGTTGTTCAAAATTATCGGCCAACTTTGATTGATGATTGCTTAGAATTAGTCGATCAAGATTAGCTGACTCTCTGGGGTTAGTATAAAGGGAACAGTTGACGATGGTTAAGTCCCTAAAATCAAGCGCTGACGATGAAAATTAAGCAGCGAAATTTCTTGGCCAGAAACCCTTTCTAACATCTCGACGATATGATCGGGCTGCAGTAAAGTGCCATCATTGCGACAGCTGCCCACATAGCACAAAACGGCTTGTTTGTCAACAGTTTTTAACTCTAATTCATATAATTGTTCTCGCAGATTAATCGTGACTTTTTTGCCGGATTTGGTGGTTTTTTCCCGTTCCATCACCGTTGCTTGCTTAATTGCCTCGATCCAATTTTGCCACTGTTGACAGTCAATTCCCTCACTATTAAAAGTGAGCAAATACTCGGCTTTTTCCAACAAACGGGTGGCAGCGGGAGCATTTAAGGGAATTTCTTCCACCTGATAAACCGGTAAATCTGCGGGTAATTGCGCTCTTAACTGCTGTTTAAACGTCTCTAAATCGATCACTTTTGTCAATTCAAAATCGACAATCTCACCGCTACTGGTTGCTCCCAAGGATAAAGCATTGGCGATCGAAATGCGCGGACCGGGGTGAAATCCACCGGTAAAGGAAATGGGAATAGCAGCCCGACGGACGACGCGATCAAATAAACGCACGAGATCCAAGTGGCTAACTAGGGCCATTTCGCCAATTTTGCCAAACCAAACCCGAATTCTTTGGGCGCGTTCTTGATTGGGTTGAAAATGTCCGGCAAAAGCGGGAATCGCAGGCGCTTCAATAACGATATTATGGCCAAAATCGACGCTACAAACGCCACAATGGGAACAACCCTCAAAAGAACAATCGGGAACCGTTGCCGCGTCTAGGGCGCGTTTTAAGTCCTCCTGGAGCCATTTTTTATCGATACCGGTATCCAGATGATCCCAGGGCAAAGGACGCTCTAAAATATCTTTGTCTGTATCGGCAAAAATATTCCATTCTCCCTGTTCTACCTGACGATATTTCCAAGTTAAACCGGATTCTTCGATCGCCTGTGACCATGCTTGATAGGCTTTTTCTGTATTATCCCACCAAGCATCCATCCCGGCTCCCAATTGCCAAGCGCGCAGCACCACTTTACCTAAACTTCTGTCACCGCGACCGATAAAATCTTCCATAGCCGAGATGCGGACATCGGTATAATTGACTTTTACCCCTCTCATGCCTTGGAATTCCTGTCTTAATAACTCCTGTTTGCGGATAAATTCGGCCGTCGAGACGGAATGCCACTGGAAGGGGGTATGGGGTTTAGGGGTAAAATTCGAGATAGTTAGGGTAAAATCGAGGGGTTTCCGCTTCGGTAAACGACATTCCCGACGTAACCAACGCACCGTTTCCACGATACCGATGACATCCACATCGGTTTCCCCTGGCAAACCGATCATAAAATAGAGTTTGACCTTATCCCAACCCTGTTCAACAGCAGTTTTTATCCCTCTGAGTAGTTCTTCGTTGGTTAACCCTTTGTTAATCACATCGCGCATCCGTTGGGTTCCCGCTTCCGGTGCAAAGGTTAAACCTGATTGACGATTGCCCCCAATTATGTTAGCAATATTTTCGTCAAAGCGATCGACTCTTTGACTGGGTAACGATAGAGATATATTCTCATTCTGGAGACGGTTTTTAATCTCCATACCTACGGCAGGTAGAGCTAGATAATCGGAGCAACTGAGAGATAATAAAGAAAATTCGTTATATCCCGTCGCTCGCATTCCTTTTTCAATCGATTCGATTACTGCTTCCGGTTGCACATCCCGCGCGGGACGGGTTAACATCCCCGGTTGACAGAAACGACATCCCCTAGTGCAACCGCGACGAATTTCCACCACCAGGCGATCGTGAACCGTTTCCACGAAGGGAACTAAACCGATAGAATAGGCTGGGATAGGAGTGGCTACCCGGCGTAAAATTCTTTTCGGTACATCGTCACGATTGGGGATAACTGCACCCACTGGGGTGACATGGTAGAAACGCGGGACATATACCCCCGGAATTTGGGCTAAATCTAGTAATAGTTCTTCTTTGCTTAGATTAGCTAGTTTACCTTCTTCTAAAATTAAACCGATTTCTGGCAATAATTCTTCGCCATCACCAAGGGCGATAAAATCAAAAAAGTCGGCATAGGGTTCGGGGTTAGAGGTGGCAGTTTGTCCCCCGGCAAAAATTAGCGGATAGTTACCCGCATCTCTTTCTCTCCAAGTCAAGGGAATTGCCGCTAAGTCGAGCATTTCTAAAATATTGGTGGCTCCTAGCTCGTAACTGAGACTAAAACCGAGAATATCAAAATCGGTGAGGCAACGACGGGATTCTAGGGCAAATAAGGGGGTTTTTGTCTGTTTGAGTTTTTGGGCTAAATCCGCTGCGGGTAAATAAGTGCGATCGCAAAGTTGGCGAGGTTGAGCATTGAGGATATTGTAGAGGATAATATGGCCGAGGTTAGATGCCCCCACTTCGTACACTTCCGGATAGGTTAACACCCAACGCACCACAGCACTTGTCCATTCTTTATGTTTAGCACCTAACTCGTTGCCCAAATAACGCGCTGGTCGAACAATGTCGGGGGTAAGCAGTTGGTCTAAAGCAATAGTCACGGCAATCTACCTCAGATATCTTCAGCAATGGGTGCTTTTCTACTATAGCAGCCAGAATCGAGTCAGTATTCTCCGAGTCAGGAGAGAGGAGACAGGAGACAGGGTGATAGGGTTTTGGGGGTGTTAGGGTTTTAGGGTTTTAGTTCAATTTCCCCACTTCCCCACCTCCCCAATTCATAATTCATAATTCCCACACCCCACACCCCACACCCCACACCCCACACCCTACACCCCACACCCTACACCCCACACCCCACACCCCACTTCCCCATCTCCCTAAAATTCCAGAGGTTATAGGATAATTAAGCGACATTAATGCTGATTTCATGAAAGAACCGTTAATTGAATTGAGAGGAGTATCGAAAAGATTCGGGGATAATGTTATTCTCGACGGTTTAGATTTAACTATTTATCGAGGGGAGGCCCTGGTAATTATCGGGCCATCGGGAACGGGAAAATCAACCGTTTTACGGTTAATTGCGGGATTAACGGGGATAAATGCCGGAGAAATTCGTATTAAAGGTCAATTGCGTCAGGGATTGCTAGAAGATGGTCGAGAAGCGATGCGAACTTCCTTAGTTTTTCAACAAACGGCCCTGTTTGATTCTCTCACCGTCGGGGAAAATGTCGGTTTTTATCTTTATGAACAAACTAATTTAAAAAAAGCCAGAATTAGGGAATTAGTGGAAGAAAGCCTAGAAATGGTCGGTTTACAGGGAATTAGTGACCTTTATCCCTCGGAACTATCGGGGGGAATGCGTAAACGGGTGGCTTTTGCCCGCGCTATTATCACTAATCCCGATAATCAGGCCGATAATCCTGAATTACTGCTGTATGATGAACCTACCGCAGGATTAGACCCGATAGCTTCCACAATTATCGAGGATCTAGTGCGGACTCTCCATGAAAAATCGGGATCTGCGAACACTTATGTAATGGTTTCTCACCAACAAAGTACCATCCGACGCACCGCCGATCGAGTAGTATTTCTCTATCAGGGAAAAGTGCAATGGCAGGGAGTAGTGGCAGATATCGATAGTACCGATCATCCCATGATCCGGCAATTTTTTAGCGCCAGCGTTGAAGGCCCGATTAGAACAATCGTTTAAGCTAGATTAAGCTAAATTAAGAACTATCGAGAATGAGAGAAAAATCATGCAGAGTTCGCGAGCTTTACGAGAAGGAAGACTAGGTTTGTTTGCCCTAGGCGGATTATTGGTCTTTGGGGCGCTCGCTATCTGGGTTCGCGGGGGAGGATTTGGTCAGAAAACCTATCAATTAATCTTCGAGTTTGCCGACGTGGAAGGGTTACAAGTCGGGGCGCCGGTGCGTTTTCGCGGGGTGAGAGTGGGAAGAATTACGAGTTTTATACCGGGGAGTAATCAAGTGGAAGTTATTGCCGAGATTGCTTCTGCTACTTTAGTTATGCCTAGGAAGGTAACTGTTACTACCAATCTTTCCGGATTAATTGGGGAGGCAGCCATCGATATTACTCCCTTAATTTCTCTAAGTGCTGAGGCCAAAAATCTCGACCCTCTTAGTCCCGACTGTGATCAACAGTTAATTCTCTGTAATAATACTCGTTTACAGGGGACAACAGGAACACAATTAATGTCTAGTGTTGGTCGTTTAGTGGATACTTTTACCAGTCCTGAATTTGTGGGTAATCTCAATGATGTCACCAAAAATACCGCTATAGCAGCTCAAAAAATCGCCCGTTTATCCGATGATACCTCCCAGACTATCCGTAATACCCAAAGAGAAATCTCTCGTCTATCTTTGGAATTAGCCACCACCAGTCGCTCGGTGACTAATACGGCTAATAATGCTTCCCGTTTTGTCAATACTTTAGATAATACCGTTCAGGAAAATCGCAGTCAAATCAGCAGGACTTTCCAACAATCTTCCCAATTAGTCGCTAATCTTAATGCTGTTCTCAGCGAAAATCGGGGACAAATTGTTAATACTCTCGATAATCTTAATCAAGCTAGTTTAGGTATTGGTAGTCTCGCTAATAATCTCAATAATACCACCCTGAGATTGAATGCTGGTTTAGATGAAATTGATACTAAACAAGTCATGCAAAATATCGAGACTATTTTGCATAATGCGGTGGAAACATCGAATAATTTACGAGAAATTACTAAAACTATTAACGATCCTGCTACAATTGTTGTGCTGCAAAAAACTCTCGAATCTGCTAGGGTGACTTTTGAAAATACTCAAAAAATCACCTCCGATATTGATGAGTTAATCGGTGATCCCCAATTTCGCGAGAATTTAAGACATTTAATTGATGGCTTAAGTAATCTGCTTTCTTCTGGGGAACAATTAGAATATAATTTGCGTATCGCTCAAACTTTGGATACCATGACTCAAGAGTTAGCTAAACAAAAAGTTTTGACCATCTCTCGACCTTTAAATCCTAAGCAAATGCAACTCTATCCCCAATTTATCGTTCAACAACCCCAAACGAGTGAAAAATGACAAAACAGCACAAATCAAGCGATTTTCAGTGATCAATAAATAGTAATCCGTGAACTGAAAACTGATAACTGATAACTAATAACTGATAATAATATGTTGAAATCAATTTGTATTACTCTTGGAACTCGTCCCGAAGCGATTAAATTAGCTCCCGTTATTCGTGCTTTTCAAGAATCGGAAAAGTTTCAAACCCATGTAATTCTGACGGGACAGCATAAAGAAATGGTAGCGCAGGTGATGGAATTATTTGCTTTAAAAGCCGATGAAAATCTCGATATTATGCAAACCCGTCAAACTTTAACTGATATTACTTGCCGCAGTTTACGGGGTTTAGAAACAGTTTTTGAGCGCATAAAACCAGATTTAATTATTGTGCAAGGTGATACTACCACTGCTTTTGCTGCTGCTTTAGCGGCTTTTTATCAACAAATTCCTATCGCCCATGTGGAGGCAGGATTAAGAACTAATGATATCTATAATCCCTATCCCGAAGAAGCTAATCGTCGCCTAATTTCTCAACTGACTACCCTACATTTTGCTCCCACTACTTTAGCCGTGGAAAATTTACAAAAATCAGGGGTGACAGGAAATATTCACCACACCGGCAATACGGTTATTGATGCTTTATTAACCGTAGCCAAAACCGCACCAGAATGTCAAATTGCGGGCTTAAATTGGTCAGATTATCGGGTTTTATTAGCCACGGTTCACCGCCGGGAAAATTGGGGCGAACCCCTACAGGATATTATCAAAGGATTTACTTTGTTGTTAGAAAAATATGCCGATACAGCCCTATTATTACCCCTGCATCGCAATCCCACCGTCCGAGAACCAATTCAGTCCGCTTTGGGCAATCATCCCAGGGTATTTTTAACTGAACCTCTCGATTATGCCGAGTTAGTGGGGGCGATTCAACGCTGTTATTTATTATTAACTGATTCTGGGGGCATTCAAGAAGAAGCCCCTAGTTTAGGAAAACCGGTTTTAGTATTGCGAGAAACCACGGAAAGACCGGAAGCAGTACAAGCGGGAACAGCGAAATTAATTGGTACTAATCCAGAGCAAATTTTAGCACAAGCGGGAGAATTATTAAGGGATAAAATCGCCTATGAGCGCATGGCTAATGCAATTAATCCTTTTGGAGATGGACAAGCATCCCAAAGAATCCTCCAAATCGTCCAAGATTTTTTGGCTTAATCTATGACTACTTGGTTGGGTATCGACCCCGGATTAGCGATTGTCGGTTGGGCTATTCTCCGGGATAATAGTGAGTTAATGCCGATTTTAGTCGATTATGGCACGATCGAAACTTCTAAAAATCTTTCTACTGCCCAGCGTTTGATCGAAATTGAACGGGATTTAAAGGAGTTAATCGCAGAATATAAACCGGGGGAAATTGCCGTGGAAATGCCCTTTTTTAACCGGCAAATCAAGGCAGCCGGTGGAGTCCTGCAAGCATTGGGAATTATCAATCTAGTTAGCTGTCGCGATGGGGGAATTGAACCGATTTTCCTCCATCAAGCTAGTTGGAAATGTCATCTGGGCCATGGTAAGGCCACTAAAGCTGAGGTGGCTGAACAAATTAAGTATTTATTCGGATTGACAAAAATGCCTATTAATGATGCTGTAGATGCTATAGCGATCGCATACGCTGCTTTCAGTGGTGTTCGCAATCAAATCTCTTGAAGCAATTTATCGATCGCTTTGTAGAAGCGTCAGAACAATAGTTTCAAGCTATTGAGCGGCAAATTCAAGCGATGGAAACACGAACCGAGCAACTTCAGCAAGCGGTGGAGTATCGTCTTGATCAAGATGGCTAAAAAACACTCGAACCGTAAGCGATCGCTTTTTTGCTCAGGGGAAAATAACAGACCAGTAGGGCGCGTTAGCATCGCATAGAAAAATAACCGAAACACCCGACAGAATTTAATCAATCTGCGCTCAAAACGTCAAATCGCTAACTTTTTTCCAAGAGGGATAGGTAAATTAGTGGCGATTATTTTAGGGATTATCCTACTACCGTTTTATATCCTGTGGTTAGGATTGGGGTGGCTGATGGCATGGGGGAGACGGTAATCTATTTTAACAACGGGGATGGGATAGGATAATCGGGTAGGGCGATCAAGCCACGCTAGAATAGGGATCGGAACAAGATGAATGAGTTAACATTCGAGTGGGATGAGCGAAAAGCGATTATCAACGAGCGAAAACATGGCGTTTCTTTCGAGGAAGCAAGCGAGGCTTTTTATGATAATCTCGCTCGTATAATCTACGATCCCGAACATTCTCTAGATGAAGATCGCTATATTTTAATCGGGATAAGTGATTCTAGAAGATTATTAATCTTTTGCCATCTCTACCGAGAAAATGATGCAATTATTCGCATTATTTCCGCTCGTTTAGCCAATCCAAAAGAACATCAACAATATCAAAATTTTCTACCATGAAAGACAATTACGATTTTTCTCACTCTATCCCGAACCCTTATATCGGTAAATTGCCGAAAAAGGTGACAATTCAACTAGAAGATAACGTATTAAATTATTTTACAGAACTTGCCGAAGAAACGGGTATTTCCTCGCAAAAACTAATCGCTCTTTATCTAGAAGATTGCGTTTATCAAAAACGTAAACCCGTGATAGAATGGTTATCCATTGATCACCAGTAAACATCAATTTGTTAACCCGCCTTGAATTAAAATTCAGGGCTAACAGCGAAAGTCTCCTAAAGGGACTAATATGTTGATTTTCGTAGGTTGGACCCTCGGAACGAAACCCAACACCTAACTGCCAAATCTGCCTAAATTGGCGATCGCTATTTCTATCCTTTCATTACTCTTTGTTGGGTTTCCTTGCGTCAAACCAACCTACAATAATTGACTGGTTACTATCAATCTCATTGCTTAAACATGAATTCTGTAGAGAGATATATAAAACCCCCTACCCCATTTATGGTTGATAACTGGAGGAAATTGCTACCTGATTGGCAAGTTCCTCCGCAAACTATCGTAATTGTCTTGATTAATTCTCAATTTCCTTTAGACGGAGAAGGAGAATTAATTGAACAGGAAAAAGATCGCCTACTTAAGCAATTTATGCAATGGGGTCAATCTTTCCATATTATGAGTCATAAACAAGGCTTCTTAACAGAAATCATTTGTCCTAAAGAAGGAACACCTCAATACTCAAAACAAGGCGATGCTCATTTTGATTTAGTTGCCACGGTTCATCATTCATTGGGATTTAATTTTTCCACAGTTAAAGGCTGTAAAACTCTGCTGCATCCAAGATGGCATACTGCTGTCTATCCCGGACTTTTCTTGTCTGGGACGACAGCAGTAGCAGTGGAGTCAATTTTGACAGCAATTATGATTGGTGAAGCCGATATTTGACGAAATTGTCCCAAAAATTTGGCTAGTGACTAACAGCCATTTCTAAGCTTGCACTATCTTAGTTCGATTGGAACGACCGCGCCACCAAGCAAGTAGGGTACTAGCGATAAAAATACTCGAATAGGCCCCGGCTACGAAACCAATAATTAAAGCTAGGGCAAAATATTTTAAAGTGGTGCCACCAAAGAGAAAAATCGCCACCAGAGGCAATAAAGTGGTCAGGGTGGTATTAATTGAACGACTTAGGGTTTGACTCACCGCATTATCGACAATTTCATTCACGGATAGTTCAGGAGTTTGGGCGAAATTTTCCCGCACGCGATCATAAATTACCACTGTGTCGTTAACAGAAAAACCCACAATTGTCAAGAGGGAAACCAAAAATAAACTATCCACTTCTACCCCCGCAATTAAGCCTAAAACCGCAAATACGCCCACGGTAATTAGAACGTCATGAAAGAGGGCGACAATGGCAAAAAAAGCGTAATCCCGTTGAAAACGAAAGCTTAGATAGACGGCAATGCCGAAGAAGGAAACTAATAGGGCCAAAAATCCCGACCTAAATAATTCTTGACCGATGGTGGGACCGACGGTATCGATTTGACTGGTTTCGGGGTCAAAGGTGCCGATTTTCTGATTTAAGGTGTCGAGTAATTTTGTTCTCTGTTCTTCTACGAGGGTTTTCGTCCGCACCGATAAAGTATATTTATCCAAAACCTGCACACTACTGTTACCCAATCCCTCCTCGTCTAAAATCGCTTGCACTTCGGCAGTAGTTAAGGGTTTCTCACAGGTATTCTTTTTGGCACAGGCTAATTCTATCTGAATTCTCGTCCCACCAACAAAATCTAAACTCGGTCGCAAAGGCGCTTGAATAGTGAACCAAGAAATCACCATGGCCAAAATACTACCAATCGTCAGCAGGGCCGAGACTGTCCACCAAAAATTACGCTGTTTTGTAACGTTAAATGCCATATTGATTAAGTAAAAAAGAAAAAAGGAATTTGGGGAGTAGGGAGTGGCAATCGGTGGGTTACGGCGAATATGAAATTATTGGTTAACAGCATAACTTGTCGTCGCCTAACCCACCCTACTGGTTTGCTGGTAAATTAGGGCAGAAAAGTTGGGGTTTTTGACGGACGCTGGGGACGTTTAAGACGGTGATTAACAGGAGAGTACGACTACAGGTTAAAGCGGTAAACATACTCACAGCTACCCCAATGGCTAAAGTTAAAGCAAAACCTTTGACTAATCCCGAACCCAACCAAAATAAGGCAGCACAGGCGATTAAAGTAGTGACATTACTATCAAGAATACTGGAAAAAGCCCGGTAAAATCCCGACTCCACAGCCCGAAATAGGGATTTTCCGGCCCTTAATTCTTCCCGGGTACGCTCAAAAATCAGTACATTTGCATCAACAGCCATGCCGATACTGAGGATAAATCCAGCAATACCGGGTAAGGTCATCGTGACTCCCACTAAGGCAAAAGCCCCCAGAGAGAGTATAGTATAGATAATCAGGGAAATATCAGCGATAATCCCGGGTAAACGGTAATAGACCGCCATAAATATTAAAACTAACAGTAAACCCACTAAACCAGCGTAGATACTGCGACGGATGCTATCCTGGCCTAAAGTTGCCCCGACGGTGCGAATTTCTTCCACTTTGACAGGGAAAGGTAGGGAACCACCGCGCAATTGAATCGCTAGATCGTTGGCAGTTTCGGCGGTAAAATTACCAGTAATCACGGCCCGGCCTCCAGTAATACCAGTTTGGGCAAACTGCACATCAACCACCGGGGCGCTAATTAATTCATTATCGAGGAAAATCCCAATACTGCGACCAGTACCCGCGATTGCTTTAGTCAGTTCGGCAAATTTACTGCCCCCTTCCGAGTCGAAGGTAATGGCCACTTCCCAGTTAGTGCCTTGGGTGGAACTAATAGTGGCATTTTGCAGATTTTTTCCAGTTAAGTCCACCGATTCAAATAAATTTAAAATTGCCTGTTTAGATTTCTGGAGAGATTGTTCTAGTTCGGCAATTTTAGCGGCATTTTCGGGTTTATTCTCGGCTTTAAGGGCGGTTAATTCCGCTTTTTTTTGTTTAAAAATCGAGTATTCAGCCCGAAATTCTCCTTCTGTACCTTGTTTTTGCTGACGAAATTCTAATTGGGCCTGAACATTTAAGTTTCTCTCAGCTTCTTTGGGATTTGTGACCCCGGGTAGTTGCACGATTACCTGATTTTTACTATCTACAGTCTGCACTAATGATTCAGAAACACCGAGGGCATTAACGCGATTTTCAATCACATTTTGTACCGCTTTTAAATCATTAGGTTGAATGGTTTTGACGGTTTCAGTGGGTTTAACCTGAATGGTTAATTGACTACCACCGCGCAGGTCTAAACCTAATTGTAGGGGTAACTTAATCAGGACGAAGATCGAGGCAACAACTAGGCCGATGATCAGTAACAATAACCAATTTTGTCTCTGCATAACTTCGGTATCAAAAGGAGAATTTGTTAAATGCGATCGCCGACCATTTTTTGGACAGCTTCGACAATTTGATTAGGTTGAATAATCGTCAATCTTTCTAGATTACCGTTATAAGGTGTGGGGATATCTTGGGAAGATAATCTTAACACGGGGGCATCTAATTCATCGAATAACTGCTCATTAATTAAAGCAATTAACTCGGAAGCAATTCCCGCCGTTTTCATACATTCTTCCACGATAATCACCCTATGAGTCTTGCGAATCGAAGCGGCGATCGTCCCCATATCAAAGGGTTTCAGGGAAATTAAATCGATAATTTCTGGATCGTAGCCATCTTTTTCTAACTGTTTTAATGCCTGTAAACAGTGATGACGCATCCGCGAATAGGTGAGAATGGTGATATCTTCTCCCTTGCGAACGATTTCCGCTTTATCTAGGGGTAAAAGATACTCGGTATCAGGTAAATTTTCCTTGAGATTATAGAGAAGAACGTGTTCAAAGAAAAGCACGGGGTTATTATCTCTAATCGCCGATTTTAATAAACCTTTGGCATTGTAGGGAGTGGAACAAGCGACAATTTTTAGGCCAGGTACTGCGTGAAAATAGGCCTCTAAACGTTGGGAATGTTCCGCACCTAATTGTCTCCCCACACCCCCCGGACCGCGGATAACCATGGGGATTTTAAAATTACCGCCAGAAGTATAACGTAACATCCCGGCATTGTTGGCAATTTGGTTAAAGGCAAGCAGAAGAAAACCCATATTCATGCCTTCAATAATCGGACGTAATCCCGTCATGGCTGCCCCCACTGCCATGCCCGTAAAACTATTTTCAGCGATGGGAGTATCTAAAACCCTTAAATCGCCATATTTTTTGTAGAGATCTTTGGTAACTTTGTAGGAACCGCCGTAATGACCCACGTCTTCACCTAAAACAAATACTGTCTGGTCGCGGCCCATTTCCTCATCGATCGCCTGTCGCAAAGCATTAAATAATAGGGTTTCTGCCATATCAAGTCCCCGCTTACAATTCGGTCATCTTATCACTAAACTTATTATTTTACCCCTTTTCTGGTGCGAAGGAATAGGAAGTCGTACCCCACACCCCACCTGCCCCCCGATGTCGGGGGGGTTGGGGGGCCACACCCCACACCCCTCGAAAAACTTTTTATGCAAGTCCTAACTATAGATAATAGTCTATTCCAGTTCCCGACAATCGGCCGGCAAAGAACTAAGATCAAGATCAAGCAATCCCCTACCGTTAAAGCTGTTGACATCCTCGCCGCCGTAAACGGACGGTGATTCCCAAACCTCACGATTTGAGTTTCTGCTTCTTTCCCGAAGGATTTTTCGCACCTGCCTTAACAGATTTACTCTGTTCTGGTCTTATGGTCGCTCTACAGACTGACACCGCAAGCCCTGCGGCCAAAATATTTTTACTCGCGTTAATATCTCGGTCATGGTGAGTCCCACAGTCTGGACAATCCCACTCTCGAATATTTAACGGCATTTTCAAGGGCAATATACCCGCAATTACTACACCGCTTAGAACTAGGAAACCATCTATCTATTTCGAGGTAATTTCTCCCATACCAACGGCATTTGTAGGCTAATTGT
>SFAQ01000058.1:0-11819 GCA_007096525.1 Microcystis wesenbergii Mw_QC_B_20070930_S4 | reverse complement strand
CGCCACGCCCAACGCCACGCCCCACACCACGCCCCACACCACGCCCCACACCACGCCCCACACCACGCCCAACGCCACGCCCCACACCACGCCCCACACCACGCCCACCCAATTAACAGAAAGTCCTAAATTTGCCGCTATGCTACAGATAATCAGAGGGGTAATTACAGTTAAGAGAAGACCCTGAATCCCTAGACGCAATTGTACGGTATGGTTATCGCCGCCGTCTCTCGTTTCCACATACCAGCGCACTGCTTGGGGAAAATAAAACACCCAGTACAACAGCAAAAGATAATCAAAGGGATTCCATAAAGATAAATCGCGTCTGAGTTTAGGGGCGAGATTAATGGTGGGGACGGTGCTTTCCTTCATAATTTTTATCTCTGGCTATTTACCCGGTGATGGTTTATTAAGTAGGTAGGTGTTAACTGTCAGATTCCCCCTCAAGGTAGGGTTGATTCATGAATCAACCCTAGGGATTAAGGGGGGAGCCATCTTCAATTTAAATATAACCAGCTAATTAAATCAACTTTTGAAAGACAAAAAAGGCAAAAAATCAGATTTATAGCGATAAAATAACTATTTTTTGACCAAAAAGGTCATTTATTGGCTGTTACTGCCTTTTATCTTTCCGCATCCCTGTTTTAAACCCCATGAATCCCAATCGGGCGATCGAGATTAATTTTTTGGCCTGCTTATTGGATAAAATAGGAGACTGGGCCATCTAATCAAATCTGTATCCTTAAGGCTATGACAACTATTTCTCGATCGATCCCCCAATCACCCACTAAATCCTCGTCTATCGGCGGCTGGCGCGGTTTGATCGAAGAATATCGCCAATTTCTGCCCGTAAGCAGCAAAACCCCTGTAATTACCCTCCTAGAAGGCAATACACCCCTGATCCCCGCCCCCTATCTCTCAGCACAAATCGGGCGCGATGTCAAGGTTTTTGTCAAATATGATGGTTTAAATCCCACCGGCAGCTTTAAAGACCGGGGTATGACCATGGCCATCTCGAAAGCTAAAGAAGAAGGGGCAAAAGCGGTGATTTGTGCCAGTACCGGCAACACCTCGGCGGCGGCGGCAGCCTATGCAAGAAGGGCCGGGATGCGGGCCTTTGTGATTATCCCCGACGGTTATGTGGCCTTAGGAAAATTGGCCCAAGCTTTATTGTACGGAGCCGAAGTCATCGCTATCAATGGCAACTTTGATGATGCCCTGAAGATTGTCCGCCAACTATCAGAAAATTATCCCGTAACTTTAGTCAATTCCGTCAATCCCTACCGTTTAGAGGGTCAAAAAACCGCCGCTTTCGAGATTGTCGATGTCTTGGGTAATGCCCCCGACTGGTTATGTATTCCCGTGGGTAACGCGGGCAATATTAGCGCCTATTGGATGGGATTCTGTCAGTATCACCAGATAGGTAAATGTGACCGACTGCCGAAGATGATGGGTTTTCAGGCCGCCGGGGCTGCCCCTTTTATCTCCAAACAACCGGTTGACCATCCCGAAACCCTAGCCACGGCTATCCGTATCGGCAACCCCGCTAACTGGGAAAAAGCCTGGGCCGCTAGTCACGCTAGTCAGGGGCAATTTCACGCGGTCAGCGATGAGGAAATATTGGCAGCCTATCGGATTTTAGGGGGCCAAGAGGGGGTTTTCTGTGAACCAGCCAGCGCCGCTTCTGTGGCAGGATTATTAAAAGTGCATCAACAGGTTCCCGATGGGGCCACCGTAGTGTGTGTTTTAACGGGAAATGGCCTAAAAGACCCAGATTCGGCGGTAAAACACAGCAATAATCAACTAAAATCTGGGATTGCTCCCGAATTAACCCAAGTTGCTCAAATTATGGGCTTCTAAGCTAACGTTAATTCGGTTAAGCAGCGCTTCTATAAAACTCCCTTAGAACTGGGAATTATACCGGCGCGACGGGGATCGATCGCTATGGCCATACTCATCGCCCGGGCAAAAGCTTTAAAAGTAGCCTCAATAATATGATGGGAATTAATCCCGTCTAATTGACGAATATGTAGGGTCATTTGACTGTGATTGACCAAAGCAACGAAAAATTCCCGCACTAGCTGAGTATCGTAGGTTCCCACTCTTTGGGTGGGAATTTCTAGACCATAACTGAGGTGGGGGCGACCGGAAAAATCGAGGGCAACCTGCACTAAAGCTTCATCGAGAGGGGCGACAAAATGCCCGAAACGGACGATCCCTTTTTTGTCCCCCAAAGCTTGCAGTAAAGCTTGTCCAAGGGTGATTCCCACGTCTTCATTGGTGTGATGGTCATCAATTTCTAGATCTCCGGTGGCGCGTACATCGAGATCGATCGCAGCGTGGGAGGCGATTTGCTGCAACATATGATCGAGAAAGGGAATTCCTGTCTGGGCGCGACAATTGCCGCTACCATCAAGATCGATCGTCACCTCTACATCGGTTTCTTTGGTAGTACGACTAACCGAGGCGCGACGGCAAGGTGAGACAAAAGAATCGGGTATCTGGGAAGTGGAAATCATTTAAGTAAAAATAAGTAGGTAGCCGTTAAAAATTATCAGATGCCCCCCTTATCAAGGGGGCAGGGGGGATCGAATTATTGACTAGGAAGATGAGAGTTTTTTTCAGTAATCAGTGAACTTAAAACTCACATCTGATAACTGATAACTGATAACTGATAACTGAAAAGGCCTAACTTTCTGGTTCAGTTTTAGCGGACGCCGGCGGACCGGGGGGCAAGGCTTCCTCGCTGACGGGTTGAGGATTTTGGCTAGTGGGGGGACTAGCGGGGGAAACCTCCGTCTGATTGAGAGCAGGGGTTTGGGGCGGAGTTTCTGGGGCTTTTTCTTCGATTATCGCTTCTTTGGGCGGTTCTGGCTGGGTTTGGGGTGGATTTGGCCCTGTGGTTTCGGGCGGCTTGACGTTATCCGGTTGGGGGCTAACGGCGGGTTGCGGCGGTTGATTAGGACGAAGCGGGGTTTCAATTGCCGGCGTTACGGGGGGGGAGTTACGGGTATTGAGGTTACTACCCTCTGGTGGCGGGGGATTAGCGATCGCACCTCGGCACACTTCCGGGTTAGGGGCAAAACTGACTTGCACACGATAGCTTCTCGACTCACCAGTGGGATTATTAAAACCAATTGATCTCACTTCCCTAGCCCCCTGTTGATTGAAAATCGGGAAGCCAGCACTTTTAATTAACTGGGGTTCACTGCTGAGGCGGCCTTGGGCATCCACCGTCACCCCATAAACCGCCGTCCCCGCTAATTGACGGGAACAAGCCGCAGCGGGATAATTACCGGTCAAATTGACGGTAGTTATGCCTCCGCTGCCCTGATTCGGCTGATTTAGTTCATTTAAGGCATTGGGATTAGTTTTTTGGACTCTGGCCAGCCAATCCACTAGATTTCTCCTGGCCTCATCGTTACTGGTATTACTTTTATCCGCCTCCAGGGAGCGCAAACGTTCCTGCATTTCCCACATTAATTGTTGACGACGCTGTTCATCGATGGGCGATGGCTCCTTCGGCTCCGACGTGCGGGCTAAGGAATTGTTTAATTGTTCCTGCGCCTGTTGCGATGCACTACGGGGCGAATTTCGCAATCTATCTAAAGTTAGATTATCTTGGTAGGGATCGAAGTAAGGCCAGACCTGCTGGTTATTAGTCTCCCTAGGCAGATTATTATTCTCTGGCAGGGTGGGAACAGAAGGAGGACTAGGTAAACTGGCGGTAGAAGTGGGAAAATTGCGAGGAATCGGTAATCTACCCGGAGAGGGGATAGATGCCAAGGGAGGAGAATAGATATTGACGGAGGGTAAAGAGGAGAGGGGAGGTAAAGCAGGTAAGGAAGGTAAAGGGGGGAGGGAAGAAACCGAGGGTAAAGGAGGTAAGGTGCTGTTATGGATACCATCCATGGGGGGGAGAGGAGGCAAAGAGGAAGAAGACGAATTGAGGTTAGGCAGTCCGGGTAAGCTGGACAGGGAGGAGTCAAGACTGGGAAGACGTGACTGCTCTAGAGGGTTCAATTCAATCAGATTGACGTTGCGTAATTCCTTTTTTGACTCCTGCGCTGGATTATTGAGGAAATTAGGTAAGATAATCGCTAAAATTAGACCATGAATACCAAGAGAAGCAGCGAACGAGAGATTATTAGAGTTAATTAGTTTATTTTCTTCGGTTTCTAGACCAAAATAGGAGGATGTCATAATGCTAGTTAATTGAGCAGAGCTTGGAGGGGGAAAGTTAACTCTATTCTAATCGTCAGGGCGATTTTTTTTCTTGGGGGCGGGGAATTCATCGGCAATAGGCACTCTTGCAATAGGCAAAAGTACGGTGAATTTGTCTCGGAGTCTCGGAGTCTCGGAGTCTCGGAGTCTCCTATCTCCTTCCCTACTTAGACTGCGATCGAGCCACAGCTTTTAATTTGGGATATAATTCTGAAGGGTCTAACAAAGGGATAAACTCATCGATTACCGGTTTAAAATTAGCTGGAAAATTCTCCCCAGTTCCAGGACCGTTAGGCGATTTAGGCAATGATTCTAATTCAGGGAATTTGGGCGTTTCTGGGGTTAACTGTGAGAATAATTCCTCCACATTACTCATACCTTGGCGAGGATCATCAAAAGGAGAAGTTTCTAAGTTTAGTAAAGAGTCTTTAGTCGTGGCTACTGTGCCATTACTATCGGTTTTTCCCGCTGCTGGCTCTGGACAAGGCCGCTCAAGAGTGGGAGAAGGTAGATTGAACTTGTCCTGTTTAGGAATAACTGCTGGTTTTTTGTAATTTAACTGGGAATCTAGCAAGTTTTTACAAACCAAGCGCTCGAATTCCCCCGTAAAATGAAAGGTAGGATGGCCGCGACGGTGCCAAATTTTGAGAATTTCCTCCACCGAAATGACTTTGTAACGTCCCTGATAGAGTGCCTCTAAAATCGCCATGCGAATCCAATTTAGCGAATAGATGGGCAACCAGCGCTCGATTAATTCTTGCGCTTTATATCCTCTCATTTCAAATCGATATTGGTTGAGTATAGTCGCTATCTGCATGAGGTTGATCTCTGGGTTAATCTCTGCCATAGAATTTACAAAGACAGTGAGCGCAATCGTGATGGCTACTAGGCACTCTATATATTAAGATTCTATTCAGGTTTTTCCTAGTGGTTTTTCCCTATTCTCCCCACACTTAACCCATTCGGCACATCTTCGCTCAAGGTCAGTTGACTCCCTAGAGTCGGGTTCGCTTTTGGCGGCAATTTATCCCCCGCTAACTCCTGTACGGTTTAACGGGACTCCTCTGGCGACCTTAAGATAGTTTTTGTCTTTCCCTTGAGCGGGCGATCAAGTTCACACATCTTTGCTACCACAATCTGAGTAATTTGTCAAGAAAAATGCAAAATTTCATCAATAGACCCAGATAAGGTAGAACTATAGCACTACCCTGACAGCTGAGAACCTTGCCGTTGACTGACACCAAATCCGTTTTTAATAGTGTGATTAACTCTCAAGTTATGAATTGTTTCTCCCCACACCCCACACCCCACAACCCACACCCCACACCCCACTCTCCTATACCTTTTAAACAGGATTTAGTATGACCACCCGATCGAGGTTTTCTAAGTCTCCAGAAATTTTTTGTTAAAATTTGCAATATAACTTAACACTGTGTTACAGTTCTTAACATAAGCACAAAAAAGGAGCCTCCCCATGACTGCCCGCGGCTACACCACCGAAGAACAAGGAAGAATGAATAATTTTGCTGTCGAACCGAAAATGTACGTTGATAGTTCTAGCGGTCTCGGTTTTACCAAAAAAGCTGAAAAATTGAATGGCAGACTAGCTATGATTGGCTTTGTCTCTCTTTTAGCCATTGAATTGTTAACCGGTAAAGGAATTATTGCTTGGATTACCAGTCTCTAAGAATTAACAATCCCGTCGCGCTGTTCGGGGAGTTCAGTCCCCGTCCAGACGGGTTAGTTTAGAGCCAATAAATGCCCTCAAAAACAGCTTTAGCAGGACCTGTCATGTAAACCCGGTTATCAGCTTGGGACCAGTGAATCTGAAGACAACCACCAGGGAGTTCCACGGTACAACGGCGATCGCATTTATCCGTTAACACAGCTGCCACCACCACAGCACAAGCACCAGTCCCACAAGCGAGCGTAATTCCTGCACCTCTTTCCCAAACACGCATCTTCATATAATCCGGCGAGATTACCTCCACGAACTCCACATTAGTCCGTTGGGGAAAAACCGGATGATGCTCAAATTTTGGACCGATAGTTTCTAGGGGAATAGAGGCCAGATCATCCACAAAAGTGACACAGTGGGGATTACCCATACTAACGCAAGTAACTAACCAATCTTTACCCTCCACCTCTAGGGGAACCGCCAGGACTTTTTCTGACCCCTTGACTAAAGTGGTGGGAATTTCACTGCCTAGGAGTTGCGGCGGTCCCATATCAACCGTTACCTGTTCATTAGCTTCTAAACGAGGAATAATCGTTCCTGCCAGAGTATGAATGCGATAGGTGCGGCCAATGGTGTTGTTAGCCTCTAAATGGGCAATAAATTGGGCTAGACAGCGAATACCGTTACCACACATCTCCGGTTCCGAACCATCAGAGTTGAAAATTCTCATGGTGTAGTCGGTTGCTGCTTGGCCGGGAAGCGCAAAAATCACGCCATCGGCGCCGATACCAAAATGTCGATCGCACATAGCCACGGCCATTTCTGCTGTGATCAGGGGTTCGGGACTGTGACGGTTATCTATCAAAATAAAATCATTGCCCAGGCCTTGATATTTGGTAAAGGGGATTTTCATGGTCAATAAAAGCTACTCAACAGGAATAATAGAGGATGAACACCCCATCGATAAACTCATTATGTCTCAATTTGATCCTGGCCTACCGAGTATTAGACAAGTACAGAGCTATATTCAAGAGAAACAGGAAGTAGAAATTAAGTTAAGTACCGATGATCTCCTCGTTGGTCGCATCCTTTGGCAAGATGTTAACTGTCTATACCTGGTTGATCACTACGATAAACCCACTTTAATTTGGCAACAGTCTCTAGTTTATTTAAGACCTAAAGCCTAGGGGGAAATTGGCGATATTTGGCCGTGGGATGCGTCCCGGACGCATCAAAAATTCAGCGCCAAGCAGATAGCTTTTGAGCAAATGTAACGTCAGTTGGGGTTAAGGAGATTTGGCCATGACTTCTAGCAAATAATCAGGTGGGATGGCGAGGATAGCATCAGAATTTCAGTTGCTGGAAAATTTGGGTTAAATTGCCCAATAAAGAAAGTCAGAGAGTCGGGCAGAGCGATCGCCATTCAACTTCAGATATAGATTGCCGCTCAGATGAAAAAGAATCAGCAGATTGCGTGCTAACAATTTAGACCACTGCTGTACATAACCTGTTATACTCTTGGGCAAAACGACTCCACCGCGATTGTTATGCTGGAAAATAAGGTCATGGCAGCTGCCGATCCTAATGAGCAGATACCTACTCTAGAATTATCCATCGTCATGCCCTGTCTCAACGAGGCGGAAACCTTGGCCACCTGTATCGGCAAAGCGCGAGATTATCTGGAACGACAGAAAATTGCGGGAGAGGTGCTAATCGCCGATAATGGCAGTAGCGATGGTTCCCAAGAAATTGCCACTAATTCAGGGGCGCGGGTGGTTCCTATCCCGGAAAGGGAAGTATGATCATGAGGGATTTGAATATGTGAGGACAGTTTATCTCTATTCGATATAGTAGTTACTATCGTCTAACCCAAGTTATTGCCAAAGTAATCTAAATTATGATTAATCTACTTCAAAAGAGTTTTTACAAATCTTGTTCTTTACTATCTAGTCAACAATTTCGACGATTTTTTATTTTTGGTTTAACCTGTAATATTATTTATACTGTTTCCATATATTTATTGACTGAAAAAATCAAATTTCATTACATTGCTTCGGTAGTTATTGCGCTAATTTATACAAGTTTTCTTGGGTTTTGCCTAAATAAGTTTTATACTTTTAATACAAGTACAAAAACCTTTTTCCCAGAATTGATAAAGTACTATAATGTGATGTTTTCTGGCTTATTAATTAACGTGGCTTGGATGTTTATTTTGGTAGAAGTATTTAAACTATGGTACATGGCATCGGTAGTAATTGTGAGTGCAGGTTTAATGTTTTATAATTTTTTCTTGCACAAACACTGGAGTTTTCGTGGTTTAAATAAGCATAAAAAAGACCCTAAGAGCAGATAGTTTTCCTTGTTATTAGTAGATCAATTTCCGCTTTATTGAATTTAGTTAAGTGCAGTAAATATTATGGCAAAAAAACAATTATTGACGAGAATATTTTGCGAAGATATAAACAAATTATTCTTTGCTTGTGGGATTTTATCAATGATCATTATCAAGTTTTTTTTAATCAGAAACAGTGAAGTTGTTGGTCATCCAAGAGATTCCTTGCTCTATACGTTAATGGCAGATCAGAATATTTGGTTTCCTACTAATAAAGCTAAGGCAATAATCGATTATATGCCAGGATATCCAATATTTATAATGTTTTCTAATTTTCTTAATTTTTCTCTAAGAATTAGTCATGAGATTTTTTACACCATCTCTAATATTTTATTAGTTTTTAGTTTTAGATTACTAAAAATCCCTCGATATATCTGCTTAGTTATTTTTGCAATTTTAACTTTTCATATAACAACTTTTCTGTGGTTCAATACTATTTTAACTGAAACAATAGCCATTAGCTTATATCATATCCTTTTGGCTTTAACTGTCATAACTGTTATGTCAGAAAATTTAGCGAGTTACCTAGTTGTTTTTGTTATTCTTGTATTAAGGAATAGAATGAATATAGCAAGAGCTATTCGAGAAGCTTTGCCGATTTGTATTATTCCCATTGCTATAAGTTTATTAATTACTACAGTTTTTACTTTACTAAATGCTTTTTTTCTAGAATTACCAGCGTTATCCATTAGTAACTCATCGGCTTTCAAAGAAACTTTTTCCCAGATTCAGAGTATAGATGATGGTCAAAATATAGATGATTTTGAGTTTGTCAATATAAATCGCCAACAATTAAAAATGGCTTATCAAGTGAGTCCAACATTGAATCAAGTCAAACCTCTAATCGAAGAAGAATTAGCTAGGAGAATTACTAGACTCGGTGGAAAAGATACTACTAATATAGAAGTAGCAATTGATTGGGTGTACTGGTCAACAATAGAAGCAATTAGAAGAAGCAATTTAACAGAAGATAGGAGTATGTATCAAGTTTTTACTCAAATTAATTCTGAACTGCAAGAGGCATTTAACGATAAAAGAATTAACCAGAAAACTTTCTCTTTTGATGATATAGATATAGGATTTTGGCTAAACAAATTTCCTCATTCATTAACTGAAATGAGTGGATATTTATTTTTGCCACGAGTCAGTAGTAAGAAATTATTACAAAATACGGATGATCCTCGAGTAACCCCTGAAATGAGATCAATATTTAATCGAGTGGCACATCGTCGAACTTATCTAGTTAACCAACCAGATTTAAATAAAGACCTTATCTTCTATTTAAACCGGATCACTCCTTTAATTCAGATCATCAATATTCTTGGAATGATATCTTTTGTAATATTATTGGTCTATTACTTGGTTAAACCTGTTCACTCCCAACTTCTCAATCAATACACATTGATTATTTCTTTTGCCTTATCTATAATTTTACTCCGCTTATTTTTGTATATTGCAATTGATCTGGCATTTTTCCCTGCACCTTCACGTTATTTATTCCCCAGTAATCCATTGCTATCGGCACTGTCAATTCTAAACTTATATGTTACAACTAAACTTTTAAGGTCATTTCGATTTTAAGCTTGATATAGCTAAGGTTTATGGCTGTGAAACCAAGATAAACTTCAGTTTTTAATTTTTCAGTATCATTTTCTCTGGGTTGTCAAATTTTTGCCCTAAGCTGTTCGTAATCTAAACCCCGTTGTTGGGATGCTGAAGGCTGTGTCTAGCTTAGATAGCTTCGGAAATCTGGATAATGAACAGCCCAATCATTATAGGTTATTGGGGACAAAGACAAGCCAATCAATTAAGGCAGCACTATTGAGCAATCAAAAATTTGTTGTCACAAATGTCAATAATCCTGTTATACTCTTGAGCAAAACGACTCCACCGCGATTGTTATGCTGGAAAATCAGGTCATGGCAGATGCCGCCTCTAATGAGCAGATACCTACTCTAGAATTATCAATCGTTATGCCCTGTCTCAACGAGGCGGAAACCCTGTCCACCTGTATCGGTAAAGCGCGAGATTATCTGGAACGACACAAAATTGCGGGAGAGGTGCTAATCGCCGATAATGGCAGCAGCGATGGTTCCCAAGAAATTGCCACTAATTCAGGGGCGCGGGTGGTTCCTATCCCGGAAAGGGGTTATGGTAGCGCCCTGCGGGGGGGTATCGCCGCCGCCAAAGGTCAGTACATTATCATGGGGGATGCCGATGATAGCTATGACTTTACCAATCTCTCGCCCTTCCTAGAGAAATTGCGACAGGGTTACGATTTGGTGATGGGCAATCGTTTTCAGGGGGGAATTAAACCCGGGGCGATGCCAGTATTGCATAAGTATCTGGGCAATCCTGTCTTGACTTGGTTAGGACGGTTATTTTTTGGCAGCCCCTGTGGTGATTTTCACTGTGGATTGCGCGGGTTTAGTAAACAAGCGATCGAACAATTGAACTTACGCACCACTGGCATGGAA
Source organism: Microcystis wesenbergii Mw_QC_B_20070930_S4 (assembly GCA_007096525.1). GTDB lineage: Bacteria > Cyanobacteriota > Cyanobacteriia > Cyanobacteriales > Microcystaceae > Microcystis > Microcystis wesenbergii_B. Next base: position 1,048 of record SFAQ01000058.1, on the reverse strand, counting down.
TTCGCCAGCGAGATGGTGGTGAAAGCATCCCTCTACGGTCTCAAAATTACCGAAGTACCAACCACTTTATCCCCTGACGGCCGCAGTCGCCCCCCCCACCTAAAAACTTGGCGCGATGGCTGGCGACATCTCCGATTTCTCTTAATGTATAGTCCTCGTTGGTTGTTTCTCTACCCCGGACTGGCTTTAATGTTTCTGGGATTTGTGGCGACGATTTGGTTTATGACCCAACCCAGAGTTCATACCCTTCTCTATTCAGCCACAGCTTTGATTATTGGCTTTCAAATCGTCAGTTTTGCCATCTTCACAAAAGCTTTTGCTATCAGCGAAGGTTTATTACCAGAAGACCGAAAATTAAGACGATTTTTGCGTTATATTAATCTGGAGGTGGGATTAATCATTGGCGTAATTTTATTTTTGCTAGGTATAGGCGGTTCGGTGTATGCTTTATACATTTGGAATGCTCGACTTTATGGAGCCTTAGATCCAGCCATGACCATGCGGATTGTCATTCCTTCCGTAACCGCTCTAGCGTTGGGAGTACAGGTGATTTTTTCCAGTTTCTTTTTAAGTGTTTTGGGATTGAAACGAAGATGAAAACAGCTGAAGGTGAATTTATAGCAGGGTAAGCTCATCTAATTTGGTATAAATTGTACTTGACAAAGATTTCTGAATAGGGTGATGAAATCGCCATAGCACCGTCCCGCACTGCCAGTACCCAGACTTAGCCCCTGCTACCTCTGTATAATTTATAGGACTTACGCATTGACAGGATCGACCAAATATGAGGTATGGGTTTCGGGCATTTTAACGTGATTTTTTGATGACTTTTGAGCGATCGCTATCGATCAGAAGTTAATCGCCAAAAGTCTGAAACGACGGATTTTCCTTCATACACATCATGGTGAATTTGTACAGTGCGTAACTGCTAATTTATAATTAAGCCTTAGTCTCACTGTTGTTCATGAAAATTAATGAGGAAATAGCTCATGGGTAAAGGTTTTGCCCCCGTTCTCCCCACCGAAAATAAAGCTCAACTAAAACCTGA
>SFAQ01000057.1:0-11154 GCA_007096525.1 Microcystis wesenbergii Mw_QC_B_20070930_S4 | reverse complement strand
AGAGCGGCGGAAGACCCGGAATTTGAAACCTTCTACACTAAAAATATTCTGCTTAACGAAGGTCTGAGAGCTTGGATGGCTCCCCAAGACCAACCCCACGAAAACTTTATCTTCCCTGAGGAGGTTCTCCCGCGTGGTAACGCTCTCTAATATCCCTACCGCTAGTGGTCGTGACCAAAGTTCCACCGGCTTCGCTTGGTGGTCTGGTAACGCTCGTCTTATCAACCTCTCCGGTAAACTGCTCGGCGCTCACGTCGCCCACGCTGGTTTAATCGTTTTCTGGGCCGGGGCAATGACCCTGTTTGAAACCGCCCACTTTATCCCCGAAAAACCGATGTACGAACAGGGTTTAATCCTGCTTCCCCACTTAGCGACCCTCGGTTTTGGGGTCGGTCCTGGCGGTGAAGTAGTCGATACCTTCCCCTACTTCGTTGCTGGTGTTTTACACTTAATTTCTTCGGCTGTACTCGGTTTTGGTGGTATCTACCACGCTATCCGCGGACCGGAAACCCTAGAGGAATACTCTAATTTCTTCGGTTACGACTGGAAAGACAAAAACCAAATGACCAACATCATCGGTTATCACCTGATTCTCTTGGGTTGTGGTGCGCTGTTGTTGGTATTTAAAGCCATGTTCTTTGGCGGTGTCTATGATACCTGGGCCCCCGGTGGCGGTGATGTCCGCATCATCACCAATCCTACCCTCAACCCCGCAGTTATCTTCGGTTATCTGACCAAAGCTCCCTTCGGTGGCGAAGGCTGGATTATCAGCGTCAACAACATGGAAGATATCATCGGCGGTCACATCTGGATTGGCTTAATCTGTATCGCTGGCGGTATCTGGCACATTCTCACCAAACCTTTTGCTTGGGCGCGTCGCGCTTTCATCTGGTCTGGAGAAGCCTATCTGTCCTACAGCTTGGGCGCTCTTTCCATGATGGGCTTTATCGCCGCTGTTTACGTTTGGTTTAACAACACCGCCTATCCCAGTGAATTCTACGGTCCGACCGGTATGGAAGCTTCCCAAGCTCAAGCTTTCACATTCTTGGTGCGTGACCAACGCTTAGGTGCTAACGTCGCTTCTGCCCAAGGCCCCACCGGTCTAGGTAAATACCTGATGCGCTCTCCCACTGGCGAAATCATCTTCGGTGGTGAAACCATGCGTTTCTGGGATTTCCGCGGTCCCTGGTTAGAACCCCTCCGCGGTCCTAACGGTTTAGACCTCGACAAAATCAGAAATGACGTACAACCCTGGCAAGTACGCCGCGCGGCTGAATACATGACCCACGCTCCTTTAGGTTCCTTGAACTCTGTAGGTGGCGTTATCACTGACGTTAACTCGTTTAACTATGTGTCTCCTCGCGCTTGGTTGGCTACCTCTCACTTCACCCTCGCCTTCTTCTTCCTGATTGGACACCTCTGGCACGCTGGACGCGCTCGCGCCGCTGCCGCCGGTTTCGAGAAAGGAATTGACCGCGAGACTGAACCCGCATTGGCAATGCCCGACCTCGACTAATTTCGGTTAGTTCGATGGCAGCGGCTCCCGTCTAGTTGGCGGGAGCCTTTTTGTTGTTAATATCACTAAATCCGTTGAGTATAGGTTACTTATGAGGAAATAGTTAAACCAATAGGCTAATCTTGATGCGTCCAAGAGCGATGAGCCAGACGCAAACCCCAATCGAGCAGATAACCAATCGCACCAATAACGAGAATCACCGCCATCAACTCTGAGTAAGCGAGTCGATCGCGTGTATCGAGAATATAATAACCCAAACCCGCACTAACCCCCAGCATTTCCGCCGGGACAAGAACGATCCAGATAATACCGATAGCCAAACGAAAACCAGTTAAGAGATGGGAGAGGATCGCAGGCAGAATAATCTGGAAAACCGTTTCCCCTCGGGTAGCACAGAGACTGCGGGCTAAAGTCAACCAAGAGCGATCAACCGCATTAACCCCGGCAGCCGTATTGAGAAGGATCGGCCAGATAGCCGCCACCGTCAGCAAAAAATACACCGGTAGATCACCAATTCCCAAAACCATCACCGCTAAAGGCATCCAAGAAAGGGGCGAGATCATGCGTAGAAATTGAAGTACGACCGACAAAGCCAATTCAAGGGAGCGATACAACCCGATTAATACCCCCAAAGGCACACCGATGGCACTAGCGAGAGCCAAGCCCACAAGAACCCGGCGGCAACTGGTGAGGATATGGGGCATAATCTCCCCCCCAACAAAAAGATGTAATAAAGCGACAAAAGATCGCTCAGGGGAAAAATCATTTAAAATCGGGTTTGAGTGCCATAGAGGACTGGTAAATAGCCACCAGAGCAATAATCCAAAACCGATACCCCATAAGGGTAGTAAAGCTCTTGGCGGGGAGGTCAAAGATTGTGACTTCATGGGTTCAGACCTTTAAAATTTGATCGTCTCGATGCGGGAGAGATTATTCGGTAAGCCGAAAGCTTTCGGTCCGCCCACCTGTTGCAAGGCATTACGGACAAAAGAGTCATCCACGAGATCCCGCGCCACCTGTCGGGGTTGCAGTTTTTGGAGAAAATCCGTATTTCCTTCTACCTGAGTGATTTTTAGTAAGCGTACCAGTTCCTCCGTATAGGAAGGGAAAGGATAGGGCTGGAAATCGATCCGGTTGACCTGCCAGGCTGGATTCTCGATTGCTCCGTCTTTCTTATAGAAATTGCGATCGTAGTAAGTAAGCGCCCGTTGCAATACTGGCAGCGGGTGAGGGGTATATTTTCCACCATCTTTAGAGAGAATCCGGGCCACTTCGGAGCGATTGCCCCGGGACCAGAGTTGAGCTTTAACGAGGGCGTTTACCACCTTCTGCGTCCATTGTTTCCGTTGCCTAATATCCTCCTCGTGAACAAAGACGACGCAACAGGCGTGATTCTTCCAGACATCGCCGGTGAAACGGAGAACCCTACCGGTTTTTAGATTTTCCGCCGCTGCGTTGAAAGGTTCAGCAACGATATAACCACCGATGCTCTTATTGGCGAGGGCTGATACCATATCCGGGGGCGGGAGAACCACTAGATTAACCTCGTTAGGAGCGATCGGCGCGTCCTTGGCTTTGCGAACTATTTTCAGCCCGTTACGTTGTAAGAGTTGTTGCAAGACCAAATTATGAATCGAATACCAGAAAGGAACCGCGATCGTTTTACCTCCCAATTCCCTGGGATTTTCAATATCGGGAAGGACGGTGAGGGCTGAACCGTTGGTATGGTTCCAAGCGACGATTTTAGCGGGGAAATTGCGCCCGTAACGAATCCAGATCGAGGTGGGAAAAAGAACATGAATAACGTTCACCTGCCGAGCGAGAAAGGCCTCAACAATCTGCGCCCAAGAGCGGAATAGGCGTGGTTGTTCTGTAGTTAAACCTTCCGCTTGATAAAGTTTTCGCGAGTGGGCCACCAATAGGGGGGCGGCATCCGTAATCGGTAGATAACCGATTTTCACAGGCTGGTCGTTGGCATTGGCGTTAACAGGGAGACTCCAATTATCAGCGGCGATCGCTGCTCCGAAGGAACTCGTAAAAAGTGCCGAAAGTTTCAGAAAATCTCGACGGCTCATGCCGCAACAAGCACAATTATCGTGTAGGTTCATGGATTTACAGTGTCATGACAAGGGCTAATTCTTGAAAAATTGACTGGCGTAGATCACTCAAAAGCTTCGCTGACTCGAAACGGGGTTTCGGCATCGAGAGGGTCCATTCTCGGCGGATGCCCACCGGATGACGGCCCATGAGAAGAACTCGATCGGCCACTAATAGGGCCTCATCGATGTCGTGGGTAACAAGGAGAACCGTGCTGTTATAGAGAGCGATGACTTCTAGGAGGAGTTTTTGCATCTCGAAACGGGTGATCGCGTCGAGAGCGCTAAACGGCTCATCAAGGAGGAGGAGAGAGGGGCGGCGGGCGAGGACGCGGGCTAGAGAAACTCTCTGAGCCATACCGCCCGATAGTTGATGAGGATAGGCACGCTCGAAGCCATCTAGTTTGACGCTTTTAACGGCGGTGTGAACCCTTTCGCGTAATTGCTGATGATCGAGGCGGGGCATCCGCTTTAATTTCAAACCAAAAGCCACGTTTTGCCAAACGGTTAACCAAGGTAAAAGGGCAGGGGATTGAAAGACGATCGAGCTGCGGATGTCTGGTGCTTCTAAGGGTCGTGAGTGCAATTGTATTTCTCCGCCATCGGCACTTTGCAAACCGGCGGCGGTAGCAAGGAGGGTAGATTTACCGCAACCACTGGCCCCGAGCAAACAAACCACCTCACCGGCCCGCACCTGTAGGTTAATATCCTCAAAAACGGTACGGTAGCCATTGCGGATTTTATAGCGTTTATGGAGATTTTTTAGGGTGAGGACGGGGTAATCAGTGGCGACGCTCATTCCCTCACCCCCGCCCGATCGAGTTCGCCAGTGAGAATTTTATCAGTAGAGGACTGACGTTGTAACTCTCTTTCTAGTTGAATCAGGCTCGGAGTTAACACCGGTAAAAAGGCGACCTCCCGCAGCCGCCGCGCCGTGTCGCTATTGCGGAAATAGCCTTTTCCTCCCTTAATTTCCGCTTCTAACCAGACGGATTCCACCGCTAACCTGGAAATGTCCACTCTGAGGGTGAATAGTTGGCGTGTTCGTCCGAGATCGAAGCTTTCTAGGGTGCTCAATTGCTCGATTGTCTTTTCTAGACGAGTCAGACGCTCGTGGGCGAAGAAATAACGATCGCTTGCTACCGCTGCCTTTCCCCCTAAATTTTTCTCCGTCTCCCCAAGAGATTTACGCGTAATGCCAAGGGCCAGTCCGCATTGTAACAGCAAGAAACAGGGGCGGACTGAGGGTAAAAATTTTTCTGCTTCCAAGCTGATAATCCAGTCGTGAGATAACTGAACTCGATCGAATTCAAGGGTACTGGTGCGGGAAGCTTGTAAACCCAATAATTGTAGGTCTTCACCCCGTTTTAACCCCTCTGCGAAAGAGGGAAGGGCGAGAATAAGAGTTTGTCCCGATGTAGTTTGAGCGGCAACGGCCACTATGAATTCTCCGTTAGAGTCGAGATTAGAGGCCCAAGGCAGGAAACCATTGACAGTGACGTTTTCTCCCTCGATCTTTGCTTGTAAACGCAGCTCCTCGATCCCGCCGAGGTACTTCATCGCGTTAGAGAGTCCTGTTGCCCCGGCTATCTCTCCCTTGAGAACAGCAGGTAGAATTTTGTTTTGTAGGTAAGTGTTATTACTGGCCGCCAGATATTGGCTGAAGACGCGCTGACACCAGAAAACAAAACCGGTGGTGAGGCAGCATTGGGACACAGCGGAGATCGCCTCTACTGCCTGTAATAAGGAGCCACCCCGGCCTCCTAAGCTTTCAGGTATAGCATAGCCGAACCAGCCCGATTCTCCTAGCTTGGTTATGGCCCAACCGACGTTGAGATTAGCTGTACCGTTGTTGAGGTCAGTGGCTCTTTCTTCCAGAAAAGAAAGGATTTCGGAGCCTCGATCGAGCATAATTGTTTTCTCCTAGGGGTGAATATTTTCAATCGAGGTCAAACTATCTATAGGTGCGCCGACCACTTCTCTGGCTCTTTTTACCGCCGCTTCATCGGGACTATCGTAGAAACAGAGACATTTACTCAAGTCTTCGCAAACATAGGTACGCTCGAAACTGACTTCCGGCACTTGAGCGTAAAGGGGGGTTTTCTCCGCTTTTCGTTGCAGGTAAGTTTCCATCGTTAGCCCCGGTGGTAAATTCCACTGTACTAGATAGTTGGCTTTGTCTTTGCGCTCTCGCACAGTGGCTAAGTCCTGCCCAATCAAGCGCATTTCCTTGATTAGTTGCCAACTGAGCCCAGCGTTTTCTAGTACTTGTTCAAGGGAGGCGCGATCGAGCGCTTTGATAATCAGGAATAACCGCCCCTCTGTTTCACCGATTAGGGCTTCGATTAACTCTCCCTGGGATTTTGATGCAAGTGTGGCAATGCGCTCCAATATCTCGCTCACCTCTTCTTTTGTCCTTTCTTGTCGATCATCCTCTACTAGATATAGAGTCATAATTCATCTGAAATACATTTACAATACATTTGAGTTTACTGTCTTTGAGAAAAAAAAGCAATATCTGAACTTCACCCATACATATCTACTACAATAGCCGAAAACCCTTATCTATCAAAGGTCACACAGATTAAGCCACAGCAATGTACCCATGTAAGTAGAGTTTGCGGCAAAAAGTTTTTCGTGGGGGCAGGGTGTGGGGTGTGGGGTGTAGGGTGTAGGGTTTTACCCGTTTTCAGAGGGTCAATTACCTAATTTTCGGGGAAAAAGTACCTGAATTTTCCCCCCGACCACTCCCATGGCTGGCACTTTTTGATTTCAAAAAAGCCTAAAGATATTATCCAACAAGGTTTTTAGATTTATTCAGCCAGCCCTAAGTAGAAGGTACGATTAGAGAGGGAAGTTATCGTTTTTCTAAGATAAATCGATCGAATTCTCTGCAACAATCATGCGTTAGATTTATTGGAAGTTTCCTTAATTTGTACCCAGTAACGGGGGGAGTTAATCTGGTGTATTGCTGATACGGCAAAGGTTATGGCCTTTTGTCAAAGGGGAAGTCTAGGTATCAGACGCGGTTAAAATACTCTCTAAAGCCGATAATAATCGTTGATTTTCTGCCGGTAAACGGACAGCGACCCGAAAATAATTGCTACCCAATTCGGGGAAACTGAGACAATCGCGGATGAAAATTCGATGATATTTTAATAAAGCTTCCTGTAGGGGTAAACAGGAAGATTGAGATTGTACTAAGAGGAAGTTAGCGGCACTGGTTTGGGGCTGTAATTGCGGAAAATTAGCTAATCCTTGCCATAAATCCTCACGGGCTGCCGTTAACCAATCCCAAGTTTGTTGTTGAAAATCCCTATCCTCAATTGCTGCAATAGCGGCAACCACAGCCAAGTTATTCACCGACCAAGGATCGCGCCATTTTTGCCATTGTAACAGGCGATCGGGATGGGCGAGGACGTATCCTAGACGTAAACCGGGGAGACTGTAAAATTTAGTTAGGGAACGCAAAATCACGAGATTAGGATATTCCGGCAAGAGAGATATTAAACTCTCCTGTTGTGGCGGGGGTAAAAAATCCATAAAAGCTTCATCCACTACCACCAAACCAAATTGCGATAGATAGGGACGAATGGCCGCCACCGTCCAGAGTTTCCCCGTGGGATTATGGGGATTATTAAGTAATAAGCCTTGTTTTTTGGGATTAACCGGCTTTAAACTGGTTAAATCTAGGGAATGTTGGCAGATTTTCCCTCCAAAACTTTTTAAGGCCCGTTCGTAATCGTTAAAAGCGGGTGTTAGTACATAAACACTATCAAATGAGGCCAATTCCCGACCGGCCCAGGTTAATAACTCAGCCGCACCATTGCCGGGGAGAATCCAATCTGGTCCGATATTGTGCCATTGACCGAGGGCAGAACGCAACTGCCAATAATCGGGGTCAGGATAACGAGTCAGACTGGTTAAATGGCTTTTAATAGCGGTTAGGGCGCTTTCTGGCGGACCGAGGGGGTTGATACTGGCAGAAAAATCGAGAATAGAGGAAACCGGACAGCCAGCAATTGCGGCCGCCCAGTCAAGATTACCACCATGTTTAGGTCTAGGCAAAAGACTTACAGCGAACGCTTTGCGCTCGCTACGGGAGAACGAAACTCAACAGTAATTATTCCTTATCTGGGGCCACTCTGTCTTTAAACAGTTTACCCGCCGAGAAAGCCGGGACGCGAGTGGCCGGAATCTCCATCTTATCGCCGGTTTTTGGGTTGCGTCCTTCCCTGGCCTGACGTTCCCGGGCCTCGAAGGAACCGAATCCTACTAGGGTTACTTTGTCCCCCTCAGAAACCGCTTCGATAATGGTTTCGATGGCGGCAGTGAGAACAGCATCTGCTTGTTTTTTGGTGACAGAGGCTTTGAGAGCGATTTGATCGATTAATTCACCTTTATTCATGCGCTAACTCCTTGTTTTGCGGTTTTTCTGAGTTTAGGGTGGTTGTCAGTAGTTTATTATGGTTCCCCTGTGGAGGACTCGCCAGGATCGAGATCACTAAATAATGCCTCAAATCCTCATTGGCTATATATTCCACTGCATTATTCTAAGCGGGAATTGTCTCGATCGGAATCGCTGAAACCTTTAATTTATCTAGATTTCCCCTCGATTACCCGGCAAGGGAGGAGACAAAAGGGAATAAGCGAGAGATTAACAGCGATATAAGCTAATAAAAAGAGATTAGCTGGCTAAATTGCTGATAAATATTCTCTAAAAGCGATAGGCATCCTAACTTCCCAAAAATCGTTCATCGGTTCTCTCAAAGATTTTTGACTAATTTTGCCACTAGAAACGTTAAAAAAGTTTACTAAAGCAATTTCTGCCCAAAAATTAAGGTTCGGGCCCAGGAGATATTGGCTAGAATTGGAACTTATGATCGTTAAAAATATTCAAAAAAGCAGGATTTAACTGGAAAGTTTGCTATCATTATCTATTCAGCGACAAACTCGCATGGTGATTTACTGCTATCCCCTAGCCGATCTAGGTCAAAGCTTAAGACGTTCTTTTATTGTGACTTTTTTGGCAGTAATCGCCATTCTTGGCGGTGTGATTCCCGAATTTTCTTGGACGACGGAGGTGGTTAGTTTCCAGTCTTCCGCTTATACTCAAGATTTTACGGCTGACCAAATCAAACGTTATGCCAAAGCAGTTTTGTCGATCGAAACCGAAAGAAAAAAAGCTTATCAGGCAATTTCGCAAATTTTAGGGAAAAGTCCCCCAGTAATTACCTGTAACCACCTGGAAAGCTTTAATAATCTTCCCGCTAATGCCCAAAGAATCGCCGTAGATTATTGTAATAAATCAAAAAAGATTGTCCAAGATAATGGCCTCACCGCAGCTGAATTTAACGCCATTACTAACCGGATTCGTAGCGATGATAGCTTGAGACGACGGGTACAAAATGAGATGATTCGTCTGCAGCGGGAGAATAAATAGAAAAAGTTCCTCGGTTTTTCTGGTCAAGCTGGAGTCAGGGCTACAATTAAGAATGTTTTTTCCCATTGACCACTACCATGTTAACTTTTACCGAGCGCTTACCCCCCCGTCATACCGCTAGTCCACCTCCCCCAGAAACGGTAGTTTTTAGCCTCCTACTCACGGCCGAAGAACGCACCCGCAGCCGTTATCGTCTCGACAGTCCCGAAGGTTTTTCCCTCTGTTTTCGTTTACCCCGCGGCACCATTCTACAGGATCGCGATTTCCTGCGGGGAGAAAACGGCGAAATTGTTCAAATTATCGCTAAACCAGAACCAGTTATCACTATTACTGCGCCGTCAACAGATTTACTCCTCAAAGCAGCCTATCACCTCGGTAATCGTCATGTAGCCCTAGAAATTAACCCCGATTACCTGCGTCTGGCCCCCGATTCTGTCCTACAAGCAATGTTAGAAGGTTTGGGATTAACTGTAACTGAAGAAATCGCCCCTTTTAACCCCGAAATCGGCGCTTATCAGCATTATCATGACCTGGAAGAGGCAAAAAAGGGATAGTTAGGGTCTGCTGAAAAAGTGGGAAAAAGTACCTTAATTTTCCCCCTGATCACTCCCATGCCTGGTACTTTTGGATTGACAAAAAGTCTAAAAGTCTTACCCAACAAGGTTTTTAGATTTATTCAGCAGACCCTAGTTAGCTAATCTTGCCCAATGCCCTTTCTGATTTAGAGTAAGCAAAAATCAAACTCGGTTTCGACTTACCTCTTTTCCTACCATAAATTGGAGTTTTTGGGCATTATCTTAAAAAAATTTAACTGACAAGAAAACAGTAACTTTTTAACAGCCTCTACGGGATATTTTCTTAATCAAGAGGCTCTCATTCTGCTAGTTTCTAGAATTTTAATCGGCCTCGGTGAATTGATTAATTATCAAAGTAAAAATCGAACTACGAGGAATGAATAACCATGGTACTTTCATAACTAGCACCAACGGCTGTAACCTCTGTCCTGTCTGATTTATCCACACCCACTGAGGTTAAAAAATCCCCTGCTCAAAACAATGATCTAATCTATTTTTGTGAACTAGATTCTAGTAACAAACTGAATCATTGAACCGCAAGGAGTTTATACAACTCTCGACGGACGAATTTATCTTAGTCGAAAATGTTAGGATTTTTCAACTATTATCTATATTTTCCGTCAGCCAATTTTTAAAGTTTCTAATGGCTTCACTTCTCCCCAGTTGTTGACTTTGTTTAACAAATTGATTAATTAATTCAATAATCGGAATCTGAGGAAAATTAGGACTGCTTAAAGACTCAATATATTCTCCTTCTTGTAATAAATTAATCTGTAGGCCACTTTGAGTATAACGCCACAGTTCGGGAACACATAACTGTCGATAATTATCTAAATAAGTACGGGAAGTAATATCAATTTCTAGGACTAAATCGGGGGGGGGATCACTTTCTAAATTAAGTCTATTTTTGCCAATAACGGCTTGATAGTTTTTAATATAAAAACAGGCATCAGGTTCAACCGCTTGATTCATCCGCTCGTTTTTAAATGTTGTTGATCCTAACGGTTCAAAATCAATATTGAGTGCTTCTAACAAAAACTGAACCATATAACTAATGATTTCTTTATCTTTTTCATGTTCGGGTAAAGGTACCATAATTTCTAATATTCCGTTACTGTAGGATAACCGAGAATTTTTGCCAGTTAAGCTCTTTTAAAAGTAACTGTTGACCGGGATTGACGATAATTTGTTCTAAGGCTAATTGCATGGCTTTAGCTGAAAATGTTGATTTCTTAGTTTAATTATACCCTTCCCTTGAGAACGGAATTCGGTATCGGTCAAAGTTTCTAGAAAAGCCCCAGGGATAGCTTGAGTATTTATACTTATTGCCATCCAGGTATGCTTCCCCTAAGATATAGTTGATCGGTAATCGTGCCGAACTAATTACAGAAAATTTGGGTTTAAAACCCAGAAATGTTGAATCCGTACATAAAACTTTACATACAAGCCGACGAGAACAGGCGTTCGCTTAGAGAGATTAAATTTCCCTCTTGCGATAAAATTAAGTTAACATAGCGCAGTTTA
>SFAQ01000056.1:0-27021 GCA_007096525.1 Microcystis wesenbergii Mw_QC_B_20070930_S4 | reverse complement strand
GAAGTCAAGCTGTATCCTTAACAAAGGAACAGTCAAACTAGGAGCCGTGTGAGGTGAAAGTCTCATGCACGGTTCTGAATGGGAGGGGAGGTCGGTGACGACCTTCTCGACCCCTAATTTGACCACTATTCCTTAAGCGATAACCGAGCTTCAACGGGTCGTGTTGCCAGAAAAAGTATGGGTCTTAGGAACTAGGACTCCTGCCTGTAGAGGGAAGGTAAGACTTGCTATCTTTCGAGGTAGAAAGCACATCCCATTGAAGCAGGAAGCTCTCAACGACCTTGAGAGTAGTTCACCCTTGTTTATCCCTGAGCATCCCTATGACGACTGTTTTGATTGTAGAAGACGACCCGATAAATTTTCGCGTTTTTGCCAAAATTTTGACCAAACGAGGTGGTCTAGAGGTTAAAGGGACCGAAGACGTGGAAGAAGTGCTTCGTATTGCTCGGGATAAGGAAGCGGACGTGATCTTAATGGATGTCTCCCTCTCCCATAGTGTCTATGAAGGGAAAGCGGTAGATGGCATTAAAATCAGCCAAATTCTCAAAGATAACCCCGAAACCGCCGATTTACCCGTTATTCTCGTCACGGCTCACGCTATGGAGGGCGATCGAGAGAATTTTCTCAAGCAGAGTCGGGCCGATGGTTATATTTCTAAACCGGTGATTGATCACCAAGCTTTTGTTGATCAAGTTTTGGCGATCGTTGATCAGAAGCCGGTCTAAGCTTTGAGTCTTCTTTTGTTAGTATATCAGTATTGATCTAGGGTTAGCTGAATAAATCTAAAAACCTTGTTGGGTAAGACTTTTAGACCTTTTGTCAATCAAAAAGTACCGGATCTGGGAGTGATCGGGGGAAAATTCCTGGACTTTTTCTCTGAAAATTAGGTAATTGACCCCCTGAAAATGGGTAAAAACCTACACCCCACTGCCCCCCCGATGTCGGGGGGGTTGGGGGGGCCACACCCTGTCCCCACAAGAAACTTTTTGCCGCAAACCCGACTTAATCCTCAACTCTGCCATAGATGGCGTAGGCTCGATCGAGCGACCAGGCCCACATCTGATCCCCTAGGGAAAAATGCCACCATTCCCCCTTATGTCGGCTAAATCCCGCCTCCTCCATCACTTTAGCTAATAAAACTCGTTTTTGATGATAACTCTGTTCTCGTGGGCTTTTTGCGGCGATATAATGGTCGGGATGCGATCGCTCACTGATCTCATCGATTTCTCCCCCCATGTCGATGGCTTGTCCCTTCTCATCCACTAGGGTAATATCGATCGCCGCTCCGGTAGTATGGGGAGGCGGGGTGGCGGCATTATCCCTGGGAACCGCCCAAATAGTGTAAACTTCTGTTAAAATCCCTTGACTTTCTGCCTCCGATAGTTTCTCTTTGGCTAACCCTCTTGTGTCTAGGAGAGTCTGAAAAGTATAATCGACCATAAATTGTTGCACTTCCAGCGGTCGATAGGCATCAAAAATCAAAATTTGCCAACCGGGTTGATAGACTTGCAGACGGTTTTGAGCGTCAACCAGGGCATTTAACACCCCCTGTCGCAAAAAATAGGGAGATTTACCCCGATAATTAGCCCCTAATTTTTCGTAAGCGTGGGGAGAAGGTATAACAAACTTATCTGGGGGTATAGGTACTAAGGGTTCCCCACATTCACGAATAGGAATTTTTTGGTAGGGTTTCATCTCGTCGTCAGAAAACTGTGATTTTGGTACTCTTTTCCCCACATTGGCCGAAAATTTTTTGATTGATGCAAGATATCTGGTTTTTATGGGCGAGAATGGCTAGGAGGTTCTCAAATCAGCTTGGCTATCAGTTAACGATTTTTAAAAGCTTCGATCGCCGCCGGCAAAGTATAGTAAATTCTCTCCTCGCTAATTTTATCTAACAAGCGGGAACGTTGCAATTGTAAGTACATATCGTGTTTAACCCTAGCGAGGGCGAAAACTATACTCCGTCTTGATAATTCCCTTGCTAATTCCTCGAGAATCTCCACGGCTGTACTATCCAACTCCCCGAGTGCCTCCGTATTCAAGACAAACCATTCTACCGGTTTTGTCTCCCGGGCAATGGCACTGAGGGCGCGACGTTTAAAGTCGGCCGCATTAGCAAAAAATAAGGGGGCATCATAACGATAGATAACTAACCCCGGTATTGTTTGCGCTTCTGGCCAATCCTGGAGTGCGTGTAAACCCATCACCCCTGGGACCGTACCCAAAACGGCATCATCGGGCCGGGTAATGCGGGCCAATAAATCGATAACCGAGAGACCGATGGCGATGGCAACCCCGCTTAAAATCCCCGTGGTTAGCACCCCCACCATGGTCAGGACAGCGAGATTAAACTCACTATTGCGAAAGCTTTTTAGTCGTTTAGCGCCGGCAATATCCACCAGTTTACAGGCCGCATAAATCACCAGCGCACCCAAGGCGGCCTTGGGAAAGAGTACCAGTAGCGGACCGAGCAAGAAAATGACCGCCACCACCACCACTGCCACCACTAGGGAGTAAATCTGACTTTTACTGCCCACCGAATCGCCCACTGCGGTGCGACTGGCGCTGCTGCTGATGGGAAATCCCTGACAAAAACCTGCCGCCAGATTCCCCAGTCCCAGGGCTAAAAATTCTTGATTGGCATCGATTTCTTGGTTATGACGTGCGGCGAAGGCTCTAGCGGTCAAGACGTTATCGGAATAGCCGACCAGGGCAATGCCGACGGCTGCGGTTACTAGGGGTAGTAATTGGGAAAAATCTAGGGTTGGTAAGCCAAAATTCGGCAAAGTATTGTTAATTTTCCCCACTACTGCCACCCCGTCTCCATCGAGATGGAGGGTGGCGACGGCGAGGGTTCCCAGTAAAACCGCCAGCAAGGGACCGGGTGCTTTGGGAAAATATTTTTGGATGACAAATAGAAATAGTAGCAGCAATAGAGCTAGGCTAAGGGTTGGCCAGTGCCATTGGTTTATTCCCCGAAAAAAAGCGAAAATTTCTTTAAAAACCGTATTTTCACGGATTGACAAACCACTAATTTTACCCAGTTGTCCCGCAATCATGATCACCGCCACTCCCGCCATATAACCGATCAGGATCGGTTTGGAGAGTAAATTAGCTAGAAATCCCAAGCGGGCGATATAAGCGACCAGACAGACTAAACCGACCATTAGGGCTAAAAAAGCCGCTAAACTGCCGTAATTTTCCCCTTGACCACTCACCAAAGGTGCGATCGCTGCCGCCGTCATCACTGCCGTGGTCGATTCTGGCCCGAGGGATAGTTGCGATGAGGAGCCGAAAAGGGCGTACACTAGGGCAGCCGGCACGAGAGTCCACAATCCCACCACCGGCTCGACCCCGGCCAGGTCGCCGTAGGCCATACACTGGGGAATAGCGTAGGCCGCCACGGTGACACCGGCGAGGATATCTCTGTTCAACCACTGCCATTGATAGGAGCGCAGGTTTTTTAGCCCGGGTAAATCAGGAAAATCGACTCGTCGGGAGTTTTTACTCATATTTTCTCTCTTAACGGCGACTTAACCTAATCTTAACGGAAGAATTGGCTAGGAAAAGCCTTGAGGCTGAGATATTTTCTGTCAGCAGGATATTTATACCATGTTAACCGCAATTTTAGTTAAATTGGCTAAATATACTCGGAAATATCCTCTTGACAATCATCGGCTAAGTATGATAGGGCGCGGAAGCGTAAACCGACTAATTGCTCGTAGAGAGGATTTAACTTGCACAGGGGCGGAATATGGACTAATTTATGACCAAACAGCACGATATCGCGTTCAAAAGGACATTGAGGCGGCACCATTTTGCAGATAAACCGGGCCAGACGCGGATCGTGCATTTCTACCCCATCTAACCAATCTTTGAGGGGATGCAGCAGATCTGGGTGGGGATGTTCGGCACTAATAAACTCGGATTTATTCGCTTCGGTGGTAATTTCGGGAATTTCACAGACAGTATGTTCTAAAGCTGACAAGGCCTCGATTTCTAACCCGAAAGCATCCCGATAACTACGCAGTAATTGCGCTTCTGCGGGGGAATAAATGCCATCAGCGATCGCTACCATGACCGCCGTGCGGAGGAAGTTTTCTGATATTCTGGGGTCATGACCGAAACTTGCGGCCAATTCTTCGGGACTAATCGATTGATAGAGAACGTGGTCGTCATCTAATTCTAATTCATGAGCGAAACGGGCGATCGATTCCTGTTCGCTGGTGCTATAATCCCCATCACACCAGGCAATTGTCAGTAATCCCCGTAACCAGTCCCTAACTTGTTCGTTAGTGTAGCGGTATTGAACAGAGCTAACCATAGGTATGTATTGCTAAAACTGATTTCTAGTTTCTCAATTTAATTCTACCCATCGTCCCCGGATTCTAGTGGCTCCTGTTCATATCATGTAACTATAGCCAATAACCCCATGGTCAGCTAGGAAGTTTTCGTTTGGCGTTGTCAGATCAGAATAGGAAAGATGCAATGCTCCGGCTGATTCGGAGCATCTTTCAATTTGACAACGCCGATTGTAGGGCTAATTCATGAATTAGCCCTACGCCGATTGTAGGGCTAATTCCACTGCTAAATCGAGCGACCCCTTCGACCCCTTCGGCCTGGCTCAGGGCAAGTCTTGTTCCCCACTTAAGCCCAACTATCGGCACTATTCGTTCATTAAACACTATAGGAAAGATGCCATGTAATCTTTCCTATCAAAGTAATTTCCGTTCCGGGCTGATTGGGAGCATCTTTCAATTTGACAACGCCTTTCGTTTTTCAGTCGGCATAATCGGGCAGTTTTCGCCCCTAGGAGCAGGGGTAAGGGTTGGTGCTGCTTGTCCCTTACCCACCCGCGTCAGTCCTGCTGAAAAGGCGGATTCCTGGGATTAACGTCCAATCCCGAGGTAACGGAAACCAGCTGCTGTCACCACCGCAGGATCGAGGAAATTGCGACCATCAATTAACACGGGTTCGCGCATGGTTTTAGCCATTTTGCCGTAGTCGAGACGGAGGAATTCTTGCCATTCCGTCACCACTACCAAAGCGTCACAACCATCGGCCAATCTTTCTGGATCCGATTCGATAATCACACCGCTTAAACCGTGACTTAAACCACTTTGGGAAACGATCGGATCATAAGCTTTTACCTTAGCACCTAAACGATTTAACTGTTCGATCATGGTTAAAGCTGGAGCATCGCGCATATCGTCGGTATCGGGTTTAAAAGTTAATCCCAACAAACCGACGGTTTTACCCTTGAGGATTTTTAATTCCTGTTGCAGTTTTTCGATCGCAATTGTCCGTTGACGTTTGTTAACATTGATAGCGGCGTTGAGTAATTCCGTTTCGTAACCGTAGTCTTCTGCGGTATGTACCAAAGCCGACACATCTTTGGGGAAACAGGAACCCCCCCAACCGATCCCGGCCGAGAGGAATTTGCTGCCGATACGGGAATCTAAACCGATACCTTTAGCCACTTGGGTGACATCGGCCCCCACGCGATCGCAGATGTTAGCTACTTCGTTAATAAAGCTAATTTTGGTGGCTAGGAAGGCATTAGCGGCGTATTTAATCATTTCCGCCGAACTGAGATCCGTAACCACCACGGGAACGGGAGGCAAGGAGGTATCGTCAGCGAATTGGCGTTCAACCAAAGGCGCATACAATTCCTTCATCATTTCGATGGCTTTCGGGTTATTACTGCCTAAAACAATGCGATCGGGGTTAAAAGTATCATAAACTGCCGAACCTTCCCGTAAAAATTCGGGATTGCTGACCACATCGAAATCCGCTTCGATGCGTTCTAGTGTACTAATACCGCCACCAGCGGCCACGAGATTTTTTTGTCTCTCGGCCACTCCATCGAGGACGATCATCCGTACCCAATCGCCAGAACCGATGGGAACGGTAGATTTATTGACGATTACTTTATAACCACCGTTGAGATGGGCCCCAATACCCCGGGCTACCGCTTCCACATAACGGGTGTCACTTTCCCCCGTGGGTAGTGCTGGTGTACCAACAGCGATAAAGAGGATTTCACCGTGTTTAACTCCCGCTTCTAGGTCCGTGGAGAATTCCAGATTGCCGGAGGCTGCGGAAGACTGCATTAATTCCGATAACCCTGGTTCATAGATGGGAGATTGTCCCGATTTCATCAATTTGACTTTTTCTTCATTGTTGTCAATACAGATGACATGATGGCCGATATGTGCTAGGCACACCCCGGTGACTAAACCCACATAACCCGTTCCGATAACACAAACACGCATGATAATTACTCCAGTGACAATTAAGTTAAATTTATTGATTAGGGATTAGCTGAGACGAGAACGGAAATCCTCGATCGTCATTTTTAAACCCTGACTTAGAGGAATAGTGGGACTCCAATCCAGATAAGTTTTAGCACGAGTGATATCCGGTTGTCGTTGCTTGGGATCATCTTCCGGCAGTGGTTTATAGACCAATTCGGCCTCGGGATTAATCATGCCTTGGATCACTTGCGCTAATTCCAGAATTGTGTATTCGTCGGGATTGCCGAGATTAACCGGTCCGATAAAATCCCCATTCATCAAACGCATTAACCCTTCCACCAAGTCAGAAACATAGCAAAAACTGCGGGTTTGGGAACCTTCACCATAAACCGTCAGGGGTTCACCGCGCAAAGCTTGCACCACGAAATTACTCACCACTCGACCATCGTTTTCCAGCATTCGCGGGCCGTAGGTGTTGAAAATCCGGGCCACCCGGATATCGACTTTATGCTCCCGATAATACTCAAAAGCCAGGGTTTCCGCCACCCGTTTACCCTCGTCATAACAGGAACGCGGTCCGATGCAGTTGACATTGCCTCGATATTCTTCCGTTTGCGGATGCACATCGGGATCGCCATAGACTTCTGAGGTAGAAGCGAGCAAAAATCGCGCTTTTACCCTTTTAGCTAGGCCCAGCATATACATTGTCCCTAAAACATTGGTTTTAATCGTTTTTACGGGGTTGTATTGATAGTGGATTGGGGAAGCAGGACAGGCCAGGTGATAAATCTGATCGACTTCTAGACGGATCGGCTCGGTGATATCGTGACGAATTAGCTCAAAATAAGGATTTCCTAGCCATTTAACGATATTTCTCCGCGCCCCCGTGTAGAAGTTATCCAGACAGATCACTTCATGACCCTGTTCCATCAAGCGATCGATTAGATGGGAACCAATAAAACCCGCACCGCCTGTAACTAGGATTCTCATGTAATCGAAAAGTACTCATCTAAAATTATTATTAAAATACCCTTACGCTGGCTTTTTGGCAAATATTTTTTTTGACGAGGTGTTATCAGCGATCGCCGATTCAAGGCTAATGGCTGAATAATGGCTCGGTAATCCTTAAAATGGAAATAACACGCAAATTTGAGGCTAGATTATGAACAGTGGCGAGCAAAATAAGCTATTTATCCTGATCGATGGGCATTCTTTGGCTTTTCGTGCCTATTATGCCTTTGCTAAGTCTCGTTCTGGCCCTCTGCGTACTTCTAGCGGCATTCCTACCAGTGTTTGTTTTGGGTTTTTAAACTCTCTGATGCAGTTACTAGAAACTCAAAAACCTGCTTATTTAGCGGTCGCTTTTGATTTAGCAGTCCCTTCTTTTCGCCATGAAGCTGATGTCAATTATAAGGCTAATCGGCAAGAAACTCCCGAAGAATTTCGCCCCGATTTAAGTAATCTGCAAAGTCTCTTAGAAGTGATGAATATTCCTATTGTTACTTCCCCGGGTTATGAAGCAGATGATGTTTTAGGAACTTTGGCAAAACAAGCTGGCGATAATGGTTATACTGTTAAGATTTTAACAGGCGATCGAGATTTGTTTCAATTGGTAGATGAGGAGAAAAAAACCACGGTTCTCTATCTGGATATTAATGCGGTTAAAAGTACATCGGGACAGGGTTATACAGAATTTAATTCCCAAGCTGTCACGGAAAAGTTAGGGGTGACACCAAAACAGGTAGTAGATTTTAAGGCTCTTTGCGGTGACAAGTCCGATAATATCCCCGGTGTGCGCGGAATTGGCGAAAAAACAGCGATAGATTTATTAAAAAAATACGATAACTTAGAGGATATCTATACCAATCTGGAATCGATCAAGGGAATGGTAAAAACTAAATTATTAGAGGGCAAAACCGCCGCCGAAAGTTCTCGCTATTTAGCTAAAATTGCCCTTGATGCCCCCGTTAGCATCGAAGAGGATAAATTTCGTCTCCGAGGTTTTGATCGGCGTTTGGTTAAACCTTTATTGGAAAGATTAGAGTTAAAGAAAATTCTCCAGAAACTCGATCAAATTCAACAGCATCTAGGGGGCACTCCTACCCTAGAATTAACTAGCGATGCTGATTCTAATCAATTGTCTCTGTTTGATTTACCCCCTGTTTCTCCACCGGTTCTAATTGCTCCCGACATTATTGATACTATTCCTAAGTTAGATGCTTTACTGGCCAAATTAACAACTTTTACTAATCCACATTTTCCCGTCGCTTGGGACACCGAAACCACGGATTTAAATCCTCGTGTAGCCAAATTAGTTGGTATCGGTTGCTGTTGGGGAAAAGAATTAAATTCTCTGGCCTATATTCCCATCGGCCACCAGAGCGGTGATAATTTAAATCTAGAGATAGTTCTCGAAAAATTACGCCCAATTTTAGCCGGTGATAATTATCCGAAAGTCTTTCAGAATGCGAAATTTGATATTGATATTTTTTATCATCAAGGAATTACCGTTAAAGGTCTAGTTTTTGATACTATGGTGGCTAGTTATGTCCTCCATCCCGAACTAACTCATAATCTCGAAGATTTATGCGATCGCTATTTAGACGGTATCACTTCCCTTAGTTATAAAAGTCTCGGTATTCCTGGGGGAAAAACCATCGCTGATTTAGATATCTCCACCACTGCTAACTACTGTGGATTAGATGCCTACGCTACCTATTTACTTCGAGAAAAATTACAGGCAGAATTAACTAAAATTTCCTCTTTATATCAATTATTCTCAGAAGTAGAATCTCCCTTAGTGATGGTGCTGTGGCAGATGGAAAATTATGGTATAAAAATTAATGTCAATTATCTAAAAAACTTGTCCCAGCAACTAGAAAGAGACTTAGCAGACATAGAAAAAAAGGCTTACGAATCTATCGGAGAAACTTTTAATCTTGGCTCTCCTAAACAGTTAAGTGAAATCCTCTTTGATCGATTGGCACTCAATCGCAAAAAATCCAGAAAAACTAAAACAGGTTACTCCACCGATCAAAGTGTTTTAGAGAAACTACAAGGCGATCATCCCCTAATTGATTATATCCTTGAACATCGCACCTTATCCAAATTAAAATCCACCTATGTGGATGCTTTACCGAAATTAGCCGAACCAAAAACCGCACGAGTGCATACGGATTTTAATCAAACCATCACCAGCACCGGACGCTTATCATCCTCCAATCCTAACCTGCAAAATATCCCCGTTCGCAGTGAATTTTCTCGGCGAATTCGTCAAGCTTTTATTCCCGAAGATGGGTACTTATTAGTGTCAGCAGACTACTCACAAATAGAGTTAAGAATTCTCGCTCATCTCAGCCAAGAACCAGTTTTATTAGAAGCGTATCGTAGTAATCAAGATGTTCATAAAGTCACCGCTCAATTGCTCTTTGATAAAAGGGAAATTACGCCAGAAGAACGCAGTTTAGGAAAAACCATTAACTTCGGAGTTATTTATGGCATGGGAGCGCAAAAATTCGCCCGTGAATCGAAATTAACCGTAGAACAGGGGAGAAAATTTATTGAAAAATATCATCAACGTTATGCCCAAGTATTTGAGTATTTAGAGAATAGCAAAAAACAAGCGCTCTCTCAAGGATATGTAGAAACAATTTTGGGTAGAAGACGTTATTTTAACTTTGATAATCCCCTCTTAAAAAGACTGCGAGGACTACCCTTACATGACATCAATTTAGATAGCCTCAAACTCAACAACGAGGAGGCACAATTATTAAGATCGGCTGCTAATGCGCCCATTCAGGGTTCCAGTGCTGATATTATTAAAGTAGCGATGGTAAAATTGGCCGAGGTACTGCAAAATTATCAGGCGAGATTACTGCTGCAAGTCCATGATGAATTAGTCTTGGAAGTACCGAGGGAAGAATGGCCATCCCTAGAGTCAAAAATCAAGACGACTATGGAGGAAGCTGTCCCCTTGACAATCCCTCTCTTGGTAGAAATAAAAGCTGGTGACAATTGGATGGAAACTAAATAAAACTATGATCGAAAACAGACAATTTTTAACCCCAGAAGAATCCGCAGATGTGGACGCTGCCCTCTTGACTTCTCCCGAAAAATTCCTGACTCGTTTAACGATTTCTTCCCTACGCTTACTAAAAATAATCGCCGAAGATACGGGAGTAACCCTAGAAGAACTAACCCATAAACAGGTAATCCAATGGCTAGAAAAAGATAGTAAACTGCGTCGGGAACAGGGGATCGAAGCAGCAGTGCTGAAATGGTAAATAAACTCTTAAAAAATCAGCTACCCCTGACAATTTATGCTAGTTTTTAGCTATAAACTTACTGGAGTTACAACAATGACAATTACCCTAAAAGTGCCTAGTATTGCCTGTGAAGGTTGCGCTAATACCATTACTAAAGCGATTAATAATCAGCAACCGGCAGCCCAAATATCGGTGGATGTAGCCAATAAAATCGTCACGGTAGAAACCACCGCATCCCCCGCAGAAATTGCCCAATGGATCAGCGAAGTCGGCCATACTGTTGAGTCTAGCAGTGAGGGTTGACATCCTTCTCCGTTAAAAATATACCTCTAGTAAAAATCCAGGGTAGTTCTATTTTTGTGTTGATCTGATTAGTTTGACTCCCAAGCTTTCTAGTTGTTGGTTTATCGAAAAGGAGCGATTACGATTAGAGGTACAAGGAACAACCATTACATCATCTAAAATTTGATTAATATCATTAGCTGATACGATAACAGCAGGACGAAGCTTAAACTGTTGAAATTGACTGGATGGCATGGGTACTTGACACAATACTACATCACCCTTTTATAATTTCATCGGCAAAAATCTCGTCGTAGATGTCATGATCAGAACCAATCCATTCTTGATAAGCTTGAGAGGTAATTTGTTCAGTAAAGTTAAGTGTATTTGGGTTGTTATTTTGTAAATTTACTGCTAACTCTAACAATAGTCCTAATTGTTCATCGGAGAGATTTTGTGTTACTAAAGATAGTTTTTGTTTAATATTCATAGGTGGTTAGTCCAATTAATAGCTGTTACAATTATAATCTGTTTACCGTTGTTCATAGTCTCTAATAATGCTTTGAATATCCTTTACCGCCATATCAACTTGTTCAGATTTCGTGTAAATAGTTAACAGAATGATTGCTGTTGCAGTTTTGACGTAATAAATTAAACGGTATCCCCCACTTTTGCCTTTTTGAATATCACTATTTCGGACTCTCAACTTGAAGACAGTATAACCAATACTAGGTATTTGATCGCCAGGTAATTCTCCTTCCTCAAGTTGTTCAATCATAGGTTGAATGTCATCTCGAATACTGCGATATTTCTTAGCAAGAGTGCGGAGATTTCGCTTGAATGTCGCCGAGGCTAAAACTTGAATTATCGGTTGATTAGTCATCTTCTAACCCTTCCCAAAGTTGAGAAACGGGAATGGTTTGTCCTGTCATGGCTTCATGCCAAGCTTGCCGAAAGTCTGCTAAAATTTCTGCTTGAGATGTATCTTGGGTTTCCTCCTCTGGGATGAGAATAATAACTTCTACACGGCTGTTTTTGTCTATGATTAAAGGATGATCTAGGGTTAGTTGTCCTTGTTCATCAATGGTTGCCATAACCTTGAGTGCTTTCATGTTTCTCTCCTTCAGTGGGTTAGTTCAATATCTAAATTATGCTAATTTTCCCAAAGTTTTACCTGATCAGAATCTTTTCTAGTTCTTTAACTAAAAGTGGTAAATCATTTTTAACGGTATTCCAAACAATATCTTCATCAACATTTAAGTAATCGTGTACTACTTTGCTCCGCATTCCGACGACTGCTTGCCAAGGAATTGTTGGATAATTCTCCCGAAAGTCTGGTGATACACGACGCGCTGCTTCTCCGATAATTTGCAATAAATGGGTGAGGGATAACCGTAAAAGTTCGTTATTATCAAAATCTTCTCGACTGACACCTTCTACAAAGCTAAGTGCTTTATTTGCTGTGTCAATCATGTGTTCAACATACACTTGATTATCTTTCTGCAACATAACACACCTCTGCTGTTGCTAAAACACGCTCACGAATATGATGATTAAGAGATTTGATGGTAACGAGATCAATAGTACGTCCATCAAATAATTGAGATAATTCTTCTTGAATTTGATGAAGTTTGAAAAAACTAGGGGTAAAACCAAGTTCAAACTCAACGAGCATATCAATATCACTATCTGCGGTAAAATCATCTCGTAAAACTGAACCAAATAAGGAAAGTTTATGAATATGCCAATGTTGACAAAGTTGTGAGAGTTTTTCTTGAGAAATTTTCATATTTTTGTGTTGATCAGATTAGTTTTACTCCCAAGCTTTCTAGTTGTTGGTTTATCCAAGCGGTTGCCATTTCTTCATCGGTTTCTATCGCTTTTTCTACTCCTATTTTAGCAATTTCTAAGAGTTGTTTGGATTTTTGCTTTAAAAGCACTCTTAGAGCAAAGGTGCGATCGCTTTTAAAAGTTCTGTTAATTTATTTTTCCATCAGTATAGCGCAAAATACGTCTGATAGCATTTACAATGAGGCATATATAATCTGTGCTGATTCTAAAATGTTTTTACATCTTAGCCAATTATCACTCCGTTTGAGCGCTGCTTTCACAATTAAATCTACTTTTCGATCAAAAATTGCTTGCAGTTCATCGCGCATTTGTAGGGTTTCGGTTAAACCTCGTTTAGCAGTTGGGGAAAAGGTAATTAAAATATCAATATCGCTATCTGAACGGAAATCTTCGCGTAAAACTGAACCAAATAATGCCAATTCGGTGACTTGCCACTTTTGACAAAATCCTTTAATTTGTTCCATTGGCAGATTTATTTTTGGGTTCATCAGATTAGGTTTACTCCCAAGCTTTCTAGTTGTTGGTTTATCCAAGCGGTTGCCATTTCTTCATCGGTTTCTATCACTTTTTCTACTCCTATTTTAGCAATTTCTAAGAGTTGACTTAAAAGGGAGATTGATGATTTTAATGAGTCAGAATCAGTGAGAATTAGCCGTTTATGATGCTGAGGATGCGTTTTTAAGGGTCAATCGTCTAGGGTTGTCCTTATTTCGGTTTTGGGGTGATGAGATTCATGAGCGTTTAATGGAGAATTTGAATAAATTTTTATGATGAGGTATCGTCATTGTTATCAGTTTTTTTACTTCGTAAATCTACCCATAGATGTCTTAAATTAAATGGACTAGGTGGCACATCAGGACGTTCTAGTTGATGGTCAAGACGACTCACATCATTTTGCCATCCTTCCGGCGATAAAGTTAAATCTATAATGGTTAGTTGTGAACAATGCTCATTAACTTCATTTAAAATTTCTCTTAATTCCATATTTTGAATATAACCAATCATTGCTCCCGAACTGACGGATTTTCCATAACCCCATTCAACTAGTATAAATCTGTTAATCCCATTTAGAATATAATTTTTGTTAAGTATCCATTGAGAACTTGATGGAGAACCAAGTCTTTTAGCCTCTAAAGTGTAAAATTTATCCATTCTTTCAGGATTTGTTTCGTTAGTATCACAGATTCCCCATTGAAAATCAGGTCGTTTATATTCTCGTTTAGCTCGAATGCTATCATCAGCATCAGGTTGATTATTGGCTTCATACATACAAGGCCATTCTATTCCTTGATTAGAAATAGTTAATTGTTGGTTGGCATAACGGACAAAAAAGCATAGTTTTCGATTAAGTTCATCTTCACTTTGGGGTAATTCTTGGTTCTTTTGAAGCATTTCTAAAGCAAGCCTAAAAATAGCTAAAACTCTCTTTTCATGATTACCCCATATATCTTTTTTTAATAAACTTGGTTTTGTCATAAGTTTAGATCATTTCTTGAGATTCTTGTAAGTTAATAATTTGAAGCATTGTTGCCTCCGCATCCTCACGCGCCATGCTACGAGTCCAGAATCTTCGTTCATTACGCTTAATAATAATGATTTCTGTATCAGAAACCGAACGAACTAAACCATCAAGATAAATTTGATGGCTATTATAGGGAACTAATAAACCGTTTTCTTGTCTTGCTAATTGATCAATAATTTCTATCCATTGTTTTTGCTCTGATTGGGAGACAGGTTGAGGTTTTTCTCCATACTCTTGTGTAGAGAAAATAACGGCTAACATAGGATTTTCTAACCCCTGAAATTGAGGACGAATAATCTGCCAACTGAATTCACCATCAGGTTCTAATTCTCGATTCCAAATATCTAAAAAGGCTTGTAAATAACCTTCTAATCCTTTTTGAGTTTGACGGTTTTTATTAATATCGTTGAGAAGTCCTTGATTTTGTTGAGGATAGCTTTCAACAGGTTTTACTGCTTTACTGTTGATATGATTATAGTAAAACTCTATCCCAACATCACACATATCACGAATGAGATCCCGTTCAGCAATGGTGAGATCATAGACATCAAATATTGCCTCATCTAATTGATATTCTAATTCAGTGAGTTGTGCTTCTATTTTTTCTGGAGTTTTTCCTTCAGGATGTTCAATACTATACTTTATAGGATTACAATTCTGTAGTTGCTCAACAATATCGATAACTTTTTCCCGAATACCTTGATCCTTTGGAAAAATAATCGGCAAACTTAAATATTCATCCTTATAAATTCCATCATGCCATATTCCCCATTTGCTAGAAGTCAGAAAAAAGTAATAACGAGATAATGAAGACCATAAAGTTCCTAATATAATTTTATATTTCCATTCTTCAGCATCATGTAACTTGATACAATTTACTGAATTTGTAAAACTGAAGTTTTCTGATTCTAATCGAGCAATAATTTCTCCTTTTTTTCTAGATGCTTGACTAATGCCATGTTTAATCAATAATCTTTCACCATAGAATAAAGATTCATTCGCTATACGATGCACTTTTTTGGGAGATGATGTAAACCAGTCTTTTTGAATAGAAGAATAACGTTGAAATTTGGGAATCGGTAGATTTTGATATTTAGATAGCCATTGTGGTGCTGAATAAGCACTTCCAGTTGTAAACCCTTGACCACTATTGTTAGGATCATGTAATTCTTTTAATGCTGGAGCTAAAGTTATACCTTGAATTAAACCAGCATCTTGATGATTTCCCCAATAATAAATTTTCCATAAAGAATCATTATAAAATAGTTCACTTTGTCTGATACCACGACGATCCATAACACTCAAAATAACAGCTTGCACATTTTTAATCATAGCTGTTTTTTTAGCAGACCAATAAGTGACAACTTGATCTTTGAAGGTTAACTCTGTCTGATTGACTTTCTGAAAAATAATTGAAGCAAAAGGAGAAATTGAGGCACTAGATTGGTTTTTATTACCAGATTTAAAGAAAATATCACGAACATGAGCAAAATTGACAACTTCTTTTAATAAGACACTGTTTAACCATTTTTGTCTAAATTCTTTGCTTTTATCATGGGTCTTAAAGAAAATACCTGTTGATACCACTAATGCTGACCATCCATTATCTTTTAAAAAATCAAATACTCTCCAGATAAACGCTTGAGAACGTTCTTTATCTCCGACTGGATAATCACGTTCTTGACACCATTGTAAAGCGATATTTAAGTCTTTTGTGCCTTTTTTATCCTTCGTTTTAGGAGATCCCCAAGGAGGATTACCGACAACAACATCAGCACATTGACTGCTAAAATTTCTAGATAATATCACATCCTCTGAGTTAGAAAATTCTTGAAAAGCATTATCGCAGACTAAATTATTAAAGTGATTATCCTCAGATAACCCATTCGCTTGATAAATTAAAAAGGGTAATTTTTGACCTTGTTTAATTTGTAATAAAATGTCTGGAGGCTCTTGATAATTTAATAAAGCAAGATATAGACTAAATGCAGTAATTCTGATAGCTTCTGAATTAATTTCTATGCCAGCTATCTGATTTTTTAAGATTTCTCTTAACTCTTGCCAACTTAATCGCTGTCGCTGATTTTGATAGACTCGATGTCTCACAATTCTCCGAAATGCTTCCACTAAAAAGATTCCTGAACCACAACAAGGATCAAGAATACGGGGATGAGTTGTCAAACAATCTGACGTTAAAACTTTAGACAAGACAAATTCTACTAATGAACTCGGTGTATAATGCGTCCCATTATCAATATTTTCTGTATTTGACTCATGATAAAATTCTTCATAAATACTACTAATTAAAGAAATAGGAATTATATCAAATTTATAAGCCCAGAAAAATAATTTTTTTTGTGGATCAATATCTCCCTGTAAAAATTCTTGTAAGAGAGATAAATGCCGTTGCTCAACAGATTCCGCTTCTTGTTCATCAGAAGGGAACATATCTCCGTTAAAATCTTGACTCAACCGATTAAATAAAGCATAGGTAAAACTTTTATCACTTAATATTTTGATATAATGTTGTTTAGCTTCAGTTTCCATATTTAACTGATCGTCAGGAGCATTAAGTAAGGCTTTCCATGTTGCATTGTTTTGTGCTATTGCTTCAAAATACTCTTGAGTTAAAATTCCTCTATCTTCCAAATAGCGAATAAAAATTGATCTACCAATTAAAGCATGAGCATATTTACGTTTATTTTCGCTTAATCCTTCACGGATTAAGGCTAAACGAACTGTTTTTAAATCTTTGATCAGTGATTGATCAGCACGTTGATTAGATGTTTCAAAACGCTCATCCTCAAAAAGCTTCCCTGATTCGATTTGTTCCCGTCTGTATTGATAAAGTTTTGAAGTTACTTCAAGTATGTTTTGGGCAACTTCTAACGGTCTATTATTTTTCTTCCAATCTTCTATACTTCTAGCAGGTGGTTTGGTTAGATCGTAAATAGCTAGTTCACCTTCTTTCGCTAAAAATAGGTAACTTGGTCTAGCCATACACCATATTTTATTAAAGATTTGACGTACTTTTTCATCTTCTTGAGTATCACATTTAGCAAAAATAATCACAGGATTATTATTAATAAAAAAAACTTTTTCTGCTTCAACTTGCTGGGCTAATTCTAACCAATCTCCTTTTTCTATCCACTCTTCTAAAGTTATTTCTGACAATGACGCTTTTGAACTCACTAAGTCGCCTTGACTAAAATCGAGTTTATTATAAGCATATTCTAACAATTCATAAGCAGAATTAGCTGTCATCATCTTGAGTAAATCACTGGTAATAGTTGATTGTGTTGGTTAGAGTCACACAACCTAATCTTTGGTTTTTTTGAACTATTTTTAATAGTATGACTGATAGGAAGCGTAACTGTCAAGTAAACAGACAAGCCGCCATTATGTCAATTTTTTAATAATTTGCCTCTAGCACTGAAAGCGAGAAAACAGCGATCGCATTTGGCGCAGCTTTGCCGTGGCAATTGTCCGTGACTCAATATCTGTAATAATCTAATAAAGCCCTTGTAAACCTTCTTTAAGCTCTGGGTTTTCGTCTTGATCGAGATGCACAAAATCGCCCTTAGATGAGAATTAGTTTACAAAAATTTACATTTGGAGATAAGGAGCAATGAGTCAAGTTTCCGGTACAGATGTTCCCGATTTGGGTCGTCGTCAATTTATGAACCTGTTGACCTTTGGTACAATTACCGGAGTAGCAGCGGGGGCTTTGTATCCGATTGTTAAGTATTTTATTCCCCCCTCGGCCGGTGGTACGGGTGGCGGTGTCACCGCTAAAGATGCCCTCGGCAATGATGTGATTGTCAGTCAATTTCTGGGCAGCCATAACGCTGGCGATCGCACCTTAGCCCAAGGTTTAAAAGGCGACCCCACCTATTTAGTCGTCCAGGAAGACAAAACCCTGGCCAACTATGGAATTAACGCCGTCTGCACCCACTTAGGTTGTGTGGTGCCTTGGAATGCCAGTGAAGAAAAATTCATGTGTCCTTGCCACGGTTCCCAGTACAATGCCGAAGGAAAAGTAGTTCGCGGTCCAGCGCCTCTATCCTTAGCCCTCGCCCATGCCAACATCACCGATAATGATAAAGTCGTCTTCTCCACTTGGACGGAAACCGACTTCCGCACCGGCGAAGAACCCTGGTGGTCCTAGATTATTCAATGTGACGAGATTTTGGAATTTTCAACCGATAGAGATGAGAACATTCAACTTTTTAAGCTTCCCGCAAGTCCACAGACAGGCCCTAATTAAAGCTGTCCTCGTGGCGATCGCTACCGTTTCCCTACTCCTAACCAGCGATGTCATTAACCCCCAATCTGCCCAAGCATATCCTTTTTGGGCGCAACAAACCGCCCCGGAAACCCCCAGAGAAGCGACCGGTCGGATTGTTTGCGCGAACTGCCATTTAGCCCAAAAACCCGCCGAAATTGAAATCCCTCACTCGGTATTACCCGATAGCGTCTTTGAAGCAGTAGTAAAAATCCCCTACGATCCCGCCAGTCAACAGGTGTTAGGAGACGGATCGAAGGGGGGTTTAAACGTCGGTGCAGTCTTAATGCTACCAGATGGTTTTAAAATCGCGCCCCCCGATCGCATTCCCGAAGAAATGCAGGAAAAACTCGGTGGAGTCTATTTCCAATCCTACAAAGAAGGTCAAGATAACGTGGTTATCGTCGGTCCCTTACCCGGGGATCAATACAAAGAAATCGTTTTCCCCGTCCTGGCCCCCGATCCGAGCCAAAATAAGAGTATTCACTTCGGTAAATATGCTGTGCATTTAGGGGCCAATCGCGGTCGCGGTCAAGTGTACCCCACCGGTGAACCTAGCAATAATAACGCCTTCAAAGCTTCTACCGCAGGTACAATTAGCCAGATCAGCAAAACCGAAGCCGGTGGTTATGAAGTCACCATCACTTCCGAAGCGGGCCCCGTGGTGGAAAATATTCCCGCAGGTCCTGAGTTAATCGTCTCGGAAGGTCAAGCGATCGAAGTGGGACAATTTTTAACCAGTAACCCCAATGTCGGCGGTTTTGGTCAAAAAGAGACGGAAGTTGTCCTGCAAAATCCTGGCCGGATCAAAGGATTAGTTTTATTCCTCGGTGGCATTATGTTATGTCAAATCCTCTTAGTTATTAAGAAAAAACAAGTGGAAACAGTACAAGCGGCCGAAATGAATTTCTAATCGCAATATTTCACTTATTTTTGCTAAAAAGCGGGTTATTTGCCCGCTTTTTAGCTTTGAGTCAGGAAAACCCTCGCTGCCGTCTGATACAATCGGTTCAACTTAACCGATAAGTGTCAATTTTTATGAATCAGTCGCTTGTTCCAGTCATTCTCGCCGGTGGTAAAGGGGAACGTTTTTGGCCCCTCAGTCGTCTAGCGCGTCCGAAACAGTTTCTCTGTCTTGATGGTAGTGGTCGCAGTCTTTTACAAGCAACGGCCGATCGTCTATTATCTTTAGGGGCAGGTTGGGAAAATCTCTGGGTAATTACCGCTAGTGCGATCGCTGATGGTGTCCGCGAACAACTGCCCGATTTACCAGAGAGTAACCTATTAGTGGAACCGGTGGGCAAGGATACGGCCCCAGCTGTGACTTGGGCCACCTTAGAAGTGATAAAACGTTATGGTAAAGAAGTGGCGATCGGTTTTTTTCCGGCCGATCATTATATTGGTGATCAAGAGGCTTATATTAACACTTTAAAAGCGGCCGTAGAAGTGGCCGTCAGCCAAAAAGCGATCGTTACTTTAGGGATTAAACCCGATTATCCCTCCACTGGTTACGGTTATATCGAACAGGGAGAAAATCAGGGCGAATTTAATGGCCTACCCGTCTATAAAGTGAGTCGTTTTACGGAAAAACCCGATCGCACCACGGCCGAAAAATTCCTAGAAACGGGACTTTTTAGCTGGAATAGCGGAATGTTTATCTTTCAGGGACAAGTGGTTTTAGAGGAGCTAAAAACCCACGCTAATAATATTTTACAACCTCTGAGCGATCGGGGCATCGCTGCCTATGAGGATTTAGAGAAAAAAAGTATTGATTATGCTTTGATGGAAAAAACCCAACTCGCTTACGTTTTACCCGCTAATTTCGGTTGGGATGATCTGGGAGATTGGAATTCTCTGGAAAGATTACTAGAAGCAAAGGGCAAAAATATTGAACTGGCCAATCATGTCGGTTTGGACACGGAAGGGGCTATTATCTATGCTAGTGATGAGGAGGAAGTAATCGTTACTATTGGTTTAAAAGATCTGGTAATTGTTCGCGACGGGAAAGCGACTCTCGTTGTCCACAAAGATCGTACCCAAGATATTAAACAGGTGCTCAAACAATTACAAACCGATCCCAAATTAAGGAAATTGTTATAGGATCGATAAGTACCTAAGTAAAATTCATTACACATCTAAGCCATCAGCTTTTTCAGTGATCAGTAATCAGTAACCAGTCATCAGTGAAAAGACATTAGGAAACTTCTATTTAATACTGCTCAGTTAAAACTCAAATCTGATCACTGAAAGGGGTGCGTCTCATTTTTGTAAATCTACTAAGTTGGGATTTTTTAAGGGAAACTCTCTACTAAAATCGGGCGTTACTTTCGGTTTTATCGCTCAATCCAAGCTTTTGGGGGGTTCTACCCCCCAAACCCCCCGTTGGGGTCGTGGCGCCGCCCCCAAACCCCCCGCGCATTAGTTTTTCGGTGGGATGCTTACAGACAGCTGCTGATACATCTGTAATAATTTAAAAGTCACCGATAATTGCTGATTATCGGTATTTCTGCAAATGTGGGATGCAGCCATCGATAAGTACCTAACTTACCCACTGATAACTGATTACTTACCCACTGATAACTGATAACTGATAATACCGTGTTCTCACTGCCCCAAACCAGTCAAAGACAAAAAGAAATCCTTGAGATAGTTCTCGGCAACGGTTGGGACTATATGCGCGGGGTTTTAACCCTAGGAAAAACAGAAAATCCCCAGATTCCTACCCCAGAAGTTCTCAAAAAAATCCTTGTGGAATTGGGGCCTTTTTATGTCAAATTGGGACAGTTACTTAGTACCCGTCCCGATCTGCTACCTGCTAATTATATCGAGGCTTTAACTGCCCTACAAGCGCAAGTTCCTCCCGTTGCTTGGACAGATATAGAAATAGTCATCACTGAACAGTTAGCAAAACCGATCGAACAGGTATTTAAGTATATTAATACCCAACCAATCGCCGCGGGATCGATCGGGCAAATTCATCGGGCAACTTTATTATCTGGGGAGGAAGTCGCGATTAAAGTCTTGCGTCCGGGGATCGAAAAAATTGTCGCCCAAGATAGTGCCTTAATTAAGGGAATTGCTGATTTAGTTGCCCTGACAGAATTTGGTCAAAGTTATGACGTTGTTAACTTAGCAGAAGAGTTTATTAAAGCAGTCAATGCGGAATTAGATTTCACCCAAGAAGGTCATTATACTGACCAATTACGCTATAATTTAACCCGGAGTCGGTGGTCAGAACCCAAACAGTTAGTTATTCCTAAAATTTATTGGCACTTAACTAATTCCAGGCTATTAGTGTTAGAATGGTTAGAAGGAAAACAAATTTTAGATGCCGATGTTTCTAGACCAGCAACCGAGCAAGCAATTTCCCAAAGAAAAAGCGAAATAACTAGAATTTTGTTTCGGTCATTTTTTCAACAAATTTATATTGATGGCTTCTTTCATGCCGATCCTCACCCGGGTAATATTTTCTATCTTGACGATGGTAGAGTGGCTTTAATTGACTGTGGTATGGTGGGCAGATTAGACCCACAAACTCAACAAATTTTAACAGAATTGTTATTGGCAATTGTTGACTTAGATGCCAAAAGATGCAGTCAACTAACTATTAAACTATCCGAGTCAG
Source organism: Microcystis wesenbergii Mw_QC_B_20070930_S4 (assembly GCA_007096525.1). Classification (GTDB taxonomy): domain Bacteria; phylum Cyanobacteriota; class Cyanobacteriia; order Cyanobacteriales; family Microcystaceae; genus Microcystis; species Microcystis wesenbergii_B. Next base: position 4,931 of record SFAQ01000056.1, on the reverse strand, counting down.
TGGGTCCGATTACTTTAGTACAATTAGAGGTGGATTATGAGCGGATGCTGCGAAAATACTATAACCTCAATTTAAATCAAATTAACTTTAGTGAGGTAGTTTATGAACTTTTGCAAATTGCCCGTCGCAATAGAATTAAACTTCCGGGTAATTTAGGTTTATTCGCCAAAAGTCTCGCTAATTTAGAAGGAACTGCCCGAAAATTTAATCCTGATATTAATATCCTAGAAGAAGTCAAACCGCTATTAACTAATATTCTTGAACAACAGTTAATCGGTAGCACTCCCCTACAAACTGCCCTAAGAACAGTTTTAGACTTAAAATCTTTTTCCCTGAAATCTCCCCGTCAAATCGAAGTTTTACTAGATAGTTTAACCTCGGAAACTTTAAATGTTAATCTGAAAATTCGGGAATTAGATAATCTCCGTCGCAGTTTAGATAATTCCGCCAATCGACTAGCTTTTAGTGTGATTATTGGTTCCTTAATTATCGGGGCCGCCATTGTCACAGCCAGCGCCCAATCTCGGCAATTAACTATTATCAGTACCGTATTATTTGCTACAGCTAGTTTTATCGGTTTATGGTTAGTTGTCGGTATCCTGCGATCGGGGAGATTGCGCTAGAAATTATCGCGATTAAATTAAGATTTGTTGTTGTAAAAATTTCGCCCACTGACTAGCCAATTCAACTTCAGTAAAGGGAATTTTTTCAGGCGATCGCTCCTTAAAAATAAATTCTAGGAAAGGAGAACCTTGCGGGGGAAGAGCATCTAAATCCACCACTTGATTATTAACTAACAGACGGATTTCTTTGACCTCCTCTAGGGAAAAAGTTTGTAAATTAATCACTCCCTTACGAGTTGGCTTTCCCCAAGTGATAATTTTATCTTTTTGACCTAAGACAGAATATATATCATACTTAGCTCGATCGAAGTTTTCCGCCCATTCTCGATAGATTTCCACTTTTTGGTATTCATTCCAACCACTCCAGGCCAACCAAATAAACAGAATTAATAAAGGTGTCCACAATAACCCGCGTTCCATAAACTATCGCCCCAAAATCCTGGTCAATTAATCCTATTTTGGGTTAGCGCACTTCGTAACCCATGCGGGCGTTGGGTTTCATGCTTCAACCGTTCGGCTGAGCTCACGGCCGAAGCCCAACCTACGTTCATCTTATATTTAATTCCACCCACCCACTTAATTTGCAGCCAGGAATTATCAGCCGTCGGCTTTTTCCCCCTCTCCCCTCTCCCCACTCCCCAACCCGCAACGGTCAAACCCCTTGCTACTTTTTGACTTTAGACCTCTTGCATAATTAATTTTTGAGGATTCAAAAACGGCAAAAATAAGGATTAAATTGCCTAGAATCTGTGAATTATTCATTCTTAATTCTCCTGACTACTGACTACTGACTACTGACTCCTCACCTAACCGAAGATTTTTGATTTTTACAAGAGGTGTTTTTTACTTGCTATAATCGATCGTCGAATTTGAGTAGGAGACGGGAGAAAATGGCCGATTGGCAGGAAATAGAGGGGGGGATCACCGCCCCAAAAGGATTTAAATCCGCAGGGATGGCTGCGTTGCTCAAACCGTCTGGTTTGCCCGATTTAGCCCTAATTGTCTCGGAAACAGAAGCGATCGCCGCTGGAGTCTTTACCACCAGTCAAGTGCGCGCCGCTTGCGTCGATTATTGCCGTCAACGCCTCCAAACTAAAGCCAGCGCCAGGGCGATTTTGTGTAATGCCGGCCAAGCAAACGCCGCCACGGGGGAAGCTGGATGGCAAGACGCTCTCGACAGTGCCGCCGCCTTGAGCCAAGTTTTAGGGATTCCCGCCGATGCAATTTTGCTGGCTTCTACGGGAGTCATCGGACAGCGGATTCGCATGGATGCGTTAACCGCCGCTTTACCGACCTTAGCGGGTTTATTGTCGGAAAATGGCGGCGAAAGCACAGCCCGGGCAATTATGACCACGGATCTAGTCCCCAAATCGATCGCCTTGCAAACCACCATCGATGGTCGTCCGGTCACAATTGGGGGAATTGCCAAGGGATCGGGGATGATTCACCCGAATATGGCGACGATGCTCTCCTTTATTACCTGTGATGCCGCAGTATCGACGGTTCTCTGGCAAAATATGTTAAGTCGGGCGGCCAATAAAAGTTTTAATCAGATCACGGTGGATGGGGACACCAGTACCAATGACAGTCTGATCGCCTTGGCTAACGGTCAATCGCGCACCACAGCCATCACCGAAATGGGCCGGGATGCCCAAAAGTTAGAGGCCATGTTAACGGAAGTTTGTCAATACTTGGCCAAAGCGATCGCCCGGGATGGGGAAGGAGCCACCTGTTTAATAGAAGTGCGGGTTTCGGGGGCGGCCGATGATCAGTCCGCTCGTCAGATTGCTCGCACCATTGCCGGTTCTTCCCTAGTAAAATCGGCGGTTTTTGGTCGAGATCCCAACTGGGGAAGAATTGCGGCGGCGGCAGGCCGGGCCGGGATCGTCTTCCATCAAGAAGACCTACAAATCAAGTTAGGCGACTTCGTGATGATGGAAAATGGTCAACCTCTGGCGTTCGATCGAGCTAGTGCCAGTAATTACCTGAAAGCGGCAGCAAGCGGGGCTTATTTACGAGAAGATACCGTTTTAATGTCTATCTGTATCGGTAACGGTTCGGGAACAGGTACGGCCTGGGGTTGCGATCTTAGTTACGATTACGTCAAAATTAACGCCGAGTACACCACTTAAAGCCGCCAAAAAATTAAGGAGAGACCAAATAACCGGTCTCTCCGGGCCTAATTTAACCCTCGGTTTCCTCTCTGGTTTGGATAAACAGAATCAAGAGGAAAACCGTGGGGACTAGGACGAATAGGATACTAGCGATAAAGCCGAGATTATTTACCTGCATGAGTTAACTCCCTTAAGTGACAACGGATTTAGATTAAAGATTAACTCCTAGAATATCATCCCAGAGGGCGTTGCTGATTTGAGAGGGGAAGTGGGAATTATGAATTATGAATTATGAATTATGAATTGGTAAGTGGGAGAAAGTCCCTACACCCTACACTCTACACCCCACACCCCACACCCTCTTTCAAGTCGGGTAGTCACCTTTTCACCCCCTTGGCCGGCGCGTCTTTAACTGGTACTTTTGGATCGGTGGCGATGATGTGAAGATCGATATTTTTCTGCCAGATCAGGCCCATGAGTTTTTGGGTGAAAGAACCTTTGATTAAACGCTTCCAGCGCGATTGATGGCTCTCCCCGATCACAATCTCGGTGATCCGTTCGCGCTCGGCCACTTCGGCGATCGCTTCGGCCACCTGATAGCTTTTAACCCGTAAGAATTTCCCCTCGAATTCCCGACATAAACGTTCGCAGGTTTCGATATGTAAAGCCTCCTCTTTGGTGAGAAAGCGATCGGGGTTATCGACGAAAATGACGAAAAATTCCGCGTTCATATACCCCGCTATCCGCGCTCCCCGACGTAATAATCGTAAAGAGTTTGGATAGGTGGAAATACAGACTAATACCCGTTCGTGAACGGGACAGGATTGACCGATAAATTTTGTTGAATTACTCGCTTCTTCTTCTACCGTATCGGCCACTTCGCGCAAGGCCAGTTCCCGGAGGGCGATTAAATTACGCCGTTGAAAGAAATTATTTAAAGATTGTTCGATCTTTTCGGGAGCGTAGATTTTTCCCGCTAATAATCTTTCCTCTAGGGTTTCGGGAGTAACATCTACCACGATCACTTCATCAGCTTCCTCCAAAATTCGATCGGGTATTCGCTCTCGCACCACCACCCCAGTGATTCGGGCAACCAGATCGTTTAAACTCTCGATATGCTGGATATTCACGGTCGAGTAAACATCGATTCCCTGGGATAAAATCATCTCCACGTCCTGAAAGCGTTTCTCTCGCTCCGAACCGGGTGCGTTCGTGTGGGCCAATTCATCAATCAGACACAGCTGCGGTGAGCGCGCGATAATCGCTTCCGTATCCATTTCCGAGAAAGTAAATCCCTCTTTCTCTAGGATTTTTCTCGGTACGATTTCCAATCCCTCGGCTTTTTCGGCGGTCTCTTTTCTGCCGTGGGTTTCGAGCAGTCCAATCACCACGTCGGTTCCCTGCTTTCTGAGACTATGCCCCTCCTCCAGCATCTTGTAGGTTTTCCCGACTCCCGGGGCCATCCCGATAAAAATTTTATGTCTTCCCCGTCGCACAATTGTCTCCTTTTTGGCAACTTCCCTTACAGATTAAGATAATTCGATCGTAGCCAGGGGAATTGAGTATCATCAATGATTCGTGCATTTTTCCTCTGTTTAGTTCACTTAATCCAGAAAACTATTGAGACTATTGTTCCAAAAATTGCCGCAACTCCTCAAAAGAATTAACGGTTAGTGCCGATTTCAGTAACTTGTCTAAAATCGATAATACGGAAATTTTATCAACAGCTTGCTCAATTTCTATTGGAATGTCACCCAATCGCATTTTCAGCACTGGTTTAACATAGTTACGAGCATTTTGTAATGCACCAATCTCCTTACTGCGTTCTATCCCACGTCACTCCATATTACTTAATAAAGGCATAATTCTTTCCTATTCAAATTGTTTGATTTTATTCTCTAAACTTGACTGTAATTTAGTTGATAAAGTCATCATATTGTCGAGGATTTCAAACAGCTTAATTATCTGTTCCCTCTCGAACTCCTTTTCATACAATCCCCTGATTAACTTCCATTTCCACTGTTCCCGTTGTGGCAGTTTCCAGAAAAAGGGTTTCTCGGAGAAACCCGTTTTCTCTGTGTGGCTAGGTTAATTTATCAGTGCGAAATCAGCCGCTATCAGGGTAGGAACAGTCAACAAATTGGCAAATTCAGCACCAGTTCCTAAGCCAGCAGCACTACCATTTTGATTGTAG
>SFAQ01000055.1:0-22876 GCA_007096525.1 Microcystis wesenbergii Mw_QC_B_20070930_S4 | reverse complement strand
ATAAACAGTTATAAGGTTGGTCGGAGTTGACCTGTTAGATTCAGTCAAGGGACTGAAGACCTTACTAGGCGGTTATTTCGGGCATTTCAGCCTTGTTTCATGCCTAAACGTTTCGCACCTTACCTATATTATAGGGAGGATCGAGAAAAATTAGATCTACGGAATTAGAGGCAATCTCACTGGATAAAATCGGCAAAGAATCACCATGAAATATAACTTGCTCATCAGCTTCGTATCGTTTAAACATGATCATTTTTTTAATTTAAAGTAGTTGGATTTTTACTAGCTATTAGCGTTCAGCACCTAGAGAATTTTTCAGATATCAGAACATCCACTTTTAGTTCTTTATTTTTCAATTAAGCTGAGGGCTTCAAGATCAATCCTATAAGATTTGTTGGGAAAATTTATATTTGTCAACAAAATTATAAAGTATTGTAAATATTGTTAAAAAATGTATCGAATGTCAACTATTGGTCAAATAATTTTGACATAATTGGGGTGGAGGGGTTGACAGGTAAAATTTTTGTGTTTTATCCAGCATTTCTTAAGTGTAACTAGGATAGTTTAAAATCCACAACTGATAGTGTTATGAGTGATAATACCAAACAAATTTATAACTACACCGTTATTCTAGAAAAAGAGTCAGACGGTGGTTATCACGCTTTTTGTCCTGCGCTTAAAGGTTGTCATTCTCAAGGAGACACTTTTGAAGAAACGATTGTCAATATTACAGAAGCTATGGAATTGTACCTCGAAAGTTTGATAGCTGATCATCAACCCATTCCCAAAGAAGATTTGATTTTTAAGCCTTTAAATATTTTAGTATGAGTCAGTATCCCGCAGTTAAAGTCAAGGAGTTTATTAAAGTTATTGAAAAATTGGGCTTTTATTTGGATCGTCAAAAAGGTAGCCATGCTATTTACAAAAATACTGGTGGATGTAGGGTTGTGATCCCTATTCATTCAGGAAAAGATATTAAGCAAGGTACTCTCATGGGTATGATTCAAGATATTGGTATTGATAAAGAAACCTTTTTCGAGTTGTTACGAAAATAAGAGTTAAAAGATAGTCGAAGCGATAGCAGCAATTGTACTTTCAGAGGAACGAAGCAATGTTTTAGATAAAATGTGAATTATAATCTGCAAAATGTGAATTATAATCTGTAGAAATACCTCATTAACTTTCTTCATAATTGATCCGTGGCACAAAAAGAATCCTTAGATATCAAATATCGTTTTGGTAAAGCTATCAGAAAACGCAGAAGGGAACTTGACTTATCTCAAGAAATCTTAGCTGAAAAAGCGGAACTGCACCGAACTTATATTTCCAGTATCGAACTTGGTAAGTGTAATGTATCTTTAGAAAATATCGAAAAGTTAGCCAAGGCACTTGATATATCTATTACTGATCTTTTTGCTGATCTATAAATTTGATGAATTGCAATTCAGTATGGATAATAGCCAGTTAGTGATAGAAATTCAAAAGCTAATTAAAAACTCAATAGAAAACTATTTTAAAAAACCCAAGCCTAGGAATCATCATATTTTAGATTATTTATTTCCAGAGGAGAGACAGATTAGTTCTGTGATGACTGGACTAACGACAAGCATGGGAACTACTTTCTGGGAGAAATTAGCAAACTTTTTAGCCAAAGATAATGGATTTCGTATTTTATATAAGCAGGATAAAAAACTTTTACAACCTAGTCCATTTCCTCAAGAATTAAGAAGTGAACTCGATAATTTAAAAAGTCTCAGAAAATCGAAAGAACAAAAAATATCCATGACAGAGTGCATTGAAAGACTTAGAGTAGTAGCTAAGAAAATAAATAAGAATAACCTCAATTATATCGATCCTCCTTCTGGTCATGGAGTAGATATTTATTTAATCAAAGACAATATTGAGTATGTGTTTGATTTAAAAGCTACACATCCTAATAGGGGAGATGGTTCTAGATTTAGCGACCAGTTGTTAGATTGGTATTGTTATCGGCTGTCCCGTGAACCTTTAGCAAGTATTCACACAAGAATTGTTATTCCTTTTAATCCTTTCTTGCCTAAAACATGGTGGGAATCACAGGGAAATAAAATGTATCCTCTAGAGGAAAATCATGATATATGGGTTGAAAATGAATTTTGGGATTTTTGTTCTGGTAAAATCAATACTTGGTCATTAATTAAAGAAGCTTTTATCGATCTTCAAGAAGATAAAGCATTTATCAATAAGTATAAACAAAAGTTTCGTAATTATCTAGATAATTAATTTGGTAAAATTATTTCTAGTAAATTTCTTGCTACTGCCTCCACCACTGGTACAGGAACAGCGTTTCCGAATTGTTTTTTAGCAATTGCATCCTGTTGATGATAGATAAAATTATCGGGGAATCCTTGTAATTTACGCGCATCTTGGGGAGTAATTTCTCGAAACTTTTTGGGTTTATAGATTTTCTTTAAAAACAATTGTTTGTATTCTTGGGGATGCGTAGCGGTAATTGAAATAGTAGCAATATAATCTTTAGCACCCGTAGCGGTTAGGGTAGGAATAATATCGGCCGTCGGTAAAATAATCCGATAAATGCCGTTAATTCCTGTCATGTTTTTTGAGTTAATAAATTCATACTTACCCTCCCTCGTTTGCCAACAAATCCCCAGAGAAACTAACTGATTTAGTTCCTCGACTTTTAGATCAGGTATAATTTCCAAAAAAGTAGAAAAAGCCACGGGATGACCATCTTTTTCGCCATACTTTTTACTGCGTCTTAATTTCAGCAAAGCTAAACAGATACTTTTTTGTCGTTCCGTAGTTTTGATAATATCCCAAGAATGAATAGTTGTGTGACCATTTCTTAAATCAGAAAAAATAAAGAAGTCATTTAATTCATCTTCTTTTTGAAAACGAGTTCTTGATGGAGGAACAAAACCATTAAATAAAGTATCTGCGGATAACTTGACTTTCTCGACCGGTTGAATATTTTTGATGTCTTCTAAAATATCTAAAACCTTCGGATGGATACCCAAAGGTAAGGGAAATTTAAACCGCTCATAGTTGTCTATATCTTTTCTAATTCCTACGATAAAAACTCTCTCGCGATTCTGGGGTAAACCAAAATCGTAGGCATTTAATAACTGCCAGTAAACTTGATAACCACAGCTAGTTAATTCATCGATAATTAACTCTAAATTCTCCCGATTGCGAGGACTAGCTAAACCACTGACATTCTCGAAAATAAAGCTTTTTGGTTGACTTTTCTGGACTAATTTAATCACATCAAACCAGAGTTTTCCCCGGGGGTCCTCAAATCCCCGTAAACATCCCGCCACCGACCAAGGTTGACAGGGAACGCCGCCGACAATAAGATCGAGATTATCGGGGAAATTGCTAATTTTACTCACATCTCCGAAAGCAATTTCATCGCTGTTGAGATAGCTAATAAAATTTTGTTGATAAACTTGGATTGCCTGTTTATCAATTTCTGAATAACCTAAACAACGTCCTCCCAATTTCTCCAAAGCGATTCTAAAACCACCGATTCCCGCGAATAAATCGACAAAACGATACTGGGGACGGGTGATAACTAGATGTAGGGGTAATTGGGTTTGTGTGCTGACTTTAACTGTGGTTTTCAAGGGTAAATAATTCCTTTTCACCGTCTGGGAAGATGCCTGTCTGTACTAACTATTTTAGTATAACTTAAGTTTTTTTTTCTAGAGACCTCCTGCAAATTTCCCGTCTCCTGACTTGAAAGAGGGTGTGGGGTGTGGGGTGTGGGGTGTGGGAAGAGCAAATAAAAATAATCTCCTGTCTCCTGTCTCCTGACTCCTCACCTAAAGGAAGATTTGTGATTTTTGCAGGAGATCTATCGAGTCGAGGAATACTCGTAGTCTTCGATAATGTGGAGAAGTCGCATAGCTGAACTACAGGATTCTTCTAAAATTTCCTGTTTCTCCTGAGAATCATCGATTAAATCTTCAGATACCAGACGCAGAGAACCTAAAAGACTATTAAGACTGCTTCTCGCTTCGTAGGATAAATAAGCTTTTCTTTTCTGCTCGTCTTCCCTATTCTTAGAGTCAGCCTCTTTGCTATCACTAAATTGCAGAGCGTGTAAACGGGCATAATGACCACCTTGAGCTAATAATTCCTCATGATTGCCGATTTCTGCCACTTTTCCCTTGTCCAGCACCACAATTTGATAGGCTTTTTGAACAGTGGAAAGACGGTGAGCGATCACAAGAGTAGTGCGCTCGCGACAGAGTTCATCGATCGCTTCCTGTACTAAACGCTCAGAAATTGTATCCAAAGCACTGGTGGCTTCATCGAGAATGAGAAGATCTGGATCTCGCAGTAAGGCACGAGCGATCGCTAATCTTTGTTTTTGTCCCCCCGAAAGTCTCACTCCCCGATCGCCAATTTCCGTATCCAGTCCTTCCGGCAGTTTGGAGATAAACTCGTAGGCATTCGCCCTTTTTGTCGCCTCTAAAATTTCTGCATCACTAACATCGCTTAATCCGTAGGCAATATTAAAACGCAGAGAATTATTAAAGAGAAAAGTGTCTTGACTGACTATTCCCATCGCTTTTCTCAGAGATTTGACCTCATAATCGCGTAAATCATGACCATCAAAAAGAATCCTCCCGGCTGTAGGATCATAAAAGCGTGGTAATAAATCAGCAATTGTCGATTTTCCCGCCCCCGAAGCACCCACAAGAGCGATCATTTTTCCTTTTGGAATCCACATATCGATGCCCTTGAGAACTAATTCTTGATGACCGGGATAGGAAAATTGGACGTTATCAAAATGAATACCTGTCTCTAATCTTTGATAGGGAATAGAGCCATTAGTCATAAATGGTTTATTCTCTCGAATGAGAAAATCCGCTACCACCTCTACTGCGGAAACATCACCCAATAGACTACTCCTAGCACTGTTAATTTGACTAACCATCGGCAAGGCCCGGAAAAGCACATAGAGATAGGTTAATAAAATTGTCGCCAAGGCTTGCAGTTGTTCATTAAAAAGATAACGACCAGCAATGATAATTAAAGCGATAATAACAACTCCACCTATTTCATTAAGCGGTCCGATTACAGCATTATTAGTCTGGGCATCTAAACCCGCTTTCTCCCGGGCTTCGATATCTTCCACAATAGATTCTAATTCGTATCTTTCATTTCCTACTGCTTTAATTAGGCGAATTCCCGTTAACAGTTCCAACAGTTTATTAGTTTGCTGTTTAGCCGTTAGGGTGATAATCTCTCCAAACTTTTTCGATCTCTTGACAAAGTATTGATTAAGCAGAGCTAAAAAGCAACCCAAAACACTAGAAAGAATAGTTAATTGCCAAGAAATTGATAATAAAATAGCTAAGTACATGAAAGCTGTGGCGATAATCTTAATTAGGTTTATGTAATTTCTAATTGATCCCACGGCTCGATTAATCTCCGACATGAAACGATTAAAAATATCTCCTATTTTACTTTTTACATAATAATCTATATCCACTTCTAGCAGCAGAATAACTGAATCAATTCGCATATCTCTTGCCATAATCAAAGACAAGTAAGTGCCTAGCCAATTACTGACAAAATTGGTAATGTGCTTGAGAATTAAAATTAATAATATCGCCGCAAACATCCAGAAAAAACGAGTATCGACCGAGAAAACCTCGAAAACGGAGAGCAGCTTTTTGATAATTTGGGGGGCATTTTTTAAGATATCATTTTCGGGATTAATAAAAGAAATTAGCAAAGGGATAACTAAAACAGTTCCTACCCCATTAAATATGGTACTGGCAAAGCCGATAACAATACTGGAAATCACTAATATCCAGTATTTAAGCGTATATTTAAGGAGAATTTGCTTAGGATTCATCGCTATAAGTAATAAAGTAAATAGTCAACGGTCAATTATCCTACTCGCTACAATCTAATATTTCCCTTCCAGAGAAGTAATTATGCCAGAGAGAGTTGTCGCCATGGCGGTGGTACTATAGGAGGCGATACAGCGCTCTCTCGCTTTTAGTCCTCGTACATTAGCCGAGTCGAGATCTTTAAAAACTTCTCTAATCGTGACAGCTAGTTGCTCTGGCGATCGAGGTTCGACTAAATAGCCAATATCAGCTAAAATTTCGGGAATATCTGCCACTTTAGTGGAAATAATCGGTTTAGCCATCGCCATACCATCGGTGAGTTTAATCGGAAATTGGGCGTTAGCCGTGGCTTCATCCCTCTGGGGAACGATAATAGCATGAGCAGCGGCAATAACTTCCGGCATTCGATCGATCGGTTGAGCAGGTAAATGAATTAACCAAGGTTGGCCTTTTTCTAGCAAACTATCCAGATAGCCATCCCCGATTTGGCGACCACCCACCACCACCAATTTAAAATCAGGATCACCAATTTGATCTAAAGCGATTAAGACATCTTCTAAACCTTTGTGGGGTCTAGCTGTACCTGGGAACATTAAGACTTTATAGGCAGATAAACCGTATTTTTGACGACAAGCGACAGTATCGTAGAGATTGGGATCGAAAAGTTGCGTATCCTTGCCATTCGGTAAATAAATCCCCCCATAACGCTTTTGCAAAAATTGATTATTAACCGTCACCGCATCAGCTTGGTTAATTAAATTTTCCATCCAGCGCAGATAAAGAGGGTAATTCGGGTCCCTAAGCGCACCATTTTTTTTGAGGATATCCCTAGCTAATTGTCGAGGATAAGGACGATAGGACCATCGATCGCCACCAAACCAACTCATTTCCCAATCGTCAATATCGAGAATTAGGGGACGTGGGGAAAAAAAACGTTTCAGTAGGCCGATGCCAAAACTGGTGGGACGGGGTTTAACCGCATAGATAATCTCTCCGGAGAGGCGATCGAGTAAAGTTTTGATCTGGCCAAAAAACTGGGGATAATTATTGCCTTGGACCGATACCACCGGTAAATTCCCCGGTGGGGTTGGATAGATTTCCCGGCCAAAAATCGGGCCATAGACCGTCACCTGACAGTTTAGCTGTTGCAAGACTTGAGCAATCAAATAGACTCTTGTGCCACCACCACCGGATAAATCTGGTGCTAAAACAGAGATTTTTTTGTTCACGATCGCCGATCAATCCAGATTATCTAGCACGATAGGAGAATGTTAATCAATGTTAACGATTTTGTCAATCTTAGGCGAACTTAACATTAATGCCCCCCAGAGATAGACTAGACAAAGAAAATTAACATATACATTGCCGAGACGACCAACTGAGTAAACATCACGGGTAGGCCGTAGCGCAGAAAGGTATGAAAGGTAATTTTGCCCCCGTGTTGTTCGGCGATGCCGGCAGCGACTATATTAGAAGAAGCTCCCACTAACGTACCATTACCCCCTAGGGTAGCCCCATACATCATCGCATAGAAAAGCGGTAAAACTTCGGGGGGAAAAGAACCCGCATAATCGGGAGAAAGAACCTCAGTCCCGACTAAATTAACATTAACAAGGTACTGTTTCAGTAGTGGAACCATGGCCACCACTAGGGGAATATTGGGAACGACACTGGAAATCAAACCGACAAAAAACAGTAAGACTAGAGAACCTAAAAAGATATTTTTGCCTAAAATTATCGCCAGAAATCCCGATAAACTATTAACTACACCAGTTTTTTCTAAGCCGCCAATTAGGACAAAAATCGACATAAAAAATAATAGGGTACTCCAGTCCACATCCCGGAGTATATTATGAACCGTATCTATCTTCGATTGCTGGGCTAAAAGTAGGGCTAAAGTTGCCCCCATCAAAGCAACCGCCGCAGGAGCAATAGGTACGGGAAAAGATTCACCGATGACGAATAAAAATAAGACTAAAAAGACGATAATTCCCCCCACCGCTAAGACGCGAGGATGATTAATTGTCGGATGGGGTAATTCTTCTAAATGCTCAAATTTTGTCCGCCAGATTTTCGGGAATAACCAAGGTAACATAACCAGAATGGTAATTACTGCCAGCGCACCACCTAAACTCAAACGCTGTAGGTATTCCATGAAGGTGATGTTAATAGAATCACCGACGATATAAGTAGCGGGATCACCAACAATAGTTAATAACCCGGAACTGTTGGCCACGAAAACCATCAGGATTAAGAGCGGCACAAAATCCACACCTATATCCTGTGCCAATGGGGGAATTAAAGGTGCTAACAACATCACCGTGGTGGCGTTGGGCAATACCGCACAGATTGGGGTAGTAATGGCGACAATTCCTATTAGTAATAATTTACCCTGTCCCTTGGCTAAAAGCACCATTTGTGCTGCTAAATAATCAAAAATCTTCGTTGGTTCAAAGGCTCTCACTAACACCATCACCCCAAAAAATAGGGCGAGAGTGGCATAACTGCGACTGATATAACCCACCGCCTCCTGGAGAGTCATGATATGGGTAAAAACTAAGATTAAAGCCCCCAGTAAAGCCGCTACGGTAATATGAAGCCACTCGAACATAATCACCACAATGACTGCAATAAAAGTCATTGCAGCAATCCACATTGGTAAAGATTCCAGCATTTTTGATCCTGTTTTTACTCTTGGTTTCTCGATCGGACTAAAAGTTTGCCCGAATGTACAGCAAACTCATAGAAAATATGGTTATCTACGGAAAATCTTAAAATTGTTGTGATCGGTAAGCTGACATGAGAATCTCCATAAATAATGTCTCCTTTGAGTTATGACTATCAAGTAGTACCAGCGACATAACTGAACCGATCAAGACATTGCTAGGAATGTAGTGATGTTTCAGTCTTCCCCCCCACGCCGACGAAGTTAGCTGACGGGCTAGGATAGAGAGATATCCTTTTCTAGGCTAAAAAATCTAGAAATACGCCCCCAAATGTGGTTCCTCCGCTCCGAATTTGTCTAGCTAATATCTAGCATAGAAACTTGGATTAGGCTGACTTACTCTGTTTAGTGATCCACCATAGCATACTAACCCCAAAAAAAACGATATAGCCCTATACCAGACCTATCCTGTCGGTTATCCCCCGGGTTGCTAGGATAGAACAATGATAAGCTAATAGCTAACGACTGACCGCCATAGCAGCCACATCAGCAATTTCTATGAATAGAAGACCTCGTTATACTCCTCCCCGATCGCGCGATCGTGATTATGACCGATCCTATGGCGATGACTCTCGCAGTTCGGCTGCCGGAGGCCTATTGGCAAAATTAAACTATGCCATGATCGCCCTGATTGGCGGTATTTTTGTACTAGGGGTGGGTCTCGGTCTGGTATTCAGTTCTACCGCTAATTTTAGCCCCGAAAACGTCGCTTCCCGAGAAGTAATCGATCGTAGCGCCCCCAATGCGGAATTATGCGTGCAATTTGGGGCCAGCGCCATTGTCACCGATTTGCGGGTTTATGTCACTCTTAACCCCTTTAATGTTTTTGTTACCCAACCAGTCATGCAACCCGGTTGCGTTTTGCGACGCAATAACTGGTCAATTTTAGAACAACAAAAATTAGTGGATGGACAGCAGGTACAAAGTTGTAAAAACCGGATGAATACCTTTGGTTATACCGGCCCCTTGGAAGGCAAACCGAAAATCGATTGTATTTTCCAAAATGAAGCCGGGGGTAATCTTTTTGTTAATCCCGCCGGTGCTGTTGGCCCCAGACCAGATACAGATAAATTCTAAACCAGAAAAGATCGTTCTCCTGACTGCTGACTTGAAAGAGGGGGTGGGGTGTGGGGTGTAGGGTTTTACCCATTTTCAGGGGGTCAATTACCTAATTTTCAGGGAAAAAGTCCCTGAATTTTTCCACCCCGATTACTGCAAGGGCTGGCACTTTTTGATTTCAAAAAAGCCTAAAGATATTATCCAAAAAGGTTTTTAGATTTATTCAGCCAACCCTAATTAACTACGACAATTTTTGATTTTTACAAGAGGTCTAATGAGTTAGCCATTGGCCCGTAGTCACCACAAAAATTCCGCCGGCTTTTTTTAAAAAAGGCTGAATTTTATCGATCAGACGACCCAGTTGTTCGTCACTATTACAAACCGTCATAATGTAGCTACCACTGTAATCACAATCCAAGTCATCACAGGATAAACCTCGATCACCTTTTCCCGAAGTACTGCCAAAGACCGTATAACCGGAAACTCCGACAACATCAAGAACGCTTAAGATTTCTTCCAGAAAAGCATGACTGACAATTATATCTACTTTTTTGACAGTTTGTAGGGAAGGATGTGGGGATTCAAGCATGGTAGTTCAGTACAAAAAGGACAAGTGAAAGAGAAAAATTTTGACAGGAATTATTGAAAACTCGCCTGGCTTTTTAGACTCCGCAGCCAATGATTTTGATCATCTCTAGGTACAGAGGAATACCGATGATGATATTGAAAGGAAAAGTTAAAGCCAAGGCCATAGAAACGTATAAACTAGGATTCGCTTCAGGAACAGTCATTCTCATGGCCGCAGGAACAGCAATATAAGAGGCACTGGCACACAAAACAGCGAATAATAAAGCATTGCCCTGTTCAAATCCGAGAACCTTAGCGATGAGAATACCCACCATAGCATTGATGACGGGAATGAACACCGAGAAACCGATGAGAAAAGAACCAGTTTTGCCTAATTCCCGGATTCTTTTAGCCGCCACTAATCCCATATCAAGGAGAAAGAAAGTTAAAGCACCATAAAAAATCTCTTGGGTGAAAGGTTCTAATTTTTCCCAGCCTTTTTCCCCCGTGAGCATACCAATAATAACACTACCGACTAAGAGAAATACCGAACCATTTAAAAAGGCTTCATGTAAAACTTTTGACCAAGAAAACGCTTCTTCTTCGCCATTTTTCTCTTTAAAGACTCGCACCAGGATTAAACCCACTACAATTGCCGGCGATTCCATTAAAGCTAAGGCCGCTACCATGTGACCGCCATAGGAAATATGAAGTTTTTCTAAAAAAGAACTGGCGGTGATGAAAGTAACGGCACTAATGGAACCATAGGCTGCTGCGATCGCTGCTGCATTGGCACTATCGAGTTTAATTTTCAGGATAAAGAAAGTGTAAATGGGAACGATGCAAGCCATAACCACAGAGGCAATCAAAGTTAAAGCGATTTGGTTATTGATGCCACTTTCCGCTAGTTCATAACCTCCCTTGAAACCAATCGCCATCAAAAGATAGAGAGAAAAGAGTTTAGGCAGTGGTTGGGGAATCTCTAGGTCTGATTTGAAAAATACTGCCAGCATTCCCAAGAAAAAGAACAAAACCGGCGGATTGAGAATATTGAACAGGATTAAGCTGCCATCCATAGGTTTGCGTACATTGAGTTATTTCAATCTATACTATTCGATTTTGGCAATATCGTGAAAATGTTAAGAACCGGATTACAACCCTTAACCATGGCCGCCCAAAAAAATTAAGATGGCTGATGTTTCAGTAGCTTTTTCTCCCTTCTCCCCCTCTACAATAATTACTCGCAGCCAGAAATACGTTGGTTATTATCATACTTTGTGCTTTTTGTCAAAAAAACTTTTTTTTTGCAATAAAACTACACAAAAAAAAGATCATCGTTGTGGGTGAAATTGACTAATTTACCCGTCTTAATTAGGATCATCTTCTAGGTGTGGCAAGGGTTTCAACTATTGCTGCCCAAAAAAGCACAGAATAACCCACTATGAAATTCTATCAAATCGCTGTAACCATTGGAACATCGTTGTTAAATAAAAATCTTTCTCAATTAATTCTTAAGAATTTATAAATATTGCGGAATGTTAATTTAAATATTCTCAAGTGTTTGGAGTTAATAAATAACTTTTACTTATCTTTGTTGGAAAATAGAACTCCTGCAAAAATCTAACATCTACCATTGGGTTAGAAGTCAGTATTCAGGAGATTATTTTTATTTATTCTTCCCCCGCAACGCGCACGCAGTGACCCCCCCACACCCCACACCCTACACCCTACACCCTACACCCCACACCCCACACCCTACACCCTACACCCCACACCCCACACCCCACACCCTACACCCTACACCCCACACCCTACACCCTACACCCTACACCCCATCCCCCAACCCCCATCCCCCATCCCCTATCTCCACCCGTTCCCCGATAAATGCCAAAAATACAGATTAAAACCCCAAAATACGCAGATATTGCCGGGATGGAGTCCCTTGATCGCACCAGTCTCGGCGGTATTTGGACCCTATCTGGTTATGAACGGGAATTAAACAACCCCAACAGTGAATTATTAATTCTCTCCTTACCCACTAATCCGGAAACCATCATCGGATTGGCTTGTTTTTGGGCAATTCTCGAAGAAGCGCATATTACCCTTCTGGCAATTTATCCCGACTATCAAAGACAAGGATTAGGAAAACTGCTTCTCTACAAACTGCTTGAGAAGGCTGTACAAAGACAACTAGAAAGGGCTACGCTAGAGGTGAGGGTGTCGAACCAGTCAGCGATCGCACTCTACGAGCATTTTGGCTTCCGCGTCGCTGGAGAGCGTAAAAATTATTATCCGCAAACTGGCGAATCAGCCCTAATTTTCTGGCGCAACGATCTACAAAGGGCCGCTTTTCAGGAACAATTAAGCAAGTGGCGACAAGAAATCCTCTCAAGACTCGCACGGGGAGAGTGGCAATTAGAGGAAGAAAGCAGCGCCAAAATAGATACCATGGGGATGTAATGATTACTTACCAGCTTAAATCAGGTCGAGGTTAGGGAAAAATGAGGATTTTAGTGTTAGCGTGGGAATTTCCACCGCGATTAGTGGGCGGTATCGCCCGTCATGTCGCTGAACTCTATCCCGAAATCGTCAAACTCGGTCATGAAGTCCATTTAATCACGATCGAATTCGGTCAGGCCCCCAGTTACGAACTGGTGGAAGGTATTCACATCCACCGCGTCCCCGTACCCCCCGGCAATGACTTTTTCCATTGGGTGGTCAACATGAATAACAGCATGGGGCAACAGGGCGGCAAACTAATCGCCGAATACGGAAAATTTGACCTTGTTCATGCCCACGATTGGTTAGTAGGGGATGCAGCCATTGCCATGAAACATCTCTTTAAAATACCCCTGATTGCCACTATTCACGCCACGGAATACGGACGTTATAACGGACTGCACACCGACACCCAACGCTATATCGGCAGCAAAGAGGGAACCCTCGTCTATAATGCTTGGCGCATTATCGTCTGCACCGGCTATATGCGTCATGAAGTCCATCGGGCTTTGGGCGCACCCTGGGATAAAATCGATGTGGTTTATAACGGTATTCGGGCCGAGAAAAAGCAAAGATATCCTAACTTTGATTACCAAGCTTTTCGTCGTCAATATGCCCAAGATCACGAAAAAATCGTCTATTACGTCGGGCGCATGACCTTTGAAAAGGGGGTTTCGGTGTTACTCAACGCTGCCCCAAAAGTCCTCGTCCAGACCGAGGGTCAAACTAAATTTGTCATTATCGGTGGCGGCAATACCGACAAACTCAAACAACAGGCCTGGCATCTCGGTATCTGGCATCATTGTTATTTTACGGGCTTTATGTCCGATGAAAACCTCGATCGCTTCCAAACCGTGGCTGATTGTGCCGTTTTTCCCAGTCTTTACGAACCTTTTGGCATTGTCGCCCTGGAAAGTTTCGCCGCTAGGGTTCCCGTGGTAGTTTCCGATACCTGCGGTTTTCCCGAAGTTGTCCGTCATGGCCAAACGGGAATTGTCACCCGGGTCAATAATCCCGATTCCCTCGCTGGCGGCATTTTGGAGGTTTTAAATCATCCTGAATACGCCCAAGAATTAGTTAATAACGCCTACGAAGACCTAGAAAAACGCTTTCATTGGGCGAATTTAGCCCGTCAAACCGAGACAGTATATGGTTTGGTTGTCCAAGAACGACAACTGGTAGAATGGCGTTAATCAGGGAGCGGTTTTTTAGCCGTCAGCCATCCTGAAGCCGTCCCGATTTTCTTCTGGACAAACCCAATGAAATAGAGCATAATCTTAGGAAAATAATTTCCTCGACACGAAATTATGAATATGCTGAAAATGACTAAGGATTTTAATCCCCCTCAACTAGCAAGTGTCCTGGTCAATTTGATCGGTTTGGTGGTTTTATTGACCTGTGTACTTCTTTCTCCCCATGCTCTCGTTTATGATGAAGTTTATCACTTGCCGTTAGTAGATTTATTAAATCAATACGGTTTATCCTATCGATTCTTACGCGGTACAGGACAATCAGCCCCAGGTCCGTTATACCCGATAATTCATTATATCTTTCAGCCCTTGACCAATTTGCAAGCCCCTGCCATTAGATTGGTTAATATTCTTCTTTTATTACTGTTAATTTTAGTCCTCAGTTTAACCCTGCAAAAAATTTTCAAAATTCCCCGGTCAATAGTCTCTAGTTTGGCAATTATGGGCCTACCGATAATTTGGGTAATTACGGGCATGGCTCTCACGGAAATCCCTGCTATGCTCTTGGCAACCTTAGCAGTTTTCTTGATATTTATAGCTCTAGAAAAAATTGAAGATAACCAGCAAATGAGCTTAGGAATAGCGGCTCTGAGCGGATTATGTTTAGGGATAGCAATCCTAGGCAGACAAAATTTTCTCGTTTTAGTGTTTATCTTGCCAATACTAACAATTAGTTCCTCAAAAAAATCTTGGCAACCTTTACTATTATGCTGGTTAACTTCTGGAATTTTACCCGCTATTGTTTTTAGCGTGTGGGGTGGATTAGTTCCCCCCGGCCAAAGTTCATTATCTTCTGGATATTCTCTGGTCAACGGATTTCTTTCCTTTGCCTACACCGGTCTTTTATTATTTATCCTCGCTCCCAAATGGTTCAGTTTGAATAAGGTGATAATAATATCTGTCTTGGTCAGCAGCTTCCTAGGCAACGCTCTCTTTAAAATCCTTTCTATTCGTCCAGCCTACCACGTTTTCAAGAAAATTATTCCCGATCCTACTTTGCTAAGTTTCTTTTTCTATTTAGCTTCCTCCTGTCTACTTGCCTTTGGAATTCTTTTTCTGATTGCCAGCCTCAACAATTGCCGAGATCACAAGAGAGATAGTAAATTTCTGTTTTTAAATGTTGCCGTGATCGTAGTTGCCGCTACAGCTTTTAAAATTACCCATTATTATTCGACTCGCTATACAGCTACAGCTATTCCTTTCTTGATCCTCTTAGCCCAGTATTATACCAAAGATAACTATTTCAAGGTAGCCCGCTTATTGCTGGGCAATATTGTCGGCTGTTTGATGTTAGTTTCTTATTTTTTGCGTCCTTGGAACTAGAAATCTTGCAGATGAGATTCTTGGATTTTTGACAAGGATATACCCTAAAATAACAAAGGCACAACTTAACTTCTCCAACTATGACCATGAAAGCAGCCGAAATTATGACCACGGAAGTGGCCAAGATTAAAGGTTCTGAAACCGTTGCCAAAGCGGTACAATTGATGAGAGAAAAGAACATTAGAACTCTTATTGTTGATCGCCGTCACGATGAAGATGCTTACGGAATTATCACTGAAACCGATATTGTCTATAAAGTCGTCGCTTTCGGTCAAGATCCGCAAAAGGTGCGAGTCTATGAAGTGATGAGCAAACCCTGCATCGTGATTAATCCCGACCTCGGGGTTGAATATGTAGCTCGCTTATTTGCTAATACTGGTATTCGTTTCGCACCGGTAATTAAAGGTGATTTACTCGGTGTTATATCTGTTAGTGACATCCTCCATAAAGGTAACGCCGTGGAAAAGCCCCGCAGTCTTGATTTAGAAGCGGAGATTATCAAAGCTAGAGATATTGCCCGGGCAGTCTGTGCTGAAAAAGGGGGAAATTCTCCCGATTGTGCCGCAGCTTGGGATATTGTTGAGGAATTACAGGCAGAATTGGCACACCAACGCGCTAAAAAACCGGAAAAAACCTATTTTGAGGAATACTGTCAAGAAAATCCCGATGCTTTTGAAGCGCGTATTTATGACACCTAATCTCCATCGGTTTGAGGTATCGGAGAATACCTCAAACTTTTTAATCCGGCAAAAGTAGTGTATAAAGGTTTTATTTACTAATAATCGAGGAAAAACTATGGCTGATCTATTTGTCATCGCCTATGAGGACGAATTTAAAGCAGAAGAAGTTCGTTTAACTTTGGCTAAACTGCAACGGGAACATCTGATCGAGTTAGAAGATGCTGCCGTAGTGGTTAAAAACAAAGATGGCGAGATTAAACTCAAGCAAGCGGTCAATTTAACGGCAGCAGGAGCGGCAAGTGGCAGTTTCTGGGGATTATTAATCGGAATGCTCTTTTTCTCCCCTTTATTAGGGGCCGTCCTCGGTGCTGCTGGTGGCGCTTTGGGAGGTGCTTTAAGTGATATCGGTGTGGATGACAATTTTATGCGGGAATTGGGAGAAACCATGCAGCCCAGTACCTCTGCTCTCTTTGTTCTCGTCCAAAAAGTTACCCCCGATAAGGTCCTCGATGAAGTAGCCCCCTACGGAGGTAAAGTGTTACGCACTTCTTTGACCAAAACCGACGAAGCTGAATTACAGAAAGTTCTCGACCAAAGAGGTGTTAAACCCGAAGCGGTTTAGGATATGGGTCCATAAAAGCCAGAAAAAGGGAATATATTTCCCTTTTTGCTTTTTTATCAAGAATGGGTTTATTCTCACAACCACAGCAGCTATAAAATAAGAAACAATCAATAATTATTAATGAACTTTAGGCTTCGATCGAGAATAAAAGTGCTTCGGTGTCGTAGTATTTATTCGTTAATCCCATTGATTGCATTCCTAATCTTTCCGTGACACGAATTGAGCGATAATTATCGGCATTAACCACCGCATAGATAATCGGCAATTGTAAGGTGATTAAGCCGTATTCTAGAATAACTTTAGCCGCTTCGGTCATATATCCTTGTCCCCAATAATCGCGCCGTAAATGCCAAGCAATTTCGCTATCTGGGGTAGGATAACCGTAGTTATCGGGTAAATTTTGCAAAATTATCGAACCGATAATCTGATTATTTTTTCGATCGATCATTGCCCACCAATCGCTGCCATTACCCTGATTACGAACAGTTGCTAATCTTTCGGAAAAATGGGCATTTAAACTCTCAATATCCGTGGCTAACTGACGAATTCTCGGTAAAAAATAAGTGACTTCGGAATTTTGATAGATCTGAAAAAAAGACTCTTTGTCTGCGGGTAGTTGCCAAGGACGGAGAATTAGGCGCTCGCTTTTCATTGTTTTAGTCAGCAAATTATAGCAATTCTCTTGCTGAGATTAGGGATTATTGTTGATAAAAAAACTTCTAAATCCCACAGCTAGTAGGGAACCACTTAAGACAGTTATCAATGTCCAAATTTGATTCTTTTGGGTTCCTTCGACTTTCTCTAAGCGTTTATTCATGTCATCAAATTTACTATCAAGAGTTTTAATATCACCTTTAACTTCCGTGAGTTCAATCTTTAAATCGGTAGTATCTTTTTGAATAGTTTTGACATCAGCTTTCATTTCCGCTTGTCCATTCTCAATCACCTTCAATCGATTGTCCACCTCAATCAGTCGAGTTTCCACGGTAGTGAGTCGATTGTCCATGGTAGTCAGTCGAGTTTCCATGGTAGCGAGTCGATTGTCCATGGTAGTGAGTCGAGTTTCCACAGTAGCGAGTCGATTGTCCATAGTAGCGAGTCGATTGTCCATGGTAGTGAGTCGATTGTCGATCTCGTTGAATCGATGTTCGATTATCTTCTGTCCATTGAGGATTAAATCTTCTAGTCTTTTTAAATCATTATCGGTAGTAGTGGTGGTGGTCATTGATTAAACTCCTATAATTTCAATTCGCTCTTATCTTTATCATTATACCAAATCCGTTTTTAATCGTGTGATTAACTCCCAAGTTATGGATTGTTTCTTCCCACTTCCCACTCCCCCTATACCCTTGAAACAGGATTTATTATTAGCTACGGACATAAATTCTGTTGTCTATCTTAAGAAATGTAAATTGCCGCAATTCTTACTGACTCCTGAATCCTGAATCCTTACCCCACAGTTAACTTTACTTTTGTCCAACTACTTAGCTTTGGTGCTTGAGCAAATATATTCACCGATAATCACTCCCGTTAGAGTGAGATAAGATTAACTCTTATTCCTCACCCTAACTACTAGGAAAAACCGGCAATTAAATTAGGCACCTTGCCGTAATTTATCCAAAACCGATCGATCTTCTAGAGTAGAAGTATCACCGGAAATCTCTTGACCTGATGCTAAAGTTCGCAAGAGACGACGCATAATTTTACCCGATCGCGTTTTTGGCAGCACATCGGTAAAACGGATTTCTCCCGGTCGGGCAATAATGCCAATTTCCTTGACAACGTGATCCTTTAATGCTTTCGCTAACTCCGGACTCGCTTCATAATGCCCCTCAAGAGTCACAAAAGCATAGACTTCTTCCCCTTTAATTTCATCCGGTCGTCCCACCACAGCCGCCTCTGCTACCGCAGGATGAGATACTAAAGCTGATTCGATCTCCATTGTCCCTAAACGGTGGCCAGAAACGCTCATCACGTCATCGACGCGCCCCATTACCCAGAAATAACCGTCCTCGTCCTGACGACTACCATCCCCGGCAAAATAGAGATATTGGCCATCTTTGGGGGCGATATGTTCCCAATAGGTATTGCGGAAGCGATCGGGATTTTTATAGACTGTTCGCATCATACCGGGCCAGGGATATTTCACCACCAGATAACCCCCCTCATTCGCGTGGGTGGGATTGCCCTCTAAGTCCACCACTTCGGCGATAATACCGGGAAAAGGTAGGGTTGCTGACCCCGGTTTGGTGGCAATTGCCCCGGGTAAGGGAGTAATCATAATTCCCCCGGTTTCCGTTTGCCACCAAGTATCGACAATCGGACATTTTTCCTTACCGATAACCCGGTGATACCACATCCACGCTTCTGGGTTAATCGGTTCTCCCACGGTTCCCAGTAAGCGCAAAGAGGATAAATCCCGGGTATTGGGGATATCTTCCCCCATTTTGATAAAAGCGCGGATAGCAGTGGGGGCAGTATAAAAGATATTAACGCGATATTTCTCGATTACATCCCAAAAACAGCCTAAATTAGAGGGACGGGGAACCCCTTCATACATTACCGTGGTTGCACCATTGGAAAGCGGTCCGTAAACGATATAACTATGGCCGGTAATCCAACCCACATCGGCAGTACACCAGTAAACATCGGTGTCTTTTAGGTCAAAAATCCATTTGCTGGTGACATGGGTGTAGAGATTATAACCGCCGGTGGTGTGGACGACTCCTTTCGGTTTGCCGGTGGAACCACTGGTATAGAGGATAAATAACATATCTTCACTATCCATCGGTTCGGCTGGACAATTAGCAGATACCTGTTTTTGTAGATCATGCCACCAGTAATCGCGATCGGCAACCATATTGATGGGTTCCTTGCTGCGCTGGACAACGAGAACTTTTTCCACACTGGGGGCGCTATTATCGGCTAGAGCCAGATCTACCTGTTCCTTGAGGGCAACTACTTTATCCTTGCGGAAACCACCATCGGCAGTGATTACCACCTTAGCAGCCGCATCATTAAGACGATCGCGCAAAGCATCGGCACTAAATCCCCCAAAAACGACACTGTGGGGCGCGCCAATTCTGGCACAGGCTAACATGGCGATGGCCGCTTCGGGAATCATCGGCATATAAATTCCGACCACATCGCCTTTTTTTACGCCTAATTCCTTTAAAGCGTTGGCAAATTGACAGACTTCTCGGTGTAGCTGTTCGTAGGTAATGGTGCGACTGTCTCCCGGTTCTCCTTCCCAGATGATGGCAGCTTTATTGCGTCTCCATGTCGTGAGATGTCTGTCAATACAGTTGTAACAAATATTAATCTTGCCGTTGACGAACCATTTAGCAAAGGGGGGCTGCCAGTCAAGAGTCTCTGACCATTTTTCAAACCAATATAGTTCTTTTTCAGCTAATTGGGCCCAAAAAGCCGGGGGATCGGCCTTGGCTTTGGCGTAGAGTTGCTGGTATTCTTCAAAGCTTTTAATTGTGGCATTCTGAGCAAATTCGGCACTGGGAGGAAACAGCCGATTTTCCTGTAGGATCGATTCGATCGCTATTTCTGTCATACTGGCAAACGAAATAAATTATCTTGCGATCCAGATTACCTTTTTCGGTTCCCCCCGTAACCCCGGCAAGCAATTCTTTAAGGCTATTTTAGGATTAGCCGAGATGCGACTAGCGATCGCCATTTAGACCCAAGTGTTACAGAGTTTAAAGTTATGTCACCGATCGAGCGATGAACAGATCGCTGTAAGGTAAACTAACCGATAAACCCGAAATTTAACATGGAGAACACTCGGTAAGGAGTCATAATTCAATGTCTCATAGCGTTAAAATTTACGATACCTGTATCGGTTGCACCCAATGCGTTCGGGCTTGTCCCCTCGACGTGCTGGAAATGGTTCCCTGGGATGGCTGTAAAGCTGCCCAGATTGCCTCCTCTCCCCGCACAGAAGACTGTGTTGGTTGCAAACGTTGCGAAACCGCTTGTCCGACGGATTTCTTAAGCATTCGGGTTTATCTCGGAGCAGAAACCACCCGCAGCATGGGTCTAGCCTACTAGGCCCGGCAATCATTCTGTGTTTAACATTTAGCGAAAACTAATCTTGTTAAGAGGACTAACCAGTCCTCTTTTTTTGTTATACTCCCGTCGCTAGTTAAAATTTTAGTTAGGGCTTGCTGAATAAATCTAAAAACCTTGTTGGATAAGGCTTTTAGACTTTTTCCCCCCAAAAAGTGCCTTAGCTAGGAGTGATTGGGAGGAAAATTCAGCTACTTTTTTCCTGAAAATTGGTAAAACCCCACACCCCACACCCTACACCCCACACCCTGTCCCCACTAAAAGACTTTTTCAGCAAACCCTAGTTAGGTAATTCCCCAAAAAGTTGCCGATATTTTTGCAGTTTTGCCTCCATTTCTACTAACTGCTGATTGACCTGTTCAGCCCGTTGGCGTTCATTTTCAGCCCGTTGGCGTTCATTTTCAGCCCGTTGCTTTTCCTGTTCCAGTAGTTGATTAATTTCGCTGTAGGACAAGAATTGAGTACCATCAGGACGATAAATTTTTAACTCGTCGGTTAAGTCAAAACGAATTCCTAAACGAGGACTCACCCAATTATTAACCTCACTAACACTGTCTAAACTGTCACCAATTCGCTGCCAAGCTTCTAGACTATTATCATCGGGATTATAGACGTAGTATTCTTGGACTCCATAGCGATCATAAAATAGCAATTTTTTGGCCATTTCGATGGAGGTATTACTGGGAGAAAGAATCTCAAAGACGACTTGAGGAGCAAGATTATCTTCTTGCCATTGTTTGTAGGAACCTCGATCGCCTTTCGGTCTGCCAAATACTACCATCGTATCAGGAGCAGCGGCAATTTTCGGCTGGCCTTGCACGGGATACCATAACAGATCCCCCGCTACAAATACCTGGGGATCATCGATATATAACCAGTCGAGATTCTGCTTAATCGTTACTATCCAGTGGAATTGTTTAGTATTATCTGCCATCGGTTTACCATCGCTCTCAGGATAGATAATCTCGGTTTTGTTAACTTGACTAACCATGGGGAATACCTGCCGAACTCATTGGGCTATTTTCATTATATAATAAGTTTGAACTAAGTAAGGAAAAGACCAATCTTGATTTTAGAACTACAGCAAGTAAATTTAGCTATCCGACGGGGTAGTGCTTATCTGTTAGAAGATATTAATTTTAGCATCAAGCAAGGAGAAAAGTTAGCTATTGTCGGAGCATCTGGGGCAGGAAAAACGACTCTTTTACGATTGTTAAATCGTTTGCAGGAACCCAGCACGGGAAATATTTATTTTCACGGTAAATCGATTAAGGAAATACCAGTTATTTCCCTGAGACAACAGATAGTTTTATTGCTACAAGAGTCAAAGTTATTAGGAATGAACGTTCGAGAGGCTCTCGCTTATCCTTTGCAATTAAAAAAACTTAACCCTGCGGAAATTAATCAGAGAATTGACCGTTGGACATCTCTATTAAAAATTCCCGAACAGTGGTTTGAACGCGGGGAGTTAGAATTATCTTTAGGACAAAGACAATTGGTGGCAATTACCAGAGTCTTGCTGTTAGAACCGAGCATACTGTTATTAGATGAACCCACCTCTGCTCTGGATACAGGCACGGCCAACAGGTTATTAGAAGTATTAAATAATCAAAGTTCAATGACGATAATTATGGTCAATCATCAACTGGATTTTTTAGAGGAATTTGCCGAGAGAGTTATTTATCTAGAAGCGGGAAAAATCAGGTCAGATTGCCTAACCAATCAATTAGATTGGTTAGGGCTAAAAACTCAGTTAATTGACTTAGAAAAATCTCGACAAAGTGACAACTGGTAAGATTAACTTAAAATTGCTGCGCCCTCCTGAAAAACTAATAATTCTCCTGCATTAATCGCTGTCCAAACTTCATTATCAGTCTAAACCCTCAAAAAAAGCAATTCCCCAACCGTCTCGATGTTCGTCGGTTTTTCCCCCCCCGCGCACAAAATCCCTCGAAGGAAAAACAGATATCCGTGGGGACATTACAATTCATGCCTAGAAGTTGATCGAAAATTTGGGTACAAGCCCCGCCCTTTAGTGTAGGGTCGGGCGGCTTTAAATAAATATGTATTGTCAACTTAAAGCCCACATTCCGCACTTCAGTTTGTAGTATAGTAAGATTACGTTTGAAGGTGGGGTGTGGGCGCCCAGAAATTGTCCATGGCTCAAAGCAATTTTGGGGACGCAGAACATAATTGCTACA
>SFAQ01000054.1:0-9923 GCA_007096525.1 Microcystis wesenbergii Mw_QC_B_20070930_S4 | reverse complement strand
AATGACTGGCAAAACCAGAGATTCGGTCGCCTTGTGCAGGTCAAAGCCTGAGTTGCCCATCGAATTTTAGACCTAACTCCTCGGAATTTGAGAACTCTATCAACATGCGATTACCCTGCCATGTTCACCGGCAAAGAAAACTTCTTTGACTACTTGTTCAGGATTTTTGTCACTTCTCTCCATGGTGGACGAGGGAAAACCCCTGCGTTTCTCATCAATGGCAACTGCATGAAAGGCATTTTCCACAATCGGACTTAGTGTAGCATCGAAAAATTCATACTTCCGATTCCAGAGTTTAGCCAAGGGTAGCCAAGGCGTTAGATCAGGAACACCTAATGCTCCCACCGTATCCCAGCACCCTAACATTTTAATCGGTACACGACCTTGTAAATAATCTTTTTCGGTATCTATCTTTTTGGAGTTATCTTCCCGGAATTTTTGAGCTTCTGGATCATTTGGCTTAATTTTAGAATTTCGATAAAGCTCATAAGCTTTAGGCAATTCCCGGATCTTGGAACGGCTCAATAAACCACAGTTATAGATCATACCTGCTAAACAACGAACTGTATAGGCTCCGCGACTAAAGCCAACTAGGTAAATTTCGTCTTCAGCTTCTACGTCATAATTCATACATAAAAAGCGATAGGCATCTTGAATAATTCTGTCAATTCCCCAGCCAAAAGCACCCCCGCCTAAACGCTCGATTAAATCAGCGTCTTCTGCTGTGCCACATCCTGATATATAATGAACTATTTGTGAGGTTTGATCATCGGCGGTGTATTTAACTAAGCGGGCAAATTTGACGACATTCGTAGGATAGGAAGTTGCTAATTCATTCCAAGTACCATCACAACAAACAACCAAACGTTTTTTCTTGGTTGTATAGGATGGTTTAGTAGGTTCGGTGGTGTCGAGCTTAGATAATGGTTCAGACATATTCTTATCTTGAGTTGATTCTGGGGTTTGAGGATTAGATGGTTCCGGTGGGGTCAATGTTTCGGTTTTGATACTAGATGATTGTTTTCTGGGAGTAACTGCACTTCGACAAGCTCAGTGTCCACTTCAGTGCTTCAGTGTATTTCTTCCCCATTCACCAGATTCAGAATTGATTTTAATCTTCTATTTCTCAATTCTTCTACTGACCAAGATGCCTCGGTTAAAAAGTGATCTAATCCCTCGGCATCTTCTAATTCTACTACCTTCGCAATCCCAGGGTGAGAGCATCTCAAACGCTATTGACAATTGGCCAATTTTGTGATCTGCGTGAGCATTTCAAGTGATAACAGTCAATCAGAATAGTTAGGAAATCGACCCATTTGGTCGATTTTTGCTTAACAATTGAGAGGGCAAATTCCACTCAAATATTCCTGAATCGTGGGTAAGCAACTCACATAAAGTTCATTTTGTCAAGGATTGTTAAGATGCGCTTACCCTGTTCGCAATCGCTGGTAAAGTTTTCCTTTTTATATGTTCTAACTTCTGGAAATAAGTCTCTGTAGGGCTTGCTGAATAATGGTAAAACCTTTTTAAAATCCTTCTTGCAGTACATACACTGGTACAAAGAAAGAGGGCAACAAAGCTTGAAACGACCGACGACCGACGACCGACGACCGACTCCTAACCCCACCAACAAACTTTTTGCCGCAAACCCTCTATAGTTTTCGCAGTAGTCATCAATGAATTTAACCGTTGGTTGGGCTGGGCGTGGCTTAACCATGGACTACCTCTCGATTTCAGGCTGTATATCTTAATTCTATCTTCCCCAAAGTGCCAAAAGAGCGATCGAGTCGGGACAGATGACAACTTTATGCGGGAACTGGGCGAAACCATGCAGCCTGAAACTTCCGCCTTATTTGTCTTAGTGCGCCAAGGGACTCCTGATCAGGTCTTAGCTGAAGTGGCTCCATCTGGGGGCAAAGTCTTGCGGACTTATCTGTCTAAAGACGATGAGGGCAAACTGCAAGAGGGACTCTCTGGCCCAGTACTCGCTGCTGAAAGTCCCTCAATTTAAGCAATTAAGGAGCTAGGGTGAAGAAAAATCAGATGATCATGGATGCGATCGCATTTGGGCGTGAACCAGCAAACTATTCGCCACTATGGATTTTGTTAAATGGGCTAACTGTAGTGCGCCTTTTGCCGATCCAATCGCTCGGCCATCAGCTATTTGCCGCAGATAATCCGGCGGCTCTTGACAACCCTTATATTTTGACACTCCCCGCCGTAAAACGGACGGGGATTCTTGGTTCAACGACAGGGCTTAAAAATCTAAAGAAAGTGTAACCTTCACCGTTCGGCAAAAGCTCACGGCCGAAGCCCTACGACCAAATACCCCATCTAAAGATGCAAATATCGAGCCAGTAGCAATAGACCCCTAGCGGCCTTATCTCCCCAAGCGTGGATTATACTGTTCGGGTATGCCCTACCCTACAGTTTGAGTTTTCAGGGTTATGGGTGCTAGTTTTCGGTACTCGTTAGAGTCCATACGTTTTTTAAGAGGTTATCCGCACCTCTGTGCAAGGAAGCCCAACCACTAGCATGAGCGTCCCTGTGTTTTTTATACCGCTCACGGGCGGTTTAACTTAAAGGAGGTTGCTTTTGGTCCGCAGATATTGTAGTATATTGACAACACAATGTCAAGACCTAATATCTTACAAGTGAGACTTTCTGACGAGGAACTAGAAAAACTCAAACGGTATGCTCAACAAAAACAAATTTCTGCGGCAGAAGTTGTCAGGGATTGGATTAAAAAGTTAAAGTAATCAAGCCGCCCTCCGCTCTGCTAAAGGGCAGGGTTTTCAACCCAAATTTTCGATAAATACTGACATCTATCTCAGGGGGGGACTGCCTATCGAGCTAAGTGGGCAAGATTGCAACTGAGAATGTGGTCTCCAAGCTAATAAATATTGGAATAGTGGAACATGGAAGCAACACTGGGCATCATCTTATCGGTATTTTCGGCAACTGCCACAGCCGTCTGGACAATTTGGACTTGGAGCGAGCAACAAAAGGAGGAAAGAACGCAGAAACGAAATCAGATCGCCGCTCTGTATATTAATCCCTTCTTGTTCGCCGGTCAGGAATTGCAAGTCCGACTTGACGGCATCATCAATCGGCAAGAGTTGGAATTTTTTAAACGGGAATATCCCGAAACCAATGAAATCGGTTCTCCCGAAGCCTTAGAACTACTCTATGTCCTGGTGAAATTCTTTGGCTGGTACTGCTACGTCTATCGATACGGTCCCTACACTAGAGACAAGAAAGCGATCGAACTGATTAGCAAAATTATCAGGACTTTTGCCAACCGCGAGGACTTTGCTGGAGACACTTTCTATTTTTCCTTCTCAGAACAGATATCTCTGGGACAGACATTCGTTAAAGTCTTTGGGCAGGCCGAATCGAGCTACCCTGAGCTTGAAGCTATCTCGCTCTATCAATTTGCCACAGAACTGAGGGACGATATCCAAAAAGATCGTCCCATGTATCAGAATGTCATCAAAACGATCCAGGTCATCGACAGCGCCGAGCGGGTTGAGCAGCTGCAAGGATGCGATCGCCTAATCGCCGTACACAATTACTTGGTGGACCTGCTCAATTATCTAGAAGCCCAAGAAGGCTTCTGTATCTCGCACAAGGTACGCCAGAAAATTCAATCGACTGCAAGCCTTCCCACAGATACCGAAATCATCCATGCTATTGCCGGGCGGGTGCGACTGCGGATTCCTCGCCTGCGCCAAGATCTCTCCTACGCCGAGCGGTTGCGCCAGTGCCTTCAGTCCCTGGCCGGCGTGCAAGAAATCCAAATCAATCCAGATGCTGCTTCAGTGGCGGTTAGCTACGCGCCCACCCTCTCAGAGGCAACATTTCAACAGAGACTTTTTCAAGCCATTGCCCAGTCAGAATCAGTCAATTAGACCTCTGGTAAAAATCAAAAATTGTTGTTATGGTTAGGAGTCAGTAGTCAGGAGTCGGGAGGAGATAGGGTGATAGGGTTTTGGGGTGATAGGGTGATGAGACAGCTTCCCCATCTCCCCACACCCTGCCCCCAGGAAAAACTTTTTGCCGCAAACCCTAATTATGCAAGAGGTTGATTGTGAATGTCAGGTGAAGAACCTCGGTTTTACCGAAGGAATGAAACAAAGGCCAAAAGCGAAAATCTGCTACACCTGGTTTTTCAAGTTCCCTGCCAGTGTTGCGTCCGCTGCCTGCTGCGTGAATAGGGCGTAAAGCAGTCAGGGTGCATAAGCTGTCAGGGACAAGAGGAGTCGCCCGACTAACAGAGGAGAGAGCCGCTGAATATCCTCGAACAACTGGCAACTCAATGTCTGACACCGGGTACGCAATTGTTGTCGGTCAGTCGGCATTTTCGGACTCAAGTTAGCTTTCGGAAATAATTTCTACTTCCCGAGGTGGCTGCTCGGCAGCTTTCTTAGTATCCACTTCCGATTTAGCTTCGGCCACGAGATCGTTCCACGATTCGGTCGCTTCGGCAAAGGAACTTTGCAGTTTTTCCGTCGTTTCCATGCCGAATTTAAGACCACCTTTAATCAAGTCGCGACCAGAATCTGAGATGGATTTACCTAGTTCAGGGTTGACAGCAGCCCCGACGATGGGAGCAACAACTAGGACGGCGACAGCCCCAGCGCCCAATAATAGTAACTCTTCCATGATTGCCTCGCTATTTGATCACTTCTAGGGTATCAAAAAACCCTTTAGTCTAAAAGGTCAAACTGAATTAATTTGGTTTAAAGTTGGACATAGCAATGTTTGACAATCGTGATCGGTAGAGAAAGCAAGAAAAGAAAATGACTCCAGCACTCGCAACCCTTGAATTAAACCTTCAGACTAACGTAAGCAACGCTCAAGTCCTGCCGGTCGCAACGCGCTCGCTACGCGAGATCGCCCACCAGCCAAAAATTGACTGCCAAGTGCTGCACTCGCTGCCGGGGCGCCTTCGCCTGGGCATCCCCAAACTGGCTGGAGATACCACATATAGTGAGAAACTGACTTATGCCCTCCAGTCCCTCGTCTGGATTGGGGAAATTCGCATCAACCAGGCGGCAAGTTGCGCGATCATCAACTATCAGAGTCACCCCGGTTCGGAGTCCGAACAGCAGGCGGCAATTTTAGCGCTCGTTCAAGAGGCAGATTCCCTCGCCCTCTTGCCAACTGCCGCTTTAGAAGCCTTAGAAGCCGAGTTAGGGAGTTTTTGGGACCAGTTCTCTGGGGAACTACAAAACTTTTTGACTGGATATGAAGGGATAGGAAAAGAAATTCTCAAGGCGATCGCCATCGCCAGCCTGATTATAGGAATTGCTGGGGTGATCTTGCCCCTACTACCAGGAACGCCCTTCTTGCTCCTATCCCATTTCTGCTTCCTAGCTTGCTCCTAATTAGGGTTGGTTGAATAAATCTAAAAACCTTGTTGGATAAGACTTTTAGACTTTTTTCCCCTCAAAAAGTGCCAGCCATTACGGGGATCGGGGGGAAAATTCCGGGACTTTTTCCCTGAAAATTAGGTAGTTGACCACCTGAAAATCGATAAAACCCCACACCCCACACCCCACACCCTGCCCCCTGGAAAAACTTTTTGCCGCAAACCCTAATTTAAGATGATTAACGTTGAACAAGTGGGCGGCCAGTGCAACCCGCCCATTCGAGAAAGCGCTCTCCAAATCGTCCATTCCACCCCGGTACGCCTACGGGTGCGCTTGGCTTGGCTGAGATGCTATCCCTCCTTGCACGAACGCCTGTCCACCTCAATTTTGTCCCTGGCAGCCGTCAAGGAAGTTCACTTGAATCCAGCGATCAACTCGATCGTCGTCTGCTACGATCCCCAGGGCATAACCGAAAAAGCCTTTCAAGAAAATTTCTGTCAGCTACTCCAACAACTCACTCCCGCCCACTGGCTCACTGCTGTGAGGCCGATAACTGGTGACACGACTTCGCCAGGGGAAGGAATCTTCTCGGAAGCAGCGGTTACTGGAAAAATCCAGGAAGTTGGGGGCAAGCTCATCGGCTCCTCCGTCGGCCGGGTGGTTCGGCGTGGGAGCGGTCGCTGGCGGGGTGCTGTTGGGTCTCCTGGGGTTAATTCCGGGTGCGGGGGTAGGCAGTGCCGTCGGGCGAACAGTTGGCAGTCAGCTAGGGGGCGAAACCATGCGCTATCTGTCCGGCACAGGAGCGGAAGCGCAACGCTGGCCAGTGCCAGCAAAAAACCCCGCTGAGTCCGGAGCAAGCCACTCTAGAGCGGGGTGCCACTGAATTGATTGGCGAAACGTTCGGAGGCATGGCCGGCTTTGTGGTGGGTGGCTCTCTGCAAGGGCCCGCTAGGATATCTTTTTGGGGGAATCATCGGCGGTGCTATCGGCGGACAAGTCGGAGAGGAATGGTGGTCCTGGCAGCGGGCAGACCTAGAAAAAATCACCCCCCAGGCAGGGGCGCAGTCAACTTGAACGAGTTTTGGGCAATTAGTCGATAATGCAGGTTAAACTGTTAGTGAAAATAGCCGACCGAGCGGTATAGAGATAGTAAAGTTAGTGATTATGGATTTAGAAGCTTTGTTGTTAGGCATCGAGCCAGTGGCGGCACTGGGCGTTGGGGCAGCAGCTCTGGCTCTGGCCCCTCTCATTGGTGCTTTGGGTAATCCAGAGGTAGGAAAGTCTCTAGCAGAGTCCGGCCGCGACCTCACCAAAAGTGGCATTAAATGGGGACTAGAAACGTTTGAGAAGGTGCAAGAGACTGTGGCTGAGGCCAGTGAGTCCTGGAATGATCTGGTAGCAGAAGCCGAGGCAGAAATTAGGACTGCCAAGACTTCAACCAAGCCCGAGGCACCCACAGAAGTGGAAATTGCCGAATAATGACCCAACCCGGTAGCTCCGGGGGTAATCTCAGGAGGATAGAGGTAATGGCCAATCCAGATTCATCAGCCTCAGCAGGGGAACAAGTTACTCACAATCCCGCCAGTCTCTTGGCCGCTGCCGGCGAAGTGGCGAACCAGATAGCGAAGGCGGCAAAAACCGCAGGGGAAGCAGCCGCCCAGCAATGGCAAGCAGCAAGCGACTCCGTTCTCGAAGCCGCTAACCCCCTCCTCAAAGCCACCCAAGATGCAGGCCAAGCTCTCGTGGAAACGGCCGGGTCGGCGGTCAAACCCTTGGCTGAACAAGCCAATCAAGTCGGACAGACCGCCCTGCAAACGGCAACGGCAACCGCAGAGTCCGTCGTCTCAGCTACCGGGCAAATCGCAGGCCAGATCAGCCAAGCAGTGGATCCGGCGGCCGTGGGTGGTGCTTTTCTAGGGATGTCGGCGGGACAAGTGGCCGGTGGAATGATCGGCGGGGCGATCGGTTCGGCGCTTGGACCCGGGGGGGCGGTTTTGGGCGCTCAAGTGGGTGCTTTTGCCGGCAGCGCCACCGGAGCAAAGTTGGGCTATGATGTCACCCACGAAATTGTCCACCCCGAACCAGACAAGGCTCAGGCGGGAGCAAATCCGATCGAGATCGCAGAACACCTCAGCAGGAAAAGCGGCGAGAAGCTCGGTGAAACCCTGGGGACTGCGGGGGGCGCAATTGTGGGGACGGTCATCGCTGGGCCTGCGGGCGGCATGGTAGGCGCTCTGGCCGGAGAGGTTTTGGGGGGACAGTTAGGGACAGATGCAGCAGTTGCCTTAAATCAACAAGTGGAGCGGCAAGGAAAACCCTCTCAGGAAGCTCCGTCCGAACAGACAGACGTGAGAGATTGGACGATCAAGACAGGAAGTAGTTTTGTCGGGGAAACAGGAAGTGCTTTGGTCGGAGGGGCGATCGGCAAGTTAGTCGCTGGTGCAGCGGGGGCCGAGATCGGTCGGAGCTTAGGAGCGATCGCTGGCAAGAAAATCGACTGGACATCTCCGCCTCAACCGAGTTCGCCTCCGCAACCACCCCAAGACGGTCAAGAGGACCCTCCCCTATGTCGACAAGCTCCCAACTCTCGAGATAAATCTTGAATCCCACATTCCGCACTTCAAACACACTTCAAAATGTAGTATGAGCAAAATATGATGGAAGTCACACCCAAAAATGAAACCAAACCGAAATTTAAGCAAGCCTCAAGAATTTACTGAAAGTGAAACTTGTTAAAAACTTAAATTTAAACAGGATAAAACTCAAGTGATATGATCATGACTCATAACACTTTGTTTTTGATTAATCTTGATTTTCTGGAAATTTAGCAACTAGATTGGCTTAGTTGATGAGATAATATTTTTGACAATTAATCGAAAAATATTGAAGAATATTAAGAATTTTATCAGTTAAATTGCTAACCATCTTTTCCCCATTAATTACCACCAGATGGATTCCTTGTAATTCTTGAAATATCCATCTCATTGTCGGTCTATTTATCAGTTTTCCTAATTGATTTTTAATCATTTCTCCGCGACTCTGTAGTTCATTCCTGAGCTTTCTTTGCCCAATGCTATAAACTAACAAACATAATCCCATTAACATTCCCATTGTTTCAATTCTTTGAGGGGTTTTCAAAAATACACTATCGGCTAAAAATAAGGGGTCTTTGAGAAACCGAAAACCCCGTTCACAAGATTGTTGCGCTTTGTATTCCCTGAGCATTTCTTCTGATGATAATTCTTCCGTATTTAGCACATTGGTAGCTATAATAAACTTGCCTGCTTTAGCGATTTCTTGGGCGATTACTGCCGAGTTTTCTTGAATAATTCCTTGACAATTACTGACTTCTTTTTTTTGCTTATTTAACTTTTGCTTATATTCTATCCCAGCAATGTAATGATATTTTAGTTGCTTCGTAAATTGTTTGACTTCAGCTTTAAGTTCAGCCAGAGTAACTGCTCTTTTTCCCTGCCATTTGCTCAACTGTTTCTCTATTTGTTCCCTTTCTTTTTTCACTTTTTTCTCTATTTTTTCTTCCTCGGCTTTTTGTCTCATTTCACTTAATACTATTAGCCATCTTTGCTTAACCCCGTGATAATTAACTTCTTGCTCCTTATACTTATATCGACTATCTTCGCTAATTCTTAACTCGTATTCTGGAACATTTGTCATAATTTCTTGGGCTTTTTTGCTTGTTAGTGGAACCCGCGTTAGCCATTTAGTCTTTCCTAATCTATGTAAGTTCTTGGCTGTATATAAAGCACTATCTGCTACATAGATTGTTGACCAATTCAGATT
This sequence comes from Microcystis wesenbergii Mw_QC_B_20070930_S4, assembly GCA_007096525.1. Lineage (GTDB taxonomy): Bacteria > Cyanobacteriota > Cyanobacteriia > Cyanobacteriales > Microcystaceae > Microcystis > Microcystis wesenbergii_B. The sequence goes on along the minus strand of SFAQ01000054.1, from coordinate 747 downwards.
ACTTTGACACTTCTCAATTAGTTCACCAAAGATAGTTTTATCTGATTCATTTCCCGACCCGATTCTCATTAATAGTGGAACATCCCCATCACTACTTACCATCAAATCAATCATAAATTGCTTCAAATCTGGACGACGATCTCTTGAATATCCGTGAGTTATTTCGATACTTCCTTTTCCTCCTTCTTCTAATTTATATTCTCCCTCAACCGATATTGAACTCGAATCTAAATGACTATATTTTGTCTTAATTTGATATTTTTCAACTACTTTTAGAGATATATTTATCCATAATTTCTCTAGAGAATATCTCCAGATTTCATCCATTACTCTCCCAATTTTATACTCATTTATTTCCTCGGCTTTGATTCCTTCTCCCAGTAGCTCTTCTACGGGTTTATTAGCAAAAAATTGAGGAAATAAATACAAGGGTTTCGAGATAAAATCTAATCCATTGATAATTATTCCTTTGACTATTTGACCCGCCGTTACTTTTTCCCGACTATCTATTCCTACAGCCTCATTCACAATACTTTCTATTTCTAATTCATCAATCAGACCTGCCACTAATCCCAAATGGTCTAAGTTTTTGATTTCTATTTCTGCTCTCATTTTAGTCAACGATGTTGGGAGCAAGTCAAAGCTGAAGAACAAATAAACTACTTGACAAAAGCATCAATTGGGTATGGGATAGAGAAAAGAGTGGGGAAAAGACAAAAATGACTCCAGAGCAACAACAAGAACTTA
>SFAQ01000053.1:0-14095 GCA_007096525.1 Microcystis wesenbergii Mw_QC_B_20070930_S4 | reverse complement strand
GCTTGTTCTTCAGGAGGAATGTTTAACATTAGAATCCTTTCTTTCTTTATTTGCTGTTTCTATTTTCTCACAAGACTATTGCTGAGTATTTGTACTCACCCCTAAGTGGGATGCACCCAACAACCGCTTGCTCTTCACCTAATCAGATCCTTAACCCAAGAGCAACTTGAGCAGGCCCTTAAACAACACCTAAACACGGGTCTTGAATAAAAATGGGAAAAGTTTAAGCACTCAATAGTAAATTATTCTTATCTAGAACAAACTGTAGAGAATCGTCCAGGGAAAAAGAATCATATAAACTTCCAGAGTTTATATTTGGCAAGTTATCAACAGAGCAAGGACAAGGACGGCTAGAAACTGTTAAATCCCAAAGATGGGGGCTTAATGCTGAACTCTGTTTACATCCTTTAGATCCTAAAGAAAATCAACCGATCGAAATTCGAGTGAGCGTTGGTGGAGATATTGCCGTTAAATCTGTCACTCTTCACTATACCACCGATGGAACAATACCAGAAATAAATATAAAGCCACTAAATTCTTCGACTAAGATATTTGTTATGCAACGCCGGAAAATTGAGTGGGATACCTTACAGTGGTGCTATTTGTCCTTATATTCCTAAGCAGCAATTGAGATTTGTTCAGAAATATCTGGTTTCGTTTCACAGAATGGCCAGACAAATATGAAGGTTTTTTTGATCTTCCTAGTCAACCTGAAACCAATATTCCTACCCAACCCGATTTTTGAGGCTATTTTTTTCTCTCTTATCTTCCCTCAAAAACCCTATATATATGGGCGCACGGATTCCCATCATATACAAACTATAAAGCAAGTCTCGCCATTTGTCAAGGGTTTTTAGAAAAAAATCGAGCCGATTTTATATCCATCAGGAGTCAGCTTTGAATCAGTTATCAGATGTGAGTTTTCAGTTTACTGTTCACTGTTCCCTGAAAATAATTCCCAAGAGTTGTTTGAGGTGGGTTTGAAACTTCTCTACCTGACAAAGATTCGGTTTGACTCTCAGAAATGCTTTGTTTAATCCTTGTCGGGGAGAGAAAATTTCCGTCTTCATACCTTTATCCTTATCCCTACCCAACCCGATTTTTGAGGCTATTTTTTTCTCTCTTATCTTCCCTCAAAAACCCTATATATATGGGCGCACGGATTCCCATTATACATAAAGTATAAAGCAAGTCTCGCCATTTGTCAAGGGTTTTCCGAAAAAAATCGAGCCGATACTAAAGATATATCTTCCCAAGAGCAGATCAAAGTGATCGATGACTTGGGAAAATTAGCACAATCGGACAAACCTCAATTCAGTCGAGTCGGTTAGTTAACTAAGTTTTTCTTCAGGAAAAGTTGCTTGAAACTCATCGAGTAACTCATCCAACTCCTCAAGAGCTTGATTGACATCCAATCTCAAACCCCCAATGTCGGGTTGATCGCGCAATTGCAGTAAATAATCGCGTTTATTAGCCATTTGTTTCACTTTATCGATCAAGCTGGTTTTATCCATAATTCACCCTCTGGTACTGACTGCGATTATATATCAGTCAGCCCGTATCAGTAGCTCTCCTGCAAAAATCAAAAATCTTCCGTTAGGTGAGGAGACAGGAAACTCCGAGGCTCTCTTGGGTTTGATGGGTAAAATGTGTTCTAAGATATAGTCTGGCGGTCGCAACGCGCTCGCTACGCGAGACCGAGTGGAACGAACCACAGAGACACAAAGGAGACAAAGATCGCTCCTATGCAAGTTAAACTGATCACACAAAGAATAAAAGAGCCACTCCGACAGAGGAGGATAAAAAAAGACAAGAGACAGATAACTGATAACTGATAACTGATAACTGATAACTGACTTTCCTATGTCCCCTCTCAATTCTCACCGCACAGAAATAACTACCGTTGCCGATCCTATTTATCTAGAAATATTTAAAAATCTCTATCAATTTATTGCCGAAGAAATGGGGATTACTCTCCAAAATACGGCAGCAAGTGTCAATATTAAAGAGCGCCTAGACTTCTCCTGTGCTATCTTTGATGAGGTAGGAAATTTAATCGCTAATGCTCCTCATATTCCCGTCCATTTAGGCTCTATGTCCGATAGTGTCAAAAGCTTAATTCAGGATAAAGGGGAGACGATTCTTCCAGGGAATGTTTATCTAGCCAATAATCCTTATAATGGCGGTACTCACCTGCCAGATGTCACAGTAATTAGTCCTATTTTTGACCGCCAAAATCAGGAAATATTATTTTATCTTGCCTCCCGGGGACATCAAGCTGATATCGGTGGAATTACCGCCGGTTCTATGCCTCCCCATTCTGTCCATATTAGCGAAGAGGGAATTTTATTCGATAATTTTTTGCTGGTAGCGGCGGGTAAATTTCGGGAACAAGAATTAATTAATCACTTAACTAATAGTCCTTTTCCTGCACGGAATATAGCCCAAAATATTGCCGATTTTCAGGCACAAATAGCCGCTAATGCCAAGGGGAAAAGAGAATTACATAATATGGTTAATCGCTACGGATTAGCTATGGTTAAAGCCTATCAACAGTTTGTTCAAGATAATGCCGAATTAGCAGTTAGAAAAGCCATATCTGTCTTAAAAGATGGTGAATTTACCTATTATCTAGATAACGGTGCTGTCATTAAGGTCAGAATTAGCATAGATATTGATAATTGTCAAGCAACCATTGATTTTACTGGCACATCTGACCAGTTAAATAATAATTTTAATGCACCCCTGGCAGTGACAAGAGCGGCGGTTTTATACGTTTTTCGTACCCTTGTGGAGGAGGCAATTCCTTTAAATGCTGGCTGTTTCAAACCCCTCCATTTAATTATCCCATCTGGCTGTTTTCTTAATCCCGTTTATCCAGCAGCCGTAGTAGCTGGAAATGTGGAAACTTCCCAGGCAATAGTTAATGCTTTATACGGTGCTTTAGGCATTCAAGCAGCCAGCCAAGGGACGATGAATAATTTCACTTTTGGCAATCAAGAATATCAATATTATGAGACTATTTGTGGCGGTTCTGGTGCGGGGGCAAATTTTGCGGGAACCGCTGCGGTACAAACCCAGATGACTAATTCCCGTCTCACCGATCCAGAAGTATTAGAAATGCGCTATCCTGTATTAGTAGAAAGTTTTAGCATTCGCCCCGATAGTGGCGGTAAGGGACAATATTCTGGAGGTGATGGTGTGATTAGAAGAATTAAATTTCAAGAGGCTATGACCGCCAATATTCTGTCGGGTAATCGCCTGATTCCCCCCTTTGGACTAGCGGGAGGAAAAGCTGGTAAAATAGGACGTAATGCCGTGGAAAGAAACGATGGAACTATCGAAGAATTGCCCGGTACTGCGACTGTAGAAATGAACCCCGGTGATATTTTTATTATTGAAACCCCCGGCGGTGGTGGCTATGGAAATTGCTGAACGATAACTTTAATTTTAATTAAGTACCTAAGCAAAATTAATTACACATATCTAACTACCTTTTGCCTTTTGCCTTTTGTCTATCCTAACCAAGAAGTTAATTTTGTCCTATTACTTATTAATTCATGACAATTATCTTAGCGATCGAAACCAGTTGCGATGAAACAGCTGTGGCTATTGTTAACAATAACCTGGTGTTGAGTAGTGTGATTTCTTCTCAAATTGATCTCCATCGTCTCTATGGCGGTGTTGTGCCGGAAATGGCCTCTCGACAACACCTAGAAACCATTAATTTTTGTCTAGAAAAAGCTTGGCAAGAAACGGGTTTAACTTGGTCAGAAATTGATGGAATAGCCGCCACAGTTGCCCCCGGTTTAGTAGGTGCTTTGATGGTGGGAATGACAGCAGCCAAAACCCTGGCTATTGTCCACGATAAACCCTTTATCGGCATTCATCATCTCGAAGGTCATATCTATGCTTCCTATCTCGCTGAATCTGATCTTAAACCTCCTTTTTTATCTCTTTTAGTCTCCGGGGGTCATACCAGTTTAATCCATGTGCAGGCCTGCGGAAAATATCAACAATTAGGAACCACTAGAGATGATGCAGCCGGAGAAGCTTTTGATAAAGTGGCACGATTATTAAACTTAAGTTATCCCGGTGGTCCGATAATCGATCGCATGGCCAAAGATGGTAATCCCCAAGCTTTTCCCTTGCCTGAGGGTAAAATATCTTTACCAACCGGCGGTTTTCATGCCTACGATTCCAGTTTTAGTGGTTTAAAAACTGCTGTTTTGCGCTTAGTAGAGAAATTCGAGCCAGATAATTTACCTGTAGCTGATATAGCCGCTAGTTTTCAAGATACGGTAGCCAGAAGTTTAACCCGTCGGACAATCAATTGTGCCTTAGATTATGGCTTAAAAACTATTGCGATCGGTGGAGGAGTTGCTGCTAATAGTGCCTTGAGAAATCATCTGGAAACTGCCGCCAAAAATCATCATTTAACCGTCTATTTTCCGCCGCTTAAACTCTGTACCGATAACGCCGCTATGATTGCTCGCGCTGCCGTTGATCATTATGATCTTGGTCATTTTTCTGACCTTTCCCTCGGTGTTCGTTCCCGTTTACCTTTAAGGGAAGTTATGCAATTATATAATATTAGTTTCTAGCCGTCAGTATTCAGAATTGAAGAGATTGCTTTTATCTAAGTAGTCGTGCAAAATTAATTTCCTAGTCGAGACAGGAGACCTTTCAGTATTTGCCGAAATGCCGAGAATCAGCAATGATCAGTGACTCTTAAATTAGTACAAAAATATGAACAATCGCGTGTAAGCATCCCACCGAAAAGCTAATGCGCTCCGGGGTTTGGGGGCGGCGCCACGCCCCCAACGGGGGGTTTGGGGGGTAGAACCCCCCAAAAGCTGGGATTGAGTGATAAAATCGGAAGTAATGCCCGATTTTAGCCGAGAGTTTCCCCGTAAAAATCCCAATTGGTAGATTTACAAAAATGAGATGCACCCAAAATGTTTGGCTTTTTAAATCTCAATAAACCCCCTGATTGGACTTCTCACGATTGCGTGGCCAAAGTCCGCAAAATTCTGAAGACAAAACGAGTCGGCCATGGCGGAACTTTAGATCCTATGGCTACGGGAGTTTTACCGATCGCCGTCGGGGCTGCCACCCGATTACTGCCCTATTTACCCGAAAATAAGGCTTATCGGGCAAAAATCCAGTTAGGACTCAGCACCGATACCGATGATATTACGGGAAAAGCGATCGCTACTTGTCCCTGTGCCGATTTAACTTTAGAGGCAGTTAAGCCCCATTTAGCGGAATTTATTGGCAATATTGACCAAATTCCGCCGATGTATAGTGCTATTCACAAGGATGGTCGCCGTCTCTACGAATTGGCTCGCAAAGGGGAAATAATCGCAGTGGAGCCTCGTCAGGTCAAAATTGACAAAATTACGGTTTTAGGCTGGTTAGAGGGGGAATTTCCGCAAATAGAGCTAGATATTCACTGTGGATCGGGGACTTATATTCGTTCCCTGGCCAGAGATTTGGGGAAGGTGTTAGCTGTGGGTGGCACTTTAGCCAGTCTAACTCGCACGGAAAGCTGTGGTTTTCAGTTAGCCGATAGTATTAATCTGGAAGCTTTAAGGGCTAATTCCGAGGGTTTAATTTCGCCGCGCATTGCCTTGGCACATCTAGACTGGATTTCTTTCACACCAGAGAGAGTTATCGATTGGTTTCACGGCAGAAAAATTAATCTCACCGATACAAATGTTATGATTGGTTCTCTGGTTGCCGTGGAGTCTTTAGAAGCTCAATTTCTTGGCATTGGTGAGATAGTTGTTAGAGAAGATGAATACTACCTACAGCCTAAAATAGTTATTCAGCAATAGGGTTAATAATAAACACTTTTTCTATATCTTAAGTATGCTTATCTGGACAAACTAAGCTTTTTTATACCAAATCCGTTTTTAATAGTATGATTAACTCCCAATCGATCTTTAAAAACCCAGTTATGGATTGTTTCCCCCCACTTCCCACTTCCCACTTCCCATTTCCCAATCTCCTATACCTTTTAAACAGGATTTAGTATTATTAACAGTATAAACCCACTGATTGTGATTTTTTCTGGCCACGACTTTTTTAGAAGCGACCAAAGATTTTAGACAAAGATTGAGCATAGAAACGGGACGATTTAAGCGTTGGCTCAATTCTTGAACTGTGATTCCTTGGGGATAAAATTGCATAAGTTCAAAAATTTGTGCGCTAGTATTTAATCCTTTTGTGGGACTAATAATCTTAATAGCCAAGGCTAGTAATCGGGAGAAACGACAGGTCATTAGACCCTTGTTTGTCGCTGCTTTGTTCCGATCGATCTAGCCTTTTTTTCGAGAAGTTATCAGGGTTTAAAATGCTAATAAAACCTTGACGAAAATAGAGATTAATTTGTTCCCATAATCTCTTGAATAGCAGATAAAAGGCGATCAATCTCCCCATCAGTCCCGATCGAAATCCGCACATAATTCTGAATGCGAGGATGTTTAAAGTATCGCACTAATATCTGACGCTCTTTGAGTTGATTATATAACTCACTGGCACTAATCTGGGGGGGAGAAGCGAGGATAAAATTAGCTTCCGAGTCAAAAACAATAAATCCCAACTCGCGCAAAGAAGTAATTAAACGGCCGCGGGTTTGACGGACTTTTTGCCAAACTTCCTCAAAATAATTATGGTGTTTTAAAGCTGCTGTGGCTAAAGTTTGAGCGATGCGATCTAAATTATAGGAATCACGCACCTTATCCATCTGTTCGATAATTGCCCTGGAAGCAAAACCGAAACCGACTCTTAACCCCGCTAAACTATAACTTTTCGACATAGTGCGACTAATAATGACATTATCGTAACGGGAGAGAAAATCGAGATGATTGTCATCACTAAAATCCACATAAGCTTCATCAATTAATACCAATCCCGAGGCATTAGCACAGGTTGCTTCTAAATAGTCGCGATCAAGATGTTTACCGACGGGAGGATTAGGAGAAGCGAGAAAAATTAATTTCGCTTCTGGACAAATAATCGGTCCTGCTAATGCAAATTTATCATTAGTGGGAAATTCGATAATATTTGCCCCGTGTACCCGGGCAATTGTCTCGTAAAGGGAATAGGTTAAATCCAAAAAAGCGACGCTTTCGCCAGGGTTAACAAAAGTTCGCAGGGCGATATTAAGGATATCATCGGAGCCATTACCCGCGATAATGCGATCGGCTGTTATGCCGTATAATTCCGCCGCCGTTTGCCGTAACTCTTTGGAGATAGGATCGGGATAGAGTCGGACTTTTTCTAATTGCTCTTGCAGGTGGGCAAAAATTTCCGCCGGTGGGGGATAGGGATTCTCATTGGTGTTAAGTTTGGTAAATCCCGCAGTTTGGGGCTGTTCTCCCGGAGTGTAAGCGGGGGTTTGACGAACACAATCGCGTGTGGGTAGCATGGACTCTCTGGAGCGGCAATTTCTAGCAAGCTTTTTATTATAGCTGATTATCAGGGGTTGACATCTATTCAACCCCTACCGGTAAAACTAATTAAGGTTCTACCCAACGGCCATCGGCTTTAATTAAATTAATCAACTCGGTTACTCCTTCACTTTCCGGGACGCGTTTAATTTCCTCGCGACCGCGATAAAGGGCAATATAACCGGCCTGTTTCCCCACATAACCATAGTCTGCGTCGGCCATTTCTCCCGGTCCATTGACAATACAACCCATAACGGCGATATCGAGTCCGGTCAGGTGTTGAGTCGCTGCGCGCACTTGCTGCAGAACATCTTCTAAATTAAAAAGAGTGCGACCACAGGAAGGACAGGCAACGTATTCGACCATGGTTTTCCGCAGTCCCAGGGCCTGGAGAATACTGTAACAGACGGGAATTTCCTTTTCGGGAGCTTCCGTCAGAGAAACGCGAATCGTATCACCAATACCGTCCGCTAAGAGAGTGGCAATCCCGGCAGTGGATTTAATTCGTCCGTATTCCCCATCTCCTGCTTCAGTAACACCCAAATGCAGGGGATAATCCATACCTAACTCGTCCATGCGCTTAACCATGAGACGATAGGCGGCCACCATAACCGGCACGCGGGAAGCTTTCAGGGAAATGACCAGATTGCGAAAATCGAGGGATTCGCAGATGCGGATAAATTCTAAAGCCGACTGTACCATTCCTTCGGGGGTGTCGCCGTAGGTAAAGAGCATTCTTTCGGCCAGAGAACCGTGGTTAACGCCGATTCGCAGCGCTTTATCTTGATCTCGCAAGGAAATCACTAAAGGTTTCAGTGTTTCGGCAATTTTTTCGCCAATTTCATCAAATTCTGCTTGACTATACTCGGTGCGGTCGGCTTTCGGTTTCTCGAAAACGTACAAACCGGGGTTAATCCGCACTTTATCGACGTGCTTGGCCACTTCTAGGGCGATTTTCATGCCGTTGTGATGCACATCGGCTACTAAAGGCACAGGTTGATAGGTGGCCAGCAGTTTTTCCCTAATTTTAGCTAAAGCGGCCGCGTGAGCCAGACTCGGCACGGTGACACGGACAATTTCACAGCCGATTTCATGGAGGCGACGGATACCGGCCACGGAACCATCTATATCAAGGGTATCCTCGTTAATCATCGACTGCACGACCACGGGATAACCACCACCGATGGTAACGCTACCTACCCGGACGGGACGGGTTTTGCGTCGGTGAATCGTGGTGTCGAATTCGGAGGCAGTTGCGGGAGGTTTGAGCGTCGATTCCAAGGTTTGCATAGGACTATCACCAACAATCACTCTCCCTATTCTCTCAAAGAACAGCAACAGATTCTAGCCACTCTAATAAAATTGGATTAAAACGGTCGGGACATTCATCCTGTAAACAATGACCGGCCTGTTCAAATTCTACATATTTTATCCTAGGATTAAGGGAGACAAAACCCGGAGCTAACTGGACGGGAACCATACGATCTTGCTTGCCCCAACACAATAAAATCGGGATTTCTAAGCGTGGTAAAATTAACTTTGCCGGTGGACAATATTCGGGATGATTAACAGCTTGTGCTAGGGAAATAAAGGCCTCGGCTGCCCCCTCATCTAGGGTTGGGGCGGCGATAATTTGTACTAATTCGTCGCTGACTGCTTTCTTGTCTTCGTAGGCGATTCCTGTCCACTTTTTCAAGACTTGCGGACGACGCAGATAGTAAAAAATCGGTTTTAATAGCCAAGGAGAAGTGAAAAAGTTTTCGATAGGAGTGACGATATTTAATAACCAATCGGCGATCATTTCCCGCCGACGGCTGACATCGGGTAAACTGAGCATAACTAATCCGGCTACCATTTCTGGATATTTACCCCCTAGGGCCATACTAACTAAAGAACCGATCGAATTTCCCACTAATACCACTGGTCTATTGATAAAAGTTTGCCAGAAATCGTGTATTTGTTCCACCCAGAGATTAACGGTATAGGGAACCGGCACTTTGCGCGAACCACCGAAACCTAATAAATCTACTGCGTAAACTCGATGATTTTGGCTGAGGATAGGAATATTATGTCGCCAATGTTCGATCGCCGCTCCAAATCCATGCAGTAAAATTAAAGGGGGATTATCGGCATCTTGGGGGTTTTTTGCCGGCATAAAACTATAACGAATTTGCCAACCGCGCCACACCCAATCCCGTTGATAACCGATGCGTTCTGTCCAAGCTGGTGAAGTTGTCACTTAAGTCAAACAATTAAGAGGTTTTCAGGAAATATCACTCTAAGTAGGTAGGCGTTAAAAATTATCAGATGCCCCCCTTATTAAGGGGGGACTAAGGGGGGATCGGCACCCCCCTTATCAAGGGGGGCAGGGGGGATCGAACCTAAAATCCATTTTTAATTTAATTATAACCAGCTACTTAGTTTTATTATACTGGTTTCCCCGTCCCTAACCCGCAGTCGAATAACATTTTTGTACTACTTTTTCCAAATATATTTAAACCTAGGGTTGATCTAGCCTATGCTAAAAAGAGGGGGATTAAAATCGCTCCTAGACTTTAATTGCAAATTTAGGATACTGCACAGATGGGCAATCTATTTGATGATGTCAGTCGCTTTCTTGAAACCCAACTGGAAGAATTTCTCAGAAGTCATCCCCAATTAGAATTACAGGCACTGGTGGAACAACTGCGCGAACAGGAGCGCGATACTGCTAAACTGATTAGCGCCCTAGAAAATGAGCGTCAACGTCTCGAACAGCAAATTTTGGCCACTGCCCAAGATATCCAAACTTGGCACGCTAGAATTGATAAAGCTAAGGCCGCTGGACGGCAGGACTTGGTTAAGGCTGCCAGTGAACGCGAGGCGGCTCTATTTCGTCAGGGTAATCAACTTTGGGGACGGATGGAAGGAGTGAAAAAACGTCTGACTCAATCCCAAGAGTTACTGCAACAGGTCCAACAACGTCGTCAGGAAGTGCAAATTAAAGCCGAAAAAGCCCCTAAAAATCAGTCCCGTGACTGGGAAACCACTTTTTGGGATCAACCCCAAGAATCGGACTATCAGCGATCAAACTACGATAATCTTGATCTAAAATTTAAAGAATGGGAAATGGAAGAAGAATTGAAAAAATTAAAGCGAGAAATGGGACGATAACTTTTCAGTGAACAGTAAACAGTAAACTGATAAGTAGGGAGGCACAATTATTTGTAGGATGGGTTAGCGGTAGCGTAACCCATGCGGGCGTTGGTTTTCATGCTTCAACCCAACCTACGTTTATCTTATATTTAATTCCACCCACCCACTTAACTCACATCTGATAACTGAAATCCCCATCCCCCAACCCCCAACCCCCATCCCCCATCCCCCATCCCCCAGAATTGTTCCTCTTAGAAAACGATGGCATCTCAAGCACAAAATCCTGAAAATCAACCCTCCTCTACCCTCGAAGAAATCCGGGCCGCTCGTTTAGAAAAAGTGGCAGGATTGCAAAAAGCTGGCTTAAATCCCTACGCTTACCAGTGGAAATCTACCGGTCACGCTCAACAATTACAAGAGCAGTATGCCGACTTAGCACCGGGGGAAGAAATTAGCGTCGAAGTAGCAATTGCTGGTCGGATTATTGCCCGAAGAATTATGGGTAAACTAGCCTTTTTTAATCTGCAAGATGAAACGGGAGCGATTCAATTATACCTTGATAAAAAACGCATTAGTGAAACCATGTCCGACGTGCCGAATGCCTTTAACACGGTGATTAAACTGACCGATACGGGCGATATTTTAGGAGCAAAAGGCACAATTAAACGCACAGAACGCGGCGAATTATCTATCTATGTAAACGAGTACGAAATTCTCACCAAATCCCTCTTACCTCTCCCGGATAAATGGCACGGTTTAACCGATGTAGAAAAACGTTATCGACAAAGATATGTGGATTTAATTGTTAATCCCGAAGTGCGACAAACTTTTCGCCGTCGCGCCCAAATTACCGCTGCCATTCGCAGATATTTAGACCAAGAAGGTTTTATTGAAATTGAAACTCCCGTGCTACAAAGTGAAGCGGGAGGAGCCGATGCTAGACCGTTTATCACCTATCATAATACGCTGGAGATGGAGTTATATCTCCGCATTGCCACCGAATTACATCTAAAAAGATTAATCGTGGGGGGTTTTGAAAAAGTCTTTGAGTTAGGCAGAATTTTTCGCAATGAAGGGGTTTCTACTAAACATAACCCCGAGTTTACTTCCATCGAAATCTATCAGGCTTACGCTGATTATTATGACATGATGGAGTTAACCGAAAACATTATTGTTAATGCCGCACAAGATGTTTTAGGTACGCTAAAAATCACCTATCAAGACACGGAAATTGACCTAACCCCCCCTTGGCGACGAGTGACTATGCACGAATTAGTCCAAGAAATAACCGGGGTTGACTTGAATAGTTTTGAGGATTTCGAGTCGGCTCGTATTGCCGCAGAAAATGCCGGTATTGGCGTTCCAGAGGACTGTAAAACCATCGGTAAGCTCTTAAATGAAGCTTTTGAACAAAAAGTCGAAGAAACCCTAATACAGCCCACTTTTGTGCTAGATTTTCCCGTGGAAATTTCGCCCTTAGCTAAACCCCATCGCTCAAAAACTGACCTCGTGGAAAGATTTGAATTATATGTGGTTGGACGGGAATTAGCTAATAGTTTTTCTGAGTTAACCGATCCCATCGATCAACGGCAAAGATTGGAAGCACAGGCACTCAAAAAAGCGGCCGGCGATTGGGAAGCACAGGGAGTTGATGAGGACTTTTTAACCGCTTTAGAATACGGAATGCCGCCCACGGGAGGCTTAGGAATTGGCATCGATCGCCTGATCATGTTATTAACCGATTCTGCCAGTATTCGCGATGTGATTGCTTTCCCGTTACTAAAAAGTCAAAGTACAGCGATTAAATCTTTTGACTACGATGAGGACAAAAAAATTCTGAAAGTAGAATTTAATCACGGTGGTATCTATCTTTATCATGATCTGCCTTTGGCAGTATATAAAGACTTTCAGTCTGCACCATCGAAAGGACAGTTTTTTGTCGGACAAATTCGCGATAAATACAGTTTTGATAAGGAATTGTAAAAGTTAGGGCTACTTCAGTTATCAGTTTCTGGAGGCAAAAGGCTCCCAGAAAAAATCTGGCAATTCTCCGTAAATTCTCAAAAAGTGCTGGTAGAGAAGCCATAACCTAGCTGCCTGGCAGCTAGGTTATGGCTCGAATCACCTCAGGTAAAGGTGGGATTTGCCCATCTCCTCCTAACCGCGAGCGGAGAAAATGCCAAAAAGAGATGCCCAACTTTTTTTAGGCCGACAAAGGTATCTCTGGCTCGCCCTGACTAACTTTGCAAGCTAGGGGTAATATCCGTCGTCCAAACTGGTTGCTCAATCGAAATACCATTAGGTTTAACGGTTTCAAAATTAATCTTACTCAGATCGACGGAAAATATATTGTTATTAAACTGAGTAAAAAAGTAGTAAACCAAATTTTTATGATCTCGCACAACCCCCCACTGAGTATAATCTAATTTGCCGTCATTGAATTCCACTACTGAGCCTTTGGGAGTACCAAAGTTTTGTAAAATTCGCAGGGCCAAACCGACGGCTTGCTCCTGATTTTCTGGGGTATAGTTTTGAGTAGATTGCTGTAACATGGTCGCCTTAATAAAACGAGAAGGAGCCGTATAATCCCCAGGCATTCCCAAGCAACCACTGCCATTAATTTCCTGACCCCACCACACTTGAGCGTTATTCTTTAGACTCAAATTGACATAATTACTTAAATTGTCTAAGTGATAGGGATAGGGGGGAGCGTTAGTCATTACGCCATTAGCCGGTTCATAGGTCTGCATTTGCCCATTAGTAAACTCAATGACTAAATTAGCCCCAGTACTGTCGCTCACGACATAATGTAACACAAAACGCACGGGAATACGCTCGTTGATATTGAGTACTGTGACATTTTCTAGGGCAGATTTTAAAGCAGCAACACTGGCAAAATTCCCTAAAATCCAATCCCCTAAACAAATATTATAAATAGTGGGACTTTTAGCTGATTCTGAGGTGGGATATTGACTATCGGCTAACCATAATAACCCAACAGAAACCCCTGCTTCATTCAGACCATCGCTAATTTGTTTGACTCCTTCTGGACCACATTCCATACCTACATAACCGTATTGATTAGTCCATTTCAGGGGATTGGTTAAAGGCGTTACCACTACATCAGGAAAAGATTGACCCCGGGGAGTGACTTTGAGTTGGGTCATTAAATCGGCGGCGAAATCCATCGTGCGAGCGGTAATACGGTAGGGCGTATTAGCTCCTGTAGAAAACAAGGCCAAATTCGTACACATGATTATTGTTGTTGCTCCTAACAAAGACAAAAAACGATGAGAGTCAGGAGATCGCCCTTTATTTGGGCTGATAATAAAGGCGATCGCCTCCTGTCCTTAGAGTGAGCTTAATACTTTTAGCATCCTATCAGGGAGCATCTCACCTTTGCAATAAACATAAATACTTAGTAGAAAAATAGGCTTTTCGAGGGTAATTCTTGTTTTAATTCTCCATGTACGCGGTCTTTAAAAGCCTCTATTTCGTTCCAA
>SFAQ01000052.1:0-13415 GCA_007096525.1 Microcystis wesenbergii Mw_QC_B_20070930_S4 | reverse complement strand
ATAGATAGTTTAGGTTTCGGTCCCCTTTTAGATGGTGAATTAGAGTCGGCTTCAACACTTTTTACTGATTCTACCATCTTTCTATATGTTTGTTTATACACACCGAAACGGCGTTTGAACTGTTCAGCTGATAAGTTTTGATAATCCATATTTTTGCTAATAAATATAGCAAAAGTATAGATGATTTCCTGACCTAAGATCACATTTTATTCTTTTTTCAACTTCAATCTAAAAATCGAGAAAAAAGCAAAACCCTCCATTATACCATAAAAAAATTATGCAAGAGGTCTAATAAACTGAAGGTGATTAAAAGGAGAGGCTATGGATTTAGAAATTTTAAAAACTTTAGTCTTAGATGTTTATTAAATTGGCATTTTGCTAGTTGATTTTACATGGTAAGTTCGGAAGAACCGTAATTACTTTGAAAATCATACAACCCAGAAGTGTTGAATCCTGCAATAAAACTTTACAATGTTTGGGTTTCACCCAGGTAAAATCCCTTGTTTATTGAGAATAGAGTCATTAACTGCTCAAATTTGGTATCATCAATGCCAATGCACAACTTGGACAATATCCTCAAAATCTTAACATTCAACACTTCTGCATACAACCAACGGATTAATTGAGGGAATGAATACCAAAATAAAGCTTATTAAAAGAATAAGTTATGGATTTACCAATTTTCAACATCTTCGACTTAAGCTGTTTGCTTGCTTTAATTCATAACAAAAATTAACACACGAAAACCAGAACAGCCGAAGACGGAACAAATCAGGAAGAAAAACGAAGCCGCTTGTTTTTAAAGGAAAGTTGCTCCCCTGTCTTTTTACCATACTGAGAACTGAGTGACTATCGAATCGAGATTTAATATCTTTTCCTTACCACCATATACATTGAAAGTTTTGTGATAAGTATCTGGATTAGCGATAGACGTGACAATCACTTGTGCTAAATGACAGCGGCTAATTTGGTATTTTATGGACATCTTGATCTCTCCCTGTTGAATTACCAAAGCTGTAGGGCTAGTCGACCAATTATGAAGTAATCCCGCTTGAATAATCGTATAAGGTAATCCACTGTTCTCTAAATAAGTTACTTTATCTCGACAAGCTGATAAGATACCAGGCTTGATAAGATCGAGTAAACCTATTAACCAAGATGGTTTACGAGTTCCTAGTGTTGTTAACAAAATAAATTGATTAACAAAACCTTGTTTTTTCGCCACATCAACGGTATTCACTAAACCTTGATAAACGACTTTACGGATTTCGCTAGAACTAGCGAAAAACCCCCGTCCTCCCAGACCTCCTGTAATATCAACTGTATAAATTAAGGCTTGTAAGTTAGGTAAAAGAGATTGTTGTAGGGATTCTGTCCGAGTAACATCGATTGGAACTATATCCACTCGATCACCGAAAAGAGAAAAAGCTTTAGACGGAGTACGCGCTCCTACAATACAAGGAATTCCCTTTTGTATCAGTTGCTTAACTACTTCTTTGCCTGTCCCTCGGGTTCCGCCGATGACCATAACTGTTGGTTTAGACATACTCTCTCCCTCAATTTCAAGAGTCTAATTAAAAGCTTTTAAGTGTCTTAACTAAGGTTTACATCCTGTCACAATACTCCAATAACCGAAAGTCGCTTTAACCTCAACCTCGATAAACCCGCTCTCTTGTAGCATGGCGATTAATTCTTTCCCTGAATATTGTTGTCCTTCGATAACGACTTGCATAGCTAGGTTATAGGACGCTACGGTGAGGGGCGAAGTCTTTCGCTCGTCAAAAAGCATTTCATGAATAATAATTCGACCGCAAGACGGTAAGCTGTCAAAGCTTTTTCTCGTTAAATAACGTCCCTTTTTAGGTAACCAATCATGAAAAATATCTGAATAGAAATGGATATCCGCGTCGGGAAATGGATCTTGCCAAATATCTCCACTACAGGTTTTCACTTGGTCTTGAACACCGTAATGCTCGATAAACTCTTGTGCAATTGGACAGATGGGAGGTTGCTCGAAGATAATTGCTTCTAAATTCGGCCATTGCCAGATCGCGCCGATTGCGTGCGCTCCCGATCCTCCTCCTATATCTAACATAAGCTTGTGCTTCGATAAATCTAGCACTTCGGGCCAAGCGAGAGCCGGTGCTATACTGTGACCGTGCATTCCATGGGTAAAAATACGTGCTAACGCTTCTGTTTCTTTGTGATTCTCGAAAGGATGATCGCTTTGATACAACTGAGGAGAATTTGTTAATACCGCTTTTTTAAAGCCCTCGTAGGAAAACGTAACGTATTGATTAGCTAACATGAAATCCAGCATCCCACAAAAACTATTGGTGCTACTGTCTAGTAGATAATCCTCAGCAATGGTGGCAAGAGAGTAACAACCGTCTCGGCTATTTAAAATTTCTAAACCCACTAAGACTCCTAGTATAGCTCGTGCTGGACGATCTTCGATTTTTAGCTCCTCGCAAATTTCTGCTAGTGAGCGAGGTTTTTCCGCTAAGAAGGGAAATAGTTTTAACTCGTGGGCAATCAGTATTGTCCTTTGCCCCGCATTTCCCAAGATGATATCCCATAGTTTTTTATCATCGGTTCGGGGTTTTTTGAGAGTAGATAAGGCATTAATCTTGGGATCATCTATCTTCACCTTTGTAACTCCTAAATTAAGTTTTATGTCAAGCTATTTTGAAAGCCTTACCAGAAGCAAGTTTTAGCGACAAGTATAATTATACCAAATTTCTAAATCCATGACAGACATCCACGCTCGAATGCTTGCCAAGCCTGCATTCGTTGTGACGCGAATAAAGAAAAATGGTATTACTCACTTGCATAAGTGAGATGCTCCCTTAACCCTTAATCTTCATGGTAATTCTCTCAAAATATGCAAGCGTTTAGTCCAATTTATTTCTTTTGAGCGAGGAATACTCCATAACGCACACGATTCTCTTTATATCCTTGATCCATGAGTTTAAAATCTTGAACAAACTTAAACCCGCGAAATCCAGTTTTTAAGATATAATTCCAGAATTTCCTGTAGAAATTCGCTGGAGCAATTGACCAAGTTTTAGCGACTTTATCTGACCAATCCTCTTTCAGAATAATGTTAAAGCCAGCGTCTTCTAAAGCTCGTGCGTAGTAATCAATGGTTGGCATATAAGGTAAATCCAGTGCTTTGCAAAGTCTTTTGTATTTCTCGGCATCTCGGTCTGTATACTCTTCATGTCCAGAACACCAGGTTGCTAACATTAAATAACCATTGGGTTGTAGTACCCGGTTAGCTTGTTGCAAAAACAAGGGTTTATCATAAAATTGTTCACAACTTTCTAAAGACCAGACTAAGTCGAAGGAGCCATCGGGAAAACTTTTAAGGGAGTGGACATCTTCCACTTGAAACTCAACAGTATCGATCCCTTTTTGTTTGGCTTTTTTTCGAGCAATCTCGACTTGTTCGGGACTTAAGGTGACACCGTTTACTACAGCGTTTAACCGCTGGGTAAGATAAATACTTGTGACTCCCATGCCACAACCCGCATCGAGAATACGTTTAATTTCACGTCCATCTACCAAATAGATCAGTTTATGCGTTAGAAGTTCTTGGGCTTCAAACAATGTCAGGTTAGCCCCATCATCAAAGTAGCCATGATGAATATGGGGACCCCAAGTTTCATCAAATGTGTAGGATATTTTGTCCCAAAAGTTGGTGAGAATTTGAATCACTTGATCTCGATCTTGTAAATAAGCTTCAGACGTAGAAATTTTCATTATTTTACTTCCTTTGTTGATTGAATGAAAATGGACGATAGTGATGAGAAAAATCAAACGGCTAATCAAGGCTGTCGTCGATTATTGGCAAGTTTCCTGAGATTGAACTAGGCATTGTTGAATTATACGTGCTAACCGGGGAAAATTGGCTTTATTAAATAAAGTGAAATGATGTCCTGGCACGTAATGATTTTCGATAGCTTGAGAGGAGAAGTGGCTCCATCCATCGCCTAAAAGATCGTCTGGAATTTGATAGTTCAATAAGCGAATTAAGCTTTGAGGGATTTTTTGTTCTGCCCAGAAGTAAGTGATTTTTCCTGGATAAATTTCTTGAGGAATATAGTCGTGCAATTCACGAAAATTATTCATGGCTACTTTTAAAAGACTAGAATTGAGAAAATCATCAGGTATGGCAATTCCACTCGCATCGGACAACAATTTTTTAACCACATAATCTAATCTTTTGTGAGGTTTGATTTGCTTTAACTCATTAAACCAACTCCTTTGCTTTTTGTCAAACATTAGTCCTATCATTTGCCAGATTGCTGCTAATAGTTTCGTATCCTCTATGGCAATATTTTGATAAGAGATGGGAGGAAAACTATCAATTAGTCCTAAAAATAAAACTTGATGTCCTTGTTTTTCAAATTGAAGAGCAATTTCAAAAGCCATATTTCCACCATAGGAATAGCCCAATAGAAGAAAAGGCCCTTTATTTTGAACGGTTTGAATTAATTTCATATAATATTGAGCCTTTTCCAGAAAAGTAAAATGTCGCTTCTCTTCTAGAAATAAATTAGGATCTTCTAATCCATAAATTGGCTGTTCTGAACCCAAGTAATTCACTAGATTTAGATAGCAGAATACATTACCTCCCGCTGGATGGATACAAAAAAGAGGACGTTTGTTTCCCTTCGGTTGAATTTCAACTAACGAAGCATTGCTCGCTCCTCGTTCGCCAGATCTGGCCTGTTCGATCATTAAAGCCAAAGTGGCAACTGTTGGGCTTTTCATCAGTTGGTTTTGATTTAGCTGAACTTGAAACTGCTTATTTAACTGAGATATAAGTTGAATAGCCAGTAAAGAATCTCCTCCTAAATCGAAAAAATTATCTTTAACATCAAGCGACTCCAATGCTAAACTTTCCTGTAAGATAGTGATCAGTAAATTTTCTAAGTCATTATAAACAGAAGCAGGAGAGTTAGCCAATTTCTTGTTTGAGGAAGAAATACTAGGAGTGGCTGTAATCTCCTTAGAGTCTTGAATGCTTACAGCTAGTGGAGCAGAAGACTTAAAATCGAGCCAATAACGCTGGTAATCGAAAGAATAAGTAGGAAGCTGAAGGTAACGACGTTGCTCTCCAGAATAAAATTTTTCCCAATCGGGAGAAACGCCTGCTAACCATAGTTGCCCCAAAGTCATCAACAAATGTTTAAAACTATCTTCAGTAACAGTTATTTGCTGTCCTCCTGGCTTGGGAAGAGAAGAAAGAAAAAGGTGATTGGATGAACTCGCCATTTTTTTAGCTAATTGGCTCAAAGTAGCTCCTTGTCCTACCTCTAAGGCAATTATATCGGGGTTTTTTAATAACTGTTGCACACCTTGGGCAAAATAAACTGTATGGCGCAGATGTTTCGTCCAATAATCAGGATCTACTGCTTCTTCAGGAGAAAGCCAACAACCAGTCACGTTAGAAACCACAGGAATTTTTGGTGGGTTGAGGTTAACGCTTTTCACTTCATCTGTAAACTCGTCTAAAATCGATTCCATTAGGTGGGAATGAAAAGCATGGGAAGTATTAAGGCGGTGATAGGGCGTGTTTCGAGAGTTGAGGAGGGCTGCCAAACTCTCTATAGCCGTAATATCGCCTGAAATCACACATTGCTGGGGACTGTTAATAGCGGCTAGGGATAGTCGCGCCTTTAGAGAGCTATTCTCCTGATTCCACCGTTCGATCAAGTCTTGGATTTCCTCTGGCGCTAGGGAAACTGCCAGCATCGCTCCAGTTGGACATCGTTGCATCAGTTTCGCCCGTACCGTAACTAGACGCAATGCGTCTTCTGGAGAAAAAACCCCAGCTAGACAAGCCGCCACGTATTCCCCGATACTGTGACCAATCATCATTTGAGGTTGTATTCCCCACTCCATCCACAACTGCGCTAGGGCAAACTCGAAGACAAAAAGAGCAGGTTGGGCAACGACTGTTTGCTGTAAAAGGTTCACCGCTTTTTCTTGCCAACAATCGGGGTAAATAACTCGGCGCAAATCAAAGCCTAATAAAGGTTGGAGAATCTCGGCGCATCGATCAAACGGCTGACGAAAATCTGGTTCATTGCGGTATAAATCCAACCCCATGTTGATAGATTGTGTTCCCTGCCCCGGAAACATAAATGCGAGCGGTCTTTTTCCTTCTACCTTTGACTCGCAGGAAGTCTCTTGCGTCATTTCTATCCTTCGTCCGCTTCCCTGATCCAGATGTCGGCAGAGCATGATTCGTCGATAGGGAAATACCTGACGACCACCACTTAAGGTAAAAGCCACATCTGCGAGATCGATATTAGAAGAATGCTGGTGTAAATATTCCGTCAATTTTACGGATGTTCGTTCCAAGGACGTGGGAGTTTTTGCCGATAGGACAAGCAGTTGCCAAGGGCGTGAACTAGGTAGAGAAGGAATAGTAGGGGCTTCTTCTAAAATGACGTGAACATTCGTGCCGCTCATGCCGAAAGAGCTAACTCCCCCTAGACGAGATGGCTTGCCGGATGGCCAGGGCGTTAGCTCGGTAGGAACTTTAAACGGTAGTTTATTCCAAGGAATATAAGGATTAGGCGTTGTCAGATGGAGATGGGGGGGAATTGCCCTATGCTGCAAAGCCAGTACCACTTTCATGAAACTAGCTACGCCTGCCGCTCCTTCTAGATGACCAAAATTGGTTTTCACTGAACCGATCCATAAAGGATTGTCCTTCGAGCGATTTTTTCCTAACACGTTGCCCAAAGCACTCACTTCTATGGGATCTCCCAATACTGTTCCCGTCCCGTGAGTTTCAACATATTGAACGTATTCGGGTTCAACTTTAGCGGTCAAAAGAGCTTGGCGGATCACAGCTTCTTGGGCTAAACCATTGGGAGCGGTCATGCCATTGCTCGGACCGTCATGATTGGTAGCCGAACTCCGAATTACAGCAAGGATAGGATCTCGATGCGAGATCGCTTCTTCGAGACGCTTGAGTACAACGATACCGCACCCTTCTCCCCTGACATAACCATCGGCCGATACATCAAATGTCTTACAACGATCAGTGGGAGAGAGGGCTTTTAGGGTACAAAAGCCAATGGTATTTTCTGGCGATAGCATTAAATTAACGCCGCCAGCTAGGGCGAGATCGCTTTCTCCAAGTAGTAAGCTTTTACAGGCAAGATGGATAGCTAATAAAGAGGAAGAACAAGAGGTATCGATCGCCATAGCTGGTCCTTGTAAACCTAGTACATATGACAAACGACCAGCGGCGATGCTTTTAGAATTGCCTAGACAACTATAGGGAGTGATGCGTTCTGGAAAGCCACTATTAATAGTTAATCTTGCGTAATCATCAAAACAGATACCGATAAATACACCAGTTTTACTCCCTTTTAAACTTCCGGGCGGCTGTCCAGCGTTTTCTAAAGCCAAGTAACCAACTTCTAGAATTAACCGTTGCTGGGGGTCCATCTGGACGGCTTCTAAAGGCTTGATATTAAAAAAAACAGGATCGAAGTGATCGATTTGTTCGAGGAAACCTCCTTGTCGAGTATACATTTTTCCGGGTTGGTCGGGTTCAGAAGAGTAGTAATCTTCAACCCGCCATCGTTCGGGTGGAATCGGTTGGATTCCATCTTTGCCCGTCTGTAAGAGGTGCCAATACGCATCTGGATTGTTCGCTCCTCCTGGAAATCGGCAATTCATTCCAATAACTGCGATTTTATCTAGATTATTCTCCATTTTCTTGCTTGTGCTTGGTTAATTCTTCAGCTAGTAAAATAGCAACCTCTGTTTCGTTCAAAGATTTCGAACTCTCATTTCTCGTTATTGTAAACGGTTCTGCGAAATTAGTCAAGTCCTTCGATAGATCTGGGTGATGGACTTGGGTGGGTTTGATTGACTGTTCATAAACTAAATAATTAGCTAATGATTCAGGAGTGGTATAGTTCCAGATAATCATGGGTTCGACAGGTTTGTTTAGCAAAGTTTCTAGATCTTGTGCCAACTCTACTGCCATGACCGAATCCAATCCGTAATTAGCAAATGATTGGCTTTGATCGATCGAGGAGACACTGATTTTCAATTTTTCGCTTAACCAGAGTCCCATCCATTGGATTAGGAATGCGAGAGTGGGATGATTTTCTTGGGAAGTCTCTGCCACGGTCAAGCTGTCAGGATGTACAGCAGGTGTTGGCTGTAAATTGGCAACGAGCGGTTTACTTCCAATTTTCAACCATTCATCTAATTCATGATCTTCTCCTGCCAGAGTTTGTTCAAGATACCCGATAGATTCTCGATAATTACCGATCTCGTTCGTTAATGTTTGGTTACTATGGATAAAAGCTTCATTGGTTTTAAACGTTAGTGCTTGATTGAATAGGGTGTCGAAATGAAGTTGACTCCAGTGATAAGCCTGAGCTAAAGATGTGGAGGTAGAATGGGATTCGACTCCAATGACAGTCGCTTTGAGAATAGCAAAAGTGGCTAATTGACCGATAATTCCATAGGCCCATCGCGAAGCTGTTGTCGCATCAGCGAAAGGAGCATGATGGTTAGTAGCGCGATCATAAATCTCTCTTGCCGCAACTTGTAAAGTGGCAAATTCCCGGGGCGACTTGAAAATATCACAGATCAATTGTTGGAGGGCTTCGCTTTTGTTAATTAGGCGAGAGCCTAAAAACATTTGCAAGGTCTCGGTTGGACCTTCAAAAATTCGCATTAACCTCGCATCACGCAAGATTTGAGGGGCGATATTTGTGTCGATATAGCCCCGCCCTCCAAGTATTTGTACTAAATCATCGGCCGCTTTCCATAAAAACTCGGGTCCCGATATTTTACATGCGATATACGCCTCTTCGGGAACCCGAAACCCCCGATCAAGCAACTCGGCAATTTTGGAAATCAATCTCTCTACTAGCACAATAGAGGACGTTAGATCGTTCAACTTGGTTAAAGTAATTGGGTTATCTAATAACCGACCCGTTGCAATAGTGCGTTTAGAGGCGTAGCGCAGGATTAATTGGGCGCACCGCTTCATGCCGCCGACACTAATCGCTCCTAAACCTAAGCGGCCAAACATCATGGCATCTTGAGCTACTTCCATGCCATTAGTCAATTCCCCTAAAAGATTATCCATGCTAACGGGTACGTCATTGAGGTAAATTCTGTTTTGAACCATGCCTCTCATACCCATCGTTAGAGATTCAGAGCCTTGCTCTAGTCCGTCTGTTCCTTGTCGTACAACAAACCCAGTAATTCCTAAAGGCTGTTGGCGAGCATCTTGTAGTTGAACGAAGAGATTAATGCTACCCGCCCATGAACCGGAGCCGGTCCAAATTTTGTTACCTCTTAATCGCCATTGTCCATTCCCACAAGGAATAGCCCTAGAGGATAGAGCCTGGGGCTGGGAACCTGCGCCAGGTTCAGTAATCGCAAAGGCCGCTAATTCTCGTCCTTGAGCGATCAGGGGCAACAGGTCGTCTTTGACGCAAGCTTTTGCGTAATTGACAATCGGACGAGTTCCTAGGGCATGATTGACCCCGACGAAGGAAGCTAAGGTTAAGTCGATCGCACCTAGTTGTTGGAAAACTCGCAAGGTATCTTGATAACTGAGTGACAATCCCCCGTAATACTCAGGTATTTGCATCCCTAAAATGCCTTGATTGCCTAAATCCAAAACGACATAAGGAGGAATACAACGACGCTCATCTATTAAACGCGAGTTTAGTCTTTTGCTGGCGTATTGGCGTAACCATTCGATAATTTTCTTGGTGCGTTGATCGCTTCTTTCGCTAGGTATTAAACTGTTCGAGGTAGAGGAGGCGGGCAACTCTACTCTCCCTCGAACCGTTGCTTGAGGATACAGGTAATTATGAAAGGAAGGGGCGGCTGAGAGCTCCTCTGTCCTGGAGCTAATGTCTTCTGATATCGTTTCTGATAACACTTGCCAACAACCTACACTGTTCAGGCTGTCGGTTAAATAAGCGGAGCGACAAGCACGACGTTGAATTTTACCACTGGAGGTTTTGGGAAGACTAGCGGTTGATAGTAAGGAAATACCGTAAACCTGTAGTTCATATTCTTGCCATACACAGCGACGGATAGATTCCATGACTTCATCGACTTTCAGCTTTTTGAGATACTCGCGTTTTATCTCCTGAATAACGATCAGTCTTTCAATTCCATCAACTTCTATGGAAAAAGCCGCGCCGCAGTTTGGACGAAGTGCTTCATGGCTCTTTTCAACAGTTAGCTCTATATCTTGAGGGTAATAGTTGCGTCCTCGAATAATAATTAGATCTTTGAGCCGTCCCGTAATAAACAATTCCCCATTTTTGATAAATCCCAAATCTCCCGTGCGAAGAAATGGCCCTTCCCTCGTATCTGCCAAGTAAGCATGGAAGGTTTGCTCGGTCTCTTCTTGGCGATTCCAATACCCTCGAGCGATGCTGCTACTGGCAACCCAAATCTCCCCTACTCCTTCGCTCGCTTGCCGAGTCAACCTTTCCGGATCGGTGATGACAATTTTGGTTTCTAGCCACGGATGCCCACATCCCACTAAATGCTTAATCTGTTTGGTATGGCTAGAAGCTTCGATAACCTGATGTTGTTCTAGCTTGTCGGCATCAACGGAGCAATACACGGGTTCACGGGTGACTAACCCTCCTGAAATCATGAGAGTGGCCTCTGCCATTCCATAACAGGGATAAAAAAACTTGGCTTGAAAACCACAACTTTGGAAGGTTGCAGTAAATTGTTCCAGGGTTTCTCGGCGTATGGGTTCAGCTCCGTTATAAGCACTCTGCCAGCTACTCAGGTCTAGAGTTTCTTGTTGTTGAGGCGTAATCTTACTCGCGCATAAGTTGTAACAAAAGTTTGGACCACCACAGTGGGTCGCTCGATAATAGGAGATGGCTTGTAACCAACGAATCGGTTGTTGCAAAAAACTCACCGGTGGCATCAAGACTCCTAAAAACCCGGTATAAAGAGGCTGGAGAATTCCATCGATCAATCCCATATCATGAAAATGAGGCAACCAAGTAACGGATACACTTTTAGAGTTCAGAGCAAACGCCTGCTTAATAGACTCTAGATTGTGCATTAAATTACTATGGCTGATCATCACCCCTTTTGGCTTTCCTGTAGAACCTGATGTGTATTGTAAAAAAGCTAATGTATCCGGATTAATAGAAGGAGTTTGCCATGGGGTTGCTGGCTCGCTATCATCGAGGTCGTCGGTAGTTAAAATTTCTACACTCTTGAGATGAGAATCTTGGCTTACAAGTTTTTTGACTTTATCTAATTCTGATGTGATAGTCAGGATGATTGTTACCTGAGCATCTTCAATCAAAGCTTTTAATCTTAGATTATTCTGATTATTTCGCGGTGGATAAGCTGGAACGGCTACTGCTCCCGCGTATAAACAGCCCAAAAAAGCAATTATAAAATCTAAACCTGGGGAATAAAGCAGAAGTATTCTTGCTCCACTTACCCTATCAGATTGGAGGCGGCTGGCAAAGGCTTTTACTCGTTCTTCTAAGGCTTGATAAGTAAGGGAATAGCCTGTAATTTCTCCGTTAGGTAAAAATGTATAAGCGATTTCATCAGGCTGATGAAGAGCACGATTGTGCAAAATGTGAACGAGTGTTATACCCAATGAATTAGGCTGCAATGGCTGTTTTTTGTTCATAATCCCATACCCAATTGATGCTTTTGTCAAGTAGTTGGCTCTTCTGGTTTGACTTGCTCCCTTTCATGTTGTTGCGCTGATAATATCGCCCTCATTCAAGAGTGCTTGATTAACCACATCTATCAATTGCGGTTTCGTCGTATCATCCACCCCAATCCTAATCCTCCAAAGATTAAGATGCTAATTGGAGAGGCAGATTCGGGGACGGACGCAATATCTAAACGAATAATTTCACCCTGTCCAGCAAAAGTACTGCGATTGGCGATATACAAATCTCCGTCTGGACCTAAAGTGATATTATTTGGCGCAATTAGAGTCCCGTCAGCATCAATTACGGCTGTGCGCTGTCCATTAGGGGCAACTTGAGTAAGACGACCAATTAATTGATTATTAGGAGAGAGTAAAGAATTAACAGCGTATTCTAAAACGTAAAGGTTCCCTGATTGATCAAACTCTAGACCTGTTATTTGGGTAAAACCATCTGCATAGATTTCCGGCGCTTGGCCGGGAACGATACGATAAACACGCGCTCCACCTTCTGGAAAAGGTACTCCCGTTAATTCAGAAACATAGTAAGCACCATCAGGACCGAGCGCAACGCTTGTGGGAACCGCCTCCATAACGATTCCATCTACTAGGCGCGTGTCGAATGTAGTTACTAAACTTAAATTTCCGATCGCGTCAAATTCAAAGAGAGCGTTAGCCCCTGCATCCACCACCAGGGTTTTATTGTTATCTAATCGTTTTAAATCGTAAGGATTACTGATAAAACTTCGCTGATCGGGGTTATTGGTTTGTTCGTAAGTGGCCAAATCAGTGCTGAATCCGCCTTGTTTTTGCCAGTTACCGCTGATGTCTGACGAGTATTTGACGACTTGACCCATATCCGCGCCGGGTAAACCTAAATTGCCTCGCACAGATGGATTAGAGGCAAAACCGATCGCAATCAACAAATTTCCCGCTTCATCAAAAATGATATCGTGAGGACCGATAGCTGGTCCATCACTGCCATTAACAGAGGGAAGAGGCGCGCCTTGAGGGTTTAATGTTAAAGAGGGTAGTCCCGTAATAATTCGCTCCTGAATGCCATTTTGTACCCTGGTTATCGCCCCAGTTTGACCAAAAACTAGCCCTACTCCTAACTCAGGACCATCAATTATTGGTCCTGAACCACCCCTCCCTGCCTCTGCCACATAAAGAGCTTGATTTCTGTCAAACGCTATCCCCCTTGGGTTGTTTAAGCTGTTAGCAACTACGGTTAACGAACTAGCTTCTACTCGCTTCGGAGCCACGTTAAACAAGACGATGGTTAAAATTGTCAAGCTTCCGCTAATTACTGGTCTTACCAGTTTAGTTATACTTGGCACGGTTATAACTTGTTGCATTTTTTCTCCAGAGACCATGCTTCTGCGTTGAAATCTACCACAACACTGTAGCATCTTCTTGACAAATACACGCAGAAATGTTGATTCCGTACATAAAACTTTACATAACCTGAGTTCGATGTAAGAAAATCAGCTAGAAATCAGTGGTCAAAAGAGTTAGAGACTTTTTGCCAAAGGAATTCTATTCTCAACAAGAATTAGTTATTGATAATAGACAGCAAATGGGGTTGGCTCAAAGTAAATTTTGATTACAAAATGTAAATTAATGTTACAAATGCGGTTCAACTCAACGTCAAAATAGATGAAATTAAGAGAAATAACAGAGGTATAATCAA
>SFAQ01000051.1:0-45511 GCA_007096525.1 Microcystis wesenbergii Mw_QC_B_20070930_S4 | reverse complement strand
TTTGTGTGATAATTTTTGCTTATGGAATCGTGAAATGCTTACTGGACAAGACTTTTAAGACTATTTTGCGGATATTCTATCAGTATAGACCTCGTTTCCACACAGAAACCAGAAGAGCCTTAACTTTTGTAGAATTGCCGTTGTATATAGAGCAGAAAAAGCAAGATGCTATTAATGATTATAATCAATTTTGCGATCGAGTTGGTCAACAAGCGCAAGAACAGGGATTAACCGAGGAAAAATTAGCAGCACTTTTAGCCCACGAGTGAACTACAGATAGTAATTGACACGAATACTTTGATTATTTGAAGGTTGATTTAAAGCGAGTTTTGGGGGTAATCGAGCATGATTTACCTCCCCTTAAAGCAGCAGTCCAAGAAATGCTAGAAACTCTTGATAATAGTTAATTACAAAGATTTTTCCTCAAAAGTGATATTTCCCTGGCTCTCTGGGTATATTTAATCTAGATACTATCGGCAACCGCAAGCTTATGACGAAAGAACCAGTCTATATCATCATACCCGTTCACAACCGCAAAGCCATCACCCTAAAATGTCTAGAAACCCTAGAGAATAACGGGGATTTGGATAAATACCATGTAATTGTCGTGGATGACGGTTCCTCCGATGGCACATCCTCCGCAATTCAATCCCAGTACCCCGATGTCATCATCCTACAAGGTGACGGGAATTTATGGTGGACTGGAGCAATTAAAAAAGGTATGGAGTATGCTTACCAGCAAGGTGCAGAATATTTTATTTGGTTAAATGATGATTGTTATCCCCAAAAAGAAGCGATTAGTCAATTGATAAATTTATGCCAATCTAATCCTAAAATTATCGCTGGTGGTCAGTGTTTTGACCCTGATACTCTTGAGCCAAGTTATGGAGGTATTGCTATCAAAAAACACGAATTTATTAATATTTATGATAAGCAAGAACTTTTGTTAGAATGTGATGGACTGGCTGGCAATTTCATCTGTATGTCCAAACAAGTAATTGACGAAATTGGCTACCCAAATTCTTTTTTATTCCCACAATACTATGGAGATGTTATCTATACCAATAGAGCTAAAACAATGGGTTATAAGTTGATAGTTTGTCAAAAATATATAGCCTTGAGTAAAAATGACCATCCTAGAATATCTTGGTTAAATCCCGACAAACCACTTTTGACATACTGGCAAGATTATTTTCAAATAAAATCTCCTTCTTATTGGAAAGCAGAGTTAAATTACTATCGAGAATTGTTTGGATTCCAAGGAATTCTGTTATATGTATATAAAAAAATTGTTAGATTTTGGTTGTTTTTTATTTTTGTGACAATTACCCCACCATCTTTTCGTCAATCTTTGAAACAAATAAAACAATGATAAAAATTGCTTACGACATCACCGTATTAGGACAAGGATATATCAATACAAAGGCAAAAACAGGTGTTTATCGGGTAGTTGATTCACTGTTGAAACAACTGTTAGATAGAAAGGATATAGAAATTGATTTAGTCGCATACAATGGCTTAAATAACATCTGGGATAGTGTTAGTACCGAATTATTTATCAGCAATGAAGCGGCAAGAATTAGGAAACAATATCAAAGCTGTCACCAGAGTAAATTAAATTTATTCAACCTGTATAAGGTAGCGGTTAAAAGTCAAAAACAAGTTATTAAACTCTCTAGTCAATATTCACCTATAATCTATAAACCCGCTCTAGCTTTACAAATTCCTTTTAAGCTTTTAGGAAAATTTGACATAGATTTTAACTTTAATTCCCAAGCAAATATTTATCATTCTCTATTTTATGCCCTACCATCAAAGGATAAAATCAATAAAATTAGTAGAATCTTAACCATATATGATTTAATTCCGGTTTTGGACTCAAAAAGCTTTACCACCAGCATTTGTCAAAAATATGCTGAAATGCTCCAAAGTGTTGATATTAATCAAGATTGGATTACCTGTATTTCCCAACATACTAAAAATGATTTTTGTAACCATACAGGAATGAATCCTGAGCGAGTTTTTGTTACTCCCTTAGCTGCGGATACTCACTTTTTCCCCGTTGAAAATCTAGATAGTATCAATAATACTCTCAAAAAATATCAGATTAATAACGCTCCTTATCTTCTCAGTCTTTGTACCTTAGAACCCAGAAAAAACCTCAGCTTTCTAATTCGTTGTTTTACGAAAATTATCCTCGATAACCCCAGTATAAACTTAAATCTAGTTTTAGTGGGTGTTAGTGGCTGGAAAAACAAGGATATTTTTAAAACTGCCCAAGAAAACCCGATTTTAAAAAATCGAATTATCTTCACTGGTTACATTCCCGATGAAGACTTAAGCGCCATCTATAGCGGTGCCACTGCTTTTATTTATCCCTCTCTTTACGAAGGATTCGGATTACCTCCCCTAGAAGCAATGCAGTGTGGAACCCCGGTGATTACTTCTAATACCAGTTCCTTGCCCGAAGTGGTGGGAGATGCGGGAATTATGATTAATCCCACCGATGAAGACGCATTATGTCAAGCAATTTTAACTATAATTCAAGATAGCCAACTCAGGAAAACTCTCTCAGAAAAAGGACGAGAACGCGCTCAACAATTTAGTTGGGCAAAATGTGCCGAAGAAACCGTGAAAGTTTATCAAATAGCCGCTAATTGCCGTTAGAATCTTCCTGTATAAACTAAATAGTAAATAGTCCATCAGCGCTTTTCCTACCCCAAAACTCGATCAAATCCTCAAAGAAAGAGATATTCTGCCTTTGATGCCCTTAGTATTCTAGCCTATTATCCAGGCAGATAAGTAGATATTATTCTGCTGAAAAACTGTCACTTTGCCAAGGCAATTCGGGAGGAAGGCATTTTGCTGACGGCTGACGGCTGACGGCTTCGATCGGTTTTCTCAGCTATTGACAAGGGTTCCCCTAAAAGCCTACAAGTATTTTGGATAGGTATGGCCATTGAGGAACCGACCAAAATATGAAAATAACGACAAGATTACGGGAATGGGGCAAATTTTTCTTAAAAAGCGGTGCTAGTATTGCCCTAGCACTATTTTTAATCTTGAGTCTGTTCACGGTTAAGGGAACTACCCCTGCTTTAGCTGTGCTTGCTCAGGGTGATGCGGTAACGGATCCCACTGCTATTCTACGCAATGCCTTACCCATAGATAATAAACCAATTCGTCAAGTGCAACAATCGATCGAAGATATTGCCAAACATCTGCGGGCTAAACGTTGGAGTCCGATTAAAAAAGATGTCAAGGATGCCAATTATGCCCTTTCTACCAAAAGCAACGCCATCTTAGATAGTGTTCCCGAAGCAAGTAAAAGCCAAGGGGAGGAATTAATCGAAAAACTCAAAACGGGAGTGGCAGCCCTCGATACGGCCGTAGAAGCGAAGGATAAAGAGGCAGTATGGTCAACCAGACGGGAATTGCTCAATAATATCACCGCTTTAGAAGAATTAATGGTGGTGGGTTTTCCCTTTAATGTTCCCCCAGAATACGCTAACTTGCCGCAATTGCGAGGACGCGCCACCGTAGAGATGCAGACAAGCAAAGGGGATTTAACTATCGTTGTCGATGGTTACAGCGCCCCGGTTAATGGGGGTAACTTTGTGGATTTAGTCCAACGGGGTTTTTATGACGGTTTACCCTTCATTCGCAGCGAAGATAATTTCGTTGTCCAAACCGGGGATCCCGTCGGTGCAGAAGAGGGCTTTTTTGACCCGAAAACTAAGCAATATCGCTCTATTCCCTTAGAAATTTTGATTAAAGGGGAAGAAGAACCAGTTTATGGCAATACTCTCGAAGAATTAGGGATTTACTTACCCAGTCTCGCCTTACCTTTTAACGCTTTTGGTGCGGTGGCCCTAGCGCGTCCGGATACTAATCCTAACGGAGGTTCCTCGCAATTCTTTTTCTTTAAATTCGATAATGAATTAACTCCTCCGGGGTTTAATCTTATGGATGGTCGTTATTCGGTTTTTGGCTATTTAGTCGAGGGAAAAGAGGTGTTAGAAGAACTTACCGATAAGGATAAGATTATCACCGTTAAAGTGGTTTATGGCTTAAATAATCTCGTCCAACCTAGCTAGGGTGGGGGTTTTTAACTAGGTCTTGTCAAGGCACAGAGATTAGTCAAGATAGGGGAAGTAGCTCAAATTCTGGGCGCTTCCCCCCATACCCCAGAAAGTAGCAATTATCGGGGTCAATATTCCCCGCTAGTGAAAGCAAGGCAGTTATACTAAATCTGGTTATTAAAGACTGATTCTTTATTGCTCCTATTGCCTATTGCCTATTGCCTCTCCTGATATGTAGTCTATACTCAACGGATTTAGTATTAGTAGATGTTACTGTGTTAATGACCTTTTCAACTTAGAGGAGGGTAAATCGTCCACTATTCGCTTATGTCGGAGTTAGCAGTCACGATCAAAAATTGGTTAATAAAATCAAAGTTCTCGCCCCTGTTTTTGCCGATAATTTAGCCGAGCTTATTCGGGGATACCTAGAGGATTTATTAATAAAAGTTTTCTATCAAAAGGGAGAATTTAAGTTACTGTGTTCGATAGTCCTTCTTCAGAAAATGAGCAAGAAATTGTTCAAAAGTTTCAAGAAAAATATCTCTACATTATTGGTCAAATAACTGATAAATTAGAACAGCAAAAGAATAATCAATTAACTGAATATCAGCAAGAAAACTTACAATTAATTCAATCTTTGTTCGAGCAGAGCAAACCTATTATTGTGATTGATGGCGTTATTTTTCAAATTAACCAAGGAGGAATAGCGAGAGTTTGGTATTCAATTCTACAAGAATGGAGTAACTCAGAATTTGGTCAACATATCATTATTTTAGATAGAAATCAAACCGCACCGAGGCTAAAAAACTTAAAATATTGGTTATTAGAAGCCTACGATTATAATCATAGTGGAAAGGATACTAGAAAAATTCAAGCAATCTGCGATCAGCTGCAAGCAAGTTTATTTATTTCCACCTATTATACAACGCCTTTATTCACTCCCGCAGTTCTCATGGTTCATGATATGATACCCGAAGTCCTGCAAGCGGATTTAACTCAACCAGAATGGCAAGAAAAACACTATGCAATTTTGTACGCATCTAGGTATATTACTATATCAGCTAATACTGCTCGAGATTTAGTTGAGTTTTATCCCCACATTACCCAGGATAAAATTGATATTGTTTATAATGGAGTCAGCCAAGAATTTTCTCGAAGTATGGCTAAAGAAATTGATGGTTTTAAGCAAAAATATCAGATTTTAAAACCATATTTTCTCATCGTTGGTTCCCGCATTAGTCTCAAGGGTTATAAAAATGTCAAATTATTCTTTGAAGCTTGGAATAATTTACCCGAAAATAATAATTTAGCAGTGGTTTGTGTCGGTGGTGATTTAGAGTTAGAACCAGAATTATCGAAATTAGCTACAAATATTACCACCTATGTCTTAAAATTAGATGATCAGGATTTAAAAACCGCTTATTCGGGTGCAATTGCCTTAGTTTATCCTTCTCTTTATGAAGGATTTGGACTGCCAATTATTGAAGCAATGGCCTGTGGTTGTCCCGTGATTACTTGCTTTAACTCGGCGATTCCAGAGGTAGGAGGTGATGCAGTTTTATACATTGACGGCACCAGTATTGATGAGATGATACAAGCTATCAAAAAAATACAAATTCCTGAAATTCGTCAGCAACTAATAGACAAAGGATTAGAGAAATATCAACAATTTTCTTGGCAGCAAAATTCCGAAAAAATTTCTAAAATTATCCTAAAAACTATTACCGAAGTTCAAGAAAATCCTTCTGGTAAAGTTTGGGTAGAATTAAGAAAATTACAAGAAGAAAGACAAAATCAATCCCTGCAGCAATTAATTACATCTATCTCCCTTCAAGAAATGGAATATTCTCTGGAAAAGTTCAAGAATCAGAATAGGCAATTATCAGAAAATATTGAAAGTATGCAAGAGGAAATTAAGAGTTTATCTACAGCGAAATCAGCTATTAAAAGACTGCTTAAGATTGTCATCAAAAAATCTAAACTTGCTTACTTTATAAAAAATAACTATTAGTTTAGTAAGCTTAATTGGGAATAACTAAAATATCAATATATTCCCCAGTGTTTAAATTCTCTTGATAAAATGTATAGAGAAAATCTAAACTTATTTCAACAAATGTTCCCTCGTGCAATCTCCATACTCTAGAGGCAAAAGTTTCGATAAAGCTTAAATAACTTTTCTTTCCAGCTAGTCGATTAATTCCGTAGGGCCAAAATTCTACATATAAAGGAACAGATATTTCTCGAAAAAATTCTTGTCCCCCTTGAAATATTAGTCCTTCACTACCTTGACAATCTATCCAAACAAAACCAATTTTTCGAGGATTTAAGATTCCTCGATTCTTTAACTCATCTAGAGTAATAAACTCGGCTAATTCTCGCCTATAGTTGTCTTCATTAAATAAATTATCTGTGACATTGACTGGTTGAATACGGAAGTCGCCACAATTATCAGGGTTACAAACTAATTCTCCTGTACCGGTAAAATTAGCTAATCCGTAGTTCAGTGCTTGTAATCGCTCAGTTAACTGGTTAATCTGAGTATTAAAAGTTAGAAATTGATAATTTAAACCCGAAGCTTCGATAGAGATAGCGGATTGGAAGTAATTACCTTTTAAAGCATAAATGGATGTGGAGCCAATATTAGCACCCAAATCAAGAAAACAAGACTTATCGGGGTGGAATAGACTATGATTTTCCAGAAATGTCATACAGGCTAAAAAATCATTTAGCTGAAATGGTTTTCCCTCTAAAGCTTCCTGAAGTTGGACTTTATCAAAAGTGGGATAGAGTAAATAACCGTCAATTTCATCACTTTTGATCATAATTCCATACAGGGATTTGGGCGGCTTTTTGAGACTAAAATTATTGACCTGTTTATACTCTGCTGATTCTCCGAAAATATGTAATATTTCTGGTAAAGTATGGGAGGTATTCAGCCAATATTCTAATTCTGAGTTATCGGGATTTCTTTTTAGTAAATACTTGTATAAGTTAGTAATAAATTTTCGTTGCTGCTCATTATTATTTTGGCTATTTTGTTGATTCTGCTGAAATTCAGAAGACTGTAAAAAAGACTGGATAACTTCCTGAAAAGACCGTCCTAATTTGATCTGTTCCAGATAATATCTTTTCCCTTCTATATCCGCAGCTCTCTGCAAAAAAGTTTCATAACAAAATTCGATAAAAGTTTCTGGTTGAATAAACATAATTAGTCATCAATTTTTATGAGTGAAAGACTTTTGGTGATTAAGTTAATAATCACTAGAAAGAAAATTTATCTGAGAAATAGCCAAGCTTAAGTTTCTATCATCATCGCTTAGTCCTAAATTTTTAGGTGATGTGGAACCCTCTATTTTTAGTTCAATAGTTATTAGAGATGAGTTTTCATTGAGTATATTTTTAGAGCAGTAAATAAACTTACGAAGATTATTTTGGAAACGATTATATTCAAAGTTCCAAATATCCACTAATTTTTCATTTACCCATACCTCCACCTTAAGTGTAGGGTTTTCTGACGAGAGAAAAACTGTCACTATTTGCCATTCTATAAGTAGGGGAACAGGACAGTCAAGCTGGATAGTAAAAAAAGCATAATCACCTTTTAACCAAGTAAAATTTTCTTCGGGTAAGTAAAACCCTTGTCGGAATAATTGAGGATGAAGGAAATTAGCTAAATAACCGGCAAAACTTACCCGCTCATTCAACTGGGCAACTATTTGATAACTTCCCTCTATTATATCGGCAAATTTGCCTGTTAGTAAAATTTCTTGCGAACTTAAATATTCTCTTTGCAAAGGATCGGGAGGATGACCTTTTCCCAAATTTCTATAGGGTAAGCAGCCATAATAATTAGGAGGCACATAAATTAACTCTGGGATATTTGCAAAGTCATTCATCGTCACGAAGCTGCTGCTTAAATTGCGGATGAAGGAGGGAAACATTGGTTGTAAATGGTTATAAATCCAGTCCTTTTATTGCCGATAACGTTTACTACTATAAATTAACCGACTGTGATGATTTCTGATACAGTTGAATCCTTGTAACGAAAAGACCAAGTAAACGGGGATCATCGCTTAATCCCAACTCTTGGGGAGATAGGGGATTCAAGATACGAAAAGTAATTTGCAAAAAGGGTGAATTGTCAATTAATTGCTTAGAAATGGGAACTTGATAATTATTAGAAACAATTTCTCCCTGTTTAAAAGTCCACTCGGATACCAAATGGTGATTAACCAAAAGGTCAATTTTTTGTTGAGTATGTTTTTCATTGACAAAAGGAGATGCCTCAATATTAAGAATCAGGTCATCTGTAATTGGTTCTGAGAGTTTCAGCAACAGATGTGCCTCAGCACCATTTGTCCAAGTCCCTGAAGGTTCTGAACTTGACCAATCTCCAAATTGATAATTTAAGGCATTATTTCGCTCTCTAGTAAAATAGATTATCTCCTTAATTTTGTAAGTTGATATAGGTAATTTTAACGTTGGTTTTTCTAGCGTATCTTTGCGCAATCGACACAGAACATAGCCATCAAGATAGTTACAGTAGTGGGTACTATTATGATTGGCGTTAATTTTCGTATAGTAATTAAAAGTTTTCTTTAAATCTAAAGCGTAGGCGGCATCTTTCTCCATTTTCCCTGACTGAAGACTATTCAATAACTGCTGACAGTGTAATTTTATGTCCCTGGGGTTATATCGTGCCAAGCGAGAGCTATTCGTTTTTAAATTCTGTAAGGCGGCAATTTTTTCTAAGGCTGGATAAGATTCAATAGCATTACATTGATAGCTTGGCAAGATAATTAACTTTTTATAATCCTTAGATAGGTGAAGCCATTCTGGAGATTTTAAAATATTTGATTGGGAATGCAAAGGGCCACTTTGAATTACAGAATTTTGCAAGGGTACACTATCAAAAAATTGAATTAAAATGACTAGGGTTAATAAAACTTTAATTTGCCGGTGATTCCAAATTTTAAAGCTAATAATCAGAACGGCTAGAATGATCAAGTAGTGTACTACCCAAAAAAATCGTGCACTAGCTCGAAATCTACTGATCACGTTAATCAATAGGTCAGGCAGCGGATAGTGAAGAATCAAGCTCTTATTCCAATAAACTTTATTGCTTAACGCTAATAAAGTCAATAGAATTGCCAGAGTGAAAAGTACCCAGTTTTGACGAAAAGCTTGTTTAACTAATATAAAATCTAATTGATTTCTTTTGACAATCAAAACACCCATATTCGCAAATATTAACAAAATAATTCCGATGCCTAAATAGTTAAATCCTTCATATTGCCCATCATTTACTGGCATTGGTTTGACAAAACGGGAATATTCATCTATCGGATTAAAAAGAGCATTCAAATTCAGAGAATAAAAGCCATAGGAGTCGCCTTCTGATCCGTCTGTCATAAAATAGCCAAAAAAATACCATCCAAAAATTAGTAATGTTAAAAACAAAAGAAATAAAATTACTGCTTTAGTTAGGGTAATTCTCTGCAAACAAAATGTTTGTATATGGCTACTGATTACAATCAACAGAACCATAACTGATAAATAGGGATGAATTCCAGCACTAAACAATAAAAGTATAGCTTGAAATATTATTATTTTAATCATCTTCTTGTTATTCCCAATATTTACAAGCTGAAAATAAGTCCATAGCGAAGCCAATATTAACCAATGACTGGTTAAAGCGAGATGACCGTGCAATCTCCATACAAGTGGAGGAGCAAGCATAAATAATAAACCCGCTCCCATAGCACAAAATAAACTGCCCCGGGAAAACAAAGCTCCTAGTTTAGCTCCCCAGAAAAATTGTAGGACAATATTCAATAGGATCACCAGTCCAAAATACTGGAAATTATCAGCAAAGAAAGGAGAAAAAATCTTAAATAATACAGCAAATATAGGAAGAGAATCTGTATAAGCAATCGAGCTTCCCGTGGGATAGGCTAAGCTGTCAGTGAAGGTTATCGGCCAATGCCAATTATCATTTTTAAAGTATAACCAACCTATAATTGATTGGGCTTTATCTTCCGAATTAAACAACCATTCCATTTGGGTTGGATCAATATGATCTTTCAGCAAATAAATTGCATATATACCCGCCCAAAATCCTGCAAATAATAGGATAATAATGTCAAAATATTTTTCTTTATTGAAGTTTAGTATGTTTTTTAACATCCTTATAGTTGCCCATTAAAGTTTTTAAAATAAGTTGAGATTAACTCTTGTGGAATCAATGTTTTCTAGACCTAGGCCAATTGCTCCCCAACTCGTCCGGTCTATGGCAATATATACTAATCCTTTTATAAGGAGTAGCACTCATAAAAATCTGCTCCCAATTTCCGACTCAACTCTTGATGTCCACAAAATTCTTTCCCGTTGTCACAAGTAAAGGTTTTTCTTTGGTCAGGGGGAATCTCTTGGAAAAGTTTTTCGGTGACTCGATTGATTTCCGATGCGGTTTTGTTCTTGGCTAATCCTGCTACTAGAAATTTCGAGGCCTTGTCTACATGAGTAACGAGAACTCCTAGATGATTTCCTCCAATCATTGTGTCACTTTCCCAATGACCGATTTCGGTTTTCTGGTCAGCAATTGCTGGTCGCTCGCAGATATCTACACGCCACGAAATCCCTCCACGCTTACTTTTTCCTCCACCTCGACTCTTTCTTTGACAAAGCCCCCGGCGTAAATATTTCCGGTACTCCCCACATCCTTGATAGTTCTGATAGATCATTTTTCTCGTCCGACCGGCGGTTTCTTCTGTACTTGTTTTGATAAAAAAATACCGATTTCTGGGTTAACATACTGAATCATTAAATCTCTGACCGTCTCCTCTATTTCTCACAAGTTATTAAATTTCTTAATTTGGGATTGCTCATAGAGACACGCTCCCAACTCTCGGGATAACTCTTGAATTCTTTTTTCATTTTCTGATAACATTGGATTGGTCTTCCCATCGAGATATATTCTAAATCGTAAGTTATAACTATTATAATCTCATTTCTCTTTGTGATCAAGTTCAAGATTTTCTAGTTTTTGACGGCTATAAGCATTAATACTCATTGCACAAGTGAGATGCTCCCATTTTACCTGACAGTGATCGCTTTTACTTTTGATATTCTGATGGGAGAATGAAACAGCCCTACTGTCAGGGGGAGGCTAATTAGTAGCCATGATCTTCAGTTTCTTGGAAACCATGCGACTTCAAGGAAAAAATGCGGTTGAGGAACTTTTCAACTTGTTAGCGGGCGAGCGTTCTCCACCTCAAGCCGATTTTGTACTATCTATCTAGGGCTTAAAGGTTACTTTATTCTCAATAAGCCCTGCTTCTTGCTGTGACTAATTAGGGTTTGCTGAAAAAGTTTTTCCTGGGGACAGGGTGTGGGGTGTGGGGTTTTACCAGTTTTGAGGTGGCCAATTACCTAATTTTCAGGGAAAAAGTGCCTAAATTTCCCCCCGATCACTCCCATCTCCAGTACTTTTTGATTGACAAAAGGTCTAAAAGTCTTACCCAACAAGGTTTTTAGATTTATTCAGCAAGCCCTAATTACCTTAGTATTTACTCAATACCTAGTTTTTGCAATGTTAGTAAACGTTCTTTACTAAACTCCTCGTACACTGTTTTCAGATGAGTGATATTTTCCTCCTCTGTTTCCAAAGTTTTCCCGTCTTTAACCACTTTTTTGCCTTGACTTGCCAAATTTTGCCAAACAAATTGTACTGCATCTTGGTTAGAGGATTTAGCCAAAAGGAATAATTGTTCTAAACGATTGACTACTACTCCAGTCCCAATCAAAGGAGAAGCTAAAAAGCTTAATTCCTCACTATAGACTGCTTTCGCTTTCACTGCATTATTAAAAGCATCAGTAGATGGTTTCCGTTGTTGGCAAGTTTGCTCATCCACAGCAGGATGAATATAGCCAATACCAGTTAAAATCACGAGAGCTTGGTAAAGACCATTTAAGTTAATATTTGAGGTTTTGGGGTGATTTTGTAGTTGCAGTAAAGTTTGGGGAGATTCCGCCAAAACCTGACAAATTGGCTGATAAATTGCCTCCTGTAACTTAACTTCTCCCACGGGGAACTGCTGCTCGAACTTGATATTTGCGGGATTAACAAGTAGAGCAAACCGGGTTTCTTGTAGTTGTTTAAGCTGTTCTTGGTTGGTTAAACCTAAAGAGCCTCGACTAAAAATATCACGACGGAATTGGCTATTAACGAAGAAATCTCGCACTACTTCCCGATAGATTGGGTCGCTGATTTTTGCTAATTTCTCTTGGGCTGCTGGGGAGAGATTGACCATATCAATATGATCATTAATATGAGCGGAACCCACATATTTAAGTTTAGCATCATCTAATTCTTTCGCCACTTCATCGAAGTAAAAAGAATTCCATTCCTGATTGAAATACTCGTGAGCTAAATAATAACGATTTTGGTCCTTCAGGCGCTCGTAACGATTTTTTAAAATTGGATTTTGGACAAAATAACTAGCATTAGCTTCTAATAATTCCCCCGTAAAATTAAGTGCCTGTTCAATGCGGGTTAAAATTGGTTCGGAACTGTGTTGACCATGACGCAACATTAAAGCCTGCATCGGCATCGCTGCTGACCAACCCGGCAGGGCATTATAGGAGATATAAACTAATCCCCCCACCTTGAGATTGCGGCGAATAAAATTAACTATTGCTTGGCGATTTCTGGCACTAATCCAGCTATAAATTCCGTGCAGACTAATGAAGTCAAATTGAGGTAAATCTCGCTCTAAAAATTCCTCAAAACTATCATCAAAGAAAAGAATATTCTTCATTCCCGCCTTGGCCGCTAAATCTCTAGCTGTGACGATATGGCTAGGATTGAAATCATTGGCATAAAATTGAGCATGGGGATAGGTAGCCGCTAGAATATTCGTGGTAAAACCCTGACCACAGGCCAATTCACAATAGGTGAATTCTCGGCTAGAATCGGGGGGGTGAATGGATTTAATCAGAGTCGCTAAACCTAATTTTAGGGGACTTAACTCGCCGTAAAAGCCGCTAGTGTAGTTAATTTCCAATACATATCCTTCTGTCCAACTCATAGATTTTCCTCAAATATAATGACAAGTCATAAAATTAAGACTCGATTATACAGCAAAAGAGCCAGATAAGCTGCCCGCGCCTTTAAATTGCTTGTTGAGGTGAGGCAAGAGGCAAGGGTCAAGAGGCAGGAGGTGGTTATAATTAAATTAAAGATGGATTGTGGGTTCGATCCCCCCTGCCCCCTTGATAAGGGGGGTGTCTGAAAGTTTTTAACACCTACCTACTTAGCTACTTACAATGCTTATTAATACTAGAGTATTAACCGTTTAGCCAAACGATTCGGCAACTGCCAATAAACCCTAGAAGCGAGATTTCTCGTGAAAACTGACAGTCTCTTTTACCAAATATTCCTGCGCTTTCCCGACAGTTTCTTTGACCTAATCGGACAACCCCAACCGGGAGCAGCAAACTATCAATTCACCTCCCAAGAGGTGAAACAACTCTCTTTTCGTCTCGATGGCTTATTTATACCACTCAGAGAAGATAGTCAGCAACCCCTCTACCTAGTGGAAGTGCAGTTCCAACCAGACGACACCCTCTACTATCGACTTTTTGCGGAATTGTTCCTATTTTTAAAACAATATCAACCACCCCACCCCTGGCAAATTGTCGTCATTTATCCCCATCGTGGGGTAGAACGGGAACAATCCCTACATTTTGGCGAAATCCTCAATTTAGCAAGCGTTAGACGCATTTATCTCGATGAATTGCCCCACAATCCCTCCTTAGGAATTGGTGTGATTAAATTAGTAGTAGAGTCGGAAACAGCAGCGGTGAGGACTGCTCAAACCCTAATCGAGCGGACCAGAGAAGAAATCACCGACCAGTCCAGTCAACGGCAGTTAATTAACCTCATCGAAAGTATCATTATTTACAAATTACCCCAGAAAAGTCGCGAGGAAATTGAAGCTATGTTTGAACTAAGTGATTTAAAACAAACGAGAGTCTATCAAGAGGCACTGGCCGAAGGAGAAGAACGGGGTCTAGAACGGGGTCTAGAACGGGGTCTAGAACGGGGTCTAGAACAAGGTCTGCAAGAGGGAGAACGTCTGGTGGTGGAAAACCTGCTCCGAGTCCGTTTTGGTGAGTTAGACCCACCACTGCAAGCTATTATCAGCCGGATTTTACAACTGTCCCCAGAAGAATTTACTCCTTTACTCCTACAGTGTTCCAAAGAGGAACTCTTAAAGCGATTTCCCCCAGAAAAGTCGCGAGGAAATTGAAGCTATCACCCCCCTTATCAAGGGGGGAAGGGGGGATCGGCACCCCCCTTATCAAAGGTAGGGTTAATTCATGAATTAACCCTACTATGACTAGACCAGGGAAGGGAGGGAGACCCTCCCTTTTATCGTTCCAAGGTCGAACCCTGGAACGAAAAAAGACCATCCTTAAAAAGGATGGTCTTTTATAATAGTCAACTCGGATTCGTCTGCTTACTGGAAATTAAGCGACGATAGTAAAGTTGCTGGCATTTAAATTCAGAGCCGCAGTCGTCGCAATAAGAACAGTACCAGCGCTGAAGTTACCATCAGCATCGTAGAACAACTTCCCGTTATCTTTGGCGTAACCAAAGCGCACTAAGCCAGTGGCGGTCTGATTAGCCGTGAGGTTGGCGAAGGTATCCACTAGGATTGTATTAGCACTGTTAGTTGCACCCGCTACAGCACTAACCGTCAAGGCGGCTCCCACTGCCGGAGCGCCGTCAAAGGCGGCATTACTTAGGGCGAACACATCGTCTGCGACGGTGAAGTCAGTGATCGTCACGCCATTACCATCAGTGGCTTTATTCAAGACGAACTGGTCGTTACCACCGCCACCAGTTAGTTGATCTAGACCACCGCCACCAGTTAGGGTGTCGTTCTTGGCACCGCCTTTCAGGACATCGGCTAATGCACCACCAGTAATCTTGAAGGAACCATTGGTTTCAAGGGTACCATCAAAGTCTAAAAATTTGGTGGTGAAGGAAGAAGCATCAACAGTTAAAGTCGCACCACTTGCCACAAGCGTGTCCTTAGTGACGATTGTTGTGTCAGCGGCGGCTTCTTTAAAGATAATCGTCTCAACGTTGGTAACACCATTAAGGGCAGCAGTAGTCGCACCAACTTTAACAGTTAAGGTGTCATTGCCATCGTTTCCATTGAGGTTAACACCATTAATCTGATCTACTGCCGCCGTCAAGGTGAAGGTGTCATTGGTTTTGCCGCCGACAATCTGTTTTATATCACTGTCTTTGCCGAGAGTCAGGGTCAGTTTCCCGGTAAAGTCAGTGGCATCCAAACGATTAGTCCCGTCAACTACAGTGATCTTACCCTCAATGGTTAGGTTCTTGTCCCCAGTAATGACGAAGTTGCTCTCGGCCTTATCGAGCGCAAGGGTATTCGCAGTTTTATCAGCGTTAGACAGGACACTGTCAGCTTTAACCACTAGGTTGACCTTGCTTTTATCATTTAAGTTGGCCGCGATCGAGGCACCGGCAGTTGTCCCGTTCAGGTTAACGGTGAGATCCTTGCCAAGTACACCTAAACCCTCTTGTAGGGTGAGATTGCTGGCGTAACCAGCCACAAGATCGATGGCGTAGTTGTTAGCATCAATGATTATTAAATCACCTTTGACCACCTGTACTTGTTTGGCTTTGCTAATGCCTGCCAGTTCGACGGAAGCACCAGCAGCACCAGAGAATTGGATGGTTTCGATGTTTTCGATGGTTGGCTCGACATCATTAACAATCTGGGCGGTCAGTACGTCGTTGTCACTGGTGCTGGGGTCTTGAATGAAACTACCTTCCAAGAATGTTAAAGCACTAACCTTATCATTGGCTGTACTGAGAAACTTACCTTCGGGAGCGACTTTGCTGTTAGCGGCAGCTGTCAGTACGGCTCCAAAATCTAGCAAGGTGAAGGTAGTGCCTGTGCCACCACCGATAATATCAGTGATCGCCTGATTGATTGCTGCTTCAGCATCGGCAACGCTCTCGTCGGTGAAAGTCACCGTGTCGATGATTTGCGATGAGGTGGCCAATAGGGAAGGGGTGAAAGGAATGCTCGCATTAACCGCTTCTTGGGTAAATTGCAGAGCTATATCGGCACGGTTTTGGAGAGTGTCAAAGTCGGTTCCTTGCGCTCCTTGGGCCACTGCGAGGACAAATTGCGCCACTGACTCGGGAGAGCTATCCTGTTCGAGAACTCCTAACCAGAACTCTAGTCCCGCTTCGTCCGCATCACGACCGAAGGCGTTCTGATAAATTTCGTTAATAAATTCTGTTGGGTTGGCCAAGGTGGGGGCTGCCAAGAAGGGGTAAAGGGCTTTAGCCTCTGGGGAAGCACCGAACTG
This sequence comes from Microcystis wesenbergii Mw_QC_B_20070930_S4, assembly GCA_007096525.1. GTDB lineage: Bacteria > Cyanobacteriota > Cyanobacteriia > Cyanobacteriales > Microcystaceae > Microcystis > Microcystis wesenbergii_B. The sequence goes on along the minus strand of SFAQ01000051.1, from coordinate 29,009 downwards.
AGCTGCTATCTCGTCTATGGTTACATCTTGGCTCTGCCAAAAGGCAAGACCTGCGGGATCAGGGGAACGGTTAAAGTAGATGACGTACAAGCCGACGATGGAATTTTGATCTACAGTCATAACTTATTTTTCACTCCTCGAAACAAAGTAAAAGGCTGTTGAAACATGGCACATATACTAGCATAGATGACCTCAGTTATCAAGCTATGGCAAAAATTTTTTTTTGTGGGAGTAGTTCCAGTCAAGGTCTTCTACCCTTGGTAATGATCGTTGAAGACTGAACCTCGACCAAATTGAGTAGATTCTTTTAAGACTTAAGGTTATATTCCCATCCCCCAGAATACACTCTGATTCACCTTGATTTGGCAATTCGGTTACAATATTTAAACTGTCTTAGTTTATCCACACATACCTAGTATGTTAGGCCAACTTCCTCGGTCAATTTTGTCACCACAGGGCAGCAAACGTCTTGTTCGGGGAAACTTTATCAGAAAAAAACGGTCTTAACAGCGATGCCATCCCAGCCTGATGGTACAGGAACCTGTAAGATGGGATTGGTAGCCACTACCGAGGGGCAAGATTCTTAATCAAGGCAGTTTCGTCTCTCTCGGTGCCGGAATAAACGAGAATATTAAACTTAATTTTTTCTTCTATGACTATCGAAACTTACTATCCCAATCTAAATGTCAAGCATTTGCTTGATAAAATTCGCCAAGAAGCCCTGCGCCAAAACCTAGCCCTGGGGGTTCCCTCAGCACCAGTACCACCACCACCACCAGCGACGGGGGAATTAGTCCTGAAGGGGGATTTTGATCGGGAAGCAATTAATAATCAAATCGATTATATAGAAGGATTTATCAAAACAGCCGAGTCAAGAGCGGCAGTGCGTAACCAACTACCGGAGAAATTTGGGCGTTTCCCCTGGTTATTATTTAAACCCTTGCAAGCTCTGGCTTTAAAGATTCTCAATACCATATTTCGCGATCAAAGGGAAGTGAATTTCAATCTGGCCAGTGCCTTGCGAGAATGCCTACAACTAAATCGACAGTTATTATCAGAGGTGGAAAATTTGCGGTCACAATCCCGGCGAGATTTAGAGAATTTAATGGCGTTTAGTCAGAGTTTATCTGGTTACAGCCAAGCGGTGGAGAAAAATCTGGTCAATAATACCCAAAATCTAGAGGAGAAACTGCATAATTTTGAGTGCCAGACAAAAGAACGGGAGGTGCGTATCCAAGAATACTTCCAGCAGCGGCTGCAAGCCTTGGAGAGTGAATATCAAGACCAATTACAAATTCTGGATCAGAGGTGGGGAGATATTGGTAATCACATCCAAGAGCAAACCCAAGAGCAATTACAAATTCTGGATCAGAGGTGGGGAGATATTGGTAATCACATCCAAGAGCAAACCCAAGAGCAATTACAAAATCTTGACCGCAAGTGGGGGGATATTGGTAATCACATTCAAGAGCAAACCGAAGAGCAGTTACAAAATTTGGATCAGAAATGGAAAGAGCTTGCCTATCTTGGACAAGAAAAGCTAGAAAGACAAATGCGAGAAAGCGAGGAACGCAGCTTTCAAAATATTCATTATTTACAGATAGATTTAATTCAACAAAAACGATTGCTCGGCAAGTTCTGGGAAGGAGGAATCCCACAATTATCCCAACCCTTATCACCAGAACTAAAACCAGCGATCACAACCGAATTAGATCATTCTCTAGATGCCTTTTATGCTGCGTTTGAGGAAAGATTTCGCGGTAGTCGAGCCGTAATTCACCAAAGATTAGCCGTTTATCTTCCCCTGCTTAAAGAGGCACAAATCGCCCCGGGAGATTCTTTAGTGTTGGATTTAGGTTGTGGTCGAGGAGAGTGGTTAGAACTATTGCGGCAAAATGGTTATAAAGCCCTAGGAATAGATTTAAATCAAGTCGTAGTTGCCGAATGTCAACAGCGATGCTTAGATGTACGAGAGGCGGACATCATTGATTATCTCCAATCCCTAGACGATAACAGCGTCGCTTTAGTGACAGGATTTCATTTGATCGAACACTTGCCATTCGAGATTTTAATGAAGTTACTGAGCGAGAGTTTTCGGGTTCTCCGTCCGCGAGGAATGGTAATTTTTGAAACGCCTAATCCCGCTAATGTTTTAGTGGGTAGTTGTAATTTCTACTTCGATCCTACCCATCGGAATCCCTTACCAAGTTTGATGACTCAATTTTTAGCCCAATATTCAGGATTCTCGCCAGTCAACATTCTTAATCTCAATCCTTCAACGGACACTCCTATCGTCGAAGACTCGGAAACCGCCAAGCGATTTAATGAATATTTTTATGGTCCGATGGATTATGCGATCATCGGCTATAAACTGTAAAAATTAGATTATTTTGAGTGCTTACTATATGCGAATTATTATTGCTACAACTCAGGCTCCCTTTATTTATGGTGGTGCGGAAATTCACGCTCAGGAATTATGTAAGGCTTTAGAATTGGCAGGCCATGAAGCGGAAATAGTCGCTATTCCCTTTCAAACTTATCCCATGGAGAGAATTTTAGACACAATGTTAGTCGGTCGCTTATTAGATTTAACTAGCGCCAATGGCAGAAATATTGACCGATTAATTGGCTTAAAATTCCCAGCTTATTTAATTCCTCATCCCAGCAAAGTTCTCTGGATTCTGCATCAACACCGACAAGCGTATGAACTATGGGGTAATCCCTGTGGTGGGTTAGATTTAAGTGCCAATGGTTTACAAATTCGTGAAAATATTATCCGGGCAGATAATAATGTTTTTGCTGAAACTCATAACATATTTAGCAATTCTAAAAATGTGGCAAGAAGGCTAAAAACCTATAATAATGTTGATTCTATCGCTCTCTACCATCCCCCTCAAGACGCGGATTCTTTTTATTTTCAGGAAGAGGAGGGTTATTTCTTTTTCCCCAGCCGGATTAATCAGATTAAACGACAGGAATTGGTGGTGGAAGCCCTAGCAAAAACCACGCACGCTGTGCCAGTTATTTTTGCTGGCAAAGCCGAGGGAAATTTTGACATTTATTTACAGGAAAAAATTGCCAAACTGGGATTAACCGAAAGAGCAATGTTTATTGGCAAAATCACTAATGAACAAAAAATCGCCCACTACGCCAAATCCCTGGGGGTCGTCTATCCACCTTTTGACGAAGATTACGGATATGTCACCCTAGAAGGAATGTTAGCTTCTAAACCCGTAATTACCTGCCAAGATTCGGGGGGTCCCCTAGAATTTATTCGTCATCGAGAAACGGGTTTAATCGTGGAACCGACGGCTAATGCTTTAGCGGCAGCGATGGATGAAATCTGGCAAAACCGGTCTTGGGCTAAACAATTAGGTAAAGCGGCCTATGAACACTATCAAAATCTTGATATTAGTTGGTCAAATGTTCTTAGCAAGCTTCTTGCATAAACGACATCAGCCAATCTTAATTTTCCCGTTATCTTTATCAGTTGAGCGCTCCCTTAGTTTCCTCCTATCTCGAAGTCCTATTCTCTCGTCGGTTATTGTCATTAAGACTAGCTTATTGAAAACTCCAGAGAGATTGAAAACCTTATTATGTCGTTGTTTTCAGACTTAACGGGAAAATTAAGATCGGCCAATGCCCCCATAATTTTTGAGCTATTGCCATAAGCAAAATTATCTGCAGCTTAATGGCTCTTCTAGGTTCTGTGTGATAAGTTTAACTTACATAGGGTTTGCTAAAAAAGCTTTTCCAAGTACCTGAATTTTCCCCCCGATCCCCGCAATGGCTGGCACTTTTTGAGGGAAAAAAAGTCTAACAGTCTTATCCAACAAGGTTTTTAGATTTATTCAGCAAGCCCTACATAGGATCGATCTTTGTGTCCTCTGTGTCTCTGTGGTTCTTCCCACTCCCTCGCCAGCAGGAATGTATCTTAGAATACATTTTACCCACCAAATCCAAGAGAGCCGCTTAATTTTTATCTGATTGATTTATTACTGATTATTCGCTCTTACCATGTTGAATAACAAACCAATATCTCACTTACCGTCAGAAAACCCTGACAAAAATCAGCACCCGACCCCTGCCACCGAGATGGCAGCCCCAGATTCTTCTCGATTGTTCGAGGTCAAACCATCGTCGTCCGTTGGTGCAGATTGGTCGGCTCTGAAGAAATTATTGGGCAGCACCCAGGAATATCTACAAACAGCGCAAGTTCGGGCAGAAATTCGCGAGAAATGGCCTGATACTCTGGAGAGATTGCCTTTTACTCTCTTGAAACCCCTTAAATCTCTTTTCTTGAAAGTATTGCAACTAATCTTTAAGGATCAAAGGGAAGTGAATCAAAATCTCATCCAAGTCTGCCAGCAGTCGATACAATTCAATCAAGAACTGATGGAACAACTGGTCACTTTAAGTTCTCAGATAGACCAACTGCATCAGAGCCAGAACAATCAGCAAATAACTTTAGAAATGATGGATAATCATTTAACCGATATGGAAGCGGAAACAGAGCTTTTGCCCTCAGATACCGCGAGTTTTGACCCTTTAAATCCACAATTGACCGCAACAGCAGTGAATTTACCCGCCCCTCAATTGCCGACCCCAGAACCAGAACAGTTACCAGTGCAGCTAGAACTAGAAAGCTGGGAACCAACTCCAGAACAGTGTGAAGCGGCGATGAAGATGTTTCAAGCCTATAAGTTTTGTCAAGGAAGTGCCGTAGAATATTTTCAGACCCATGTGAAGCGCTATCTTACCACTTTAGAGTTAATTCCTCGGCAAAAAGGGCTAAGAATTTTGGAATTAGGCAGCTGTCCGGCTTTTTCTCTCTTGTTAAAGCAAAAATTTCCCGATGCGACTATTATTCTCGCCTATAATGACTCTCCCGATGAAAAAACCCTTGAGGACAATTCTGAGGGCAAATTAGCCCAAGATAAGTTTCAAAAAAGATACTCACAAGATGGTCGCGATAAGTACAACCAACAATTGTTTAACTATCCCTTTTCCGTGATCGAGTCGGAACCGCAATCAGCAGACTGGCCAATATATCGTTTTTCCTATACCTATTTTAATATCGAGAAAGATATCTGGCCCTTTGAGGACAAACATTTTGACGTGGTTTTTTGCATGGAAATTCTGGAACATCTCCTTGTAGATCCTGGTTTTTCCTTTCGAGAAGCTAATCGCGTTTTAAAAGATGGAGGCACTTTTATCGTCACTACACCCAACATTGCTCGCTATGAAAGTGTGGACAGTATTTTGAGTGGAGATACTCCTTATACTTTTGGTATTTATTATGAATCTGGTCCCTACGGTCGTCATAATCGGGAATACGTTCCCCGCGAGGTCGCTCGTCTAGGAGAATGTTCGGGTTTTCAGACCGATCTTTTGCTAACAGCGAATGTCTATCCTTTATCTAGAGATATTCGTCTAGTGCAAGAACTGCTCGCTCAATTCAATGATGATCCGACCCTGAGAAAACAAAATATTTTATACCGCGGCATCAAAGTGACGGATCAGTTTAAATCTTACCCTCCTGAATTGTACGGCTAAATCTCTTAAATCTGCTCATTTTATGGTTAAATTAGATTCTAGAGCCAGATTTTTAGACAAGTCTAAATATTAGACTAAATCAAGTTCTGAAAGAATGATAATCATCAATCTTTCTTGCTGCTGGTCTGAGTGCCTATCTTGAACAGTAGCCTAGGAGAAAATGGTTTAGTATTAGTTAAGTACCTAGGCAAAATTAATTACACATCTAAGCCGTCAGCTGTCAGCTTTTTGCTGTGATCAGTAAACAGTGAACTAAAAACTCAAATCTGATCCCTGATAGCCGTCTCCCGTCTCCCGTCTCCCTTCTCCCTTCTCCCGTCTACTCTCTCCTGTCTCGACTAGGAAATTAATTTTGCACGACCACTTAGTTATATAACTGTAAAAATGCTGCCATGAAAATTAATTGGTTTTCTCCTTTGCCTCCAGCTAGAACCGATATTGCTGAATACACGGTGCGGGTTCTCCCCGGCTTAATCAAAAATTGTCAATTAGAACTCTGGACTGATCAAACGATTTATGACCGAGAAATTAGCCGTTGTGTTAAGGTCAATCACTATCAGATAGATCAGATGCCTTGGTCAGCGATTAATCACGCCGATATTAACATCTATCACATCGGAAATAATCCCGATTTTCACGGAAATATCTGGCAAATTAGTTGTCGTTGCCCTGGAATAGTAGTGCTACATGACCTGAAACTACAACATTTTTTTGGAGGTATCTATAGAGAGTTGAATCAGGATAAAGTTGGTTATATAAATCAAATGCTCCGTTATTACGGGATAGAAGGAGCTTTAGCGGCAGAAAAGTTTTGGAATTGTGAATTGTCTACGGAATTTATGGCTGAATATTACCCTCTCACTCCCTTAGCTTTAAAAAATGCCCTAGGGGTAATTTGCCACGGACAACAGACTTATCAACAACTCAAACAGGAAAATTTATGGCTGACTGGCTATCTGCCACTACCCTATCCTAGTCAAGGTCAATCATTGATTCAAGAGACAGAAAAAGCAACAGAAAAACAATTCTATCAACTGATTATCTTTGGTTACATAGGCGTTAATCGCTGTCTGGAACTGGTTTTGGACTCTCTGGCCAGTTTTCCCCAAAAACAAGCTTTTCGCTTAGACATCTATGGAGAAGTATGGGATAGTAATTATCTCCTTCAAAAAATTAATAGCTTAAATTTAAATAATTTAGTAACCTTGCATGGTTTTGTCACGGAAGCCAAATTAGAAACCGCCTTAGCTAACGCAGATTTAGCGATCAATTTACGTTATCCTACCATGGGGGAAGCTTCCGGTAGTCAGCTGCGGATTTGGAGCCATGGTTTGCCAAGTTTAGTGACTAAAATAGGCTGGTATAGTGAGTTGCCGGAAAATACCGTAGGTTATGTGACTGTTGGCAACGAAATCGCCGATTTACATCAACATTTCTCTCAATTTCTTCACGATCTGCAATTCTATCAGACTATTGGGAAAAATGGTCAAATTTGGCTAGAAAATAATCATTCCCCCGAATCCTACGCTAAAGCCTTGGTAGATTTCGCTCAGGAAGCTTGTCAACAAAGATATCGTCATGCGGCCAATTATTTTATCGAAAAAGTAGGCAAAGAAATTAGCTATTGGAATGATGACCAAATCTCGGATTTAGAGCTAAAATCCATAGCGGAAACCATTCATTTTCTAACCAGCTAAAGTCTTTCCCCATCAGGAATTATCATCTTGCCTTGGCAGACTAGAACTGATGCACCTCCCACAGAAACTTCCGTAATGTCACGGTGGTTTTTCTGGAACTTTAATTGTAAACTGCTGGGTCTGCCCATTTCCACCCCTTGGATTATCGTCCATTGATTCATCCCTTCCCTAGAAGATTCTAACCCCCCTAAGTAACCTGCTAAAGCGGCCACAGCCGAACCGGTGGCGGGATCTTCCATAACTCCTAAACCGGGGGCAAACATTCGGCCATAAATACGAGATTGGGGTGATTCTGGGTCAAAACAGCAGACAAAAAGGGAATTAGCGGGGGAGTGGCCTAATAATGATGACCATTGAGTTAGATTTAGTTTTATTTTCCCCAAAATATCTCGGTTTTTAACGGGGATGAATAAAAAAGGGAGACCGCAGGAAAAGGCCTGGGGGGGATAACCGGGTAAGAAATCGGCAACGCTTAGGGAAAGAATCGCCGCTAAATCATCGAGAGCATAATTAGCCGCCACTAATTCTGGCAATTGTGCCACTTTTAACTCACTATAGACCGGTTTTTCCCCCTCCATGATAATTTTCACCGGTACTAAACCGACTCCTTCCTCTAGATAAATCGTGGTTTCTTGGTGGGGGGGAATAGCAGCGATTAGGGCTAAAATATAGGCCGTACCGACGGTAGGATGACCTGCAAAGGGTAATTCGGTACTGGGGGTGAAAATCCGGACTTTTTTAGTGCCTTGGGGTGTTTCTGGCGGAAAAACGAAGACTGTCTCTGAGAAGTTAAATTCGGCGGCGATTTTTTGCATCTGGGTGCGGGTTAATCCAGACGCTTCCGGAAAAACCGCCAGGGGATTACCGCCAAAAATGCGATCACTAAAAACATCGGCGGTATAGTAGGAATAGCTAGGCACGCAGGGGATAGGGCAACAGTTATCGGAGAATTTTTTCATCTTACACCTATTTTCACCCCTGACCACCCCTGTGGTCTGTCTAGGGATAGATAATCCTTGTCAGTCCTGTTAGTCTCTGGTGACTAAGAAATAATGAAAATACAGAGTTTTTCCTAAAGATAAGGTATGTCTTGATAGGCATCATCTCAGAGTCTTCTAATAAGTAGTCGTGCAAAATTAATTTCTTGGTTAGGATGGGCAAAAGGCACAAGGCAAGAGGTAAGAGGTAGTTAGATATGTGTAATTAATTTTGCTTAGGTACTTAACTGCTATAGTCTCTAAGCTAAAACGCATTTAAACCGCTTATTCTTAGATTAGCCGAACCTTCCCCAATCCCTTTACTGTTGCCTTTTGACTCTTGCCTCTTGCCTCGTCTCAACAAGCAATTTAAATTACGAACAGCTTACTACTTATCCGCTTCTAATCTGGCTAATAAACTGACTAACTTATCTCTGACGGAATTGTGAGTGTATTCGTCTTCAGGGTGGGGTTTTTGATGGGGTTGTTGAAAATAGGGACGTTCTCCGTATAATTGTCCCCATTTCACATCGACTCGGTGTACTAATTCATAGAGTAATTCTTGATTGTCTAAAATTTCTTCTAGGATTAACTGTAAAGCTTGAACGGGATTATCTAAATTTTGACTGACTTTGGTTAATTCTTCATCGACAATAAGCTGTAAAATTATCTGCAAAGCTCCCGAAGAATCCCCTAAATTAGCGGCAATAAATTGTTTAATCTCTGTGGTAACTTGCACTAATTTGGGGACAGGAGATTCTCCTTTGAGGAAATCCGCACCCTCTTGAGCGATAAAATCTGCTAGGGTAAACTCGCGCCTTTCGATGATATCTTGGGAAAAATCCGGTTCTTCAGGGGTCATAAATTAAAAATATTAGCGATAATAGACTCTAAGACTTATTGTGACATTTTTAGGAATATTTATGGGCATCGATCGCAGAGAGTTTCAGCAGCGTCGTCAGCAGGTAATGGAAAAAATCGGCAATGGAACGGCAATTTTTCGCAGTGCGCCCATGGCGGTCATGCACAATGACGTAGAATACACCTATCGTCAGGATAGTGACTTTTTTTACCTGACAGGATTCAATGAACCGGAGGCGGTGGCGGTTTTAGCACCCCATCACCCCGAACATCAGTTTATCCTGTTCGTGCAGCCAAAAGACCCAGAAAAAGAAACTTGGACCGGCTATCTCCACGGGGTGGAAGGAGCAAAGGAGATTTTTGCTGCTGATGAGGCCTATTCTATCCAAGAATTGAACGAAAAATTACCCCAATATCTCGAAAAAGCCGAACGAATTTATTATCATCTCGGCCGGGACAAAACTTTTAATACAAATGTTCTAAAGCACTGGCAAAAATTAATCGCCACTTTTCCCCGTCGCGGCACTGGACCGACTGCTTTAGAGGATACTAATTTTATTCTCCATCCTTTGCGCTTACTGAAAACCGAGGCCGAATTAGACAATATTCGCAAAGCAACCGCTATTTCAGCACAGGCACATAATCGGGCCAGAGAATTTACAAAAGTTGGTCACTACGAGTATCAAATTCAAGCGGAAATTGAGCATACTTTTCGCCTAGAAGGGGGTATGGGTCCGGCTTATCCTTCTATTGTCGCTAGTGGTGCTAATGCCTGTATTCTGCACTATATTAACAATAATCGTCAAGTACAAGAAAATGAGCTTTTGTTAATTGATGCCGGTTGTGCCTACAATTACTATAACGGTGATATTACCCGCACTTTTCCCGTTAATGGTAAATTTACCCCCGAACAAAAAATTATCTATGAAATTGTTCTGGAAGCTCAATTAAAGGCGATTGAAGTGGTAAAAACTGGTAATCCTTATAATCTTTTTCATGACACAGCCGTGAGAACAATTGTGGAGGGATTAGTAGATTTAGGGCTATTGGTCGGCGACATTGATGAAATAATTAAAGAGGAAAAATATAAGCCTTTTTATATGCACAGAACTGGCCATTGGTTAGGATTAGATGTCCATGATGCGGGAGGTTATAAAGTTAACGAAGAAACTTGGCAAACTTTGCAGCCTGGTCATGTTTTAACCGTGGAACCGGGTATTTATATCTCCCCCGATATTAAACCTGCTGAGGGACAGCCGGAAGTGCCAGAAAAATGGCGAGGTATCGGTATCCGTATCGAAGATGATGTGTTAGTTACTGCCACAGGAAATGAGGTTTTAACTGCAACAGTTCCCAAAAAAGTTGAGGATATCGAATCTTAAGTAAAAAGCTAGGTGTTAAAAATTGTCAGATTCCCCCCTAACCCCCTTATTGAGGGGGGATTAAAGGCAATATCTATCTTCAAAGGAGATTCAATTAAGTTTTTTCTAGAGGTTATCATGATTGCTACCCAACAAAAATTATATACCTTCGCAGAATATTTAAACTATCAGGACTGCACAGATAATAAATACGAATTATTTAACGGAGAATTAACTTCCATTCCTCCTGCTAGTGGCTTTCATGCTTTGATACTTAGATATATATTTAAGTTGTTAGAAAGGGAGATAGAGAGGCTACAATTAGACTGGCAAGTTATGCCCGCTACGGTGGGAATTCGCACCGATAAAGCTAAATCGAGAATCCCAGACTTAATGATTTTAACTGCCGAACAATGTCAAGAGATTAGAAATATGACCACAGCAGTGATTGAATTTCCTCCCCTCTTAGTTGTAGAAATTGTTAGCCCCAATAATGCCGATGATGACTACCGTTATAAACGTTCAGAATATGCGGTAAGAGGCATTCCTGAATACTGGATTATCGATCCTATTGCCCTAAAAATATCGGTTTTAACCCTGATTTCGGGATTTTATGAACTGGCAGAATTTCACAAAGAAGATAGGATAAAATCTGTGACATTTCCCGATTTACAATTAACTACTCAAATGGTCTTTGCACAGTAAAATCTTAGCTGGAGACTTTTATGATTGCTACCCGACAAAAAATATATACCTTTGCAGAATATTTAAATTATCAGGACTCCACAGATAATAAGTACGAATTATTTAACGGAGAATTAATTACCATGCCTCCCGCTAGTGGCTTTCATGCCTTAATTCTTGCCTTTCTTTATGATTATTTAATGGCAGAAATTAAAAGATTAAATCTAACTTGGAAAGTCATGCCCGCTACGGTGGGAATTCGCACCGATAAAGCTAAATCGAGAATTCCAGATTTAATGATTTTAACTGCTGAACAATGTCAAGAGATTAGAAATATGACCACAGCAGTGATTGAATTTCCTCCCCTCTTAGTTGTAGAAATTGTTAGCCCCGGTAATGCCGATGATGACTACCGTTATAAGCGTTCAGAATATGCAGTAAGAGGCATTCCTGAATACTGGATTATCGATCCTATTTCTTTAAAAATATCGGTTTTAACCCTGATTTCGGGATTTTATGAACTGGCAGAATTTCACAACGAAGATAGAATAATATCGGTGACATTTCCCGATTTAAAATTAACTCCTCAAATGGTTTTTGCCCAGTAGCATTATTAACGATTATGACTATCCCCTTAGAAATCCAACAACGTTGCCAACAACTAAAAACAGAACTACAAAGAGCCAGTTATGCTTATTATGTTCTTGATGATCCTTTTATACCCGATAGCGTTTATGATCAACTTTATCGGGAATTAGAAGACCTAGAAAAGCGTTATCCCCAATTAATCACCTCCGATAGTCCCACCCAAAGAGTAGGGGATAAAATCTCTAGTCAATTCGTTTCTGTTCGTCATAATATTCCCCTGTATAGTCTCGAAAATGCCTTTAACCTCGAAGAATTAAATAAATGGGGCAGCCGTTGGCAGAGATATATAAATGAAACCCAAGACACGGAATATGTGTGTGAATTAAAAATCGATGGTTCCGCATTAGCTTTAACCTACGAAAACGGCTTTTTAGTCAGAGGTGTTACTAGAGGAGATGGAGTAACTGGCGAAGATATTACCCCCAATGTGCGGACAATTCGCTCTATTCCTTTACGCTTAAATATAGATAATCCCCCAGCAATTGTGGAAGTGCGCGGCGAAGCTTTTTTACCGCTCGATACCTTCGATAAAATCAATCAAGAAAGAGAAGAAAAGGGTGAATCTCTCTTTGCTAATCCCCGCAATGCGGCAGCAGGAACCCTACGACAATTAGATCCGAAAATAGTTGATAAAAGACGCTTAAAATTTTTTGCCTATACCCTGCATTTAGACGATAAACATATCAATACTCAATGGCAATCTTTAGACAGATTAGAAACGATGGGATTTCTGGTTAATCCCCACCGTCAACTCTGTCCATCCCTGCAAGAAGTGGCACAATACTATCAAGATTGGCAAGAAAAACGTCATCAATTAGCCTACATGACCGATGGTGTCGTAGTCAAAATCAACGATTTACAGCGACAAAATCGGTTAGGATTTACTCAAAAATTCCCCCGGTGGGCCATCGCTTTAAAATATCCTGCCGAAGAAGTCCCCACGGTAGTTAAAGATATTATCGTCAATGTGGGACGCACCGGCGCAGTTACACCCATGGCGGTGATGGAACCGGTACAGGTAGCGGGAACCACCGTACAACGCGCTACTTTACATAATAGCGATCGAGTGGCCGAATTAGATATCCGCATCGGTGATACGGTAATTATCCGCAAAGCGGGGGAAATTATTCCGGAAGTGGTGAGAATCCTGCCAGAATTGCGTCCTCCCCAGACCTTACCCTTCCAGATGCCCACTAATTGCCCTGAATGCCAATCTCCCCTAGTCCGTCCGGTGGGGGAAGCGGTGACGCGCTGTGTTAATAGTTCCTGTCCGGCGATTTTGCGGGGAAGTGTAGTACATTGGGCCAGTCGCGACGCTCTCGATATCCGGGGATTAGGGGAAAAAGTGGTAATTTTGCTGATTGAACAGGGATTAGTTACCGCCATTTCTGACCTCTACAGCCTCGAAAAAACTGAAATTGCCAAATTAGACCGAATGGGCGAGAAATCCGCCTTAAATTTGATTACAGCTATGGCTCAGAGCAAAAATCAAAGCTGGTCGAGGGTACTTTATGGGCTAGGGATTCGCTATGTGGGCAGCGTTAACGCCAAAATTCTCGCCGAAAGTTTTCGGACAGTAGAGGAGTTAGCTAACGCCAGCGTGACTGATTTAGCCTCTGTCTATGGTATCGGTGCAGAAATCGCTCAATCGGTCTATGATTGGTTTAGAATCGAGGCTAATCGGGATTTAGTCGCTAAATTACAGGCAGCCGGTTTACAATTTGCCGCGGCAGCAAAAACCACCACCACTAAAGCGACTTTAGCAGGGAAAACCTTTGTCATTACTGGCACTTTACCAACTCTCAAACGGGAGGAGGCCAAAGAATTAATCGAAAAAGCTGGGGGGAAAGTGACGGGTTCTGTGAGCAAAAAAACCGATTATTTAGTGCTAGGAGAAGCGGCGGGTTCTAAGCTAGAAAAAGCCCTAGAATTGGGCATTACTCAGCTAACCGAAGCACAATTACTCGAATTAATCAAGGCTTAAAAGCTTAAGATTGCAGCAAATCTACTGAAGTATTATCGATTAACTGAGCAACAGCATCAAGATAATCCTTAAGTTCCATTTTGTGAGCTTGAGCAAATAAATTGAGGGTTTCTACCTTTGTTCCTTCTCCCTGTTCAATGCGTCTCACTTGACGCTCGGATACTCCTATAATATCTGATTGTCGCAGTTGATGCTGTTTGCGTAAAGATGCGATCGCTTGACCAAAAATCTGATCATGTTTTAATTTAATCTCCGCAAACTTTTGTTTTGCTGCTGGTTCAATCACACTCAAAAAAGCCGCTATATCAAGATGAATATCCACGGCTGCCCAATGAATATAACTGCCATCTGCTGCTATAATAAACTTATCTCTTTCTTCTAGAGGAATACGCTGTAAAGCTGGCATAGATGCAAAGGGAATTTCTAGCTGGTCGAAATCACAGCGACTGATTAATAAACTTTCCCCAATAACTAAAGCTGTGGCGATTAAATGCTCTTGCGCTCCCCAAATCCAAGCATTAATCACCCTTGTCAGTAAAGTAAAATCTCGATAAACTAGGGTATTTCGCAGGGTGCGTAAATTGGCTCGTTTAAATAGTTGCGGCAAGTAGATAGAATCAATGTCTCCTCGGATAAAAAGACCTCGCAGATGATGTTTATCATTAGTGGTTTTGGCAATATCTGACACTGCCTTTAAACCAGTCAAAGAAGTACAAATAAAGATGTTTTTTAAAGAATCAATATTCTTTAAATCTGGTAAAGAAAGAATCTGCACAGATTGAGACTCTGGCAAGAAATTATAACTTTCTTTATCCTCAATTATAACAGTAATTTCTGGCTTATTTAACATGATTAATTCCCCTGGGTACAGACCTTTGCCTCCCATTCAATTAGGAGCGCAGAACGATTGGCCAAAACGTGGTCGAGTATTTGCTTTTTTTCCTTACTAGATATTTTGGCATTGGCGGGCCATTTCACCTGAAAATTTAGACCATTTTCTTGATTACAAAGTAAGAAAAAAACTCTAATTTCCCATTGGCCCGGTTTACGAACATGAAAATGAGGTGGCAAATGATCGTGAGAATTGAAAAACAGATCTAAGCCATCTAAATTAAAGGATTCCACCTTGCCCAAATCTTCACCTCGCCTACCTCAACTTTGGTCACTTAATGCTATTATACACTTAACCAGACATTTTAGACTTAAATTCTGAAATATAATGTCTGCTTAACCTAGAACGATCAAAGCGTTAGATTAGAAAGAGTCCTTTATTTTACAGATATTTAAACCTGATGGTCTGGCCTTTTAAACCGAAAACCCGCAAACAAATCGCTCGAATAGAAATTACAGGTGCAATTGCCTCCGATACCCGCAAAAGAGTCTTAAAAGCCCTAGAAATCGTCAAAGAAAGGCAATATCCCGCCCTACTTCTCCGTATTGACTCTCCCGGGGGAACCGTGGGGGATTCCCAGGAAATTTATGAAGCATTGAAGCGGTTACAAAAAAACACGAAAATAATCGCTAGTTTTGGCAATATTTCCGCCTCTGGCGGCGTTTATATCGGTATGGGGGCTAATTATATTATGGCTAACCCCGGCACGATTACTGGCTCGATCGGTGTTATCCTGAGGGGGAACAATCTGGAAAGATTGTTGGATAAGGTGGGAGTTTCGTTTAAAGTGATTAAATCTGGCCCTTATAAAGATATTCTCTCCTTCGATCGAGAATTAACTGATGAAGAAGAAAGAATTCTCCAGGATATGATCGATACCAGTTATCAGCAATTTCTGCAAACCGTCGCCGGAGCGAGAAATTTAGATGTCAATCAGGTGAAAAGTTTTGCCGATGGGCGCATTTTTACCGGTCAACAGGCGTTAGAATTAGGAGTGGTTGATCGCCTGGGAACCGAGGAAGATGCCCGACTTTGGGCGCTAGAATTGGCAGGATTACCCCCAGATAAAACTAAATGTCAGACTATCGAAGAACCGAAACCCCTGCTCAGTCGTCTGACGGGCAATCGTTCCCAAATACCCCCAGGATTACAAAAAACCCTACAGCGTCTAGAATTTGAATTGGAAGTGAACGGACAACTATTGTGGTTATACCGACCCTGATGGCCAGATTAAAGTCGAGAAAAAGGGCGCGTTAACCCCTAAAATTGACTCATCAGGATTAGCGGAGGATGACAATCGTGCAGTGGAAGGTTCGAGCCATTCGGGGAGCAACGACAGTAACGGCTAATACTATTGAAGCTATACGAGAAGCAGTGACAGAACTCCTCGAAGCGATCGAAATCCACAATAGTCTCGATCCCGATGATATTGTTAGTGTTATCTTTACGGCAACTCAGGATTTAGACGCGATTTTCCCCGCTGCTATCGCTCGCGAACGTCCCCACTGGCAAAATGTCCCCCTCCTCGATGTGCAACAGATGCACGTCGTTGGTAGTCTGGACAAGTGTATTCGCATAATTCTCCACGTTAATACTCCCAAACTACAAGGGGAAATGCAGCACGTCTATCTCCGGGGGGCGAAAAATCTTCGCCCCGATTGGCAGATTTCTCCAGTCACTATTAATCGCTAAAATCTTCGATAACCTGTTGCCGCATTTTCTATTTTGGGGCTGAGAAAAATTATCCCTCAACCCCAAATTTTTTAATAAATCTCTATTTCCGACAACCAACTCAAAATTAATTGATTAACTTTTTCGGGATGTTCATCGTGGGGACAGTGACCAGCTTTGGCAATCGGATAAAATTGGGTATTATCGCCCATTTTAGCTCTTTCTTGGTAAATTACCGAACCGGAGATCGGTGTCCAAGGGTCATCCTCTCCCCAGAGTACCAATAAAGGGCGATCGATTGGCGGTAATAATTCCTGGGGAGAAGGTCCGGGGGGTGCTGTCAACACCGATGCGAACACTCCCCACGCACCCGCATCACAGGAGGGTTGATAGAGAATTTCGACTAATTCCTCGGTAATCGCGGTATGGTCGCGATAAACCTGTTTTAAGGTGTTCCGGATGCGATTTTTCTGTCTTACCTGTTCAAAAATAAACTTTCCTGTCACGGGAGAACTAACTAAACCGGTAAAGGCAGCCATGATTAAACGCAAAGGGAAATTTAATTCTTCGGGACGATGGTTTAATCCCCCAGCACAGTTAATAATTACTCCTCCAGCAGTAATTTCGGGAGATTCCGCCATCAGCATTAAGGTAATCAGTCCCCCGATAGAATTACCGACAAATACCGTCGGTTTTGCGATTTTTTCTCGCCAAAAGTCTTGTATTTGCCGCTGCCAAAGGTTGAGACTATAATCTAAAGCGGGCTTATCCGCACCCCCAAATCCTAAGAGATCTAGCGCATAGACTTGATAACCATTTTCCGCTAAAACGGGGATATTTTTGCGCCAATGACCGATAGATGCCCCAAAACCGTGAATTAATACTAGGGGTTGTCCTTCTCCCCGCACAGTGTAGGGGATGGTGTGACCTTGCCATGTCCAAGACAATTGTTCTAAGCTAGTCCCAGTGGTCGGAGATTGTAGTGCCATTGTATGAAGTTTTATTAAGTGATAGGTAAATTATAGAGTAAAAATCAGTCGAGAATTTATGCCACAACGCCAGACTTTTACCAATAACTCGATGGCAATTTCCTATTTACAATGGAGCGATCGAGGTATGCCTCTATTATTATTGCACGGCATGGCGGATCATGCTTTAGTTTGGTCAAGTTTGGGCGATTATTTAAGCTCAAATTATCAAGTTATTGCCCCAGATTTGCGGGGACATGGGGAAAGTGGTAAACCGGCAACGGGTTATCACTTTCAGGATTATATCGGCGATTTAAGGGCTTTAATTAATCATTTAGGTTGGACGCAAGCACATATTTTAGGTCATTCTTGGAGTGCTAAAATAGCGGCAATTTGGGCAACTCAACAGCCGGAAGTATTTAAGAGTTTAATTTTAGTCGATCCCTTTTTTATCGATAAAATGCCTAGTTGGATTAGGATAACTTTTCCAATTCTCTATCAAGTTTTGCCCTTTTTAAAGATTACTCGTTCCTTTGATAGTTATCAGAGCATAGAAGCGATCGCTCGTCAATTAAAACAATATAAAGGTTGGTCAAATCTACAGCAAGAGGTGTTTAAAAATGCCATCGAACAAAAAGCTGATGGCAGTTGGAGTAGTAAATTCACTTTATCGGCACGCGGGGAAATTTTTGAGGATGTCATGGGGTTTGCTGGATTAACTAAAACTTTAGATATTCCCAGTTTATTAATCCTTCCCCAACAGGGATTAAATCGCACTGCTTGGCAAATTCAATCCTATCAAAAGTATTTAACTTCTCTAGAGATTAAAAAGATACCGGGTAATCATTGGGCATTTTTAGGGGAACCTGAAACTTTTAATCAAGCGGTGGCCGAGTTTTTATCTGTTCAGGAAAATGACGATGGTTAATTAGAAGGTAATTGAGTTAATTTTAAGCTGGATTACGCTGCCCTAAGTAGGTAGGTATTAAAAACTTTCAGATGCCCCCCTTATTAAGGGGGGATCGAACCTAAAATCTATTTTTAATTTAATTATAACCAGCTACTTAACACCCTAAGTTCATATAAATTTCCTCGGCAATATTTCTGCTACCTCCAGACTCTCCCACTCTAATTTTACCATTCTCTAAACATCTGTGTAAATAACGATAATCTGCCAAAATATCGATAATTTTAACCGCGGCATTTTTAAATAAATTTACCTCCGTGGGTTTTTGTCCAATAGTTATCACCGATTCCCCTAGTAAGCGCATTTGTGCCTCAGCAAAAGGGTAGGTAAATTGGGGACCAAATCCGGGTATTTGTAGGACGGGTTTTCCTAATCCTACCGCTTGTTCTACTGCTGTCCCTGCCATGGCTAAACAAGCGTCACAATGGTGTAAAATATCAGCAAAAGCATCACGATAACAGTACAATAAAGCCCCATTTTTCTCTAATTTTCCCGCTCCTAAATAATGCCATCCCTCTTGTTTAGCTAAATTTTCTAAGTCGGTTTCTCTGATGCTAGGAACGATGGCAGCCCGAAACTGCATCGGTTTAATTTTAACTATTTCCTCACAGACTTGTAACTGTAGAGCTAAATTATTCAAAGCTTCGGGTAAACGACTCCCCGCTAATAAAGCAATCATGGGAATTTGACTATCTAATTCTAAATCTTTACCCGTTGGTGTTAACACATCCATAATCGGATAACCGGCAAAAATCGCTTTCTTAATACCCCGATTTTGTAAATCTGTTGCTGTATATTTATCTCTGGTAAAAACCCTTAAACACTTGTCTGATCTTAAACATAATTTTGTGAGTAAAGGTAATTTAATTGTACCTTCGTAATAACTGGAAGTAGAAACAATAAAAGCCACAAAGGGACGACCAGTTAAACGAGCGATCACGATTGGCACGATATCCCCCACTGCTATCAATAAATCACAATCCTTGCTAACTTTAAAAGCTGCCTGAATTTGCTGAATAGTTAGACTAATTAATCCCGCACCAATATCTTTAATCCAATTAAAAGGATTGGTATAAATAATTCCCCCCGATGGCATAGTGGCAGTGGGGGCAATAATTGGTACTGGCAATTTTTGATAAGCTTTTCCCTCTCCCACTAAAGGCAAAGCAGCTATAGATAATTGGGGCTGAATTTTTTCTAATTCCCCCAGAATTAAACTAGCATTTAAATCCTCGCCATGACCATTACTAAGAAATAAAACCTGTTTAAGCATCGATTTGATATCCTCTCTATTCCCTTGCTGCCAAAGAAACCGCCACCGTCACCGATTTTGCTTCTATTTGCTTGCTTACTAGCAAAGTCTCGCCCATTTTTAAAGCGGCAGCTTCAGCGACGCTAGGGGTTCCCCCTTCCTTGTTGACAATAGCCGAGGGATTGGGGACATTAATATCCCTCAACTCTTCAGCAGTAAAGGTTTTTAGGGGCAATCCTTTCTCTTGACAGTAGGCAATTAAACCCTGTTCATCGGCTTTGATGTCAAGGGTGGCGATACCGGCAATAGCGGCTAAAGAGAGGTGATAACGCTGAAAAACAGCCCTAATTGCCCTATCTATGACTGCTTTCTCCGTGCCACGGATGCAACCTATTCCTAGCCATAATACTCGTCCATGCCATTGCACTTTTGCTGGGGAAGGAGCCGTTTCATCTGGTTGGTCTTTGAACCTGCCATCAATATTATAGCTTTCTGGGTGCAACCCTCAAACTGAAGCTGAAGCCTAGCAAATCTACAAAACAAACTAATCACTGAAAACTCGTATCTGATAACTGATCGCCGATCACTGCTCACTGATTAAGCTGTAGCTTCTAAAAATACGCCTAAATTGCGGAATTTTTGATAACGAGATTCGCGCCGTTGTTGGGGAGTTAACAAAGATAAAGTCTCTAAATTTTCACTAATAGCGGCTTTTAAATTGGCTGCCGCTTTAATCGGATCAGCATGGGCTCCTCTGGAGGGTTCAGGAACGATCTGATCGATAATATTTAACTCTTTTAAATCTTTTGAGGTAATTTTGAGGGCAACTGCCGCTTTATCGGATTTTTTGGCATCTTTCCAGAGAATGGCGGCACAAGCTTCGGGAGTCGCCACGGTATAGACAGAATGCTCTAACATTAATAGGCGATCGCCGACACCAATGCCCAAAGCACCGCCGGAACCACCTTCGCCAATAACAGTACAAATGATTGGCACATCTAAACGGAACATCTCCCGAAGATTATAGGCGATCGCTTCTCCTTGACCTAATTTTTCCGCTTCCACCCCCGCCCAGGCGCCGGGGGTGTCAATAAAGGTTAAAATTGGCTGATTAAACTGATGGGCGTGTTCCATTAAACGCATGGCTTTACGATAACCACCGGGGGCAGCCATGCCGAAATTTCTAGCCACATTATCCTTAGTATCCCGGCCTTTTTGATGCCCGATAATCACCACGGGACGACCGTTAAAACGGGCAACACCACCCACAAGGGCGGGATCGTCGTAACCACCGCGATCCCCGTGCAACTCGAACCATTCATCGGTGATGGCTTGAATATAGTCTAGGGTACTGGGGCGCCGGGGATGACGGGCTAATTGTAGCCTTTGGGAAGGGGTGAGATTGCTAAAAATTTCACGACGTAATTGATTAGCTCGTTCGTCTAGTTGACTAATTTGTTCCGAGACATCTACGCTATTTTCTTGGGCTAATTCTTTAATCTGTTCGATGCGGGATTCTAATTCGTAGAGGGGTTTCTCAAAATCTAGGAGAAAAATCTTTTTCTCGGTAGTCTCGTTTTTGGTCATAGGTTAGTGGCTAGAAGTTTACTGTTCGCTAATCTTTTCTAGCTTACCGTTTTTCAGCGATCGATTATCGGCAGCCTCGGGATGACCGGGAGATGATTTCAGGTTATCGATCGAATTTTGTCAATTGTTGTATAATGATAGATCGTGCCTTTTTCACCCCAAGGAGGATTAGTTATGGCAGGAAGTGAACTAAAAGCGGATCTATGGGTTAACGAATATATTACCCCCTGGGACATTTATAGTCATGGGGTTTCGCGGATTTTAGCCTACAAAAAAACCGCTTTTCAGGAGATGTATATTGTTGAATCGGGGGCCTATGGAAAAGCCTTGGTACTGGATGGGAAATGGCAATCTTGTACGGGGGATGAATTTATTTATCATGAAGCATTAGTGCAACCGGCAATGATTGCCCACCAAGAAGCAAAAACTGCTTTAATTCTGGGAGGTGGTGAAGGTGCGACAACGCGGGAGTTATTGCGTTGGAAAACAATCGAAAAAGTGATGATGATCGATATCGATGGGGATGTGGTGGCAGCTTGTAAGGAACATCTTCCCGAAATGCACCAAGGCACTTTTGATGATCCTCGTTTTGAGTTAGTTGTCGCTGATGCTTTAGAAGTTTTAGACACCACTAACGATCAATGGGATATTATTATCTCCGATCTGGTTGATCCTATCGGAGAGGGTCCTTCTTTCCCCCTATTCACGAAAGAATACTTTGAAAAACTACAAAGAGTTTTGGCCGAAAATGGCATTGTGGTTGTCCAATCTGGCCCGGTTTCTCCTCCTTCGGTGATGTATCATGCGCGTTTGGTGAATACTTTAAAAGCAGTTTTTCCCCACGTTCATTCCTATTGCGCTCCCACTCCTAGTTATGGTTCCCCTTGGGGTTTTACTCTCTGTGCTAATCATCCTTTAAATACTCGTCCCGATCCCGATGTGGTGGATGAATTAATCAGCGATACAACTACGGGAGGATTACGTTTAATTGATGGCATGAGTTTACTAGGAATGTTACAAACTCCTCTCTATATTCGTCAAGCTATCGCACAAAATACGGAAGTTTATACCCTAGCAAAACCCCCGAAATTCTTCGGTCAAGGAGTAATCAGTAATCAGTAATCAGTTATCAGTTATCAGTAATCAGTTATCAGTAATCAGTGACCAGTCATCAGTTATCAGTAATCAGTAATCAGTAAATAAGGTTTATAACTATGGTTTGCTGAATAAATATAAAAACCTTGTTGTAGAAGACTTTTAGACTTTTTTCCCCTCAAAAAGTGCCAGCCCTTGCAGTAGTCGGGGGGAAAATTCAGGGACTTTTTCCCTGAAAATTAGGTAATTGACCCCCTCAAAATCGGTAAAACCCTACACCCCACACCCCACACCCCACACCCTGCCACCACCGAAAAACTTTTTGCCGCAAACCCTAACTAGAAATCGATCGAGTCTTCGTGATTAAGAATTGTTTGCAGAATTTCTAGGGGAACAGTAGCAAAGTATTGCTGGAGAAAGTTTTCTAGGGCCACCGCTTCCAGAAAATGCTCAATCTTATTAATTTTTGCCTCATGATTGACTAATTCAAAGGATAAATTTTCTTGATTTTTCTTGACTTTAAAGCCATTTTCTGCTAGGGAAATTAATCCTAATTCTAGGGTATGATAACTGAGGTTTAAGCGGTTTTGTAATTGTTGACGGGAAATACTGGTTTTAGTTCTAGCTAAATATTTCCCAATCCCCACAAGGTTTATCCATGTGGTGTGAGCGGATTTTTTTAAAGGACTAGCATAGGCAAGAACTAACTTTTTATCCCGTAAAATTGCCTGTTGATATTCCCTAGAAAGTTTTGTCCAATCCCGGGGACATTCCCAGAGAAAAAGGGGATTTAATTGGTTAACTTCTTGATTAATTTCTCGATTACGATTGTCGATTAAAAAGTCTTTTTTATTGCTATAGCTTAGGGATTCTTGTTGATAGGGTTGCAGGGCAATTAAGCGCACTTCATAGCGATTTTTGTAGGTATTAAAATCTAATTCTACTACTGCATCATAACAGGTATCGGCAGCAATTTCGTCTTTGTGATGACCCCACCACATACCGGGGAATCCCTGCTCGATTGAACTATCCCAGATCTCAAAAGTTGTCCGGGGATAAGCGATTTTTCTGCCCTTGAAATCTTCAAGATTTTTATGCCAAAGATTGTGAAAATAACAATTTTGAATTAATAACTTCGGTGTGGGATTACCCATCCCGCATGGTTCCAGTAATTTTAATTCTCTAAATAGACTTTTTCCCAATTGGGAAACCGTCACCACCGCATCCACTTCTATCTGGGAAGAAAGGGAAGTTAAATCAATTCCTGTGCGTCGCAATTGTTGATTAATTCCCTCAATAAATAGGGGTAAATTTTCTATGGTTAAACTTAAACCTGCGGCCAAAGGATGACCACCAAAACGATGTAAAAGATGGGATTGAGAGGATACTAATTGATAAAGATCGATCTCGCGAATTGACCGAGCGGAACCCTTAGCAAAAGGTGGTTCACTGGTACTTAATAAAATTGTCGGTCGCTGGTATTCTTGGGCAATTTTTCCCGCAACTAATCCTAAAATTCCCGCCATCCATTGGGGATCATCTAAAATAATTACATTAGTGGTGGAAAGATCAATTCTTTCTAGTTTTTTCTGAACTTGTTTAATAATATCTCGTTGGATTTCTTGGCGACGAATATTGGCTAATTCCGCTTGTTCAGCTAATTCGTGACAACGTTTTTCATCTTCACTGGTGAGTAATTCCACACAAAATCTAGCATCGCCATAAATGCGACTGACGGCATTAATTCGCGGTCCAATACCGAAGGATATATCCATCGGTCTATCTCCGGTTTTGTTACATAAATCGAGTAATTTTTTAACTCCGAAACGCTGAGTATTTTGGAGTTTTTGAAGACCTTTTTGGGCTAAATAACGACATTCTCCCGTCAATTTTACTAAATCAGCAATTAAACCAATCGCAACTAAATCCAGTAAATTTTCTAGGGGTTTTCTGGGAATATCTGCCAGGGTTAAATACATCGCTTCCACTAATTTATAAGCAACGGCAACCCCAGAAAGATGATAGAAAGGATGGGTTTCCACAAAGTAGCGGGGATTAATCAGGGCAATCACCTCGGGGCGCTCGTCGGGTAGGGTATGATGATCGGTGATGATAATATCGATTCCTAGACTGTTTGCATAGTCAATTTCAGCGATATTCGTGCTTCCCGTGTCACAGGTGACGATTAAACGGGTTCCTTGATGCGCTAGTTTCTCGATACCTGGACAATTGAGGCCGTGGGATTCTTTTTGGCGATCGGGTATGTAATAATCTAACTGTTGATAGGGTGGGAAAAACTGCCCCAATCCTTCCCAGAGGACACTGGTAGCGGTGACACCATCGGCATCGAAATCACCCCAAATAGTCACTTTTTCGCCTTTATTTAGGGCTTTTTCCAGTCTTTTGACGGCGAAGTTCATTTCTTGCCCAAAATCAAAGGGAGTTTTTGACTGATAAGCTTTCTCATCCAGAAACGTCCGCAGAGTCGCCCCATCCCGGACACCGCGATGCCATAATATTTGTGCCACGATGCTGCCATCCGACTCTGGGGTGTAGTCTTGGACTATTTTTAAAAACTCTTGGGGAAGCTCTACCGATGGGGGAATTTGCCAGTTAGACACGGGATATCAAGGAAAAAGTCAAAAAGGTGGCAGTTTTTGTGATTTTCCCTATCTCCATTTAGCCACCACTAACGGGGGGAATTAAAACTATCTCATCGCCATTTTTGAGGATTTTCTCTCCCGAAACAAACTGAAGATTGACTCCAAAACGAGTAACATTGCGCCATCTTTCTAATTGAGGATAGGGGGCTATAATATAGTTTAACACTTCTGTAACGGAAGTGTGGGCAGGAAATTCGAGGTTTAATTGTGAAGTTTGATAGACTTCTTGATAAATAGCAAATAGTTTCACTGTAACCGTAATTTTTTCCATATTTTTCCTAGGATAATAACATCAATTGAGAACCCTGTTCGGTTTTGCGGACTTCGATGCGATGTTGAAAAGCTTCTTTAAATTGGGGCATATGAGTTACCGTCAAAATACAGGCAAAATCGGCGGATATAGCGTTAATTGCCGCAATTAAGCGATCGCATCCTTCCGCATCCTGAGTTCCGAATCCCTCGTCAACAATGAGCATTTGTAGGGCTGTTCCGGCTCTTTGTGCCAATAATCTCGCTAAAGCTAATCGAATCGAGAAATTAATCCGAAAAGCTTCCCCTCCTGAATAGGTTTCGTAGGGACGAGATCCCCGGGTATCACCAATAATAATGTCTAAAGTATCGATTAACTTTTCTCGCTGTTTCTTCGTACCTTTACCGCTTTTTTGGGTTAAAAACTGCACATGAAATTGATTACCAGTTAAGCGAGCTAAGATATGATTAGTTTGTGCTTCCAACTCAGGTAAAACATTCTCAATCATCAGAGTTTGTAAACCATTTTTGCCGAAAGCTAGGGCTAACTCTTTATAAACTGTATATTGTTTTTTAACTTTAGCTAAATCGCTCTCTTTTTCTGTCAGTTGTTTACCTAAAGTTTCTAGTTGATGTAACTTCTCCTCAACCCGACCTTTTTGGGAGAGCAATCCATCAATTATCTGTCTTCGCTGTTGAATATTAGTCGATAAAGCAGCGATTTCTTGGCGATAGTCAGTCAAAGTACCAATCTTTTGACTAATATTTGCTAACTCCTGATTTATCTTCTGGCGATCCTCATTTCGCAGCTGTAATCTTTGCTCAATGTCAGCAATTTTAGCGGCTATTTCTGGATAATTTTTTTCTGCTTGTTGCCAGTCTTGATACTGTAATCTTACTCCCTGTAATTGTCGGATCAGATTTTGAATATTCTGATGTTCACTGCGATCATAATTTAAGTTTTGAATAAACTTTTCTAAGCGTTCAATTTCCTGTTTAATTGGGGAATTTTGACCTAGTTCTTGTTTCTCTTGTTCTAGTCTAGCTAATTGATTAATTAAATTGGGTTTCTCAGCCTTGATATTAGCTAAACGACGGTTTGCTTGTTTAAGTTCTGATTCTTGAATTTCTGCCCAACGCCATCTTTTTTCTTCTCCTCTGACTAAAGCGTGACTTTGTTCATCATAGTTTAATAGGGCGATTTCTTGATTGACAATTTGCAATTCTTGCTGTAATTCTAGGGCATAATTGCCACTGCGTAAAAGTGCTTCTAACTCCACAAGTATCTCCTCGGTTTTCTCTAGTTCTATTTCCTTTTCTTCAATAGTTTCTAACTTGACTTCTAACTGCACATATTTTTGTTGTAGATTCGATCTTACAGGCAATTCTTGTTTAATTTGGGCTAATTCCTCCCGTAAACGTTTTAAATCTCGATCGCAGTCTGCCATCCGTTCCTGTAGGGACCAAATTTGCTCTTGAATTTGTTCTTGATGTTGATGGGTTTTCCTGATTACCTGATGACGGTGATGACTGTCTAAATTCTGTTCACACAAAGGACAAACCGAATCGGGAATATTTAATTTTTCCAATTTACCAGTTAACTCTAAAAGTTGTTCTTCATATCTTTTCTGTTGCTCCAATAAACTTTTTTTATCCACTTGTTTAACGGTTTCCTTTTCTTCCACTCGTTCACAATAGGTTTGCTTTTTATCTAATTCCTTAATTCGTTTGGCTAAATTGAGAGCTTCCTCTCTTAGTACAGGAATACGAGCGATTTCTGTCTCTAATTGTTGCCGATTTCTTTGCAGTTGTTCCCGACGAGCATTAATCCTGGCTTTTTCCCGTTCCAACTGCATATTTAGATCAGCTTTTCGGCTATTTAAAGGAGCATATTTTAAAGCTAATCTATCCAATTCCTGAAGACGTTGACGATGATAATTTAACTTCTCTAATCCTGCTTGAATATCCCCCGCTTGCTCGATAATTTTTTCAGTTTCTTGTTCCTGTCTTCGCAATTCTTCTAAACGAGCGCTCGTTTGTTGGATGGGAAGGGTAAATTCGTTAATTTTTTGCTGTAATTTCTGTTCTAATTGTTGTTTATCATACTGGGCCTGTTGCCAAGCTTGCAATTGACTTGACAAACTGGCCTCTTTCTGGTCTAAATTGATTAGGCGCTCATGTGCGGTAATAATGTCATTTTTGCGATGAAGAATAGTTCTAATTTGATTTAATTGATTGTCTAGACTAACTTTTTCTCGGTCTAATCTCTCAATTTCTGCTAATAAAGCTCGCTCCTGTTCTCTTTGCCACTGCAGCTGTTTTTCCCAATTCTGACGCTGATTTTCCTCTCCTTGCAGTTGCTGTAAACGCCGATTATTTACCTCTTGTTCTTGATTAATTTCGTTAATTTGGGTGCTTAACTCTTGCAGCTGTTCCCGATCAGAATTTTTCTCCTGAAGACGGAGTTTGATAGTTTCTACTTGCTGCTCGATCTGGAGGGACTGTCCCTCAAATTGTTTCGATATATCCTTAGCTTTATTCGCTAAAATTTCATAGCGATCGAGTTGTAATAATTCTGCTAAAATCTGTTTACGACCACTGGGAGGCTGTTTCATAAATTCGTCCGCTTGTCCCTGTCGTAAATAAGCAGAATTAATGAAAGTTTTATGGTCTATTTTTAGATAAGTATTAATCTGTGCTTGGGTATCTTTAATACTTTTACCCGATAAAGGACGAAAACTTTGATCATTAATCACCTGAAAATCTAAACTAGAAGCTTTTCCCCCCCGGTGACGACTACGGATAATTTTATAGATTTCTCCCCCATAACTAAACTCGAAATCTACCCGCGCATAATCGCTGCCCGCATGAATCACATCATCAGCAATCGAGGTGCGACTTTCTCCCCAAATTGCCCAAGTAATTGCTTCCAGTAAAGAGGATTTTCCCGCACCATTGGCACCACAAATACAGGCAGTATGTAATCCGCGAAAATCCAGCACTGCCTCGCGATAACTGAGAAAATTTTTTAGGGTTAATTGTAGGGGAATCATAAGCTGGGGAGAAGGGAGTAGGGGAGAAAGGAGAGGGGGAGAATGCAGTATAGGTTAGAAATTAATCAGAGGATAAAAAACCGGGGAAAAGATAGCTTCAGCGCAATACATCTGGGTGAATCTATTCGGTATCAATAACTCCCTCCTGCAATAACCTCTAATCAAAGCTTAACTGAAATCCAGCCCGGGACAAATGCGCTTTTTTCTGTTCCCCAGAATTCTCCTCACCATCATCACAACCTAGACACTGTTCACAGATAACCGCCCGGGGTCGATCGATTTGCTAATCTAAAGGAAAGATAACCGATTCTTAAGACCAAATCTATGAGCATTCCCGAAATTAGCGTCCATGAACTCGCTCTCCGTTTAGCCGATCATGATCCTAATTTACAACTTATTGATGTGCGCGAACCGGAGGAAGTTGCGATCGCATCTGTGGCCAGTTTTACTATTTTACCCTTGAGTCAATACCAAGAATGGTCGCTCACTATTGCCACCCAATTCAACCCCCAAGCGGAAACCCTCGTTATCTGTCACCATGGCATGAGATCCCTACAGATGTGCCAATGGCTACAAAGTCAGGGTTTTACTAATGTTAAAAATATTAACGGTGGCATCGATGCTTATTCCCTTCTCGTCGATCCTAATATTCCCCGTTACTAATTTTCATGGCCCCCATCGGGAAAAGAGAGGGGTAAACTATCCCCTTTCTCCCCATTGATTACGGTTCTTCGGTTTGTCTTATGCAATGGACGGGGTTATAAGGAATGAAACCCTTATAGAGACAGACATGGCTGCGATTTTTGTCAATTGTTTTCGTCTAGAGCGAACTAATCAATTAAAT
>SFAQ01000050.1:0-32140 GCA_007096525.1 Microcystis wesenbergii Mw_QC_B_20070930_S4 | reverse complement strand
GGGGTGTGGGGTGTGGGGTGTGGGGTGTGGGGTGTGGGGTGTGGGGTGTGGGGGGGGCACTGCGTGCGCGTTGCGGGGGAAGAATAAATAAAAATAATCTCCTGAATACTGACTTCTAACCCAATGGTAGATGTTAGATTTTTGCAGGAGTTCTATTTTCCGACAAAGATAAGCAAAAGTTATTTATTGACCGTAAAAACTTGAGAATATTTAAATTAACATTTCGCAATATTTATAAATTCTTAAGAATTAATTGAGAAAGATTGTTATTTAACGACGATGTTCCAATGGTTACAGCGATTTGATAGAATTTGATAGTGGGTTATTCTGTGCTTTTTTGGGCAGCAATGGCTGAAACCCTTGCCACACCTAGAAGGTGATCCTAATTAAGACGGTTAAATCAGTCAATTTCACCCACAACGATGATCTTTTTTTTATGTAGTTTTATTGCAAAAAAAAAGTTTTTTTGACAAAAAGCACAAAGTATGATATGGGCGCAAGGTATTTCTGGTTGCGAGTAATTATTGTAGAGGGGGGAGATGGGAGAATAAATAAAAGCAATCTCCTGACAACCGACTACTGATAACTGATAACTGATAACTGATGAAAAGATTAGCTTGGTTCGATCGCTTAGTGTTAGCGACTATTTTGGCTTTAATTGCGGCGATATCGTCGATTTTGATCCAGGGAAATCAAGTTCCTAGCCGAGGGGAGAATTTTAGCTGGCAAGGGCGAAAAATCGGCGTTAGGGACAATTATTTTACTTTAAGTTTTAATCGACCGATTGACCGTTCCGACATAGAAACCAGCTTGGTGATCGATCCTCCCTTACCGGGTAAAATTAGTTGGGCTGGCGATCGCTTGACCTATACCTTGACGGAATTGCCGATCTACGGCAAAAAATATCAAGTCAAGTTACCCATTGACCAAGGGGAGGATTTTATCGGGGAATTTTACAGCCACGATCGAGCTTTTGCCTATATTGGAGTCAACCAAGAGGAAAGAGGTCGTTTAATCGTCTGTAATATCATTCAGGGGGCAAATAACGTCACAGAACTGAAAAAAACCATCCTTACCCCTGGGGATCTGGTGGTCACGGATTTTCAAATGTATCCGAGGGGGGAGAGAATTTTATTCTCGGCCTTCGATCGCTCTGACTTAGGACGAGACACCCCAAAACAGCAACTTTACACGATTACCACGGGGTTAAATCATGACGAACATGGTCAAAATTTGCCCAGTGGTCGTATAGAAAGGTTTTTAGATGCGAAAACCTATCAAAATCTTCGCTTTAATCTCTCAGATAACGGCAAAACCCTAATCGTGCAGAGAATTAATCATGGGAATCCGGGGGATGCCAGTTTGTGGGTAATCAGTGATGATGGACAATCGCGACCGTTAGGAATGCAAGGGGATAATTTTTTACTATCTCCCGACGGTAAAAAAGCGGTTGTCAGTCAAACGGGAGGGGTAGCGGTGATTCCTTTGGATGTCCAAGCGGGAAAACCGCAATTTTTGCCTACCTACGAGAAAATCCTCGCTTTTTCCCGGGATGGTCGCCAGAAATTAATAGTGAAATCAGAACCGGATAATCAGCGATCGCTATTTTTGCTCAACGATCAGGGAGAGTCAAGACTACTATTAAGAACAGCTAATCCGATTATTAGCTGTGAATTTGAACCGCGACAAGAAAAAACCCTTTACTGTCTGAAAAGCGATCTGGTTATGGGCAGCGATGGCAAAGTGAAAGAAGAACCATTTTTAGGGATTATTGAGCTAGAAACGGGTAAAATGATCCCCCTGCTGGCTTTACCTAATTATCGTGACGTGCAGATGAGTATGTCTCCCGATGGCGTAGCCTTATTATTTGATCAGTTAGTAACCATACCCTTTGGAGTCGGAAATGATTTAGTCACTGGGGAGGGGTCGAGCATTGCCGATGGTCGTCTGTGGTTATTACCACTTCCTGATCGGTTCAGTCCCAATAGCACCCCGAAAATTTTACCTCAAGAACTGAACGCTGGTTTTAAACCCCGTTGGCTGCCCTAAAATTATTGATCGGTAGCTATGTTATCAGGTTCCAGAGTTAAGTTTTCAGTGAATTTATGCTATTTCAGCGATTTGGTTTTTTATTGCGTCCTAGTGGCGATATCGAGATCGAGCGGGGGATTCGGACTTTATTGGCGATCGCAGTCCCAGTTATGATCGGTGAGATTTTAGAGCAGTCGAAATTGGGGTTAATGGTGGGTTTAGCGGCTCAAACCTTGATTTTAGCCGATGCGGGGGGACTTTACTACCTGAGAGCGAAAACCCTAGTCGCTACGACTATCGGGATGGCTCTAGCTTTGATTATCGGCACATTAGCCAGTGCTTGGCTAGGATTGACCGTAGTGATAGTTTTTTGCGGGTTGTTTCTAGCGGGTTATTTGACAGTTTACGGGGAAAATGGGGCGTTAGCTGGGGTAGTAATTAGTTTATTGCTGCTTTTTGCTGTTTCTTTGCCATCGGGAGATATTGTCGTCGCTTTACAACGGGCCGGAATCGCTGTGTTGGGGGGGGGATGGACAATTTTTTTGGCCCTGTTTATCTGGCCTTTTCGTCCTAATCAGCCTTTACGTCAGGTAACGGCGGAAAATTTTCAGGGTATCGCCACCTATCTCCGCTCTTTGCCCTTGCACTCTCATTCTAATGCTAATGAGGAGCCATATTTTGACCAAATTCGCCAGCTGTTGCTCCGTTCGAGGAAAACTGTCACCTTGACGCGTCGGGGACGTTGGGGAAAGAGTGAGCTGCGGGAATTGTTAATCGTCTTGATTGAAGATAGCGATCGCATTAACACCAGCTTAATCGCGCTGCGAGAATTGCTTCATCTTCATCCCTTGCCACAACTGACCACGGTGGGTATTTTATTAGAAGATATTCTCGTGCAAGTGGCGGAAATTAGCGAAGATATTGCCGGGTTAATTTTGGGTAGAAATAAACGACCGGATTGTGAGCGCTTGCAGCTATTACTCAAGGCGATCGAGCAACAAAAAAACCTGCAAGCTAAAGTTTTAGAAAATGCCCAGGATGACTATAGCAGTTATGTGGCAATTTCCCAATTAAATAATCGTTTAAAAAAATTATTTAAACAGCTAAAAATAGCCAGTGAAACAGCGCAACATTTGCGGCAAAGCGAGGACTTTTCAGATAAAAAAAATCCCCGGCAGCGGAACTTTGAAGGAATAGAAAAAGAGTACGGTCAAGAAAAAGCTTGGTGGGAACCATTAAAATCTAATTTTAATCTAGAATCGCCCCTATTTCGTCATGGTTTACGCTTGGGTTTGGGAAGTGCGCTAGGAGTCTTGATTTACCATAAGCTAGGAATTACCCATAGTTTTTGGATTGGTTTAACCTTAGTTATTGTGTTAAAACCAGATTTTAGCTTGACTTTTCAGCGCTTTTTTAATCGGGTGTTTGGCACGATTTTAGGCTCGTTTTTTGTTTTGGCATTGTTGCGAATTATAGATAATCCGCTCTGGTTAGAAATTATTGGGGTTATTTCTATAGCGATCGCTTTAACTTTGGTGCGATTTCACTATAGTTTAGCCGTATTTTTTATCACAATTTTTGCTTTAATTATCAGTCGTCTGGATGCCAGCAATGACGGTATTAATTTAGAGTATATCAGAATAGTTTATACTTTAATCGGTAGTGCTTTAGCCTTTGCACTTTCCTTCGGTTTTTTACGGTTTAATGAAGATGAACGTTTTTCCCTCGCTGCCATTAAAGCATTAGAAGCTAATCAAATATTTTTTCAGTCAGTTATGGCAGTTTATTTGGGAGAATCATCCTATCAAACTGCAATTTTATCTTCCCATCGCAATAAAGCTCGACGAGCAAATACAACTATGCAAACGGCCCTACAAAGATTAATTGATGATCCTAGCACACCTTTTCCACAAATGGAACCGGCAATCACTTTAAGTAATTATATTCCCCGTTTTGGTCGCGGGGTGACAGTTTTGTTGACGGAATTGGAACAATATCGAGGTAGTCCTCCCCATCCTAATCTGAGTCTGTTCACGCAACAAATAACCCAAGCTTTGACGCAATTAACCCAAGCTTTGCAAACAAATAATCCTCCTTCTCCCTTACCTCCCCTTGAAGATACTTTAGAAGAAGTCCTCGATCATTTGCAGGAATTGCGAGAGGAAAGGTTAGTAGAAATTGGCCATCAACAGGAGGGAACTAATCTCCAGAAATATTTAGGAGATTATAATATTGTCACCACGGAACTTGTGGAATTATCCAGTCGTGTTGGGGTAATGAACACAGCAATTGATCGTTTTATTAGAAGTTAAAATTTAGAATCGATTAACTTCGATAATTTCCGTATATTCAAAATTATTAGGACTGCGTTTCACCAGAGAATAATCAACACCATGAAGATTAATTAAATCCTCTTGACAATCCGCTTTCGGAGAATTATAAACTAACACATATTCTTT
Organism: Microcystis wesenbergii Mw_QC_B_20070930_S4; assembly: GCA_007096525.1. Taxonomy (GTDB): domain Bacteria; phylum Cyanobacteriota; class Cyanobacteriia; order Cyanobacteriales; family Microcystaceae; genus Microcystis; species Microcystis wesenbergii_B. Next base: position 27,650 of record SFAQ01000050.1, on the reverse strand, counting down.
ACCAATATAGGGAGAAATCTCGGTTTCTACTTCTCCTCTCCATTGAGTTTTTGTCACCAAAACAATTAACTGATTGGCTAATTTAGGAATAGCGATCGCAACTTGCCGACGATAGATATGATCGAGACTACCAAAAGGGGAATCCATCACCAGAGGAAAAGTGCTGCTATCAATTCCCATCAAAGTATTTTTCTGACGACCTTCTCGCACTCGATCGATAATTCCCCCGATAAAAGATAAACTGAGAATCTGATTTTCTCCGGTGGAAGCTGCCACGGGAATGGCAAATCCTGTGGTATTTTCTAATAATCTTACCTCGTAATCGGGACTAATACGGGGAATATAGGGAGTAAAAGAAATTGAGCTAAAGATTTCCTGTACCCGTTTTTCTAAGGACAAACGAAACTGATTTTCTAATCTCTGTCTTACCTCACTAATGCGATTAATTGCCTCTTGAGTCGCTAAAATACGTCGTTGTCCTAAATTATATTTTTCCTCTTTTTGTTGCTGTTTTTGTACCTGTTTTTGCAGAGATTCTAACTCTTTTTCATAGATATCTAGTTGATTTTTATTGCTACCCTGTTCCAAGCGTAAATCTTTTAGGGAATCCTCGATCGCATCTAAGCGAGATTGCAGATTTTTAATATCTTCATCGGGATAATGGCGAAATTTATCCCGCACTTCATCCAATTCTGATTCTACCAAAGATAATTCTAAGCGCCACTGGTGAATATTAGCTTGATAATTATCCACTTCTTGCCAAAAATCTAAGACTTTTTTATCCATTTCTTTGACTGTGGAAGATAAGCGAATGGCTGCTTCTTCTACATCGGCCATTCCTGCTTTATTCATCCAATCTTGTACCTGTAAATAAGCTTGGCTATTTTCCTGTAATTCCTGGCCACAAATACATTTTTTCCGCTCTAATAATTGTTGGACAAATTGCTGTTTAATACCACTGGGTAATTCCCCTTGTTGTCGTAGGCGATCGATTAATTGCTGAAAATTTTGATTAATTTCTTTTAAAAAGACTTGATAAGCTTGCTGAGAAATTAATTTCTTTAACTTATCCTTAGTTCTGACTAAATCTTGTCGCAGATTTCTTTCCTGTTGTTCCAATTTTTCTTTTAACTGTTTTAATTCTTCGGCACCACTTAACTCTAATAAGCGATTAGTCACGGCTTTTTTTAATTCTTCTTGCTGGGATAACTGGGTAATAATATCCTGCTGACGCTGGGTTAACTTCTCTAAATCCTGCTCAATTTTACTTTCCTGTTTTAATAACTTTTTTAAATCCGATTCCCCTAAATCTTTAAGCTCATCTTGTAAAGATTTTCTAGCTTTTTTTAAATGCTCGATCGCTCGATCTAATACTTTAACTCCCAATAATTCCTTTGTATCTTCGGCGATTTTACCTTGGCTACTACTGCGAAATTGATGATCGATATATTCCCCATCAAAAAAGAAATAACGGTGTAAACTTTCGGGTAAAATTTGATTAATAATATCCTCCGGGGGTTGATGGGGTGCGTACCAATTGCCATCATCACCAGCGTAGAGCATATATAAACTATTTTGACCGTATTGAATTTTACTATTTACATCTTGGTAGGCGAAAAATTTTCGTTTTACCTGATAGCGTTTATTTTCATGTTCAAAGTTTACTTCCGCAGAACATTCTATGGATGTTCCCGTGCTTACTTCGGTAATTGCCCGTTTATTAACTAATAACTCTGGTTCGGCAAAAGCTGCAGTAAATTTTTCATAAAGCACCCAAGTACAAGCATTTAAAATCGTTGTTTTTCCTGCCCCATTATTGCCATAAATTACCGTCGTATTGCGAGAACTTGCCGCTAAATGTATCTCAGGAGTCTTACCATAAAATTGTCGAAAATTACATAACTTTATTGATAGTAGTTTCATATTTATATAGAGGGGATGATGGGGAAGTTTTTTCAGTGAACAGTAAACAGTGAACCGATAACTGATAACTGATAACTGATTATTGGATTACTTCTTTAATAATTGTTAAAACATCATCATTGATATTGCGAGGATTGCGCTGGTATAACTTATCTCTTTCCAATTTTAAAACTCGATCGATGATTTTTCGCACATCTTCGGGAGCGTTTAAAATCGGTTCTTGGATATTTTGGAGATTATTATCAGAATTAGTCATAGGGCAGATTTTTTAATATTTACAGCTGCTGCATCTCCAACAAAATCCCTGCCGGGGTACGTTAATCTATTACTAACGCACCCTCAGCCTAGATTGTTTCTCTAAACGAAACTTAAATAGGGTAACTTTTGCGCGGTAGATTGAATCAGATCGAGATTTTGTAACAGCTGTCCGCAGGTATCCCAACCCCCTTCTATTAACATCTGTCGGGAACCTTCATTCATAGACACGGTAGCGACAAAATCCCCCCATTCCACCGTCATGGTTGTCAAGGAAAGATCGACGGTAATTTCGGGATTAGCTGCAATTAAATCCTGTAAATGGGTGATGGTTTTAGCCTCAGCAGTGACACAGGGAACCCCATTAGCGATACAATTACCAAAAAATATTTCGGCGAAACTTTCCCCGATAATTGCTTGAATTCCCCAACGTAAAATTGCTTGCGGTGCGTGTTCCCGAGAAGATCCACAACCAAAATTACCATTGACTACCAAAATTTTCGCCCCTTGGTACTGGGGTAGATCGAAAGGATGACTCCCCTGTAAAGCGGCTCGATCATCGGCGAACACTTGTTCTCCTAAACCTTCAAAGGTGATACAACGCAAAAAACGAGCCGGAATAATGCGATCGGTGTCAATATCGTTGCCTCGCAAGGGTAAAGCTCGTCCAGAGATGGTTTTAACTTGACTCATGATCTTTTTCTAACTTTTACTAGCAGTGACAAAAAAAGTGGTTGCATCTTGCCATACTCCCCGATCGGTGGCATTTTTCTCGATTTCTCGGCGATAATCGTTGCTTATGTTCTCTACTGCCCAATTATCGACAAAGATTGACCCAATTGACTTAAATTAAGAGCATGGCCGCCGGTAACTAGATAAACTGCGTCTGCTATTGTGCCAATTCTACGACAGAGATCGCCTAAACGATCGCGAAACAGACGACCGAGGGGATAAGCGGGAACCACACCCCAACCAGTTTCTTCCGCTACCAGAATAACATCAACCGCCGCATTTTTGAGGGAATACAAGAATCGATCGCTGATTTCTAACCATTCAGCTGCCGACATTTCTAAACAATTGGCTACCCAAGTACCGAGGGAATCGATCAATAAACAGTGAGTAAATGGGCTATTATCAATAGTTTCGCTTAATTGTCGGGGAATTTCTTGGGTTTGCCATTGGGGGGAACGTCGCTGCCGGTGTCTTTCAATGCGATCGCACCATTCTTGATCTTTTTCATCCACTGAGGAGGTGGCGATATAAATAACGGGTTTTTGGCTGATTTTGGCTAAATATTCGGCCCATTCACTTTTCCCAGAACGGGCAGCCCCTGTAACTAGGATAATTTTTTCATCCACGATCGAGATTTTGGCAAATAACTAAAGTATATAGGGGAGAAAACTGTCCTATTCTCGCTCATCAAAACGGTGAATATCATCATCGCCTAAATATTCGCCATTTTGCACCTCGATCATCACCAAAGGAATAGAACCGGGGTTTTCCACCCGATGACGGGTATTCATGGGAACATAGGTAGATTCTTTTTGTTTGAGGAGAGTTTCTTTTTCATCACAGATTACCCGCGCTGTACCGGAGACGACAATCCAGTGTTCACTGCGATGGTAGTGCATTTGGGTACTCATGTGATGGCCGGGTTTAATGACAATGCGATTGATGCGATACCGGGGACCTTCCTCCAATACCGTCACTGTTCCCCAGGGGGGAGTCCTCGTCATTTCTATGTCTTGGGGAGAAGGGGAGGGATCATTAATTAAGTCATCCATGGCGGTGGTCTCCAAACTTGATTAACATTCTAGTGGACAATAATCAGTAATCAGTAATCAGTAATCAGTGAACAGTGAAAAGACAGAAGTAAACTGCCATTTGATGATGATCACTTAATACACACTGCTCACTTAAAACTCAAAACTTAAAACTCAAAACTGATAACTGATAACTGATTCAGGAGGGCAATTGTTTAAAATCAAAATTTGTGTCTTTACCCTTGACAGATGGCTCGGTTTGTGCTAGGCGATTAGCCATTTGTACCAGATCCACTCCGGTAGCTTGCCGCAATTGTTCAGCAAAGGCAGTCATTTTCGGGACAAGATTACCATCACCCCCGTCCACTACCGTCACCGTTTGCACCTGCACTTCTGGCACACTAGCGGCCATTAATTTCAGCAATAACTCCAATTTTTGGTATAAAAAGATGTTTTTAGCGTTATTTCCCGCTCCTTGCCAAGAAGCCGCCAGTTTTTTGGTTCCTTCCGCTTGCGCTTTCCCCTGTTCGATAATTTTGGCTGCTTCCCCCCGGGCTTTTGCGATCGCTTGTTGACATTCCGCTGCAGCCGGGGCGATCACATCTGCTTGTAATTGCTGTTTCACCTGCTTAATTCGGGCGTTTTGTACCGCCACTTCTGCCTGTACTTTAGCTAAATCGGACATAACCACCGATTCTACCTCAGCAATCATGGCGCCGCGCTTAGTTTGAGTGTCGCGCACCCGTTTTTCTGCGTCAGCTTTGGCTATTTCTAAATCTTTTTGGATACGACGCAAAGCGGTTAAGCGCTGATTCTCGGAATCCTTGATAATCGATAGTTTTCGGGCTTTTGCTTCGGCTATCCGGGCATCTCTCTGTAATTCGGCTTTCTGCTTCCGTCCGATCGAATCGAGATAACGCACCTCATCGGAAATATTCTGGATCTGCAAACTATCCAAAACTAAACCCAATTTTTCTAGATCCTGTTCCGCTTCTTCCAGCAGACTTTTAGCGAAAGCAATCTGATCGGAGTTCGCTTGTTCTGGGGTTAAATTCGCCAAGACACCGCGCAAATTGCCCTCGAGGGTTTCTTTAGCCAATTGTTCAATTTCCTTGCGTTTCTTGCCCAATAAACGCTCGATCGCATTATGAATAATCGGTTCTTCCCCGGCAATTTTAATATTCGCCACCCCGGTGACGATCAACGGCACACCGCCCTTAGAATAGGCATTAACCACCCTGAGATCGATGATCATGTTGGTCAGGTCCATTCGATACACTTGTTCTAGCATAGGTAAACGAATACTGCTGCCCCCTTTTACCAAACGATAACCGATGGTTTTAAAATTAAAACTTCACTCGGTTGACAGATGTGGTAATAGTTACGGATGACCAATAAACCCGCACCTGTCCCTAAACCGAAAACTCCCAGTAAAACAGCGATAATTTCCATAGATTTTATGTGGGTGAAATTTGTAATTATCTTTACTTTTAGCCGATCGACTCTCTGGCTGGTTGATTTTTTGGGGGGTATCGATATTACACTAAAAAGTAAAGCTTAGACAGCCTATCTTTATCATGCCAGATCAGCCAATCTCGATCGCCCAATACTACCACGAGCGGACAAAATACGACCCCCAGACGATCGCCTCAAAAAGTAAAGGTCTTGATTGGAGTCAACAACCCTATCCCTTCAAAGAATACAAAATCGGTCAGACTTTCGATCTCAAACCCTACCTCTCCCGTCAAACAGTTCCCCAAAAAGGAGACTTTTGGCGACGTATATCGCGAATTTTGGGCTGTAGCTATGGGTTAACTGCCAAAATCGCCACTATGGGTAGTCCCTTGTACCTACGTTCCGCACCCTCTGCCGGTGGATTATACCCCGCCGAGGTCTATCTGATCTCCCGTGGCACGGAATTTTTACCCGCCGGTCTCTACAGTTACCAAGGTCAAAGTCACTCGCTGCTTTTATTCTGGGAAAGTGATGTCTGGACGAACCTGCAATCTGCTTGTTTCTGGAATCCTGTTTTAGAAAATACCGATATCGCTTTAGTTACCAGTGCCATTTTTTATCGATCCGCTTGGCGCTACGAAGATCGAGCTTATCGGCGCATTTTCCTGGATACAGGGCATTTATTGGGCAATATTGAGCTATCAGCCTCGATTAATGACTATCGCGCCCATTTAATCGGTGGTTTTAACGATAGTCAGATGAATGAATTGCTTTATCTTGATTCCGAGAAAGAAAGTGTCATGACGGTGATTCCTTTGGCAGATCTGCTCAATATCCGGCAAAATCTCCCCCCTAGTACCACGGCACTCCCTTCGGCAACCACGACTCTTTATCCCGAAATTCCCGAGGGAGAATTATTAAACTCTCTACACCGAGCGACTATCATAGCTACAGATGAGAAGATAGAAGCAAATATTACCCCGTCTAATTGGGAAGATAAATATAATTTTCCTTTTTGTCTAAAAGTTTCCGTGACATCCCGTCCCGTTAATTGGGGGGAAGATTTAATCGATCTCGAAAGTACGATTCTTAAACGCAGATCTACCCGCGCTTATAGTGGCGCTAGTCTCAGTTTAGACGAATTGCGAGCCTTGTTGCATTTCACCTATCAACCCCAAGATTATGCCGGCCAAAATCTCGATCCCAATCCCGATTATTTTGCTTTGGATTTATTGGAAACTTTTATCGCTGTTTCGGCAGTAACCGGATTAGAGGAAGGCTGTTATTATTATGCTCCTAAAGCCCAAGAATTGCGGCAAATTCGCTTTAAAAATTTCCGGCAAGAGTTACATTATCTCTGTTTAGGTCAGGATTTGGGACGGGATGCGGCTGCTGTGGTTTTTCATACGGCGGATCTGTCAAAAGCAGTGGCTAAATACGGCGATCGAGTTTATCGTTATCTTCATGCAGATGCGGGTCATTTGGGACAGAGATTAAATTTAGCGGCTATTCATCTGGGGTTAGGGGTTAGTGGTATCGGTGGTTTTTTTGATGATCAAGTTAATGAGGTGTTAGGAATTCCCTCCGATGAAGCGGTTATCTATATCACTACTTTAGGCCGACCAAAAGTTTTTTAAGGTGAGTTTGATTAAGAATAAACCACAAAGGCACAAAGAACACAGAGGAGAAGATAGAGTTTTCTTGTTTAAGATTCTCTGAGATTTTCTCTCTCTAATTCGATTAAATTATCGATTTTTTTTAGCTTTGTATCCCCGGCAAGATAACCGATCCCGCGATGTAAATGTAAGCGAAATTGTTGGGTTAGAGTTTCTTTATCGGTTCCTAATCCGTCTTGATGACAACGTTGTTTGAGGGCAATTAAGAAAATATCGGCCATTTCTCCCCCGAATACTTTCCAAGATAATTCTACATTGCTATCGGCAGGAATGGGAACGGGAGAGGGGAGACTCGGTTCAGCAAGGGAACGACAAAAAGCCCAACGACAGAGGATATTCCATTGGTCAATTTTAGTGTAGCGTTTTAATTTTATTAGGCTATCTTTGGCGGTTTGAGATAGTCGAAAACGTTCAATCGGTGATTCCATAATCTATAATTTTACCTCGCTCTGACCGATGAGAAAATAGTTAGTTATTCTCAATTCTGTTTAATAGGATAGTGGAAAGTGGGGAGTTTTTTTTCAGTGATCGGTAAACAGTGAACTGATAACTGATAACTGATAACTGATTCAAGTCTGTATCAAACCCATTGGTTGCCGCTAAACTATTTTTTAAGTTCTCGTAGGGGTGACTGGTTGATTGGTGTTGAATTAATTGGGCGAGGATTTCTTGGGAATTTATCTCAGTCATAATCTTACCAAAAGTAGCGATCGGGGTGAATAGTGGTTTGACGTTGTTGGGAATTGTATTCTAGCAGGTATTTTCGGGCGATTACTTCCTGTTCTTCTAATAATTGTAGCTCATTTTGTCCAATTTCTGTATCGGTAGAAAGGAGGATGACTTGAGAGGAGGCGGCGGGAAAATAACGTTCAACTAAATTATGGCGATGGGAAGAATCTAAACGTCCGAGGGGTGTATCGATAGCGATGGGTAAATCTCGTCCAGAGACTCGCGCTAATCCCCACAAAAAAGCGATCGCTAATAGTTGTTTTTCTCCGGCAGAAAGACGGTGTTTAGGCACATTTTGTCCATCGGGACCAAAGAGAGATAGACCAAAAGTATCAGCATCGATCGCTATTTTCTGCACCAGATCGGACTTATGCAATAAATAACGAAAACATTCCGCCACTTCTCCCTCTAATCTATTTAATTTTTTTAAAGTTAAGCGTTCTTTAAATACTTTTAAAGTTTGCTGTGCTTTGACAATAGCATTGACGATATGTTCGTTACTTTGCGATTCTAAAGCTTTCTCACTATAGGCAAATAATTCTTTTTTGGTTTTCTCAATTTTCTTTTTGATTTCCTCATAATTTTTGTGGCTTTGCTCGTATTCCGCTTGAGCATTCAGATACTTTTTCTGAGCGGTTTTTAAGTTATTACTCAGGGTTTCGTATTCTTCGGGAGAGGCTGCTACTGCTAATTCTCGCTCTAAATTATCTAAGTCAGCTTCCAGATTTTTTAATTGTTCTATTGCTTGATGAGCGAGGTTAATTTGTGCCGGTAGTTGATGGGTTAAGACTCGATTTAATAACTCGATCGCCTCCTCGTCTAAATCTAAGTAAGGAGTAATCAAAGAATCGCTATCCTCAGCTAAAAACTGATTTTCTTGCTGTAAAAATTCTCTAATATTCTCTAATTGTTCTAAAGTTAAATTCAGTTGTTCTAAATAAGCAAGTAACTTTTTATCTCTGGATTCTAAAACCGATTGAGCGACTTGAGACGATTGAAATTTTAGCTCTTTTTCTCCCTGAATTTTAGCCGCTTCTAGGAGAGGAAAAATTAACTTTAAGGGTAATAATTCTCCTGCCAATTGACCTAAATATTCTCTCTGTTGATCTAACTTTTTATCTACCTCTTTTTTTCTGCTCTCTAATTGACTTCTTTCGGCAGCAATTTTGCCACCATCAATGCGAAATTTGTCCGAGACTGCATCAAAATCATTTCTAACCACATCTAAATTTTTTTGTTGAGTTTCCATCTCTTGCCGAGCCAATTCTAAATCTTCTTGGTACTGGGCTAATTTTTTCTCAATAGCTTCAATAGTTGCCAGTTCATTTTCTGCTGCTAATAACCGGCGCTTGCGACTAGCTAAAATATCAAGATCAACGGCTAATCTTTCCGCTAATTCTAACCCCAATAAAGTCTGCATTGAATCCTTAACGCTGTCAGGAGGCACATCCTGTTCTGCCAATTCTTTTACCTGTTCCCCATCAAATAAAAATAGGTTAGAAATACCCAAAGGTAATAAAGTTTCAATATATTCATCCCAAGTATTAGCTAAGGCAGGATCGGGCCAATCCTCATCTAAAATACCGAGGGTATCCTTACCATCTTTAGGCTGTTTTGTCCAGTATCTAACGATACGATATTGTCGCCATTGTTCATTAACTAGATGTTCAAAAGCCAGTTCAATTCTAGCTTGATCGATGAGAGAAGCTTGATTATTAACTGCTTGACTGAGAAACTCGGCATAACTTAAATTATTGCGAGTAGAACACTTCGCCCGCGCACCGTACAAAGCCAAACGAATCGCATCCATTAAAGTAGTTTTACCACCCCCATTCATGCCTCCCAAAAGGATAATCGGACAGGGATTATTATCTTTTTCGGGACGTAAATTAATCACTTGACGACCGGCGTAGGGACCGAAATTTTGCAAAACCAATTCAGTAAAAATCATTAACAGTCAGCCTTATTTAAGTCCAAAGTCTTAGGGAATCTTCTATAAAAATTATACCTGAAAAAGTGACGCAGATATTTTTTGACACTCAAGAGAAAAACCCCATATTTTATAGCATCTCATTTATGCAAGCTAGTAATTATACTTGTCTCTAAAACTGGTTTCTAGCAAGGCTTTCAAAATAGCTTGACATAAAACCTGATTTAGGGGTTACAAAAGTGAGATGCTCCCGATATAATTAGATGGGCGGAAAAAACTCTAAGATACCCCTGCCTGTCGGCACCCCCCTTAATAAGGGGGGCAGGGGGATCGAGTGCAAAACCTACCTTCTATTTAATTGCAAACAGCTACTTAATTAAAGTTTCCTGATTTTTACTTTCTAGTTCATTACTGGACATTAGCCTATTTTTTAAAAAATCGCTATGATCGGCGTGAAAGTGCCAACATAGGGGAGAAAATTGCTATGATCACCATCGGCGAATATTTATTCCAGTGTCTCCATAATTTAGGGGTTAATCATATTTTTGGGGTGCCGGGGGATTATGTCCTCGATTTGATGGATGTTTTGGTGGAAAGTCCGATCGAATTAGTTTGCACCTGTAATGAGCTTAACGCAGGTTATGCCGCCGATGCCTATGCGCGAGTCAAAGGTATGGGCGCTGTCTGTGTCACCTACGGAGTCGGGGGATTTAGCCTCGTTAATGCTGTGGTCGGTGCTTACGCTGAAAGAGTTCCCCTGGTGGTAATTAGTGGGGCTTCCGATCGCTCGATTCGCCGGGATAATTTATTATTACACCACACCACGGGCGATTATAATCTGCAATTTTCCATCATGGAAAAAGCCACGGTTGCCTCGGTTATTCTGACTAATGCTGCTCAAGCAGCCAGTCAAATCGATCAAACTTTAGCAGCTTGTTTGCATCACAAACGTCCCGTGTATATCGAAATTCCCCGGGATCTGGTCTATCGTCCCTGTATCCCCTCAGAAAATCCAATTTATTTAACCGATAATCTCACCGATGCTGCTGCTTTACAAGAAGCAGTGGAAGAAGCGGTTTTTTTATTAGAAAAAGCGGAAAAACCGATTATTTTAGCAGGGGTAGAATTCCATCGGTTTAAACTCCAGGATAAGTTACTGAAACTTTTAGAAGTAACGGGTTATCCCTTAGCTACCACTATTTTAGGTAAGTCGTCAATTTCGGAAATGCATCCGCAATTTATCGGCACTTATGTGGGGGGATTAAGTCGCGAATACGTTCAGCAACGGGTGGAAAATGCCGATTGTGTCCTCTGTTTAGGGGCGATCATGTCCGATATGAATTTAGGCGGATTTACGGCTAATTTAAATCCCAATAATTTGATTAATGCCAATTCCGAGAAAGTAAAAATTAAACATCACTTCTATCAACCAGTATTTCTAGGTAATTTTATCGATGGTTTAATTGATAAGCTAAGTCACAAAGAAGCGGCAACCCTAGAGATTAAACCCGCAGCCGAATTGAAGGATTTAGAATTCATTGCCGTGCCAGAGCAAAAATTAACTAATGCTCGTTTTTATGAGCGAATGAATCATTTTATCGCTCAAGAATCTTTTGTTATTTCCGATACAGGGGATGCAATTATTGCCACAATTGATTTATTAATGCCTCAAAAAACCGACTTTATTGGTCAAGCATTTTATCTCTCTATTGGTTATTCAATTCCCGCCTGTTTAGGAGTAGCTTTTGCCGCACCCAATACTCGTCCTATCGTCTTTGTGGGGGATGGTGCTTTTCAAATGACTGCCCAGGAACTTTCGACAATTATCCGTCACCATCTCAATCCAATTATCTTTTTAATTAATAATGATGGTTACACGATCGAGCGGGTAATTCAGGATAATATTTATAATGATCTACAACCGTGGAAATATCACCAATTACCAGCAGTATTTAACGGGGAAAGTTGGAGTTGTCAAGTCAGGACAGAAGGGGAATTAGAAAAGGCTTTATCAATTGCCCAGGGTAACATCGATCGCCTATCATTTATTGAAGTACATCTCGATCGTTTTGACTGTTCCCAAGGCTTAACTCGTTTAGGTCAAGCTATACGTTCACCCCATGCTTAGACTGGTTATGCTATGAGGTTTTGACTGTGTGAAGCTGCCCTAAGACACCAGACTGAAACTCTTTTGGGTCCCCAGAGTCAACAATTAAGATACAATCGGTATCTTAATCAAAGTGTGATGGCGACAACCGCAACTAAAAACCCTATGAATGCTTTTTGGAAACAAATCACCCTACTGAACTTTTCCCCCGCTTCTTGGTCAAAATATAGCTATCTGCATCGTTTCGTCGGCCTTTTTAGTCAATGGCGACAGGGTAGCCGGTTTGTGGAGTGGACAGAACTGATGGGTGCGCTGTTAATCTCTCTTCTTATCGCCACTGCGCCGTTTTTCTCCACCAGTCAAATCGGGTTTTTATTGTTAGCAATAGCCGGTTATTGGCTACTCTTAACCCTTGTGGATGAAGGCAAAATCGGGGTGACACCGATTCACATTTTAGTACTTTTATACTGGGGAATTGCCACGGTTTCTACGGCTTTTTCTCCCGTTAAAACCGCAGCTTTGGAAGGATTAATTAAATTAACTCTCAATCTCATCTTTTTTGCCTTTACTGCCCGAATCATGCGCTCACCACGCCTGACAAATTGGATTCTGACTACTTTAGTTTTAACCGCCTTAGCAGTGAGCGTTTACGGCATTCGTCAGCAAATTTTTGGCGCAGAACAGTTAGCAACTTGGAACGATCCCACTTCAGAATTAGCGGGAGATACTAGGGTTTATAGTTATCTCGGTAATCCTAATTTATTAGCTAGTTATTTATTACCCAGTATTGCTTTTAGCGGTGCGGCTTTGTTTGTGTGGCAGGGATGGCTACCGAAAATTTTAGCGGCTTTACTAACTTTAGCCAATGCCGCTTGTTTATTTTTTACCGAGAGTCGTGGCGGTTGGATTGGTTTGATGGTCTTAGGAATTGTCTTCTTATTGCTATTATTTTATTGGTTCAAAAATTATCTACCGTTATTTTGGCAAACATGGCTTTTACCCTTAGTTTTAGGGGGTTTAGCCGTGGTGGTTTTAGGGGCGATTTTATTGGTGGATCCGCTGCGAATTCGGGTGATGAGTATTTTCGCCGGCCGGGGAGATAGTAGTAATAACTTTCGGATTAATGTTTGGGATGCAGTTATTCGCATGATTCAAACTTATCCACTTTTGGGCATCGGACCGGGTAATGATGCTTTTAAGAAAATTTACCCCCTATTCATGAGGCCAAAATACACGGCTTTAAGTGCCTATTCTGTGCTATTAGAAATCATGGTAGAAACGGGAATCATTGGTTTTACCTGTTTCCTCTGGTTATTAGTTACAACTATCGGCCAAGGCATCCATCAAATTAAACTTTTACGCGATAAAATGGATAGTCAAGGCTTTTGGTTAATTGGGGCAATTGCCGCTATGGCCGGAATTCTTGCCCACGGTTTCTTTGATACGGTTTGGTATCGTCCCCAAGTTAGTACCCTCTGGTGGTTAGTTTTGGGTTTAATTGCCAGTCGTTGTTATTCCCCCGCTAGGGGTTTTAATCGTGGCAATTCTCTCCTCTAGGGTTTCAAAGTAGTTTAAGCATAGATGCGATCCTCGATCGCCACCGATTGTAGAAGTCTTTCTACGATAGCTTTAGCTTGACGACCGTGACTAGGAATCAGACGATGGCAGAAGACGTAGGGAGTAATCAACTTAACATCATCGGGGATAGCATAATCGCGACCTTCGAGGAAAGCGTAAGCTTGAACTGCTTTTTGCAGAACCACACAACCCCGGGGACTGACTCCTAAACTAATATCTTCGTGATCACGGGTAGCGCGGACTAAATCGACGATATATTGCTGTAAAGTGGGAGCTACCTTGACCAGACTGACTAATCTTTGCAATTCTCCCACCTCTTCTAAGGAAATACAAGCTTCTAGGGATTTAACCGTCTCTTGAGAATGCTGTCTTTGTAACATTTTTAATTCTTCCGTTGCGCTGGGATAACCCAAACTCAGGCAAACGGCAAAACGGTCCATTTGTGCTTCTGGAAGCGGAAAAGTGCCTTGATATTCGATCGGATTTTGGGTGGCAATCACAAAGAAGGGTTGGGGAACCGGCCGCGCTTCTCCATCGATGGTAACTTGTTTTTCTTCCATGACCTCTAGAAGTGCCGATTGGGTGCGCGGGGTGGCCCGGTTGATTTCATCGGCCAACAGCACGTTAGCAAAAGCGGGGCCGGGGATAAATTCAAATTCGCGACTGTTGGGGTTCCAAATCGTGGTTCCCGTGATATCACTAGGAAGGAGGTCGGGGGTGCATTGTACCCGTTGGAAACGACCGTTAATTGAACGCGCTAAGGATTTGGCTAACAGGGTTTTGCCGACTCCGGGGACATCTTCCAGGAGAGCGTGGCCACCACTGAGTAAAGCCACCAGCACAATGCGAATCGATTCGGTTTGGCCGACGATGCTCTGGCTCAGATTTTCCATCAAAATATCAATAGCGTCTCTCATAGCACAAATGGGGTATTCTGTCAAGAAGATTAATGTTAAGTTTTTTTATCTTAACGATTCTTTTCCTAATTTGCCCAAACCAGTGGGGAAAGTTGACAGACAATGGCGAGAAATTTTCTGCTAGGGAGCTAATCGGGGTTAGGGTTGGGAGAATGAAGAAAATTAGTTAAGCTGTTGACTATCTAAATTACTCGTTAAGACTGCACTGGAGTGCCGGAGTTGGGAGCTTTTTTGCTGTGATCAGTAAAACAGTGAACTGATAACTGAGGTTAAGAACTTAGAATTAACCGAGAGCGATCGCAGTCTATCTCGATCTGATTTTTTAATCGATCGAGAGAATTAAATTTCTGTTCTGGTCGCAGGAATTGCACTAAATCCATCGTTAAAATGCGATCATATACATTGCCTGACCAATCCAATAAATGGATTTCCACACTGATAGTTTTTCCCTCGATCGTGGGACGATAACCGATATTCATAACTGCTGGTAAGCGAGAACCATCAAGATGCACCCAACCGCAATAAACCCCCAATCGCGGCAATAATTTATCGGGGGGAACCTGTAGATTAGCGGTATGAAAACCTAATGTTCTGCCCAGCTGTTGCCCGACGACCACGCGACCGGTTAAACTATAGGGACGACCTAACATTTGCCCAGCTTGCTCAACGTTTCCTGCTGCCAAAGCTTGACGAATTAGGGAACTACTAATCCGACCCGCCCCACAGTTTTTTAAACCAACAATCTCGACTTTAATATTAAATTGAGAGGCGATCTGTAATAAATCTTCCGCTGTACCTTGACGACGATAACCGAAGCGAAAATCTTGACCAACACTGATCGATTTAGCCTGTAATTTTTCTACTAAAATCTGTTCGACAAAAGCCAAGGGTGTCAGGGAAGCTAATTGAGCAGAGAAAGGCAGTAAAACCAATTGTTTAACGCCTAAATTCTCCAAAACCTCCACCTTTTCCCCTAGAGGAGTTAATAACTGCCATTTTTCCCCCGTAAAAAATTCCCGCGGGTGGGGAGTAAAACTAACAACGGTGGGATAAGCGGGTTCATCCTGAAAAATTGGCTGTAGGACGGTTTGATGACCTAGGTGCAAACCATCAAAGTTACCAAGAGCGATCGCACTAGGGGCTAAAATACGGGTATTAGGGGAATCTACAATCCACACGCTGGCTTTAGGAACAGATACAAGAGAACAATTCAAGCGATTAATCTTGAGTGTAGCCTTTTGATTCTATATCAATCGGGCGATGAAGCCAAAAAAACGCCCCCAATCCCTTGGAGGCCTTTGGAAGCTTTAGCAAATTGAACGTGAACGATCCAGGTGCGATCGGTCAGAAATTCCCAATTAATTGCACCAGAAAGATTAGGGAAACAAGCATTCATTAATTGTTCAGTTCGTTCTTCTCTTGGCTGTCTGTGGTTGTTCTTCGTGCTTTTGTGGTTTCCCAATCTGAATCAAGCATAAGTAACTGGTTATAATTAAATTAAAAATGGATTTTAGGTTCGATCCCCCCTACCCCCCTTGATAAGGTAAGGTTGATTCATGAATCAACCCTACCCTTGATAAGGGGGGTGTCTGATAATTTTTAACACCTACCTACTTAAGGATATTGTTTTTGTTTCTTTTGTTCTAATCCTGTTGCTAATCATAGAGCGATCCCGAAAGGATAAGCTTTACCATAGTAAGGTGGGAAAAAAATTTCCCACTTATTTTATTTATTGTGTATAATTAAGATGATGACGACTAATTTTGAATGGGATAAAGACAAAGCTAAGATAAATCTGAGAAAACACGATATTTCTTTTAATGAGGCGAAAACTGTCTTTGAAGATACCTATTCTTTGACTTTAGATGATCCCACTCATTCAATCTTAGAAGATCGTTTTTTGACAATTGGTTATTCTAGTCAAAACCGCTTGCTTTTAGTTGTTCATACTGAAAGACAAGGAAAGATCAGAATCATTAGTGCTAGGAGAGTAACTAAACATGAAAGAAAAATCTATGAACAAAGTAATGAATGATACCCTCAAAGATGATGAGGAAATGTTAGATGATTATTCTGAGGTTTTAACGGAGTCTAATTTAAAAAGTGCAGTTAGGGGAAAATATGCTCGGTCTTTAGCAGAACAGGATACTTCTCCCGTTAAGATTATAGCAGAAAATGAAGAGAGATATGTTAACATGAAAACCATTGAGGTTGAAGCATTCGTTAACAATGAAGGTCAATTAACCGTACAAGTTCCTTCAAATTTAAAAGAAGGACAATATCAGGCTGTATTGATTATAGAAGAACCCAAAAATGAAAATCAATGATCTTAGAATAGATAAAATCACAAAAAACGCCCCCAAGCACTTGGAGGCCTTTTCAGAAAAAATAACTGTCATTAACCTTCTGCTAATTTCAGATCCCGCAGGGTGCTAATATCCACTTGAATCGATGGCCCCATGGAGGAGGAAACGTAAACTGTACGCCAGTAACGACCTTTGGCTCCGGAAGGCCGGTTTTTGTCCACCGTTTCCTGTAAAGCTTTCAAATTGACTAACAGATCCTCGGCGCTAAAAGAAGCTTTGCCAAATTGAACGTGAACGATCCCGGTGCGATCGGCCCGGAATTCCAATTTACCCGCTTTAAACTCAGAGATCGCCCCAGTTAAATCCGTGGTTACGGTTCCCCCTTTCGGTGAGGGCATTAAACCCCGTGGACCGAGTTGACGACCTAATTTCGCCACTTTCGGCATCATATCGGGGGTGGCGATTAACACCTCGAAATCCATCATCCCCTTGGCGATTTCTTCGATTAATTCTTCTGAACCAACGATATCGGCCCCGGCGTTGTTCGCTTCCTGTACCTTTTCCCCGCGAGTAATCACCGCTACTCGCACCGTGCGTCCGGTTCCTTTGGGTAAACTTACCGTTGTCCGCAGTTGTTGGTCGGTATATTTAGGATCGATACCTAAACGAATATGAGCTTCGGCGGTTTCGTCGAATTTCGCCGTCGCTAATTCCTTTAATAATGTCAGTGCTTCTAATGGCTCGTAGGCTTTATTTTCTACCTTAGCCTGGGCATCTCGCAAACGTCGTGAAACTTTTTTTACCATCTGATTTGTTGCTCCTTGGGTAATAACGAAGCTGGGCTTCTCCCCGAAATAAGATTTAGTCTGAGATCTTGACACCCATATTTCTGGCCGTTCCCGCCACAATATTCATGGCCGCTTCGATGTCGTTAGCGTTAAGATCGGGCATTTTAGTCTGAGCGATTTCCCGTAATTGGTTGCGGGTAATGGTGGCGACAAATTTCTTGTTAGGTTCGTTGGAACCTCTTTCCACACCGGCCGCTTTACGGATGAGAACGGAAGCGGGGGGAGTTTTGAGGATAAAGGTAAAACTCCGATCCTCAAAAACGGAGATTTCCACAGGGATGATCATCCCGGCCTGATCGGCGGTTTTAGCGTTGTAATCTTTACAGAACGCCATAATATTTACCCCGTGTTGACCTAAAGCAGGACCGACCGGAGGAGCAGGGTTAGCCTTACCAGCAGGTAAAGCTAGTTTAATAATTGCGACGACTTTTTTAGCCATGATTTAGTTTTGTTTTTCGACTTGATTAAATTCCAATTCGACCGGGGTATCCCGACCAAAAATGGAGAGCAGGGCCTTGAGTTTGCCGCGCTCGGCACTAACTTCGATCACTTCCCCTTCAAAGTCCTTAAATGGACCGGATAGAACCAAGATTTGATCGCCAACTTCCATATTGATTTTGACGACGGGTTCTTGAATCTGAGCTTGTTTGAAGATGCGATCGACTTCTGACATACTCAAGGGTAGCGGGGTGACGTGACCGCGGCCGCGTCCGTAGCGCCGCTTTTGTTCAGCCCCGACAAAGTTGATCACATGGGGGGTGTTTTTTACCACCTGCCAAGCGTCATCATCCATGATCATTCTGATCAGGACATAACCGGGGAAGACTTTTTCCTCGCCGTGTTGCCGTGAACCATCCTTGCGGACTTTGACGGTGGCCGCTTGGGGAATCTGGACTTGCAGAATGCGATCGGCCACATCGAGGGTGTGGATGCGCTGTTCCAAATTGGCTTTGACCCGTTTCTCACAACCGGAAGCCACCTGCACGGCATACCAACGGGGTTTTTTCGGTAGGCCGCTAAGATTGACTTCTTCAGGAAACTGCTCTTCTTCTAGATTCATGGGAACACCTTCCCAGCACCCCAGGCAAAGAATTTATCGATCAGATAGATGAGAGTGGCTACCAAAGTCACCATTAACATCACGGCCGCCGATTCACTCAAAAGTTGCTGACGGGAAGGCCAGACGACTTTGGCGAGTTCTTCTTTGGTTTCATTGACGAATTCCTTGACCTGAAAAGAGTTTCCCTCTTTCTTGTCGCTCGTGTCTTTTTCTAGGGTTTCTTTTTTGGCCACGATCGCTACTCCTTAAAATGATACTCAGGCTATCCTTAACTTATCATTTTCACCGGACAACCCACACTAACCCCCAGACATTTAGATCATGTCTTTTGCAGTTATCGGCTTGGTGATTACCAAACGCGCCCTGGAGGACTTGAACCCCCGACATCAGGTTTTGGAGACCTGCGTTCTACCAACTGAACTAAGAGCGCCCATTCGCTAAACGATTTGGCTTTTTTAAAGCCCTTATTTATTATAGCGTAGTTGTTGGCGATTGTGCAACTTTCTTGGTTAGGCTGTCGCCGGAAATTTTTTAGAGGGGGCGATCGAAACGTTCTTGTACCCTGGTGGCTTTGCCAACCCGATCGCGCAGATAGTAGAGTTTCGCCCGACGTACTTTACCACGACGGATGATCTTGATACTGGCAACCCGCGGCGAGTGGAGCAGGAAGACTCTTTCTACTCCCACACCCTGGAAGACTTTGCGTACTGTAATCGTTTCGTTGATACCGCCATGGCGTTTGGCGATGACGATGCCCTCGTAGGGCTGAATCCGCTCTTTATCTCCTTCGACGATTCGCACCCCTACCCGGATCGTGTCACCGACATGGATAATGGGCAGATCGCTCTTGAGATACTCGGCTTCGATTGATTTGATAATCTCTTCCGTTTTCATCGGCTTTCGTAAAACTCACAATTTCCCATCATACCATATTTTTTGAGTAAAAGGGATGGCTATTAGATATCCGCAGCTACTCCCCCTCACTGATTACTGACAAATCCCTCAACCCACCCATCTTGCCAACCAATCCCCTAGTACCATTTTTCCTTATTCGTGGCAGACATCTTAATCTTTATGAGAAACGCTGTCAGTTAAAACCCATAATTTTTCTTCTTCAGGTTGCCATCGTTTTGTAAATTATCAAGACAAATTTATTGACTTATTGACCCCTGTGTGTAATGAAAACCAGATCATAAAATATCCCGCAGAATGCGAGATTAACGCAGCTAAAATTAAACCCTACTTATAGGATAACAACTTCTCGGCTAAAACCGATAAATTTAAACTATTTAAAATACGGGCTTTTATTGGTCTTTTTTCATCCCAAAATATCAAGGATGAATAAAATTCTTTTCCTAAAGAAGAATTGAGAATCTGTAAGTTTTTTTGAGCGGTATCTAAATCATCAAAGCTTAAAAAGTAAACAGTATCATCGAAAATAACGGGTTGATTTTGATAGGGTAATATAATGTAAAATTTAGTTTTTTATAAAGTCCAGCAATGGCGATTTTAAAAGGAGAGAAGCTGTAAGAACCCACACCAAATATACAAAAGTATGGCTGATTTTGATAAATTTTGCTCTTTCTATCCAGAAAATAATTTTGGTTCTTCCGAACTTACCATGTAAAATCAACTAGCAAAATGCCAATTTAATAAACATCTAAGACTAAAGTTTTTAAAGTTTATAAATCCATAGCCTCTCCTTTTAATCACCTTCAGTTTATTGTTAATTCCTTCCACTGTTCCCTGGGTTGTTCGGTTATCAAAATAGGCAGTTATTTCGTCAATCCACCGCCTCATTGTCTGGCAGCTTTTAGGAAAGTAAGCCATCGCCTTTTTTATCCAATCGCTCAAGGCAAATAATCCCTCATTCCCCTCCGTATTTTTCTCAAATACTTCTCTAAATTCCTCTTTTAATTTGTGCATTTCCCCAAGTTTTGGAGACACTTTATATACTTCTTCCAATTTTTTATTTTCTTTCTCTACTAAGTCTCCTTCATTCTTTAACAAGGCATATTTGCTCTTGGCTATTCCTGCTAAGATATTTTCTTTATTTTTCTTATTTTTTATCTTGGCTGCCTCTCTTTTTACCTCCTTTCTCGCTTCATCTAGCTCGTTATTTACTTGTTTCATTACCTGGAATCTATCTCCTACTATTTGCGCTTGAGGCATTAGTTTTTCTGCCACATTTTTATACCCTATCCACCGGTCTATACTTACTTCCTCTATTTGGCTCAAAACCTCTTCTAACCAGTGTTTTAGATATTCTGTTAATGCTTCTTCTGTTCTTTTTTCCCCTAAGCCTACAATTTTCCCTGTGTCTATATTTACTAACACAGCATAGTAATTTCCTTTTCCCTTTATCATGGCTATTTCATCTATTCCTAGTTTTTTTAGACCTTGAGGTTTTGCGGTTATTAAGTCTTCTCCTAAGTCTTTGAGCATCGTTTGTATTTCTCGTTCGCTTACTCCATTTCTTTCTGCCGTATTTTTGAGATCACTATTCAGGACTTCGGCAACTATTTTTTTTCTAAATCTGTCTGTGTAGGTTCTTTTCTTCGGCAAATAATTTAGTTCTTCTGTGAATTTTTTCCCACATTTCTCGCATCTCATCTGACGACGATTGATTCTCAGATATAATGCCTGTTCTCCAAAGGGTAAATCTCGGATTGTTAATTCATTGTTTTGATGAACTTTTTCCGTTTTACTTCCACAATGAATGCACTGGCTTTCTCTTGACATATTTTCTAAATGTAAAACAATTCCTATATCGGTAATAATTTGATAATTGGTAAGGACAACTCCTTCTAGGTGAAGTAGCTCGGTCATTAACTTTAATTGTGGATTTGATGGCCTAAGTATAGCTTGTGTCTAAAATTGCTGGTCTTGGCTGTCTATATTTTAACCAATAAATTGCTGTATTGCAAGCATAGTGAGCTTTTAAAGATAAATTATTGTTTTTATTGGTCAGCAATAATTGTCTGTTTTTTCTTTAATTTTACATGACAAGTTCGGAAGAGCCAAAATAAAATATATCTTGACAAAAATCGATAAAAATGCTACTTAAATTACGAACAGCTTAATAGGTCCCGTGGCAAACAGTGGGGCAAAAGCGATCGGAAGACCGCAAAAAATGCTTCTTAGCTTAACTACTATAAGAATTCATCTTTCTATCGTATTGAGGACGACAGGGACTGCCCCAAGCGACCTTTTGAGCCGGAATATCGGCGAATACGCTACTTCTTGCCCCAATAACAACATTAGAGCCAATTTTTACCCCCGGAGCCAAAAAACAATCGGCGGCGATCCATGTACCATTACCGATGAGGATGGGAGTGGTTTTTAAGACAAAAGAGCGATCTCCCGGATCGTGACTACCAGTGCAAAGATAGCATTTTTGAGAAATCACACAATGACTGCCGATGGTAACTTTATCTAAACTATAAATCACCACATCATCGCCAATCCAAGTATAATCACCGATCGCCACTTTCCAAGGATAAGTAACCCTTGCCGTCGGGCGAATTTTCACACCTTGGCCGATTTTAGCCCCGAATAGCCGCAAAATAGCGCAGCGAAAGCTATCCATCTGGTGCAAACTGAGGGGAAAAAGAATCCCCTGTACTAACCACCAAAGTAGGATAATCGGATTAGAACGACCGCGATCAAACCAAGATTGATCGTAGGTACGCAGATCTAGCCACGCTTCCTCATCGGTGCGGATTTCTGGGGACATAGGACTTATTTAATCATTTCTACCGGTTGAGGTTCCGAGGGTTTAACCGGGGGATTAGCCTGGGCATTAACGTTTAATTTACCGCCAAATTGCCGTAATTCGTACAATTTAACCCCTATTTGGTATTCGTACTGACTCAAAAGACGACCGTAGATATAACCAGCTTTACCATCCAAGAAACCGAGACGGATAAAATAAAAGAGAATAAAGCGCAGCAGCGGTTTAAAGGGCAATTTTACCCAAATTTTCTTTAAAAAGCGTTTTCTCTGCACCGCATCACCGAACAGGTGCGCTCCGATCGTGCCACTTTCGTCATTACCCGTGAGAATATTGTAATAAACCCGCGCTTCCCAGTTGGAATAACGATTATGTCTTTCTAACCAATGATAGATATCGCGGAAATCGATGTGCAGCATATCATTTTTGAGATATCCCACCTTGCCATCAAGGATAACGTGTTCATGAACTTCGTTATCTCCCGTGTTGGGGATATCTTCCGTGTTTAAATTCTCATATCTGCCCGACTTATGTTTAAATAAGCGCAGATTCCAGTCGGGATACTTGCCACCATAACGGATCCATTGTCCGAGGAAGAAGACGCGACGATTGAGATAATAACCGTTATAGTCGGGATCTTGGATCACGGTGGCGATTTCGTTCCATAGTTCGGGGGTGATTCTCTCATCACAATCGACGATTAATACCCATTCATTGCGAAAAGGCAGATTATCGAGGGACCAGTTTTTCTTTTTCGGCCAACGACCATTAAAATAAAATTGGACTACATTAGCCCCATAGTTGGTAGATATTTCGATCGAGCGATCGCTACTTTGGGAATCGACGACAAACACTTCATCAGCCCTAGCAACACTCTCTAAACAGGCGGGAAGGTTAGATTCCTCGTTTTTGGCGGGAATTAACACCGAAACGGGAATTTTTTCTGATTGACTAAACATTGGCACACTGTGGCTAGGTAGAGTGTTCGCACCTTTCCTTAAAACCCTTAGTTACTCAGAAAGCGAGAACTAAGACTTAAGATTTTTTTCAATCATACTATACCTTATTTGGTTTTTACGTTATTCTCCTGCTCTTCTCCCTAAATTTCTAACTGCGAAATAGACGACTATACTGGGTTTCGTGGTTCATACTGGCAAAACTTAGCCCCCAACTCCAACTGCTCAGGTTTTCATCGGCTAAACTGATAATATCTGCTGTTGCTGTTAATAAACTGGGCTGTAAACCGATCAGAAGCGCTTGTCCTAGGGTTTGTCCTAGGGGAATTAAACGCAATCCCGCATTGATTAAATTACTTGCCCAACTGTGTAAATAGCCTAAAACCGCTAATTCTTCCCCAATTTGCCAATGACTTGCCCCGATCGCAAAAGCGGTGGCATAATTAGCCTGTTCCGGTAGATTATCTCTGTCCGCTGCTAACTCCCGCAATAAGTTTAACAGCGATCGCCCCATTTGCCAGCTTTGTTGTCTTAATTCGGCTGTTTCTCGCGTTGCCGATAACCAATTGTCCCAATAATTAAGTTTTGTAAAATCTTCTTGACAAAAACAACGATATACCCTTAGCAAAACAGCCGTTTCTAAGCGAATCGAGCCTTGGCAAAGCGATCGCTGTAACCAATCATTTAAGCTGGCACTATTGGAGATAATCCCCTTTTCGACGAGGGTTTCTAGCCCTTCGGAATAACTATAGGCCCCCACGGGTAAAATGGGACTAGCCAATTGTAATAAACACAAAAGTTCTTTTTGATCGAGCATAGAAAACCGAGAAAATTGTCCTTAACACAATTAGGGAAATGCTTGGCGCTTGGGTATGTAGATCGAGTCTGTAGAAAGCGGCACTCTGTGAATTATACCGTGGTTAATAACCACAATTATAAACTGCTCTACTTATGTCCTCACGAGAACAGCATTTTCTGAAAATAAATCTTGTCGTTCTCCTCTTGATTTTAGCTTTGATTGCTGGGGTTGATCGGGCAAAATTAAACTCTAGTCTTTTATTTTATCCTCCCGCTACTCCCCCAACTCCGATCGCTGGTTTATTAACCCATTCTTTTCAATTGCTTTGTTGTTTCCCCCCGATTGTTTGCCTTTTTAGTTATGCTTTATTGTCCCGCAAGGCAAGTTTCAATAATTCTCGCCAGTTTTTACTTTTTTCTGGTATAATAACGGGAATTTTTGCTATCAATGAAATCTTCAGAATTCATATCATTCTCCTCTATTTTAATATTCCCAAATTCTTGACTATCTCTGTTTATGCCCTCGCAATTCTGATTTATGGTTTAGTATTTTGGCGGCGAATAAGACAAACTTCTTACCAAATTTTAATCATCGCTTTAGCACTTTTAACTTTGGCGATCGCTATTGATTTTCTCCAGATTAACAATCGAGGTTTTGCTAGTCTAAGTGAAGGAATTCCCAAACTGTTAAGCGCAGTGAATCTAGCCAGCTATTTTTGGGATGTATGTTTTCAAGAAATTTCAGCCCAGATCAAATCAAAATAAATTATCCATTTAGCTGTTTAACCAGATGTGATATTTCGGGAAGAATCAGTTTTTCTAGGGCTAATTTAACGGCATTAGTGGAGCCAGGGAGAGAAAAGACTAATAAGTTTTGATAAACCCCGGCTATGGCTCTCGATGCCATGGCACGGGAGCCAATTTCCTGATAGCTGAGATAACGAAATAATTCGCCAAAACCGGGCAAAATAATCCTTAATAAAGGTACTAAAGCATCGTATGTAGTGTCCCTAGGAGCAATACCTGTACCCCCATTGAAAATTAAGACTTTGATCTGATTTTGATTGCTAATCTCTGGTAAGATGGCTTGAATTTGTAAGGGTTGATCGGGGATAATTAAATATAGGCCGATATCATGACCCGATCGAGTTAGTAACTCTTGAATTATTTGGCCACTCCTATCCGTCTCTGGGGTACGAGTATCGCTCACCGTGACTACGGCACAGGTAAGGTGAAGGGGGGTGGTGTCGGGATGGGGAATAAAGGTCATAATTAGGGTTTGCGGCAAAAAGTTTTTCCTGGGGACAGGGTGTGGGGTTTTACCCATTTTCAGGTGGTCAATTACCTAATTTTCAGGGAAAAAGTACCTGAATTTTCCCCCCGATCACTCCAGGTCCTGACACTTTTGGATTTCAAAAAGGTCTAAAAGTATTATCCAACAAGGTTTTTAGATTTATTCAGCAAGGTCATAATTAGCGATCAGCTGAGAGTTCGAGAAAAACAAGCATTGCGAACAAAAGTATGTACTAAGTAGCTAGTGCAGTCACCCTAGAATAAAAAACTTAACTTTTGCAAGTATTGCCGATTTTTACCAGTTTTTGGAACCTTTTCGCCAGTAATGATGACAAGGTAAACAGATTATCCCAAAATAACAAAATCGAGATTATCATCTAATTGGTATAGATTATGACTGGAATTATGAGTCAACTCAGTCCCCTACAAGCCGAACAAATCAAGGAAATCGGGACTTATTTACGTCAAAAACGGGAAGAAAGCTGTCTGAGCATAGACGATATCGCCGCCCTGACGATGATTAGAGTACCAATGCTAGAAGCGTTGGAAACGGGGAATTGGGAGAAATTACCAGAATTAATTTATGTCAAGGGATTTATCAAACGCTACGGTGATGCTCTAAAAATTGATGGCAAAGCGTTAGCTGATCGCTTGTCTCCTAGTGCGGAACAATTAGCTCAAGAGGTAACTATCCCGAAAACACTGCCCACAAAAGTTACCCCTCTCCCCAAGGCTGAACCGGCTGCCCCAAAAGTGGAACCGGTGAAACCAGAAAAACCAGCCCCGGAAGCTGGCCCCGAACCTGCTAAATCAACCTTTTTCGGGATGTATCTCTGGCTAGGCTTGCTGGCTGGCATATTTTGTGGTATTGGCTATCTTTTCCTCCGTCCCCCTCTCTCTAACCCCCCTGCCGTTACTCCCTCTCCTTCCCCCGTGGGTTCCCTCGCACCGGTAGTCCCTCCTGCGCTGGTAGCCTCTCCTTCCCCTTCTCCTCCGCCAAAAGTTCCCCTCTCAGCCGAGGTAACTATTGAACAGGCCGCTTGGGTACGGGTAATTGCCGATGGCAAAAAAGTCCATGAAGGCACTCTCCAACCTGGGACTAAACGAACTTGGACAGCCCAAAAGAGTTTAAATATTCGATCGGGCAATGCTGGCGGTGTTAAAATCTCTCTTAACGAAAAACCTGCCCAATTAATGGGTAAAGCTGGTCAAATCGGCGAAATCACCCTCACTGCACCTCCTCTCAGTGATCAGTAAACAGTAATCAGTAATCAGTGAACTGAAAACTGAAAACTGATAACTGATAACTGAAAACTGATTAGGCTGCATTATCCCAGATGGGGGTAAGGGTTTGATAATCGTAGCGGGAAGCGTTGGGATGACAGGTGACACAGGTGGTGTGACCGAGAGGAGTGGGTAAATTGACCCTAGGGTGCAAAACCTTTACATAGGTGGACTGTTCAATTAGGAGGGGAACAAAAGTAGTCTCCCTAAGAGGGCGGGAAGAATAACTGAGATAATCCCAGATAAGACGCTGAGTAATGCCAACAATTGGTTTTAAACGGATACCATAGTGAGAATTAGGGTTTTCTAGGATTTTTTTCCAAGTTTGACTGGGTAGGATGCTGGGGGGAATGGCAATATGGCAAGTGGCACAATTTTCTAGATAGGTTTGCTGTCCAATTTGATAACGATTCAGCACTGTATCCGAGGAGGGAGATTGCGCGATCGCTGGTTCTTTAAGTAGCGAAGCCAGTAGAATACCCCCTAGAATACTGAGGAGAAAGAGGATCAGAAAAAAAATCGATTTCACTTGACCGCTGGAAGGCATGACTGGGATGACGGGTAATTGAACACAATTTTGACACTCTCGCCATCACAATGCAAAGCTGTGTGATGGGAGATTCTTGCTTCACAGAAACCTGCTTTTTGAGACGAATCCCAACGAGTCTTACAGTCTCTCCACAAGCTTAAACTCCTGACTGCCCATCAGTATTTGGGAGCTTCTGGTTTATGTGTGGAAACGAGGTCTATACTGATATTTTCTAGTTTCTTCCTCGGCTCGACTGAGCATCGCCGAACGTCAAAATAGCCCTAAAAGTCTTGCTTGATAGGTATTTCACGGTTTCATAAGCAAAAATCATAACACAAAGTCGAGAAGAGCCTCTTAACTTTTTTTGTATCAAAATTACTTGAACGGGAGCATTAAAAGGGGAGAATTAATCCCCCCATCAATTTAGACAAAGAAACTATTGACCGCAATAGTGCCGAGCGCCGGTAAACTACCCGTTAACCCGGTGAGATTAATCACCAAATCATTAGC
>SFAQ01000005.1:0-7651 GCA_007096525.1 Microcystis wesenbergii Mw_QC_B_20070930_S4 | reverse complement strand
GACAACAAGCACTTTGCTTGAGCCTTTTCGCCATGCTCCCAATCGAACGGAAATTCGCCACTGTATCTGAAAATTGTTTGCGATTTTCATGGATTTCAGCTACTTTTAGGGGTAGGCACTCTCATCGAATTTTATTTTAAGTTAATTATTTGCATAACAATTCCCGAAGAGCCATAAAAAATCTAGGTAGTTGGGATTTTGATTAAATCTTTCTCGCACTTGATAATAATAGTTTGCTCCTTTTTCTTTGAGTAAGTTGCCATTTTCTTCGAGTCGAGAAATTCTTTAACAAGATTAGGGTTGATCTGCTGATTTTTTAGGTAATTGTAGAATTTAATTATGTAAATATTGGCATCAGCAAGTAAGGTCTTTTCTGGTTGTAAATTTAAAGCTACCACCCCCGAACCACAAAAGGGTTATATCCAGGGTTCAAAGTTTTGATGATCTGCTAAACTTTTGATTGATGATACCAGTTTAGTTTTGATACCTTGACATTTAATCGGGGGAACAATGACGGCTGTTTTCATGAAAAACTAATAGAGAATTAAATGAATACACCGGGGTAAACATTGAAAATCTCTCCTAAAATTTTCCCTTGAGCTTTACTAATCGATCGCTTGCCATTAACAATCTCAGAAACCACACCCTTAGAACCAATTTTACCAACTAAATCAGCTTGTTTCATGTTGTTAGCTGACCTTAAGTGTAATAATACTTCCTGCGGTGAAGCTGGTTCGGGTTGAGGTTGTTTGGCATCAAAATCCTTAATAATTGTCGCCATTAATTTAACCATCGCGGTTTCTTCTGGTAGTCGCTCCTGTTTACTAATTAGATTAATCAGAAGATGACGAGCTTGCTCATATTCTTCCTCATTTTCAATAATCTTGGGTTGAAATTTAGTCAACAGTTGATTATAAATATTTTGGTCAAGTGCTAGGGTCATTTTTTTTAGGGGTTAGACTGAACTTTTTTGGTGTGTTACTACTTAACTTAAACCAGTGATTTTAACCAACCGTACCAAGCATCTAAACCTTCTCCAGTGGTAGCGGAAACTTGAAAAACTTTTAGATTGGGATTAACTTGATAGGCGTAATCTAAACAGCGATCGAGGTTAAAATTAACGTAGGGTAGTAGGTCTATTTTTGTCAAGATCATGACTTGAGAAGCGTGGAACATATAGGGATATTTAATCGGTTTATCTTCTCCTTCGGTGACGGAAAGAATGACGACTTTGGCATTTTCTCCCAAATCAAATAAAGCCGGACAAACTAGATTACCGACATTTTCGATCATCACTAAAGAGTTCATCGGTGGATCGAGTTCGATTAATCCTCTCTCTACCATTGATGCTTCTAAATGACAACCTGTTCCAGTATTAATTTGGATAACCTGACAACCGGTTTCACTAATTTTTTGGGCATCATTAGCTGTAGCTTGATCTCCCTCAATGACACTGATAGGAATAGCGGTTTTTAAATCGGCAATTGTGCGAGTTAACAGGGTAGTTTTTCCGGAACCGGGAGAAGAAACCAGATTAAGGGCAACAGTTTTTCTCCCCTTCAACCAACCGCGATTTTGTGCCGCTAATAGATTATTTTTTGCCAGCAGATTTTGCTCAACTTGGAGAATATTACCATGAATTTGAGCGGGAATTTCCGCGGGATGATGGGGATGCTCATGCTCGTGATCGTGATGGCTATGACTAATAACAGTACCATCGGCTAAAATATGTTCATGGGTTCCCGTTTGCGGATTAGTTACCGTTACTTCCGAGTTATCAGAACAACCACAGGTTACACACATAAGGATTCTGTCTCCAACGATTTGAGATTTAATTCTTGACCCTGTAAAATGACTATATTGCGACTACCACATTGAGCGCAGATTCCGTAGGGATATTCTAGTTCTAGCTCATTTCCGCAATCTTGGCACTGTCCTAAACCGGAAATTTCCAGAATCTCTAACATTGCCCCCTCTATATTACTACCTTGACAACAGGTATCAAAACAAAAAGCGATCGATTCTGGCATAATTGCTGTTAGTTTACCAATCTCTAACACCACCCGCTTAACTTTCATTCCTCCGGAATGTTCTAAGGCAAGTTCAATAATATTTTGGGTGATTCCTAGTTCGTGCATTTTCAGTTATCAGTGATCAGTTATCAGGGAAATTTTAACTAAAACCCCAAAACCCCAACTATTTGAGGGTTCAAAAACGGCAAAAATAAGGATTAAATTGCCTAAAATATGTAAAGAGACCATTTAATTGATTATTATTCATTCTTAATTGCATCTCATTTATGCAAGTGAGTAATTATACTTATCCATAAAACTGGTTTCTAGCAAGGCTTTCAAAATAGCTTGACATAAACACCTGATTTAGGGGTTACAAAGGTGAGATGCTCCCACTAACTCCTAACCCTAACAACAATTTTTGATTTTTGCAAGAGGTCTAATTAGCATATTCTCGGTAATTGTTCACCGACTAACATATCGAGAATCCTTTTAGTGCCGAAAGCGGTTTTTAAGTAAACTAAATTGGGGGGAGAAGCGACGACTTCCCCGATAGAAGCGGCATTTTTGCCGTCAGGATGGGAACGCATCACTGCTAAAACGCGATTTTCCGCTTCTGGTGGCACAACAAGGACTAATTTGCCCTCATTTGCCAGATAAAGCGGTTCTAAGCCCAATAATTCGCACATTCCTCGCACTTCTTCCCGGATGGGGATCGCCGTTTCCTGTACCTGTATTCCCACCCCTGAACTTTGGGCAAATTCGTTTAAAACTGTGGCTAATCCGCCTCTAGTGGCATCCCGCATCGCTTTAACTTGCGGGCAAACGGCCAGAATTGCAGAAATTAAAGAATTTAGTGCTTGACAATCGCTTTCGATTGTGCATTGTAGGTCTAATTCGCCCCTGGCAATCAGAATGGCGGCGCCGTGATCCCCCAGAAAACCGTTAATCAAAATGCGATCGCCAACTTGTAAATTATTCGCCCCGGAATTGATTCCAGCCGGAATTACTCCGACTCCAGAGGTATTAATAAATATTTGATCCCCTTGTCCCTTGGGAACGACTTTTGTATCCCCGGTGACGATTTTTACCGCTGCTTTTTCGGCGGCTATTTTCATGCTGGTAACGATGGTTTTTAGGGTGTCAATAGATAAACCTTCTTCGAGGATAAAACTACAACTGAGATAGAGAGGAATTGCCCCACCGACAGCCAAATCATTAACGGTTCCATTGACTGCTAAACTGCCAATATCACCCCCCGGAAAGAATAGGGGAGAAACCACATAGGAATCGGTGGTAAATGCCAAGCGATCGCCGATTTTAGCTAAATCTTTAATCTCAAATCGTGCCTGATCTTCAAGGGGGGCCAGTAGGTTATTATCAAAGTTATTAACGAATATCTCGTTAATTAAATCCCGCATTGCTTTGCCACCACTGCCATGGGAGAGAGTGATATTTGTGTCGGTAATTTTTGTTTTTTTTAATTTTAAAGAAGCTGAAGGATTGCTAGTCATAAATTTAAGTACAGCAGTTATCTTGATGGTGAGGTAGAAAGTTTTCTTTTTGGCGAGTCGGTGGTCGATACCAAATTAGATTACACTTGATCTTGATGAGAAACAACGCTGTCATAGCTTACTGCTAGATTATCTTAATCGGTTTCTTGTATTTCTCGCATTTTTTCTACAGGGTGCTATAGCTGACAGTGAGTCGCTATAATAGAATTCGCCGATCGCTAACTTCTCCCTCGGTAAAATTTCTATGACTGGAAGACTGAACAAGCTACAACAAGATTTAAAGAACATAGAAAAGGAAGTGGCAAATTTAGCCGAAAAAATGCCAGAAAAATACCGAATTTATCTTGATTTACTTGGTGAATCTCTCTATAAACAAGCGATCGGGACAGTGTATTATATCTGTACCC
The DNA here is from genome assembly GCA_007096525.1 of Microcystis wesenbergii Mw_QC_B_20070930_S4. Lineage (GTDB taxonomy): Bacteria > Cyanobacteriota > Cyanobacteriia > Cyanobacteriales > Microcystaceae > Microcystis > Microcystis wesenbergii_B. The sequence goes on along the minus strand of SFAQ01000005.1, from coordinate 3,718 downwards.
GTTACTATGGGGGGGAATTTCTGGCCCTCTCCCACAGCAATCGTCAGAAACTACAAGAGGAGATCAAAACTCTAGGACAAGAGGCTAAGGCTAGTTTACAGCAATTGGGCGAGCAGAGCTTCGATCGAGGGGCATTTTCAGGGGTAGGATTCTCTAAAAGTCCAGCAGAGACAGTTAACACCCCAGATTTCTTGAAACTTTTTCTAAACAAACCGGAAAATCTAGCCGCAACTGGAGAGATTAATAACCCCGATATTTTACTCCATTGTTGTCGAGTGCTGGAAAAAAACTGTATCGAGATTCTCAATCATCTCTCTAGACAAATTAATCAGCAACTACAAAAAGCTTATATTCTTCCCCCTCATCTACCCAGTCAAATTATCGATATGGCAATTCAAGCGGGAGAAGAAGGACAATCCCTAGGTGGAGGAAAGAATATGTTAAACATTTTAGTAGAAGCTAAAAACCCTGAACCAGAGGAAGAAAAAGATGAAGATGAAGATGAAGATGAAGATGATGGGGATGATCATGATTTTTCAAGTGGCAAAGTCACAAAAGTAACGGCAATTCATCTACGAATGGCTGAACTGGAATTTGCTGATGCTCGCTTAAGTGTCGAAAGAAATCAAATTCGCTCCCTTTGGGAACAATTAAATCGTCTAGGTAAACAATATCATCACCTTCGCAAAGAATATACTATCGCTCAAGCGGAAGCGGCGTGGCGCAGTAGTTGGTATGATTAATCAGTTATAATTAAACAGAGGGAAGCTATTAAGAATTTAAATTGCTTGTTGAGATGAGGCAAGAGGCAAGAGGCAAGAGGCAATAGTAAAGGGATTTGGGGAGATTTAGCCAATCTAAGGATAGGCGGTTAAAATGTGTCTTAGCTTATTAGGGAAGCATAATACCGGGAAATTGGGAGTCAAGAGGCAATTATGAAAGGGAAAATACCCGACTGGGTGAGATTACAAAAAGCCTTATCTGTAGAAGCGGAAAAAGGTTATCCCGATCTTCAGGGAAATCAATACCGTTTTAGCGAGTTTTTCTGTCTTAGTTTCGGGGATAATCCTCCCGTGGGAATTTCCACCAGTGAGAGAAGTCGCTGGCGAGAATTAGCCCAAAAATTTGCCCAATATTCCCAATTTAATCCCAAACAAAGACAACAATTAGTCACCGAAACTCGCAATTTTTTGCAACAATTACGGCAAACTTTAGAAGCAACCCCCACCCCAAAAGAACCAGCCACGGCGAAAATTATTAATACCACTCCCATCACTGCCAAGGCTAATTCTCCACGGCAAGTTACCCTCGAACAACCCTTGAAATATCTAGCGGAAGTGGGAGAGAGAAAAGCCAGTCTTTTAGAAAGATTAAACCTCCAAAAAGTTGAAGATTTATTATATTATTATCCCCGGGATCATGTTGATTACAGTCGTCAAGTCAATATTGCTAATTTAACCGAGGGGGAAACGGTAACTTTAGTGGGGAATGTCAAGCGCTGTAATTGTTTTACTAGCCCCAAAAATACCAAGTTAGCTATCTTTGAATTGCTCTTACAGGATCGCACTGGACAGATAAAATTAAACCGTTTTTATGCGGGAACTCGCTATACTAATCGTGCGTGGCAAGAAGGACAAAAAAAACTCTATCCCGTCGGTTCGGTGGTGGCAGTTAGTGGTTTAGTCAAAGGGGGTAAATATGGGGTAACTTTAGAAAATCCTGAATTTGAATTATTAGACAGTTCTGGGGCAAGTATTGAGTCCTTAAAAATCGGGCGTATTCTGCCCGTTTATCCCCTCACCGATGGAGTACCCGCCGACCTAATTAGAAAGGCTGTAGTCGCCGCTTTTGGGGCAGTAGAGGCGATAAAAGACCCCCTACCTTTCGGTCTAAGAAAACAATACGGATTAATCGATTTAAAAACAGCAATTACTAACATTCATTTTCCCAATAATGCCGAGATTCTCAGTCAAGCGCGACGGCGATTAGTCTTTGATGAATTCTTCTTTTTACAATTGGGTTTTCTGCGGCGGCGGCAACAGTATCGTCAGACACAGAAAAGTGCTATTTTTAGTGCTAAGGGTCAACTAATTGATCAATTTAATCAGATAATTCCCTTTCAATTAACCAATGCTCAAAAACGAGTTATTGAGGAAATTTTAGAGGATTTAGATTCTAGCACCCCGATGAATCGTCTTGTGCAGGGGGATGTGGGTTCTGGCAAAACAATTGTCGGAGTTTATGCCATTTTAGCAGCCCTACAATCCGGTTATCAAGCGGCATTAATGGCTCCCACGGAAGTTTTAGCGGAACAACATTATCGTAAGTTAGTTAGCTGGTTTAATCTCTTACATTTACCCGTAGAATTATTAACTGGTTCCACAAAAACCGCTAAACGGCGAGAAATTCACGCCCAATTAGAGACAGGAGAATTACCACTTTTAGTGGGAACTCATGCCCTAATTCAAGATGCAGTTAATTTCCGCAAATTGGGGTTAGTTGTTATTGATGAACAGCATCGCTTTGGGGTACAACAAAGGGCAAGATTATTAAGCAAAGGAGAGTCTCCCCACGTTTTAACCATGACAGCAACACCGATTCCCCGTACTTTAGCTTTAACCCTGCATGGGGATTTAGATGTGAGTCAAATTGACGAATTACCCCCCGGCAGACAACCGATTCAAACTACTGCTTTAAATGGCAATCAAAGAAGAGCTGCCTATGATTTAATTCGCCGTGAAATTGCCCAAGGCAGACAAGCTTATGTGATTTTTCCCTTGATTGAAGAATCGGAAAAATTAGATGTGAGGGCTGCGGTGGAAGAATATCAAAATTTATCAGAAAAGATTTTTCCTAATTTTAATATCGGTTTACTCCATGGTCGCATGAGTTCCGCAGAAAAAGAGGAAATCTTAACAGCTTTTCGCGATAATATTCTGCAAATTATTGTCTCAACTACGGTTATCGAAGTGGGGGTGGATGTTCCCAATGCCACGGTGATGTTAATTGAAAATGCCGAACGTTTTGGCCTTTCACAATTGCATCAATTACGGGGGCGCGTGGGCAGAGGTTCCCATCAATCCTACTGTTTACTTTTAAGTGGCAGTAATAGTGCTAATTCCCGTCAAAGATTGACGGTTTTGGAACAATCCCAAGACGGCTTTTTTATCTCGGAAATGGATATGCGATTTCGCGGTCCGGGGGAAGTTTTAGGACAACGACAATCGGGTTTACCAGATTTTGCCCTCGCTAGTTTAGTCGAGGATCAAGAGGTGTTAGTTTTGGCAAGAGATGCCGCCGAAAAAATTATGTTAGATGATCCCCATTTAATCACTTTGCCCAATTTGAAACAAGCCTTAGAAGCTAAATATCAACGGATGTTAGGAGCGGATATTTTAACTTGATTTAGGGGAGATGTTCAGTAAACAGTGATCAGTAAACAGTGATCAGTAATACTAAATCCAGTTATTAAAAACTGATTATTTATTCTCCGTTTTGCATGAGTGCCTCTCTTGATATGTAGCCCATACTCAACGGATTTAGTATTACTTCCGATTTTATCACTCAATCCAAGCCTTTGGGGGGTTCTACCCCCCAAACCCCTAGGGTTGATTCATTTAAATTAAGTATAGCTGATTTTGAGTCAATAAATTTGATCGAGGATTCTCAAGTTTATCTTTTTCTAATCAAAAGAGTTAGTCACAATAACTAATCTTTA
>SFAQ01000049.1:0-20899 GCA_007096525.1 Microcystis wesenbergii Mw_QC_B_20070930_S4 | reverse complement strand
TTCAGGGAAAAAGTACCTGAATTTTCCCCCCGATCACTCCAAGGTCAGGCACTTTTTGATGTCAAAAAAGTCCAAAAGTGTTATCCGACAAGGTTTTTAGATTTATTCAGCAAACCCTACCTAGTGCCCTCGGCATGGCACTAATAATTTTTGATCATTAATTCCCTACCAGATGCCGCCGATCCTTGTTTATAATTATTCATACCATACTGAAGATTCCACTCGATAATATGGGCAAAATCAAAGAGTTTTCGTATCTCTGGACAATCATCGTAGGTAATTAACCATTTAGCCTGACATTGACGCATATTATCGGCAAAACGTTGATGATCGAAGCTGGTATGTAAATTCCCTCTTACACCGTACAAACGGGATTTTGTGGCACTATAGTAGGGTGGATCAAGAAAGATAAAAACTTCTTTTCCCTCAGCAAATAATAATTCTTCGTAGTCTTGGTTAGTAATTTTGACCGATGCTAATAACGGCGCAATTTGAGTTAATCTGGCAATTGATGAATCAGTAAATCTACTGGTAAAAGCTGCTTGGGAATAGCCACCAGAATCCACTGTTCCCGAAAAAGTAATCCGATTTAAAATAAAAAAACGCACCGCTTTTTCAAAATCGGTTAACTTTAAATCTTCCCTTGTCAAATCTTGAAATAATTCTCGCCCGCTATCATATTTCTGTTTAATTTCTGTTATTTTTGCTACCAATAACTCAATATTTTCTTGAGCGCATTGCCAGAAACAATATAAATCATAATTTAAGTCATTAATCCAATAGGTTTTTATTTGCTGTCCAAAGAGTTGCTTAACAGCAAAAAATACAGAACCCCCACCAAAAAAAGGTTCTCGATATTCCCTAATATTCACAGGAATTTGCGGCATAATTTGCTTAATTGCCCGGGATTTCCCCCCCGGATAACGCAAGGGACTTTTAATTTTTGACATTTTATACTAAATCCGTTTATTATTGAATTCCGTCTAACGACCAAGTTAGTTCTCGTGATTCTCCCCCGACTTCTACTTACTTTGTCTAGCTTGACCAACTTTTAACCAGGCAAAGATTTGTTGTGGAGTCAGTGTCAACTGAACCCCTGCAATTACCTTAAGCTGGTGATCCCCTCTGCAAACTTCCGGCTCTTGTTGGTCCGTAAACATTAAAACAGAATAATCATCTGGATCAAGCATCCATCCTAATTTACTGCCATGTTTTAAACAATGTAGAATGTTGTCAATTACACGGTTTACCTTTTGATCGGGTGAAAGAATTTCGATAGTCCAATCAGGTGCTTCGGTAAAGTCGTCCTCCGGTTCACCTGCTTCATTCAGGTTAATTCGATTCCATGCAATTACCGCCACATCAGGAACGATCGAACGCCCGCCAAAGGTACATCGCAACTCAGGTAAAGCTGTATAATCAACAGTATGGCTGTCAACCTCAGCTAAAAGACGTTTTTGCAGGATAGAGTGTCGAGTCTTAGGCATGGGTTTCTGAATTGCGACTCCATGCAAGTATTCCCATGCTGGAGAATCCTCCAAATATGGCAATTTGAGGAAATCTTCAAGGGTGAGACTCTCAGTCAAGGAAGTCGTCATCGGTTCAAGCAAAGGTTTTTTTGTGACTTTATTATAAATGAACTTTATCTGGGTTTCTTACCGACGATTCAGGTATATTTGAGGAGAATTTGCCCTCTCAATCAAATGGGTCGATTTCTTAACTATTCTAACTGACCGGTATCACTGGAAATGCCCACGGGGATCACAAAATTGGCCAATTGTCAATAGCTTTTCAGATGCTCTCACCTTGGCTATGGCACTTCCCACTCTTTCTTTTCTAGACACTCTGCAAACGGTTGAACTCACCCGCCTTGTCAAAGTCTAGCAGAAAGTCGGGTGCAGTGATATGTCAGACAGTCGGCAGCCAGTCATAGGCTTCTGGCTCAACATCGGGAACTTTTGTTAAGATTGCCTGATACTTTTCTCGACTTCCCTTTTTGGACCTTTCTATTAGGTAATTTTCTGTCATCAACGCTGAAAGTTTCTCAGCGATCGCAGTAGAGATAAATTGATCGATCGAAATTCCATCACGAGCCGCTAGATCATCTAAACTTTTCTGTAATGAGTCGGGAATTTGAACTTGGATGGTACTCATGGTAACTTACCTATTAATCGTAGGAAACCTGAAGGCTCAAGCAGACATAAACCAAATTGCTCAACACCAGCAAAGTCACGGGTGTTATATGTGATTATACTCTGACATCCTGCTTTAACTGCAAGCTCCAATACCATATCGTCTTTGGGATCACGCAGAAATGGTCGCCACAGGAAGAAAATTTCATGAGGTATCCCCACCGAGCAATAGAAATCAATTAACTCATCTACTTCTTCTCGACTTAAATAGAGATTGGGCAACTCCCGCAATAGGACATCTGTATATTCCAAGACGAGAGGAACAGATAAGTGCATATCAAATTTTCCTGTACCTATAAGGCTAAGAAGTTGAAACGCACTTCCACGCCTAGATCTTAATCCAGCAATAATGACATTGGTATCAATAACAATCTGAGGTAACGACATTCGCAACTGGGCAACGATGATTATTGGTACAGTTACATCTTAACTTGATCATCACAGAACAAAAATAGCGTGGGTTTCATTTTTGAATTGGCGCTCTTACAAAAACCTAGCCACCTTTACTCGATCGATAAATTACGATCAAACTAATTAGATTAACCATCTACTTAACTGTTGGTTTGCGGAATTTAGAAGGAGAGGGAAAATATTCTACTCGTTCATTTTTAAGCGCTTGTGCCATGAAATCGCGCCAAATGGGAGCGGCAAAACCGCCACCGGTGATACCTTTACCTAAAGTGCGGTTTCGGTCATCTCCAATCCACACTGCGGTGGCTAATTGGGGAACATAACCGACAAACCAGACATTTTTCTCGTTATCAGTAGTACCGGTTTTTCCCGCTGCCGGACGACCGATTTGGGCCGAGGTGGCTGTTCCCCCCTGAATAACTCCCTGTAGGACAGAATTGAGGGAAGCGGTGGCCCAGGGGTCTAAAACTAGCTTCGGTTTGGGTGTATTATCGAGCATGACGTTACCGCGACTATCGGTAACACGCATGATAAAGGTAGGATCGGAATGCCAGCCATTACTGGCAAAAGTAGCGTAGGCCCCCGCCATTTCCAGAGGTGTCACATCCACGGAACCCAAAGGTAAAGAAGTGACGGCAATTAAAGGACTCTCGAAACCCAACAGACGACAGACTTCAATGACTTTGTTAATCCCGACGCGACGACCGAGAACAACTGCGGGAATATTCAGAGACTGCATCAGAGCGCTACGCAGGGAAACTGGGCCAGAAAAGCCGCCACCGTAGTTTTTTGGGCTATAGAAGCCGCCGGCCTCGCGAAAACGGATGGGAGCATCATTAACCACGGTTTCGGGGGTAAAACGACCACTAGCGAAGGCAGTATAATAAACGAAAGGTTTAAAAGCTGACCCCGGTTGACGACGGGATTGAATAGCGCGGTTTAATTGACTTTTATTGTAATCAACGCCACCGACGAGCGCCTTGACGAAATGGGTGCGGGGATCCACCGCAACTAGAGAAATTTGTAGGTCTTTGGTGCGAATACCGCGACGACGCAAGCTATTATAGGCCTGTTGGATGGTAGATTCGGCCATATTTTGAAAGTCTAGATCGATCGTGGTTTGAATCCGCATTCCCCCTTTAGTTAGGGTTTCCTTGCCAAATTTTTGCCGCAATTCTGCCACCACTGCATCGGTAACGTAGGGTAATTTACTTTCTTGCCAAGCGGTGGGTTTACCCAGTTTCAGCGGTTCCTTTAAGGCGGCCTCTTCCTGTGCGGGGGTAATCCAACCTAAGCTACGCATCCGACTGAGAACCAGTGCCTGTCTTTCCTTGGCGGTTTTATAATTATTAAAAGGACTATAAACTTCCGGCGCTTGGATTAATCCGGCCATCATCGCCGATTCTGCTAAATTTAACTGGGCAGCGGGTTTATTAAAATAACTTTTAGCGGCGGTTTGGACTCCATAATTATTATGACCCCAATAGATATTATTGAGGTACATTTCCAGAATGTCATTTTTGCTAAAAACCTGTTCTACTCGTACTGCCAGGACTGCTTCGGCTAATTTACGGCTAACGGTGCGAGCATGGGAAAGAAAGATATTTTTGACTAACTGCATGGTGATAGTAGATGCACCTTCTACCACACCGCCACTTTTCCAGTTAGCGACCACTGCCCGACCGATACTATTAGGATTAATACCATGATGGTGATAAAAATGGCTATCTTCGATCGCCATCACGGCGCGTTTCAGATTGGGAGAAATTTGATCGAGTTCCACCACTTCCCGATTCGCTTCTCCGTGTAAGCTGGTCAGGGGTCTGCCTTTAACATCGTAGATATAACTGGTTTCCGTGGGGACATAGCCCTGTAAAATCCTCACATCGGGTAGATTGCGGTAACTAATCGCTAATCCTACCACAGCCCCCGTTACGACAGCCGTGGATACCATCAACAGGCCGAGAGCGGTTCCTCCTGCAACTCTGGAGACTCCCTGAAGAAAGCTATCGGGGGAACTACTGGACTGCTGCTCTTTATCTTGATTGCCGAGGGTACTGGTGGACACGATGGTTACAATTTCCTTTTTCCAAGAGGGGACTGATCGATTAAACTGGCTTGAAAGTCTATTCTAAAGGTTTTGTTAAAAAATCGAATACTAGCTTACAGCAATTATGGCCGATCTGGCTCTAGTTTCGATCGGCCACGGCAGGGGGATTAGGAGCAGAATGGTTAGATATCAGGGACAAAACAGGGTATCGCGGGTATTTCTGCCAGTTATGGGGTTAGTTCCCGTCGCTCTCTCACAAAGATATTTTTCCACATCGGAGCGAATAATTGCATCGGTAAAATCGGCTCCGTCGATAATTGCACCTTTGATTAAAATGTTAGTGGCGAAAGCTCCTTCGAGAACGGCATTGGTAAAGTTGGCTTTGGTTAAACGGGCCGATTCTAAATCCACATTTCTCATATTGGCATCGCTAAAGTCGGCCCCCTCCAAGTTGGCCGAAAAAAAGCGTACTCCTTCCAGATTGGCATGACTGAAGTTACTACCGCGCAGATTAGAGTGATCGAAGGTGGAATCGCGCAAATCCTGCCCCGCAAAGTCGTTATCGGTCAAATTACGGTTATTGTAACTGAGCGCTTGGGCCGGAGCCAAGGACGCTAATAATACTAATATACTAGCAAAAAAGGTTAGTAGAGTTTTGCGAGAAAATTGCGCCATATTGCCACCTGATCGATCAACCTTTTCTATAATAAGCTGTACTGCATTAAAACTGCATACTAGAAATTTTAGTACAAATGCTCAAACTGATGCTCCCATCTCCTAGGGGGGCGTAAATATTTGCGTAATCTTGACTCAGATTGAGTTTTTTGTCAAAAAAATATCTATTTGTTATCTGATAGATGGGAGTATTTTTGAAGGATAAAATTGATTATTTTCCCCTGATTAATTTAATAAAGCTCAAACCTAAAACTAGAATGTAACAGCATTTTTCAGCGATCAAAGCTCCTAAATTAGTTGGGAAGACTACCCTCATGATTAAGATAACTACTATAACTCGGTTTATTAACGAAGAAAATAAACTATAGCGGTAATAATACTGAGAATTACCACAGTCCAGCGCAGATAACTAGGAGAGATAATTCTAGCTAGTTTTCCCCCGAATAAACCCCCAATTAAAGAGCCAATTGCTACCACTATTGCCGCCGACCAATATACCTGATTAGAAAAGAGAAAAAACCAAGAAGCCGCCACGTTAACCACCAAAGAAAGCAACTGTTTTAAAGCATTTAATCTCGTGAGATTATCCTTGAGAAATAAGCCCAAAATTGCTAACTCAATCACACCTAAACCCGCTCCAAAATAACCACCATAAATTGAAGCGAGAGCGATGGGTAAAACCGCCAAAATTTCTGGGATATGACCATTTTTGTCCCCCTGTCGCCGCTGTAGCCAAGAGCGTAAAGTATCTTGAAAAGCCAATAAAACTGCCGCTAAAAGAATCAGAAAAGGAATCAGGCGATCAAATACTTGATCACTGCTATTTAACAGCAAAATACCACCGATGATGCCGCCAATAACTGCCGATGGTAGCAATAGCTGAATCCGTTTTTGTTGCCCGTGCAGGTCTTTTTTTTGGGCGAGGGTTGCCCCCAGATAACCAGGGCATAAAGCGACGGTATTAGTCACATTTGCCATCACCGGTGGAATACCCACCGCCATCAGCGTCGGAAAAGTAATCAGACTACCGCCACCGGCAAGAGCATTAATTAAGCCGGCAGCCATTGCAGCGATTGCCAAGAAGCCATACTGAATAGGCGTGAGCATTTAGGCGTTAGGAATAGTAATTAGGGCTAAATCAATTTTTTCCTCGTCAACTTGCTTAATTTCGGCTCTAATTCCCGGTCCAAAGTATTTTTCAATTTTTTCCTGTTTTGCCAGCCACTTTTCTAGGGGTAAAAGGGGCGATTCAAATTCTAGGGTGAGACAATAGGCGGAATCAACAGCAGTTTCACGAATTCCCACTAAAATCGGTCTTTCCTCGTCCGTGGGGCTTAATCCTAGCTTTTCTAGGGCTTCATCCAGATGCACTTCCTGTCCGTAGCGATAGCGGGTGACATCGTTGCGAAGTTTGGTTTGGGTGACAGTAGCCTGTTGTTGGCGCAATTGCAAGATTTCGGGGCTAGTGGGTTGACTGAAGGGGACAGGTTTGATTTCTGAAGCTTTTAGGGCTAAACCTCCCAATAATAACGGTAATCCGTAGAAAAACCCCGCTAAATTGACCGTGGCGTTACCTTGGGCATAACCGATGATCCCGATAACCGTTAAAATACTGCCTACAATTAAGCCAAAGTATGATAGTCGAATTTTTCTGAGCATGAAATAATTTTTGTCTTGACTACGCTAATCCTTTAGAGATTATACAACTCAAAAGAATCTTTTTTGTAGAGGGGCAGTGGCGAGATTTTTCAGTTATCAGCTAGTGAAGGCAAGAGGCAACCCCCCCCTTGCCTCCCCCGACGTCGGGGGGGTTAAAAGAAAGAATCTGGCCATTCTCCTACCTAAAAAGAAGGTTAGAAACTAAGTACATCAAAGCTTTTAGCTTAACCAATTAGGTTTTAGATTCGGTCGAGTCATCAGTGAAAAGAAAGCGGCGAACTTGCCACTTAATACTGTTCACTGAAAACTCAAGTCTGATAGCTGCCTAGGGCCGACGCACTTGCAATTTCTCAATCAATTGAGATAATTTCTCGTCAGAAGCGGCAGTAATAAAGTCTAATTTAAACTTTTGTCCCTGACTGAGATATTCTGCATAACTAGACAGAAGAAAAGGACGAAACTTTTCATTATCAGCAATATAAACTTCAAAAAAGGCCACCAATAATGCCCCCGCATAACCCTCGATCAAATTTTGAGCGGGTAAAGTGATATTGACCACAGACTCCAGGGTTTTTTGCATTCCCGCATCCAATTCCGTAAAATTTACATGAGCTTGTCCCTCCACCATGGCCAGATATTTATCCGGCGTTTTTAACCAAGTAAAAGGAATAGCCTGTTCAAAAATCGGATTAGCTGCTGGGTCATAACTTCCTGAACCCAAGAGGACAGGAATCGATATTTTGCTTAAACCTTTTTCCCCAAAAATACTGCGGTTAACGGGATTAGCTGCAAAGACAGCCGTGACTCGTTCATCGCGAAAATTATAGACCTGTCTAGGCAATTCTAAGGCGCGACATTCCAGTAAAATTGCCATATTAATCCCAGAATAAGGACGATTACAATCTTGGGCGAGATTATCAAAATCAATTTGTGCGCCAGCAGTAGCAATGGCAGTATAACCTCCGAAGGAATGACCCGCTACTCCTACATTAGTGAGGTTAAGTTTACCTTGAAATTGACTAGCATTACGTCTGGCTAATTCATCGATGACAAAGCTAATATCTTTGGGTCGGTTAATAAACTCATCTCGATCAAAAATATTGCGATAATACCCAGCTAACATTCCTTGCAGGTATTTAATATCACTGCCGGGGTGTTGCGGTGCTGCTACTAAAAATCCGTGGGAAGCTAGATGTTCAATTACTTGGGCATAATCTTCCGGTCGCGAGGCTAATCCGTGGGAAAAAATAATTACCGGTGTTTGGCCTTCTCGGAAAGTTTGCGGGATATAAACATCCACATATAAACTGCGATTGCGACTGCTATCGGTTAGGTTCCAAACTTCTTTTTTTACCTGAAAGCTACCGCGCTGACGTAGATCGGGTAAACTGGTATAATTAATCGCTGGTTTAACGGCAGCCGTTTCCTCGGCTGTCCAGAGGCGCATATCTTTGATAAATATTTCCGCCACATAAACTGCATAATCGAGAGCTTTAGCTAATCCGAGGATTTCTTCCCCCTGTAACTGGATATTATTGGGGAATTTTTTCAGGACGTTTAAAAGGGTTAATCCCCCCGGATCAAAAGCGGCACTAACAATCGCACCCCGCAGGGCATATTTACCATTAATTCCCCCTTGAATGGTGATGCTTTTGCCCAAACGAGAGAGCATATCAGCACCCATCACACTATTAAAGAAACGAGATAGTAAAACAGGATCGATGTCAATTTTTGTTAATAAAGCCTCACGAAACTGCTCTCTTGCTTCGGGAGTTACTCTGGCTAGAAATTGTTTTAAATTAGCGTCGATTTTGCCTTCTTTAGCAAAGGTTTCTAGGGATGTTACCGATACAGAAAAGACGAGAGGAGTATAGACAAATTCAATTTCTTCGGCAGCTTTTAGGGGTAAAGCGGTCATACTGGCGGCGAAAAGACCTAGGAGAAAAGCTTGCAGCCGACGGGTGGGATTGTTTCTGGGAAAAAGAGATGGCAAACTAGGGCTAGTCATGGTATTTTTAGTTAGGGTAGATGACAACAATTAAAAGGTAAAAGTAGCATGGCGGGGGATGTCCACAGCCAACCAAAGAGGAACAGTTGGTTAAGAAACGGTCTTAGTCCCTTGCTTTCCTTGACCACCGATCAAAGTATCAGCACGCGGGTTCTCAGGCAATAACGGGCAAATTTAAGGCTAGGGTGAGCGATAAAGTGCTGAGTAAAGTATAACGAAAAAGCATAAGTAAAACCTCGATATTTTCCTGTTAGAGCCGATGGCAATTCTAGAATATTAGAATCTAGATCATTGAGGATTTTCAATCAATGCAATTATAGATCAAAGTTTTATTTTGGTCAAGCAATTAATTAAAAACAATCAATACATGAATTTAATAAGTGAAAGTGATATATTTTGAGATGAAAATACTCAAATAGGGTTTTTGACCAAGATAAGTACCTAAGCAAAATTAATTACACATTTCGATCAAGCTTTTGCCTTTTGCCGATCCTAACCAATAAATTAATTTTGCACGACTACTTAAATTGCTAGTTATTGCGAATATGAATATCTTATTGCGGAAAGGTAATCTCGATACCCTGTTGAGTAAACTTATCAAGAATAACACAATTAATATCGCTAATTACTCGCTTTTTGCTGTTGACATCATCCAACCAGAACTTTAATTCAAAGTTTAAAGTAGAATTACCAAAATTAAGAAAAAATGCTACTGGTTGTGGGTTTTTAAGTATGTGAGGATGTTGATCAGCAATGTCTAGCAATAAATTCATCACCTGTTGTGCGTTAGAATTATAACCAACTGCGATAACAATTGAACAATAAATCAAGTTATCACTACCCGTATAGGTGGTGACATCCTCAGTAAAAAACTTTTGATTGGGGATAATTTTTTCAGAATTATCCGCGAGTATTTGCACTGTTGTCGCTCGAATACCTAGCTTTTTTACCCGAGAAGTCTGCCCTTCAATATTAATTATATCACCTGGTTTTAGAACTTTTTCAAATAATAGTAAAATACCGCTAATAAAATTACTGACCACTTGCTGCATACCAAAACCAATACCCACCGATAAACCGCCGGTAATTGCCGCTATTGCCGTTGCATTAACTCCCACATAACCGAAGATGATAATTAAACCTAAGACAATGAAAAAATAACGTCCTAAAAGTAAAGTTGCTTCAATTTCACCGCGACTAGCTTGCTTCTTGAAATTAGCAATACTCAGAATTATACTCTCTATAAGAACAACAATAATTACCAGAAAATAGGGAGCTATTATCAAAATAAATATGCTGCCCAATGTGATCGGACTATTGAATAAATTAAAGGGAGATGCTTGGGCAATTTCTTGAAGATCATTGTAGAAAATAATAATGTTTCTCAGGAGGAATAATACCAATAAAGGTGCTAAAAGACGACCATGATAATATTTAATTGTATTCAGGGAAAACCTAGCGTATAATCCAGCTAATAAACAACGATAAATTAAATAAAACCCCATTAATTCTATAGATAAAGCGATGATTCCTCTTGTCCAGTTTTGACTGAGAAAAATTAGATAATTTAAGTCAAGTAAAATTAGACTAATAACTGGAAAATTAAGAAACTGTATCAGGATAGCAAAATATTGACTTAGGGTTAAATTTTTATCACTATAGATAAAACTGGTGACGTGAGGAAATCTTTTTTTTAAGTAAGACCATAACCATTTTGATAATAACCAAGCAAGAATTAAAGACAGAAAAATAATCGTTAATTGGTTGTGAACATTTCTGCGTCCTAAAAATAATAATTGGTGAGCAATTATTTCCGAAAGAGAGGGAATATTGTTGTTCATAATTAATTGATTTTCCTGACTTCCTGATCAAGACCTGATTGAATATAAAGTGTTAGTTGTTGGGCTGCTGCTGAGGCAGATATTTCCCCAGCGATCGCTCTTTCATACCAAAATTCCCCTTTTTCTACAATTTTATTCAACTTTTCCCAATCATCCAGAGGAACTGCCACGGCATTTTGAGATTGTTGTAATAATACCGATTCGATCGGTAGTAAATTTCCTTCGATCTGCACCTGTCGATTAGTGGGAATAAAACTTTCTGTTTGGATGATTGCTTGTAATTGTTGTTCGGGATTAGAGAGAAATTTTCCTAAAGCTAATCCCAAACGATTTTCATTATCACTATTATTGTGATTAAATACCATCACCCGTGTATAGAGAATTGGGGCTGCTTTACCTTGAGTTCCTTGGGGAAGTAAAGCGACTCTGAGATCATCTTGTAGGCTGTTTTTTAAATCGGCAATTTCAATAGAATGACACACATAATAGGTTAAGCGGCCTCTAGCAAAGGCATCATGCAGCAATTCCCGTTGACGATTGAGGATAAAATTAGGCTGTGACGAGGCAAATTTTAGCCATTCTAGCCATTTTGCCCAACCATCTAAGCGAGGTTGCAGCCTACCTTGATCATCCCACAAATAGCCGCCAAAAATTGCCATTCCCCAAAAAGTATCTTCAATAGCGGACACCATCCCCACAGAATAGCCTTTGCGCGCACGTTCCACTAATCCCTCTAAACTGGTGGGAGGTTGCTTTAGCAGCGGATCGGGACTAGCTTGTAGTTTTTTTTGATTGTAACACAGTACATCAGTGCGAGAACCTAAAGGAATACCATAGATTTTTCCTTGATAGCTAACTTGTTTCAGCGTCGGGGGATAATAAATAGATAAATCTAGATTTTTCGGGTCAATTTCCTCCAGTAGTCCTTCGGATACTAATTTGGGGATATTTCTCGAAAAAATTAGAATAACACTCGCAGCCAATCCACTTTGAGATTGTTTAAAAAAACGTTGGGGTATCTCATCCACAGGAATAGCTTGTTCAAGAATTGTCACTTGCGGATTTAATTTTTCAAACTCTTGCAAAACCAGACCTAGTAAAGCGGTTAAATTTCTCTCTTCTGGATACCAAACTAAGAGGGTTCCTTGCCGTTGCTCCGATGATTGGTTAGGAAGATGACTAAAACAAGCATAAAGAAAAATTGGCATCAAGATAAAAAGCAATAGGAACGATATAATTCTCCTTGCTTTTTTACTTCTCCAAGCAGTTTTAACTCTGAGCATTAGGGATTGCATCACTCGTGAACCTTCAAAAATCTTGCCGTATATTCATAGTATAATGAAATTGTACCCAATACTCTTGAGGATAAAAATAATTAACCTGATCTTGTGTCAAGAGCCACCAGTCTAGCAACAATTACAGTTAAAAATTTGTGCGAGATACGCTGCGGGCGTATCTAAATTACTTGTTAAGGCCACAGGGGAGAAGGGAGAGAGGGAGTTTCCTAGTTTGTTTTCTAACAATCTAATACCCAGTTTAATGCAATACATTTTACCAGTAAATACTCAACCTGAAAGCTAATCATTAAATAACTACCCCTTAAAAACCCAAGTGAACCCCATAAAAAAGACAAATTTGTTCGCCATTCCTGACAGCAAATAATTATTACTTGTCCGAAAAATACGAAAATAATGCCGCTCAAAAAGCCAAGATAACCACCTAAATTTAACACCACGATCCCCTATCTAGATATTGAAAAGGCCAAGACCAATAACTATGACAAACTTCAACAACGGCTAAATAACTGGGTTGTTCAGAACATATTATGCTAAATTACTTAGTTATTAAGGATAGGGCCAAGTCCATAGGCCAATACTTGATATAGAGACCCAAGGCTTGCTTCCCCTCCCGACCTTTTCAGGAAAAAACTTAGTCAGAACCACGGTATAGCGCACCTAAATAAAATGTCAACCCCCTCCGTTTGCCGTCGTGCGACACCTCACTTCTAGGGCCTACCCGTTCACGTATTTACTTATCACCGAGAGCCAGCATTAAATGAAGGTAATTCAACCCTATGGCAAATGATAAACCACAACCTCTGTTAACCAGGGTAGGCACCTGGGCCGTTGCTGGCCTGCTCGGCGGTTTGATCGGCTCTCTAGCCGCAGTACTGCTGACCCAGGCGATCAAGCAAACTCTCGATATTGCCTCTGGACTAGGAACCGTCTGGCGACTGCTGCTGCCTCTGGTGGGCGTTACCTTAGCAGTGCTAGTCCTGTTTGGACTGGGTAGAGGCCAACCCGTGCAGACCTTAGCTCCCCGGGGGGCGACTGCCTCTGGCCGCCGGGGTTCTCTCATGGACTGGTACTCCTTCCCCCATGACATTGCTCGCGCAGATCTGACCGGTGACGTGGTCAACGCATCCGGCGCAGAAGAGCGCTTCCCCTGGAATCTAGCACCCTTGCGCGCCCTGGCCATCCTCTCCACTGTTGGACTGGGTGCGCCCATGGGAACAGAATCGCCGGCGGCTCATATTGGCGTGGCGACGGGAACCTGGTTAGGCAGCACAAATCCAGCCCTGGGTCAACTGGTGCGGCCCCTGGCCATCGGCGGCGGTGCGGCAAGTGTTTCTGCCCTGATGGGAATCCCTCTGGTGGGCAGCTTCTTTATGTTTGAGTTGAGTCAGCGACGCCAGGTTCCGATCACCCCGGAGCGACTGGCGGCGATGTTAGCCGGGGGACTGGTGGGATGGGGGGTCAACGTTGCCTTTAAGCTGCAACTGATCCGGCTGGTGGTGCCGCAGGTTGCCCCGACTGACTTCTGGGATGCGGTGGCTGCCACTTTGTTGATCGGAGCGATCGCCGGCACGATTACAGCCCTCACTGGTGAGGCGATCTACTGGGCCAGAGGCTTGCGGGACAGGCCCGCCACTCGTCTCCTGATCGGTGGCCTGGTGATGCTATTCTTGGCGATCGTGATCGGACAGGTGGCGACCCCCGCAGCGGCTTTTGGACCAGGGGGAGCCGCTATCGTCTGGGCCGAAAACATTGAAACGACTCCTTATCACCTGTTGGCGGTAGCTCTGCTCCGGGCTGCCGCCACCACCGCTGCCGTTTTAGCCGGGGGCTGTGGTGGCGTGTTTGTCCCTTTTCTGGCGATCGGCGACCTCAGTGGCCGGGTGTTCGCAACCACCTTTGAGATTTCGGGGGATCTGGCCGGTGCGGCGGGGGCAGCAGCCGGTATTGCTGGCGGCTATCGCCTACCTTTGACCGCCGTGGCGATGGTACTGGGGGTGGGGGGTCCGGGAGCAGCCCAGCTAACCTGCCTTGCTACAGTGGTGGTTGCTGCCCTTTCGGGATTGGTGGCCGCACGGGCAGCCAATCAACTCTCCAGTTCCCTGCGGGCAATGTTCCGCTAGAAGCCACCGTCAGGTCTCCACTGAGTAGAAAATTTAGGTGATCGCGGTTGTTAGTTGGTGAAGAATTGGGCGGGTAATTGCCTCCTTTAATCTCATCCCCCTAAAAACGATCGCCCTTAGCTCCAGCAGCAAACTGCGCTTACCTTTTATCGTTCCGACAAATGAAGAGAACGATTTAAAATATCCTCAATGCCATAGGGACAAACGGATGGAAATTCTAATCCCGTCTCTCTAAAGGCATCGGAACAAGCAACAGCATAGAGTTTAAATAGGCTTTCATCGGTTAAATATCGCTTTAAACTGGGGCTATCGTCCAAATAGAGCCTAATATTAGCCCGTTCTCGTTGAATAGTTCCCAGCCAACTGCGGGATCGCCGTTGAGGTTGATAGTCCCACTTTAATAAATGATGCAAAATTAATCTTAAACTAGCGAGTAAGCGATCGCGCTCCCGTTTCGACAAATCCCGCACCTCTTCGACTAAATTCTCAATGTCTAACTCGGAAAACCGACCAGAGGCTAATAAATCGGCCATTTGTTCGGCCCAAAGTCCAAAGTCTTGCTCATAGGATGCCGTCATCGATTTATCTCCTTCTAAGCTCAATTAACATTATATTAATAATCCGCCAACAGTGAGGGCTTAGAAACGGATTTACTATCATAATGTGTTGTTTTCCTGATTGTCTGAAGATTGAACACGAAAGGGCGGCGCGACATAATCGGAAGGTAAATAATTTTCGGGAATGGTTGTGGTATTTCCATCTCGTAGGGAAGTGTAACTGGGAGAGAGAATCTCAATCCCGGCTTCATTACACTTGTCTTGAATATTTTGATGGAGTTCTGAATAAATTATTACCATCAAATTGGGTTGGTTAGTGTAAGCGTTTAACTGATAACTGATGTAAAAATTATCTAGGCTAGTTTGTAGGACAAAAGGTGCGGGTTCTTTGAGGATATGCACAGTTTCTAGAGCAGCTTCAATTAAGGTTTTGTGGGCTTTTCGCCAAGGCAGATCGTACCCCAGGGTAATCGTTGTCTGAATAATTAGATTTCTGTTTAATTCCCGCGAAGAAATACTAAAATTAATCACATTACTACTTAATAAAGATGAGTTAGGAATAGTAATGATTTTATTAGTGGGAGTGCAAATGCGAATGACTAGGAAGTTTTTTTCAATTAGATCGCCAATTACATCTCCTACTTGAATGTGATCTCCGATGCGAAAGGCACGGGTATAGATAAGAATAATTCCCCCGATAACATTGGCGATCGCCGAAGTAGAACCAAGGGATAAAAGAAGACCAAGAAAAACAGAAACACCTCGGAAAGCAGGGGAATCAAAACCGGGCAAATAGGGAAAAGCAACTATTGCTGCTAAGGCAATAATTATGAGTAATAGGAGATTGTAAGTAGGTTTAGCCCAATCAGTATAAAAACCAGGAATAACCAGATTTCCTCTTTCTATTGCCGTAAAAAAGGGCTTGATTAGCCGAATTAAGTAGTAGGTTATAAAAATGATTATGGCAATAATAAAGGCATTGGGAAGATATTGGCCAATGGAGGATAAAACCAGTTCTAATGATTGAGAAAAATAACCCAAAATACTCTCGCCAAAAACTCTTGTCCAAGGAAATAAACGAAGTACAAATGTAGTATAGTTAAATAATAATAAAAACAGAACAAACAAGCGAATTATCCGAAGAATTCGCAGCCAAAAGAAGCTGATTTTAGAGGAGGATATAATCTCAACATTCCCGATTTGAATGCCCGGTGTCAAGGATTCAATCAAACGTCTAATGAAGGGAAATAGCTTCCCTGAAATTTTGATAACTGCAAAGCTAATAATCAAGAAAGCCAAGCTGGCTATAACCGTATAAATGATGTTCTTAAGTAGTTGTTCTGGTTTTCGATCTTGTCGATATTGAGCGATAGCGACCTGAATTTTTTGTAAAGCTTGTTGAGCTAAAACCTCCGGCGTTGAACGATCGGCTTTTGCATCTCGCTCCGTCACCGTTAGAATTACTTTTTGATCTACACTTAAATAAAGTGAGTTATCATCAGGAATCTGCTCAATTGTCAGGTTCTCAATAGGAATAGAATCATTTTGAGCAATTGTTTCAATTCTCCGGGTAATAGCGTTAGCTCTCTCCTCCGCCGAAAATGAAGAAACTCCCCGCCGGATAAAAAAGAGAGTTTTTCCATCTAACATAACTGGAAAGCCGTCAATTTTGTTTTCCGGTTGTGTCGGATTTTGAGCTATTCCCAAAAGAGGGGAGGTTAGAGTCAGTAGTAAAACTACAAAAAATATTACCAAGGTATGCCTAATTTTTTTCATCCATCCTCTAGCTTTAGATGGTGTAGTTAGCATTAAATATCTTTGATTAATATCGACAACTGGTACAAATTGCATAGGATTAAGTCAGATTTTTTTGTCTGTAGTCGGGTAAGCTTCAGGCATTACTGTCCTCGATGAGGTGCAGAGAACCTAGGTTGAGACAGGAGGGAAATTTTTACATATGAAAGCTATTCTTGCAACATTTCGGGAATCATTAAATAACTACCTCCTAAAAACAAAAGTGAACCAGATAAAAAAGATAAATTTGTTCCCCATTCCTGACAGCAAATAATTGTTCCTTGTCCGAAAAAGCCGAAAAGACTGCCGCTCAAAAAGCCAAGATAACCACCTAAATTTAAGACCACGATCCCCCATCTATATCTTTAAAATGCCAAGACCAATAACTATGAGAAACTTCGACAATAGCCAAATAACTAGCGGTGCAGAAATGAAGGGAAGCCAGGGTACTAGGAATCCAAATTAACAGATCATCACTCTGCCAACTTAAACCTTGTACCATGGCAAAAAAACAATTAATATTGAATAGACAAGCTCCGATAAATTGAATGAAAGTTCCCCAATATTCAAGGCGATCTGGTTGCCAAGCAAACCATTTAATTTTAATTAGTTTGGGGACGGGATGGCAGACAGTACCGATTTTTTCCTCCAGTATTTCTGCATCCCGAATCAGAGTAACATCTAGATTTAAATTAATAGCTTCTAAAAAAGCGGCATAGGAACCAAAAGTAAAACACACTGAACCGATAAAATTAATGATAGAAATTCTCTCTAAGGGGGGATGGGGAAACATCATCGGAATTGAGCCGACGACGAATAAAATTGAACCAAGAGTAAAAATAAAACCGATCCACCAGGTTAAATTATCTAATTGCCAAGTCCAATATTTAAACGGCTTTAACTTAGAGGAAATTAAGTCAGAAATGCCAGATTTAATTTCACTGCTATGGCGCTTACGAAAGCGCCGAGATGACCAAATATGAAAATTTCCTTGGGCAGTTCTGTGAATAATTCGTGTAGAAAAATTGGCAACACCAAAACTTTGTAATGGTTGCCAATTTTTGGGAAATGTAAGCGAGTTTTTCCTCAACATCTGTTAGTGATGAAAATGGGAACCAGATAATTTTGACTGATAATTAGACTGAGATTTAAAGAAGGCGATCGCTGACCGAATATCCCGCAACAAAAGATCCGCCATATCGCGACTAAATCCCTCTTTGATTACCACGCGCTGCACAGTTAAATCCTGGCGATTTTTGGGCATTGTATAGGCAGGAACTAACCAACCCCGCTCGCGCAATTTATCGGCTAAATCGAATAAATTATAATTAGATTGATCGCTAATTGTATCCTTGAGTTTCCAAGCAAAAACCGGAATAGTGCTGCCATCGGTAATTAATTCAAACGGTCCGATCTTAGCGATTTACCCCGATAAATACAGAGCCGTATCTCGACAGGCTTGATGAATTTGTCGATAACCCTTTTTACCCAAGCGTAAAAAATTATAATATTGAGCGACTACTTGATTGCCGGGACGAGAAAAATTAAGAGCAAAATTAGGCAGATCACCGCCTAAATAATTACAATGAAAGATTAATTCTTCTGGCAATTCTTGCCGATCTCGCCAGATAATCCAACCGACACCGGGATAGACTAAACCGTATTTATGCCCAGAAGCATTAATCGATTTAACCCATTTGAGGCGAAAATCCCAAACTAAATCGGGATCGAGAAAAGGGGCAATAAAACCACCACTAGCACCATCGACGTGCAGGGGAACTTGCCAGCCGGTTTCTCTGTTCAATTTTTCTAGGGCATCATTAATTTCTTGGACGGGTTCGTAACTACCATCAAAGGTACTACCCATAATGGCAATTACCCCGATCGTATTCTCATCAATTAGTTTAATTGCTTCCGTCGCATCGAGATGAAAACGATTCCCTTCCATCGGCACAAAACGCGGTTCTACCTCCCAATAACGACAGAATTTTTCCCAACAAACTTGCACATTAATGCCCATGACTAAATTAGGTTTATCGGTGGGTTTACCCTCTTTTTGTCGGCGTTTGCGCCACTGCCATTTTAAAGCCATGCCTCCCAACATCGCCGCTTCACTGGAACCAATGGTAGAACAACCAGTTGCCGCTTCGTTTTCGGGAGCATTCCAGAGTCTAGCGATCATATTCACACAACGCAGTTCAATTTCGGCGGTTTGTGGGTATTCATCCTTGTCGATCATGTTTTTATCGAAGGTTTCCGCCATTAATTGTTTGGCTTCTGGTTCCATCCAAGTGGTGACGAAAGTAGCCAGATTCAGACGAGAATTACCATCAAGGGCAAGTTCATCGCGAATTAAATTGTAGGCCACCGCCGGCGGCATTTCTCCCTCGGGAATCTCGTATTTAGGTACAGAGGAAGTCAGGGCGCGGGAAGCATAGGTGGGGGTAATTAGTGCCTCTTCCGGACTCAGGCGATCGAGATTAATTTTCTGATGAACCATAACTTCCTTCTTTTTTGCTCAGAGTAAATTACCAATCATTCCAAAAATAATAGCAATAATCGAGACGGATAAAAAATAGGAAAGCATCCCGTGGGTTGCTACCAGCTGCCGCATCGCCGTACTATTAATACTTGTATCGGAGGTTTGATAACAAGCCGCCATACAAAAACCTTGATAGAGAAATTCCGTCCAATTAGGTAGATCGCAACCAGGAAAAACTAGGCCTTTACCATCATGATAGTAGCGCACTGCATATTCTTTGCTGTAGATCAATTGTATGGCTAACCAAGCACTAATAATACCCAGAAAACCGCAAGCAAAATGAACGATGGCGTGTTCGGAAGCGATCAGATAAATTAATAGTCCGAAACTGTCGATAGTATAAAATAGGGATTCCAGAAATGCTACCCGATGATCGGGAGATTTTAATAGTTCTAACTGCCAAGGGGCAACGCCAGAAATTCTGTAAGCTAGTAAGGCAATTGCCACTATCAAAGCGAAAAGAAAAGCTAAAACCAGTCGCAGGGTAATTGTCACCGGCAGCATTAAGACAATCAGGGCGACAATTATTTGACAGAGCCAGCGAATTTGAGTATAGCTTGGTTTTCTAGGGATTTTTTTGATCATAGATCAAAGCAGAATTATCCCTAACTATTCTCTCACAAAAATCTGCTGGATAAATTAAGGGAGTACTGCCTGCAATTCTGGACGACTGTACCAACTCCATGGACCATCTAAAACTGGTTTAATATTCAGTTCCTTGCGCCATTGATCCAAGGGTTTTTCCCAGCCTTCCTCCCACTTGATCGGGAATAGAGGTTGAGCGTTACGGCCGATGGTAATTCCCTGGGAAATTAGCTGGAATTTGTAACCGAGAGTTTTATTTAAATCGGCGTCACTTTCCACCTCTCTTAACAGAGTATCACTGGTAAAAAAAGTCATCAGTAAAGAGAGGAGATCGATCAGGAGAAAAGTAGGATAACGAGTTTGAGCGACCGTCACAGAAATTACTCCCAATTCCCCAAGATTATCTAAACTAAATCCGGTGAGAATGTGATGAAGATCGTGGGTTTTATCAACGCGAAAACCGATATAATCGGCATCGGATTCAAACTGATTGCGCTGAGGATAAAATTGCGGATCATAGCCCAACGTGTGCATAATTGTGCCGTAAGTCCAACCGAGGGAACCCTTGGGCATTTTTAACATTTTTTCTAAATCGTAGGGCTTTCCTATGTATCTTTCCTGCACTAATTGAGCGGAAGCTGGTTCTTGCAGAACTGCTTTTACACATAACTCCATCGGGCGACTATTGACTAATCGGCGCTCGATTTCCCAGACATTAGCCGTTTCTCGGCCCGTACCGGCCGCTAGATCGACAAATTCCAGAAATCGCTGCAAATTTTCGGGTGTGGCTAATTGATTGATGTATCTGTAACTCATGGGATTCTCCTAATCGCTAGATAAATTTACAGGAATAATAGAACAAGCGTATTAATAACGTAGGGGTCCACCGTAACCACCGGATCAACCGACTCCGCGAGTACTGGCCCCCGTAAAAGCCAAGAACGACACCATCACCAACACCAATCCAATCGATACCTAGGGATGTTTCCCCGCCTTGGCTAGAGTCTCTTCGATTAGCTTGTAGCTATAAATCAAGTCCTTGCCATCGTTGACATCCTCACCGCCGTAAAACGGACGGTGATTCCCAAACCTCACGATTTAGGTTTCTGCTTCTTTCCCTTGCGGGGTTCCGCACCTGCCTGAACAGATTTACTCTGTTCTGGTCTT
>SFAQ01000048.1:0-29986 GCA_007096525.1 Microcystis wesenbergii Mw_QC_B_20070930_S4 | reverse complement strand
CTGGAGTCAACAATTAGGCTTATATTTGGGTTTATCTGCCAATAAATTGCGCTATTTTACCCCCGAAGGCGAATTAGTACCCACTCCCGCAGAAGCGGCACAACAGGCAGAAAATCGGGCTGTAGAAGCAGAAAATCAATTCCAACAGGAAAGGCAGAAATCCGCAAAATTAGCGGCTAAACTGCGGGAATTGGGCATAAATCCCCAAGAAAATTTCTAATTAGGGTTTGCTAAATTGAATCCCATGTATAGACGAGAATTACTGCAATTTATTGGCTCTCATGCTCTTTTTGGGGCTATTAATCCAGAATTTGCTTGGAATTACCAAAATATTGACCATTGGGGCGAATTATCAAGTAATTATCGCCTCTGCACCACGGGAAAGCAACAAACACCGATCGATCTGAGTATAGTGACTGAAAAAGAGCTATACCAACCCACCTTTAATTATCGTCCTGTACCCCTAAAAATTCGCCATAACGGTCGTACAATCTTAGTTCAGACCAAAAAAGGTGGAAACATGATTTTTCACGGCGAAAACTGGGATTTATTGCAGTTCCATTTTCATCACCCCAGCGAACATCAGATTAAAGGTCAGTCTTTCCCTCTAGAAATTCATTTAGTGCATCGAAATGAGAAGGGAAATTTAGCAGTTGTGGGCATCTTAGCCGAAATTGGCGCAAATAATCCCTATTTACAAACCATTTGGGATTATTTACCCCAAGAACCTTCTCCTGAAATGATCATCCCCGATACTTGGGTCAATGCCGGGCTTTTACTGCCAGAAAATAGCGGTTTTTATGAATATCGGGGGTCTTTGTCCACTCCTCCCTGTAGCGAGGATGTTCTCTGGTTAGTCTGGCAAAATGCGATCAAAATTTCTCCCCAACAACTGCAACAATTGGCCGAGATTTTTCCCCGTAATGCGAGGAATATTCAACCCTTAAACGGGCGCTCGATCCTGCATTCCTAGCATAAATTGTCGGCATTTTAGCTAATTTAGATAATTTTATTAACTTTTAGACCAACAATAGTAAATAACTCAGGAATGCGCTCAATAACTAAAGCTTCGGTCGCTGTCCAGTCACTTTCTTTAGTGGCTAAAACCCCAATAACACTCAGAGGAACCTGTAAAAACAGGTGACTTAAGAGGAGAGCGATCGCAGCAATGACTAAACCTAAAAGCCGCCATTGGGGGAGATAGGCGGCCACGGCAGCCGCTAGAGGGGCAAAATTATAGATGGGCCAAGCGATGAGAATTAAGAGGACGACTCCCAAAAGAGTAAGAAGACGATGGCGAGGACGTTGAAAAAGAGAGAGAATTTTTAACTGTTCGGGGGTGAGTTGACTCGGTTTCAGGGCAACCAACAAAAGACTAAAGATATCAAAAGGTTTTGTCCACTGCATCCAAAAGACGGGGACGATAGCGATCGCTCCCAGAAATAGCCATTCTAGCCAAAGAAAAGGCAAGGGATCGCCCACAGCTAAACCAATCCAAGCGATTTGTAAAAAGATTGGCAAAGCCGCTAACCCTGCCAGATGAATCCACAAAAAAGGTTCTGATTTCATAGAGGGAAGTGGGGGAAATGGGGGAGTGGGGAAGTGGGGAAGTGGGGGAGCGGGGAGTGGGGAGAATAAATAAAAATAATCTCCTGACTACTGACTACTGACTACTGACTACTGAATCCTGAATCCCGACTCCCTGACGGTGACCGTCTAATTAACTGGATAAAGTGCGACGTTTCATGACCATTTCGTAGGCTTCGATAATATCGCCTTCTTTCCAGTCATTGAATTTAGAAACACCGACACCGCACTCGAAACCGGTGGCCACTTCCCGGGCATCTTCCTTCATCCGTTTGAGGGAATCAAGAACCCCCTGATAAACAATTTCCTTGCCGCGACGCACGCGCAGGAAGCGATTCCGCACCAGTTTACCTGATTGGACATAACAGCCCGCCACGGCCCCACGACCGACGGTGAAGACGGCCCGCACTTCGGCAAAACCGAGGTGTTCTTCCACTTCTTCGGGGTCGAGAAGACCTTCCATCGCCCCTTGAATATCATCGAGAAGCTTGTAGATGATATTGTAATCGCGGATATCGACCCCTTCCCGATCGGCGGATGCTCTGGCTCCACTGGCAAGGGTAGTATTAAAGCCCACCACCACCGCACCACTAGCGGCGGCCAGATCCACATCGGTTTCGGTGATTTCCCCCGGAGAGGCGAGGAGAACCCGAATCTGGACTTCGTTTTGGGGTAACTGTTTGAGCGCACCGAGGATGGCCTCGACGGAACCTTGCACATCTGCCTTGAGGATGAGATTAAGTTCCTTGAGTTGTCCTTCTTGAGCTTGGATAGAAAGGGTGCTAAGGCTAACGCGACGGGAGGAGAGGGCCTGTTGTAAACGGGTGTTGCGTCGTTCGATCGCCCGTTGATCGGCAATTGATCGGGCCTCTTTTTCACTTTCATAGACATCGAATTCATCGCCGGCGGCTGGGACATCACTAAGACCGAGGATTTCCACGGCGAAGGAGGGGGTGGCTGCTTCGACTTTTTGCCCGCGATCATCGATCATCGCCCGAATTTTGCCGAAAACGGAACCAGCGACGATGCTATCGCCCACCCGGAGAGTACCATTCTGGACGAGCAGGGTAGCCACTGGACCTTTGGTGCGATCGAGGTTAGCTTCGATCACGGTTCCCTTGGCCAAGCGATCGGGGTTAGCCACCAATTCCTCCACTTCTGCCACCAAGAGGATCATTTCCAGCAGATTATCGAGATTTTCCCCCCGCAGGGCGCTAACGGGAACCATAATCGTCTCACCGCCCCAATCTTCGGCCACGAGTCCCTGTTCGGTCAATTCCTGTTTAATTCGGTCGGGGTTAGCAGAAGGTTTATCGACTTTGTTAATCGCCACCACGATGGGGACTTCGGCGGCCCTGGCGTGACTAATTGCCTCTTTCGTTTGGGGTTGTACGCCATCATCGGCGGCCACCACCAGCACCGCTATATCGGTGACTCTCGCCCCACGGGCCCGCATGGCGGTAAAAGCTTCGTGGCCGGGGGTATCTAAGAAGACAATCTGTTCCGGTTTGCCGTTATGTTCCACATCGACGTGGTAAGCACCGATGTGCTGGGTGATGCCGCCAGCTTCTCCTTGGGCGACTTTGGTTTTGCGGATCGAGTCCAGGAGGGTGGTTTTACCGTGGTCAACGTGACCCATAATGGTGACGACGGGGGGACGACGCTGGAGACTTTCCCAGTCGGAGACATCGATCATTTCCGTGGTTTTGATTGCCGCCGACTGGGTGCTGGGGGTTTCCACGGTCATCTCGAAGTCCCTGGCGATCATTTCGATCGTGTCCACGTCGAGAGTTTGGGTGATATTAACCGCCATCCCTTTAAAAAATAGGGTTCTGATGATCTCGGTTTCGGGGACTTTCATCAATTCCGAGAGGTCGCGCACGGTGAGACTGCCGGTGATGACGATGCTTTCCGGGCGTTTTTCCTCTTGGGGTTCTTGGCGCTCGCTTTTCGGGCTGCCGGTGTGGGCGGTTGGTTTACTGGGCCGCTTAACTTTGACTGCTGTTGGAGTGCTAGGGGTGGCGGCTTTAGCGGTGGGCGGTTTGGGGGGACGAGCGGTGGAGAGGGTAAAACTGGGGCTATTGATTAACCCGGATAGTTCCGATTCTAGATCATCGTCATCTTCAAAGAGCGCCTGGGTGCGGCGTTTGTTTTTGCCAGCAGTTTTAGCGGTTTTGGCCGCTTTTTTCTCTTCTTCTTCCTCTTCTTCCCAGCTAGATTTTTTGGCCATGCGAGGGGGCATGGTCGGTCGTTTGAGTTTTTTGGGCCCGTCTGCTCCGAGCAATCCGGTATCTGTATCGATTTCTGTGCCATCAACACCGGATTTCTTGGTGGTGTCGATTTCTTCCTCGCCGGTAGCCGAGATTTTAGCGGGTAAACCCGGGCGAACTGGGCGCTTCAATTCCACCGTCTCCCGCACTTCTCTAGCTGGTTCCGCCAGTTTCGGGCTTTTTCCGTCGGGTTTGCGGTGGAGGGTCGGTTTTTCGGGTTTAGCCAAGCCAGCCCTGCGCTCAGGACTAGGGGCGTTTTCGCTCTCGCCGCGCTCGCGTTTTTCTCCCCGGGGCCTGTCGTTGCTGCCGGGGGCATTTTTAGATCGGGGTTCTGGCCGGCCCGAGGCGCTGCCCGGGCGTGGTTTCGGGGTGAGGGAAGGTCGATTAGGTGGGGCGATTAAGGTGGGGGCTGCTTCTGGCACTGGCGGGGTTTCGGTCAGGGTTTCTTTAACACTGGCGGACTGAGATGGCATCTCTGCAGCGGTGGGGGGAGTTTTTTCGGCCGCACCGTCGCGGCCCGGGGCAGCCACGAGGGGTTTAACCGGGGGACGGGGAGGACTGATTAAAGTCGGTTTAGCCGAGGAACCGGCAGACCCGGGATAGATTTCCCCTTCTTCGCCAGTTTCGGGGCGGTTGTGTTTATGCAGGGCTAAAATCTTTTGTTTTTTTTCTTCGGCAGGACTAACCGGTTCTCGCTGACCCGTGCTACTTTTACTGGTACTCGAAACAACTCCCTTCGCAGCGATTGCCTTGATGCGTTGGGCATCCTCTTCGCTGATCGTGCTACTGTGGCTCTTGTACTCGATGTTCAACTGGTCACAGATATCCAAAATGTCTTTGTTGTCTAGATTCAATTCTTTTGATAAATCGTAAATTCTGACTTTCGCGTTACTCATCCATTATCCCCCGGCTAAAGTGTTAGTGATCCTATAAGTTGGCTGATTTTTTGATCCTGTCAGGACTGCCCCCTTTCCATGGTAACGATTTTGTGGCTATGATCGTCAATTTTAATCCTGATTTGAACGACCTTGCTTGGCAGTCCCGAGGCGCTCTTGCAAGGATTCATAGAGCGTTTCGGGAATATTGGCTTTTAGGGCCCGTCCGAGACGATTTTTTTGCCGGGCTAATTGCAGGCAATTAGGTTGCGGACAGATATAGGCAGCCCTTCCCATGCCTTGATCTAATTGTATCTGTCCGGACGGGTGTAGTCGGACAATTCGCCAAAAGGATTCTTTCGGGGCGAAGAGACGGCAGCTAATACAGCGTCGATAATTGACGAAGGGGTTCATTCTTGGTCTAAATCCTGCGCTTCTGGGTCGGTTTCATCGTTTTTTACCTCTTGTTCGCCTTTATAGAGGGCGATATCCTTAATATCGATTTTCCAGCCCGTCAGACGAGCGGCTAGACGCACGTTCTGCCCTTCTTTGCCAATCGCTAAACTTAATTGATCCTGGGCCACCAGTACCAGTGCTTGTCTTTCTTCGGCATTAGTGAACAAAACTTGGTCAATACGGGCGGGACTAAGGGCATTGGCGATGTAGGTGGCGGGATCTGGAGACCAGCGAATCACGTCGATTTTTTCCCCCCGCAATTCGTTCACCACGGCTTGAATCCGCGAACCTCTGGCCCCAATACAGGCCCCAACCGGATCCACGTCTCTTTCTAGGGTATCGACGGCGATTTTTGTCCGCGAACCAACGTGACGGGAGGGGGGATTAGCTTCCCGGGCGACGGCGACAATACGCACGATTTCCTCCTCGATTTCGGGAACTTCGTTGGCGAACAGATATACTACCAAACCCGCCGCCGCTCTGGAAACAATTAATTGCGGGCCGCGGTGAGAACCTTCTAGAACTTTTTTGAGCAGAACTTTAAAGGTGGCGTTGGCGCGATAGTTATCGTTGGGCAGCTGTTCCCGTTTGGGTAGTTCTGCTTCCACTTCTGGTTGACCGTAGGTACTTTGTACCATGACAATGGCGGCCTGTCTTTCAAAACGGACGACCCGGGCCTGTAAAACCGTTCCTTCCAGATCTTGGAACTCCTCTTGAATCATTTTGCGTTGGTTATCCCGCAGTTTTTGCAGTAAAACCTGTTTAGTTTGAATCGCCGCCATGCGACCAAATTCTTTTTGGTCGGGGGTGACATCAAGAACTACTTCATCCCCTAATTGGGCCTCATCGGCCACTTCTTGCACTTCCTTGAGACCGATGTGATGGTCGGGATTGATCACTTCTTCGACAATAGTTTTAGTCGAAAGGATGCGAAACCCTTCTTCTTCTACGTCTAATTCCACATCAAAGTTATTGAAATAATCTTCATGAAATTGAGCGGCTTTTTCTAAACTTTGGGCGCGTCGATAACGTTCGTAACCCTTGATAAGTGCTTCACGCAAGGCTTCCTGTACGGCATTTTTGGGCAGATTATGTCGTTGGCTAATTTCTTCGAGCATTATTTTTAAACCGGGCAAATTAACGGTAGCCATAATTATTTTTTTCTCCTTACTTTTGAGTTATTAGTTTTTTAGCCTTATATCAGTGATCAGTTATCAGTGATCAGTCATCAGTGATCAGTTATCAGATGTAAGTTTTAAGTTAATCAGTTAGTTAGTTAGTTATCTTCATCTTTATCCCTGATTACTGTTTACTGTTTACTGTTTACTGTTTACTGATTACTGCGCTGCTCATCTAAACGGACGCTGATGACGGTAGTGCGATCGATGGTCAGGGAGCGACCCTTTTGGTTAAGATAAATAGATTGCTCATCTCTACCTTGCAGTTTTCCGCGCCATTCTTTTGGTTTTCCCTGGCTATCCTGGCCGGTAACGATGACGGGAAAACCTTTAAAAGACTGAAATTCGCGCTCACTGCTCAGTTGTCGAGAAATGCCGGGGCTAGATATTTCCAAAACGTAGGCCCCTGGTAAGATTTCTTGACTGTCGAGGGCGGTTTCTAAAGACCGACTCATCTGCTCACAGTCCTCTAAACCAGTATCTCCCGCAAGATTGCGAATATCGACGCGCAGGACGGGAGGCCTTTTATTGGTTTGGAAAACGATATCGACCACTTCTAGCCCCAAGTTTTCAGCGATAGGGATGGCTAGGTGCAGCAGGTCGGGGATGAGCGGATGGGTCATGATTTGGACAATAAAAAAAGCGGGCGAAACCCACTTCCCTAAACTGTTAGTGATTGGGATAGGCAGTTGTTAGACCACCTAGCTGAATACAGTATAGCAAAAAACCGTCATCACTATTTGCCCTCAGGGTCGTGCCTGGGGAAAAACAGAACAGTGGTCACGATCGAGTCGATCTGTCACAATGAATACAGGGTAACTAGATATAGAGTCAATTATGGATCAAAAATCTCCGCTCACCGTAGTTAGAGCCAAGTCAGCCAAGAATCGTGGTCATCGGCCAGTATGGAAAGGGATTGTCAGCACTTGGATGATTCTGCAAACCTTTGGCCCTGTCACTGCTGCTTGGAGTCAAAAAACCCCAAATACCCTCACCTACGGTGAATTGTTAGAGAAAATCGAGCAAGGAAAGGTAAAAAAGGTCGAAATCAATCCTTCTTTGCAGCAGGCAGCAGTTACCCTCGTCGGTCAAACGGACAAGGATCCCCCGAAAGAAGTCAATTTATTTGACCAAAATCCCGAATTAATCAAGAAACTCGATGCTGAAAAAATTGAGTACGGTATTCTCCCTCGCACTGACAATTCGGCCCTGATCAATGTTCTCACTAACCTGTTAGTGATTATTATCGTCTTGGGATTATTGGTGTTTATTATCCGTCGTTCTGCCAATGCTTCCGGTCAAGCGATGAACTTCGGTAAATCAAGGGCGCGGTTTCAGATGGAGGCGAAAACTGGCATAGAATTTAATGATGTGGCGGGTGTGGATGAGGCCAAGGAAGATCTACAGGAAGTAGTAACATTTCTCAAACAACCGGAAAAATTTACGGCTATTGGCGCAAAAATCCCGAAAGGAGTCCTGTTAATTGGTCCCCCGGGGACGGGGAAAACTTTGCTGGCTAAAGCGATCGCAGGAGAGGCGGGAGTACCTTTTTTCAGCATCTCCGGGTCGGAATTTGTCGAGATGTTCGTCGGGGTTGGTGCGTCGCGAGTGCGAGATTTGTTCCGAAAAGCCCAGGAAAATGCCCCTTGTTTGGTTTTTATCGATGAAATTGATGCCGTTGGTCGTCAAAGAGGGATCGGTTATGGGGGAGGTAATGATGAACGGGAACAAACCCTGAACCAATTATTGACGGAAATGGACGGTTTTGAGGGAAATACTGGCATTATCGTTATTGCCGCTACCAACCGCCCCGATGTTTTGGATTCGGCCTTGCTGCGTCCGGGTCGTTTTGATCGACAGGTGGTGGTGGATTATCCGGATTTTAAGGGACGTTTGGGCATTTTAGAGGTTCATTCTCGCGATAAAAAGGTGGCTGCTGATGTGGCTCTGGAGGCGATCGCCAGACGCACACCGGGTTTTACTGGGGCAGATTTGGCTAATATGCTCAACGAAGCGGCGATTTTTACCGCTAGACGGCGGAAAGAGGCGATTACTATGGCGGAGGTCAACGATGCGATCGATCGGATTGTGGCTGGTATGGAAGGGCGCGCTTTAGTGGATAGTAAAGCCAAGCGTTTGATCGCCTATCATGAAGTCGGCCATGCGATTGTCGGTACTCTCTGTCCCGGTCACGATCAAGTGGAAAAAGTCACCCTGATTCCCCGGGGGCAAGCGCAGGGGTTAACTTGGTTCACTCCCGATGAAGAACCGGGTTTAACCAGTCGTTCCCAGTTATTAGCCCGAATTGCGGGATTATTAGGGGGACGGGTGGCGGAGGAATGTGTCTTCGGTGAGAATGAAGTGACCACCGGGGCCGGTAATGATATTGAAAAAATTACCTATCTGGCCCGACAGATGGTAACGCGTCTGGGAATGTCGGAATTGGGATTGATTGCCCTAGAGGAGGAGGGTAATTCCTATCTCGGTGGTGCTGGTGCTGGTTATCATCCCGACCATTCTTTCGCGATGATGGCGAAAATTGATGCACAAGTACGGGAACTTGTCAAGCAATGCCACGATTTAGCAACAAAACTTATCCTTGACAATCGTGTGGCGATTGATCGCTTGGTGGATATACTGATTGAACAGGAAACCATTGACGGCGACGAATTCCGGCGTTTATTGACGGAATTTCAGCAACAAGCGGATCGGTCAATGGTGACTACGGTTTAACTTGCCCTTCGTCTCCTTGCTTCGATTCAGTGGTTAGGAGACGATTTCAGCCAAAAATCTGCTAAGTAGTCGTGCAAAATTAATTTCCTAGTCGAGACTCCGAGACTGCGAGACTGCGAGACTGCGAGACGGGAGACGGGAGACGGGAGACAGCTATTAGGTATCGGATTTGAGTTTTCAGTTCTCTATTTGCTCACATCAGCAGAAGTCTGACGGAGTAGTGGCTTAGATGTGTAATTAATTTTGCGCGCGGTACTTAATCAGTCGGACAAAGCCAGAATTAACGACTAACATTGTGAGCGGGAATTTTACTAATGGAATGGCCGTTATGATTGCCTTTGGTGGGGGCAATAATATTAGCTTCTAAAGCTGAAGTCATCTCGGCCAACATTTCTAGATTAAAGCGATAGCCGACGTTGCGGACGGTTTGAATTAAGTTAGGTTGTCTGGGATCGCTTTCGATTTTTTTCCGCAGAGAGAGAACATGAGTATCGATTGTCCGGGGATTATCAATTTCCTCCGGCCAAGCGCGACGCAGTAAATCGGCTCTTGATAGGGGTGTTCCCTCCGCTTGGGCTAAAACGTAGAGTAGGCTAAATTCTTGGGGCGTTAATTCGATATACTCCCCGCGAAATTGTACCCGTCGTTGGGCTAAATCTATTTTTAATTCCCCATAATCCAAGTGTAGGGGAGCGGCCACACCGCGTAAACGACGGGTTAACACTTCTACCCTAGCCATAAATTCTTGCATTCCAAAGGGCTTTTTCAGGTAGTCGTCGGCCCCGGCTTTTAAACCATTGACCACGTCTTTTTCGCTATTGCGGGCCGAGAGAATCAGTATTAAAGAATGTTTTTGTTGATAAAGCCAACGGCAGAGTTCGATTCCATCCCCGTCCGGCAAGTCGGAATCGATAATTGCTAAGGTTGGTTGACGATGAAGGAAAGCTTGACGCGCACTTTGCAGGGTTGCCGATTGATTGACCAAATAACCGGCCTGTTGCAGATGCCAAGCTAATAGCGATCGCAAGTGCGGGTTGCCCTCAACAATAGAAATATAGATCGATACCACTTGAGTTTCTGCCCCATTACTGCACAGATTGACACATTGTCAGGGTATCAGAATTAATGTCAAGATGTTGTAACAATTGTAACATTCGTCAGGAGTCAGGAGTCAGGCTTCGGCCGTGATCTCAGCCGAACGGAGTCAGGAGTCAGATGTGAGTTTTCAGTTCACTGATTACTGTTTACTGTTTACTGGACGGCTACGCCGTGCCTTTGGCAACACTGAAAAAAGCTCCCCGCTATGTGTGGAAACGGGGTCTATACTGATAGTTTCTTCAGCAAAATAGTCCTAAAAGTCTTTGCCAGTAAACATTTCACGATTCTATAAGCAAAAATTATCACACAAAGTCGAGAAGAGCCCATAATTCATAATTCATAATTCCTATAGCGTTTTTCAGTCTGCTGAGGTACAAAAGTTATGGGTTTTAGGCAAGAGGCAAAAGGCAAAAGGAAAGAAAAATAGGTGTACCTCACTAGCTTAGGAAACGCTATATATCAGTTATCAGATGTGAGTTTTCAGTTCACTGATTACTGATTACTGTTTACTGGACGGCTACGCCGTGCCTTTGGCAACACTGAAAAAAAGCTCCCCGCTCCCTGCTCCCCACTTCATAATTGATAATTGATAATTGATAATTCATAATTCATAATTCATAATTTATAGGTCTCCGAAAACATCTTGACTATCGAAACCCATTCAAGTTATTGTATGAAATAGGATAAGATTGTGGTGAAATCCAGGTTTGAATTGGCGTATAAACTCGTACAGTAATGCAATTCAGATTTGAATTAGCCTACTCTTTTGGGGACTTACCCAAAAGCTGACAAGTATTGTCTGTCTGATAATAATCTTCTTGATTGTTCTCTCAGCCATCTAACCACTAAAAAACGACCAGAACACCATGATAGATAACTTTACCGCCTACGACGACTATATCAACTACATAGACGGTCTAGATTCCTCAGATTTTCAGAAATTCCTAGCGGGGAATAAGTCATCAATTTTTCCCAGCACGGCCACTAATCGAGCCACATCTCTTTTCAAAGAAGAAGTAGAGAGCCTTGATTTTACTACCTTAGATAACACCTTAGCAACAGCGCGCAGTATCACCATTGGAGCGACTCCCACCACCTACAGCGATTTCGTTGGTTCTACAGACACCAATGATTACTATCGTTTTAGGTGATTACTAGCTCCACGAATGGCAGTACCAGCAGTGAGAGTATTACTCGTCAACTCAGTGCGGGTACTTACTATGTCCGGGTTTATCCCTACAGTGGCAGCACTAACTATAACTTAAGTTTAGCTGCCGCTTCTGCAACGATTCCTGATAACGCCGGCAATACCTTAGCAACGGCCCGTGATATCACCATTGGAGCAACTCCCACCAGCTATAGTGATTTTGTTGGTTCTACAGACACTAATGATTACTATCGTTTTGTGATTACTAGCTCCACGAATGGCAGTACCAGCAGTGAGAGTATTACTCGTCAACTCAGTGCGGGTACTTACTATGTCCGGGTTTATCCCTACAGTGGCAGCACTAACTATAACTTAAGCCTGTCGGCTACCACAGCCACAGTCACACCCGGATATAGTGCCATTTCAGGATACGGTTTAGTTAATGCCGCCAGAGCCGTCGCTGGAGCCTTGAATCAAAGTCCTTTTGCCGATGTTCCCACTTTTGGTGGTGCTAATGACTGGGGGGTTAACTTAGTTAATGCTCCAGAAGCTTGGGCAAGCGGTTATACAGGACAAGGAATCGTCGTTGCTGTACTAGATACAGGAGTTGACCGCAATCATGCCGACTTAGCGGGCAATATTTGGACGAATGCGGGCGAAATTGCCAATGATGGTCTTGATAACGATGGCAACGGTTACGTTGATGACGTTTATGGCTGGAACTTTGCCAATGGCAATAATAACACTTTAGATGTTAACAGCCATGGTACCCATGTGGCGGGAACCATTGCTGGACTCAACAACGGTGTCGGTGTTACAGGTGTTGCTTACAATTCCAGAATTATGCCGGTGAAAGTTTTGAGCGATTCTGGTAGTGGCAGCTATAGTGGCGTTGCCCAGGGAATTCGCTACGCGGTAGATAACGGTGCTGATGTAATTAATATGAGTTTGGGGGGTGGTAGCACTGACAGTGCGGTTCAATCGGCCCTCCAGTATGCCAGCAGTCGCGGTGTTATCGTGGTTATGGCCGCCGGTAATGAGGGGGCAGCTCAACCCGGTTATCCCGCTTCCAGTGCCACCTCTTGGGGTCTTGCCGTAGGTGCCGTTGATAGTTCTAACCAGATGGCTTCCTTCTCCAATCGTGCTGGTTCCAATTCTTCGATGAGCTATGTCACCGCTCCAGGCGTGCAAGTGTATTCTACTCTCCCTAATGGTGGCTATGGTTTCTTGAGTGGAACCTCTATGGCAGCACCTCATGTAGCTGGAGTGGTGGCCTTAATGTTGAGTGCCAATCCGAATCTGACCGATGCTCAAGTACGTCAAATTATTACGACCACAGCAGGTAATGTTGCCTAAAACTTGGCTGTTTTTCAGCCTCAGATTTCTTATCTTTAGCCATCAGCGAAAAGCTGATGGCTTATTCCTAGGCCTCAGACAAAAAAAACTCGTTTACTTTTGCGTAAACGAGTTCACTTTCCATGATACGATTAATAGTCCTTTGAGTTATTTAGCAACTGCTACCGGTGCTTTGACGGGCTGGGGCTGGGGCTGCAGGTCGCGCAAACTTGGGAAAAGGAAGTGGTTTTCCTCCACATATTGCGCTCCAAACAGTCCTTTTTCAGCCCAGAAATAGCGATCGGTTGTATGCTCGTTACGCTTAACAATCAATAAAGCTGGTGGGCTAATGCCTATAGCTTGAATATACTTACGCGCCGCAGTTACGGGTTTATCTTCGCCACTTTCAATACTATACTGGGGTACAAGTTCAAGTATCTTACGTCCTTCTTGACGACGGCGACTTTTACGTTTCCGTTTTCTGGCCAACCCAATTACCTCCTGTTTTGGCTAATCGTTGTAATGATAGTTACAAAAGCCGCAGCAATTATATCCCTTCTAGACCAAGAAATCAAGTGTCTCTCACCAACCCAATTACAGACAAGTTTGACTGGAAGCTAGACTGAGACTATGTTTAAGTTTTTCTGACAAAAACACAGCCCCAAATCCCGATACAAAACTTATTATTCTTAAACTTTTTTTAATATATACCGTGATCCACCCCGAAAATAGTGACCAAACCCTTGTCCTAATTGCTTTTTGCCGGCTGCCCTCGACCCAAGAGAATAGTTATTCTCCCCTGTAAACCTGGAAACAAAACTCGCAACCCTAGCTTTATCTAGGTTTTCTGACTTTTTACTTTTTACTTTATTGGTATGGCCTTCTCCTCCCCCCCCCGGACTCCCCTTAGTGATGATTTTATTGCCCTCTGTCAGGCACAGATGGAACTTTTGCGGGAGCAAATGGAAGCGGACAGAAGTGCGGTTTATTTAACTGAACCTTTATCGAGTAATTTAATCCCAGTCGTTGTTTATCCCCCTTTTAATCCCCCTTCTCCCCAAAAAAAGCGGCTTTCCTTACAACCAGAGCAACCAGCAGCAGACTTGTTAACTGCGGTTAAGTTAGAAGATTTGTCCCACCTCTGGGGTAATCAGGAGACCGTCAGCAGTCATCGCTTGTTTTTACCCTTAATGTATGAAGAGGGCATGATCGGATTATTGGTGACAACCAGAGAAAAACGACCTTGGCAAAGTTGGGAATTAACCCAGATGGAAAAAATCACCCAAACCCTCGCTTTGGCCTGTGTACTCGATCGCCAATTAGGAGAAGAACGTTATTATCGACAGTGGCAACGTCAGCGCCTCGATACCTTTCTCCATCAGATACGCAATCCCCTCACCGCTTTAAAAACCTTTGGTAAACTTCTGCTCAAAAGACTTTTAGCCGAAGAAGGTAAAGATCCCGCCATTACTGGTATATTGAGGGAAAGCGATCGAGTTCGCGACTTAATTGCCGAATTTGAGGCACAAATTCACCAAGAAAGCGAAAATTACCCCACTGTCGATATTCCTCTCCTGCAAGCGCAATCTTCCCCCACCGCCTTTCTCTTGCCTGCTGCCAGCAGCCAACTAACTCTGATCGATCTCCATGATATTCTCGATCCGCTGCTCCTTTCCGCCCAGGCCGTAGCCAAAGAGAGAAATCTGAGTCTAGAAACGATTTACGGGGAAGATATACCACTCATTCGCACCAATATCTCCAGTTTGCGGGAAGTATTCAGCAATTTAATTGATAATGCCCTCAAATATACTCCTGCTGGCGGCAAAGTCACCGTCGAGGTGCAGAATGTTAAGAATAATGTAGAAATTGTTTTTAAAGACACGGGTTATGGTATAGCGAGGAGCGATCAAGAAAAAATTTTTCAACGTCACTACCGAGGAGTGCAAGCAGGGGGAGATATACCGGGTACAGGATTAGGTTTAGCGATCGCCAAAGAATTAATTACCAGCATGGGGGGAAAGATTGAATTTATCAGTCCCAATCCCGAGCCAACAAGTTCCCTCTACCCTGGCACGGTTTTTCGGGTTAGTATGCCGGTTATACCCGATGATAACCTCAGTATAGGAAAATGATCTGGCCCGTAAATTCTGCCTATTTTCCCGATAGTGAGATTCCCCGATCGATCGGTTAAAATATATCGAAAATATCAGTGTCACTGGTAAATTGGCTGTGAAGCAAAGAATTAACTAATTATGGCGACTATCGAACAATTGGAACCCGCTAATAAGGCCGATGTCCTAGTATATATGCCCTACTATGCCAGGGACAAACATAGTATGCTGCCCTATGCGATCACTTTGTATCAAGGAGGATCTTTAGAAGGTCGTCGTCGCATAGAAAAGAGTGAAGGGATTCCCTTTGTGGCCTCTTGGTATGTATCAAAATTGCCCTCGGAATTGACCCGTTGTCGTTTACAATTTGAAGGACAGGCCGACCTAAGCTACGAGATGACGATTATTAACTCCCAGTTGATCGAATATCTCATCGATGCGATTAAAACCTTTAAGCAGCTAGGTTCGGCCGACTTTTCGCAGGGATTTTATCGGAAACTCCTGCGATTTGAAGAATAAAAGTCGGGATTTTACGGGTTAAAAGGAGCAAATCGTGGCCAAATCAGCCAAATCTATACTTATCTCTTCCCTAGAACCCCTTAGTGGTAAATCGGGAACTGTCGTCGGTTTAGCGCATCTCTTGCGACAAAAAGGACTAGAGATAAGTTACGGCAAACCAATGGGCAATTGTCCGGGCTACGTCGATGGGCAACTGGTCGATGAGGATGTAGAATTTATTCGGCAATTATTAGAATTATCCCCCGAACAGCTGCGTTTACCCCTGATCTACACTGATGTGGATTCCGTTGCTAAACGTTTACAGGGTGTAGATAAACAGGACTACGGCAATATTCTTGCCGGCTATCTTGATCGGGTTAACAGTGATATTACCCTCCTCGAAGGGCCGGGGACTCTCTGGGAAGGCAGTATTTTTCAGCTATCGATGGGGGAAATGGCCAAAATTCTCCAGACTCCGATCCTATTGGTGGCCCGCTATAGTTCTCCCCTAATTGCCGAGAGTCTCCTGAAAGCAAGAGAGGAATTAAATAATCAGCTGCTGGGGGTAGTAATTAGCGATATCCCGGCCGATGATTGGGAGGAAGTACAATCTCTCCTTAAACCCTATCTGGTAAGCCAAGGTGTGGAAGTTTTAGGACTGTTACCCGCTAGTAAACTGCTGCGTAGTATTAGTGTTCGGGAAATTGTCCATCTTTTAGGGGCAAAAGTATTATGTCGGCCCGATCGTTTGGATTGGATGGTGGAAAGTTTAGCGATCGGGGCAATGAATGTCAACGCCGCTTTAGAATATTTTCGCAAGGGGGAAAATATGGCCGTGATTACGGGCGGCGATCGCACTGATCTACAGTTGGCTGCCCTAGAAACCTCCACCACCTGTTTAATCTTAACCGGTTCCATCTCTCCAGAGCCTCTGATTCTGGGCCGGGCCGAGGATTTAGAAGTACCGATTCTGTCGGTAAATTTGGATACTCTGACCACCGTGGAAATCGTCGATCAGGCCTTCGGGAAGATTCGCTTACAGGAACAGGTAAAAGTTGCTTGTATTCGAGAATTAATGGAGGAACATTTTCAGATCGATCGCCTGTTAGAAAAGTTAACAATAGGGGCGTAATTTCTCCCCGGCTGCCGAGAATATGACTCCATCATCCCCCCCTGTGTCCCCTCCGATCAAAGAAAATGACTGGAGATTATTATTAAGACTACTTCCCTACGCAAAAAAGCAAAAAGCTCTGCTATTTTGGTCATTAATACTTCTTTTTCCCCTATCTCTCACGGGGGCAGTCCAACCCTTAATTATCGGTCAAGCGGTCTCCCTTTTGCAAAAGGAACAAACTTGGGATTTTTTGGCTCAAATGCCCTTAACAGCAGCCATCAATACCCTAATTATTATCCTGTCGGCTTCGATTATTTTACGACTGATTTTAGGGACAACACAAGGTTATCTAGTGCAGAAAGTCGGTCAGTCAATTACTGCTAATGTCCGGGAAGATTTATTTACCCATGTTACTTCCCTTTCCTCTAGTTTTTTTGATCGCTCTCCCGTGGGACTTTTAGTCACTCGTTTAACCAGCGATGTGGAAGCATTAGGAGAAGTTTTTGCTAGTGGGGCGATCGGAGTTGTCAGTGATCTGGTCAATATTTTAGTTATTATCATCACCATGTTTACCCTGCAATGGCAATTAGCTCTATTGTTGGTGTTGATGTTATTTCCCGTCACTGCTTTAATTATCTTTTTTCAAAAACAATACCGCAGCGCTAACTATCAAGTACGCGAGGAATTATCAAAACTTAATGCCCAATTACAGGAAAATGTAGTCGGAGTTAATATTGTTCAATTATTTCGCCGCGAACGCTTTAACGCTGAAATGTTTCGCGCTACCAATACTCAATATCGTCAATCCCTAGATAAAACAATTTTTTATGATTCGGCTGTCTCAGCTACTTTGGAATGGATCGGATTAATTGCCGTGGGAGGAGTATTATGGTTAGGCGGGATTTTTATTCTCCAGAAAACCATTGATTTTGGGGTTTTATCAGCTTTTATTTTATTCTCCCAACGTCTCTTTAATCCCCTGCGTCAGTTTGCCGAAAAATTTACCATGTTTCAATCGGGTTTTACTGCTATCGAACGCATTGGCGAATTAATTAGTATTCCCATTGACATCGCCGATACTAACAGTTCTAAAGAGCTTTCTTTCCCAGAAAAACGTCAAACTGGCGAGATTATTTTTGAAAATGTTTGGTTTGGTTATAAACCAGATGAATATATTATCAAAGGTCTCAATTTTACCATTCATCCCGGAGAAAAAGTCGCTTTAGTCGGTCCGACTGGTGCGGGAAAAAGTTCAATTATTCGTCTTCTTTGTCGTCTTTACGAACCAAGTAAGGGCAGAATTCTAGTGGATGGTATCGATATCCGTTATCTTCCCCAAGCGGAATTAAGACGTTATATCGGTGTGATTCTCCAAGAAAGTTTTCTCTTTGCTGGAGATGTTACTCGCAATATTACTTTAGGAGAAACTTATGATTTTGAGCAAGTTAAGGCAGCGGCTAAATTAACTAATATCGATCACTTGATCGAGGAGTTACCCGATGGTTATCATACTCTTTTACGGGAACGGGGCGCAAATTTATCGGGAGGACAAAAACAATTACTCGCTTTTGCAAGAGTCGCTATTCGTAACCCCGAAATTTTAGTTTTAGATGAAGCTACCGCTAGTTTAGACGTGGGAACAGAAGTATTAATTCAAGAAGCTTTAGAACAGATTTTAGTCGATCGTACTGCTATTATTATCGCCCATCGTCTCTCTACTATTCGCGATGTCGATCGAATTCTTGTTCTTAAACGCGGGGAATTAGTCGAATCGGGAACCCATGAAGATTTATTAACTAAAGACGGCCTCTACGCTAGTTTATATAAACTGCAAATGTTAGGCACAGATATTTAACAGTATTCAGGAGACAGGAGACAGGAGACAGGAGACAGTATTCAGGAGACAGTATTCAGGAGACAGTATTCAGGAGACAGTATTCAGGAGACAGTATTCAGGAGACAGTATTCAGGAGACAGTATTCAGGAGACAGCTTTTATTTATTCTCCCCACTCCCCAATTCATAATTCATCATTCCCACACCCCACACCCCACACCCCACACCCCACA
This sequence comes from Microcystis wesenbergii Mw_QC_B_20070930_S4, assembly GCA_007096525.1. Classification (GTDB taxonomy): domain Bacteria; phylum Cyanobacteriota; class Cyanobacteriia; order Cyanobacteriales; family Microcystaceae; genus Microcystis; species Microcystis wesenbergii_B. The sequence continues at coordinate 11,516 of SFAQ01000048.1, read as the reverse complement.
CCCCACACCCCACACCCCACTCCCTTCCCAAAATGCCTTCACCAGAATCCGCTCCATTGGTATCACAACTGCAAAAAAAAGTCAATAGTTTGGACGTACCATTTTATGCACCAGGGCATAAGCAGGGGGAAGGAATCGGGGAAGATTTAAGTAATTTACTGGGAAAAAGCGTCTTTAAAGCCGATTTACCCGAATTACCCGACCTAGATAATTTGTTTGCCCCGACGGGAGTGATTAAAGAAGCGCAAATTTTAGCAGCCGAGACATTTGGGGCAGATAAAAGCTGGTTTTTGGTTAATGGTTCCAGTTGTGGCATTATTGCGGCGATTTTAGCCACTTGCGGCGAGGGAGATAAAATTATTTTGGCGAGAAATATTCATAAATCGGCAATTTCGGGCTTAATTCTCTCCGGGGCGCAACCTATCTTTATCAATCCCGAATATAATCCCACTATCGATCTAAATTTAAATATAACCCCCCAATCCCTCGAAAATGCCCTGAAACTTCATCCCGACGCAAAAGCGGTAATGGTAGTCTCTCCCACCTATCAAGGGGTTTGCTGTGACTTAGAAACTATCGCCCAGATTACCAATCATTATTCTATCCCGCTGCTCGTTGATGAGGCTCACGGGGCGCATTTTGCCTTTCATCCCGATTTACCTCCGGCTGCGCTGTCTCTCGGCGCTGATATGGCTATTCAGTCCACCCATAAGGTTTTAGGGGCTTTAACTCAAGCATCGATGTTACACTTAAAAAGCGATCGCATTAGTTCCGAAAAAGTCGATCGAGCCTTACAATTAGTTCAAACCACTAGCCCTAGTTATTTGCTTCTTGCTTCTCTTGATAGTGCCAGAAAGCAAATGGCGACGCAAGGACTAGATTTACTGAGCAAAACCCTTGATTTAGCCGCTATCGCCCGAAAAGAACTCGATAAAATTCCTAATATCTCTGTTTTAGACTTTCCCCATTCTATCCCGGGTTGTCACTGGTTCGATCGCACTCGTTTAACGGTAATCGTCAAAGATTTTGGTTTAACTGGTTACGAAATAGACGATATTTTGCGAGAAAAATACGCTGTCACCGCAGAATTACCGACTTTCAGCCAACTTACTTTTATTATCTCCATCGGCAACCATCGCGAACACATTAATCGACTAATTACTGCTTTTCAATCCCTTCAATCCCTTCAATCCCCTTCCTCTAGCAGTTTACCCCCGACTCCTCCCCCAGTCACGGGAAATTTGGCTATTTCTCCTAGAAAGGCTTTTTTTGCCCCTACAGAGATAGTATCCCAGAAAAATGCCCTCGATCGTCTTAGTGCTGATGTTATCTGTCCCTATCCCCCCGGTATTCCCGTTTTGATGCCGGGTGAGTTAATTTCTCAGGAAATCCTCGACTATCTGCAAACCATTTTAGACCTCGGTGGCACGATTACCGGCGGTAGTGATGATAATTTGGCAACTTTCAGGGTTTTAAAATAATCGCAAAATTATCTGATATATTAACCGGAAAAAGGCGGTAATAGCAATTGCCCCGATGGCTGCCATCACGGCAATGATAGCAATTTCAGGAAAACTTAGAGTTCCTTGCAGTTGCGGAATTAAGAGGAAGGCGAGGGTAATTGCTGCGATAATTGGTAGATCTTTTCCTTCAATCACTTTTTTAAATAATGCCAAAACTAAGCCACCTAAGATCATAAAGGCGATGATAATTCCTACCGAGGGGACTAAACTATCTAAAGCAATTACTAATAATGTCCCCTCAAATCCTGTAAAGGCAGCATTAGCGAAAGTTTCCCCAAGAGAAAAGCGGGAAGTTTTTCTAATCACTGGAGGAGATGGGGGAATTGGAGAAGGTGGAGGAGATGGAGGAGATGGAGGAATTGGAGAGGGTGGATTTAAAGCGGTTAAAACTTCTCCACAGGATTGAAATCTATCCCGGGGATTTGCTAGTAACATTTTATTGAATACTTGGGCTAAATCTGCACTGATATTAGGGGCATAATTTTGCCAATTCCAGACCTGTTTTTGCGGATCGTATAGCTCATCAGGATCGCGATTAGTTAAGAGTATAACACAGGTAGCTGCTAGGGCATATAAATCTGTGGATGCTGATACCTGATTGCCTAATTGTTGTTCGGGAGGAGCAAATCCGGCTGAATAAATTGTTGTGGATTTCTCTTGTGTATTACTAGGGTTATTAGTCGCCTGTTTTACCGCTCCAAAATCGAGTAAATAGAGGCGGCCACTTTTGGATAGCATGATGTTAGATGGTTTTATATCCCGGTGAATGGAACCATTTTCATGGATAAATTTGAGGATAAGAAGTAATTCTTTGAGAATGTTTTTAACTTCACTTTCTTGAAAGGGTTTTTGTTGCTGTTGGAGAATTTCTTCTAAGTTTTTACCGTCGATATATTCCTGGGCCAGATAGAAAAATTGCTCTTCTTCTCCCGTTAATTGATTCTTGACTTTTAAAGGGAAAAAAGCATAGAGATCGGGGATTTGGGGATGTTCTCGGCCTAAATCTTCTAAAACGTGCGCTTCTTGAAAAAATAAGTTTTTCGCTTTTTCTAAAGCTTGGGGACTTAAATTACCGGAAGGTTGAAATTGTTTGATTACACATTTAGCTTTTTTGGGACTATAACGATCTACTGCTAAAAATGCCGCTCCAAATCCTCCTTTTCCCAATAGACGTTCCGGCAAATAACGTCCCCCCAAAATTAATGGCATCCCGCAAGTAATACAATATTTCTGCTCGATCGAGGTTAAGCGATTGTTATCGTCTAGGTCTAGGCACTGATTACGCGGTCTCGGACAGTGGGGACGCGTACAAATAACTTCCATAGTCACCGTTTCCCGTGGTACTGCTCTTAGTTTAGCTACTACCGGCAATTGGGGTTAAAATTTTTATTCTTAAGAAAGACTTAAAAAGGGGGTCTGTAGGCCGACACGGATTCCCATTATACTACAAGATTAGCAGAAATTTTGGAGTTTGTCAAGTCTTTGGCTGAAAAAAATTCAGCCAGATCTAGCGGTTATCTTAATGGTGGGGTGGGAAGTCTCGGCGCTTTTCTTTAGTTGAAAGAGCGGGCTAGACGATTAACCCCAGTGTGTAATAACTGTTCCAAGCTTTGGCGATCGCTAATGGCTTGAAAATTGATCACAAAACAGGTTAAACCCAGTCCAAAGAGGATAAAAGTGGGGGCCATAACCACACCAATCATTAACCAAGTGGCGACGTGGAGAAACATGGTGACAGCGAACAACAAAGCTAGGGAAGCAATGGGGAAGATTTGACGGGTAGGACGACCAAAATAGAGAAAAAGAACGGTTAAAAGGGTGGTTACTAAGTTAGCGGGTACTAAAAAGGCACAAATCGAGACGCAATAGTGGCGGGAAAATTCAGCGAGAGTATTAAAATCTATCATGAATAATAGTTTACAATTGCCTGAGTCTTAGTCTTCTCGATTGTAGCGGAAAATTTACATGATCGGGATGAAGCTGTGGTGCAATAGATTTTCGAGAGGGAGCTAAAACGAGGATCGGGGTATAGATCCTCCGGTTATAATGAAATCTGGGAAAATGACACCGCCCTTCGGCTTCTCTCAGGGTCAACCGCATCCCGAAAACTCTCACCCCTTGCCGGGTATAATCGATCGCAGGAAAAATTTTATGAGTAAATTTGTCTTTGTTACTGGGGGAGTCGTCTCCAGTATTGGGAAAGGAATTGTCGCTGCTAGTTTGGGAAGATTGTTAAAAAGTCGGGATTATTCCGTCTCAATTCTGAAATTAGACCCCTATATCAACGTGGATCCGGGTACGATGAGTCCTTTTCAACACGGAGAGGTATTTGTCACCGATGATGGGGCCGAAACCGACCTCGACCTTGGCCACTACGAACGTTTTACCGATACGGAACTCTCCCGTCTCAATAGCGTGACTACCGGCTCGATTTATCAAGCGGTATTGAATAAAGAGCGCCGTGGTGCTTATATGGGGGGAACTGTGCAGGTAATTCCCCATATTACCAACGAAATCAAGGAAAGGATTCTTCGGGTGGCCAAAGATACCAACCCCGATATTGTCATTACAGAAATTGGTGGTACGGTGGGAGATATCGAATCTTTGCCTTTTTTAGAAGCAATTAGGCAATTTAGGAAGGATGTGGGTCGAAATAACGTGGTTTATATGCACGTTACCCTAATTCCTTGGATTCCGGCCGCCAAGGAGATGAAAACTAAACCGACACAACACTCGGTCAAGGAATTAAGATCGATCGGTATTCAACCGGATGTGTTAGTCTGTCGTTGTCATCTACCCCTACAACCGGGGTTAAAAGAAAAACTCTCAGCTTTCTGTGATGTGCCGGTGGAATCGGTGATTACTGCTCAGGATGCCAGCAGTATCTATGAAGTTCCCCTCAATCTGGAAAAAGAGGGATTAGCGCAACAAACCCTAGAATTATTAAACCTGAGTCCCCGATACCCCCATCTGGAGGAGTGGGAAAATCTCATCCGACAGATGCAATCCCCCGGTCAAAAATTAGAGATAGCTATCGTCGGGAAATACGTGCAGTTGGGGGATGCTTACCTCTCGGTGGTGGAGGCCCTTAAACACGCTGCTATTGCCCTTAATAGCGAGATAGAATTGCGTTGGGTAAGTGCTGAAGATGTGGATAATGATTCGGCCGAAGCTCATTTAAGCGGTGTTGACGGTATTGTTGTACCCGGTGGTTTTGGTATTAGGGGTGTGGATGGCAAAATTAAGGCGATCGAGTATGCTAGGGTCAATAATATTCCTTTCTTGGGTCTCTGTTTAGGGATGCAGTGTTCGATTATTGAATGGGGTCGCAATGTGGCCCGATTAGAAAGGGCCAATAGTTCCGAATTTGAAGAAGATACACCCAATCCAGTGATTAATTTACTGCCAGAACAGGCAGATGTGGTAGATTTAGGGGGAACAATGCGCTTAGGTCTCTATCCCTGTCGTTTAAATCCCGATAGTCTAGCTTTCTCTCTCTACGGTCAAGAGGTTATCTATGAGCGCCATCGTCACCGTTACGAGTTCAATAATGCCTATCGTAGTCTCTTTTTCGAGACTGGTTATCTGGTGAGTGGCACTTCTCCTGATGGTCGTTTGGTGGAAATTATCGAACTACCAAAACATCCTTTCTTTATTGCTACCCAATTTCATCCCGAATTTCGCTCCCGTCCCAATAAAGCTCATCCTCTCTTTTATGGTTTCATGAAAGCGGCCCTCAAGGGTAGAGAGCAAAAGTTCTCCCTGATTAGTCAGCATTCAGCTATTGGTTAGGATTTGCTGGTCTGATTGGCTCAAAATCTGGTTTTTTGGGGGGAAACCCCCGAAAATTTGTCATCTTAACCCCAGTTTGGCCTAGGGTTTTCCGAATTGACGTTGATAAACTACTTCTTCCTTGCCAGATTCCAGTTTAATATCCGAGCGAGGATAGGCCACACATAACAAAGCATAGCCTTCTTTTTGCAGGTCGGGGGATAATCCCATGCCATCACTTTGTTCGACGCTACCCTGGGAAAGTTGAGCGGCGCAGGTAGTACATACGCCCGCATTGCAGGAACTGGGTAAGTCAATTCCCGCATCGTAGGCCGCTTGTAGTATAGTTTGATCTTCCCTAACTTCGATCGTTTGTGTTGTTCCTAAATGAGAAATTTCTACTTTGTAGGTTGTGGTCATAGCTAATGAATGATGCTTTGAACTTCACCTATTTTATCATTCTAGATACCCCAAACAAAATCGATCGCACTAATCCTACGATGAGCGCTCGAATTACTGATCACAAACAACTAACAACTAAATTCTAATAATTCCATACTTGGACTTTTTTCGCCACCGCTTCGGCTCTTCTGGTTTTCGTGTGATCCCCTTCAAATGCTAGTTCCAAATCATTGCCACTTTTCCAACTGAAATATACCCCATTATAGCATATCCTGATGGCGGAATAACAATTTTTTCTGTGCGATTGCGTCTTGCCAAAGTTTGATTAGTAGAGAGAACTATAAGCGATCGCCGCTGATAGTAAAAGGTGTGTCACTAAAGTAACACACCTTAAATAAAATATTGTTGGGTTTCGTTACCTCAACCCAACCGACAAGATCACTAACCTACACTCTTCGGCGATCACAAATTATGAAATATAAAAAAGTGATCGCACATTCCAAATTAATCAATATCTTGCCAATTCAATGCTGTAGCAAATCGGATCAAATGACCAACATTGGTTGTCGCAATAATTACTTCTGCCGCCTCATTGGCCAATATTTGTGCTTGAGCAGCTAGAATAACATCCCCATCTAATGCCTTGGGATCGGCAGTTGGTTGTCCCCTTTTTCTGACTTCTGCCCAAAGACTTGCAGCTAACAACATAGTATCTGTTTGAATAGGAATATATTCAAGGGTTTGTGTTAAATGATCGAGACGACGGACACTTTTTAATAAATTCGCACGGAGCAGTTCTCGACGGACTTCATAATCTGCAATCTCAGGAATCGCAAATCGTTCACCTCGTTTTAGAAGCGTTTTTAGCCACTGTTGACAAGCGAGCGGAAGTCCTTTGGCCTTGGGATTTGTTACCATACCTAATGGACCCGAATCTAATAAAATTAAGCGATTCATGGGAATAACGGGCGATCTGATAAACGGTCTTCATCTATAGCCTTTTTTAAATAGTCCCAAGTTTGTTGATGTTCGGAAGCATCTTCATCTTCGCTTAACCAAGAGTCTAAAAGATTAATGGCTGCTTGATTTTTTTGAGCTTGTTCTGGGTTAATAATCGCTGAAGTTGTTGATGGAATTGTTTGTCGAAATTGGCGCAGTTTTTCTAGTAGTTCTGTCCAATATTCTCTGGGGGTTGCTTCTATTTCAGAGATTAGCAATTCGAGGGATATTGGCGATCGCTTGGAAGAATTTACCACAGATACCACTCACAGGTTAGAGGCTATCTTTCAATTCTAATTGATCTAAGCAGAAAATAAATAAGCTCTCCTGATGACTGATAGATAAAAGGTATGTCACCACAGTAACACACCTTAAATAGTGTTGGGTTTTGTTGTTTCAATGGAACCAAGAAGAAAGGGCGATCGCTCTTTTCCATTTTTATGGTTCATCTATCCACCAATAAACACCAGCATTTTCTTTTGTTGTTAAATATGAACCAGAATCCTTTATGCACAACCACTGATTCCTCCAGTATTTATTCACAAAATAAACTTCATCACCATAATGGATAGTTGGATCATCGTTATTTTTTTTCCGAATAGTCCATTGTTGCTTGTCTCCCCAGACATCTTTCTCGTAATATAGACTAGGAGTTGTCCATGCACCAAGAACATTTTCATTTCCGACAGATGGTTCAGTCGTCTCTATTTTTACTGCATCTCCATCTTGTAAATTTCCATTACCCCCAGATAATAAGAGTTTGATCGGCATTTCTGAAATACTAACATAGGGATAGTAGTATTGAGGAGGAAGTCCAATACCCGATAATGATTCATGTCTTGCTGCAATAATATACTCTTTTTTCGTCGAATCACACAAGTAAAATTTATCACCATATTGAAGCACTGCTGGTTTCTTCGCTGACATCTCTGATGAATTAATCAAATACTTAGAAAGGGTTTTGTTAGTTATAGGCGATTCATTGATTACCCCAAAGTCTTCTTTATCTGTAGATTTATTTTCCCATCCCTTGTCATTATAAGATAAACGAATCATTTGTTGTGCTTTGAGGTTGAAATAACAGGGAGTATAACCTGCCAATTGTTCAGGAACAACTGTTCCATTTTTAAAACTCTCGGTGGATAAAAAGAGAATTAATTCATTAGAAAAGTCCCAGAATTGTACCTCCTGTGAATCTAATTTTACAAAACAGTTACATCCTATCATATCATTCCAGTGGGGATAATTAACATCTTCGTTATTTTCACTCCACTTAAAAGCTCGGCCAAGCCCGATATAAAAAGAATTATTACTTTTATTTTTTAATCCAAGAGTATAATCATCTTTCCAATCCTGACTTTTTTGAAGAAGATCAATGCTCTCAATCTTTGGAGAAGATCCTCCTTGAGAATCAACTTCAAAAAAGTTTTTTATTAAACCTTGTTTTACAGACTTGGCTCCAAGTAATATAAAATCCTTTAAGCTTGAAGGAAAATCAGAAGGAAAAGAACCTCGATCTGCATAGGCTACAACCCAAAAAGGCCATTGATCTACGAGGATATTTAATCTATTTGAAGTAAGGGTTTTTAAATCAATAGAACTACCAAAACAGAGATGAGAATTGTTTGGATTTGATCCAAATAAGCCTTGAAAAAGACACAATTTTGAGCCAGATAATTGCAAATCATGTAACCTAGTAGGATCAAATTCAATCAGAATCTGTACCCAAGATTTCTGTGAAACTAAAGAAGACATAATTAATTTGTTTCTACTTTTTTGCAATAAAAACCGGAAATTAGGAATCGGTATATTTTGAATCACCGAGAAGATAGATTAACCAAGCATAGGAATCAGCATTGAGCAGGCACCGAGTTGTTAAAGGTTTACCATCAAGTCCAAACTCATCATTTTCATTGTCAGCCCCAGTCGTAATACCATCATTTTCCCAAGGTTTCTCAAAGTAGTAGCTGTCACTGGTAGAAGCAAAAAGATGGGTACATTCATGTATGTAGGTCAGTGTGAAGTAGTCGCTATTTCTAAAGACTCCCCCTGGCATGAAGATAGGTTCAAAACTGGTGTCAGGTGTCTCTGCATAGATGATATTAGCCTGAATATAGCCCTCATCCATATTTTTCGACCCCCTACGAAGTCCTTCAAGAAGTTCATAAGCGGGGAATGTTACCGTACCTGCTGCTGGAATGGGCAGTTTCCAACCACTAGGCCAATTGGTATAAGACGCTCCGTATGATCCTTGTTGACTACGACTTAAAATCACGCCCACTTTTTTGAGATTCAGTCCAAGAATAGTGGTCATCAACACCATACGAAAAATATACCCATGAGAGTAACTCGTTTTATATTTGTCGGAAGCTAGATCATAAAAACTATTTAGACTATCGATGATTGCTTGTGTATTATCTCCAAAAAAACGTGCCAATATTTTCTGCTTGGCTTTGCTCAACTTGAAATTAGGTTTTAAAATGAGTGGATATAGTTCTTCTTTGAACAAAATTACACCCTTGTCAATCTTGCCCACAATTGTTTCGAGAAGTTCCAAGGTATCCTGATTGGTCAGTACTAATAAGCAGCGACGCGCTCGTTCAACAGCTTCTGATATAGCAAGGCGGATCTGATTTTTGACTGTATCATTAATTTCTGCAATATTGACGATTTTATGATCATATTCATCAACCGTTTGTCGAAAGATACGCAGTTGTCGTTCAGATGCTTGACCACTTTTCGGATTAAATTTAAGGGTTGGTTCAACAAATTCCCAATTAGACATAATCAAAATACTCCTTGTACTGTTAAATGAGGGATAGGATAATTCTTAAAAATATAAAATTATCCTATCCAATGATTCAAATAGAGATTTCACTCTATCATTGAGGACCTAAAACGGAGAGAGGAGTTTTAGCATCGACTTCAGTTAGGACTTTTGCCGACTTATCATCGGCAGCGATTATTCCATTATTGGTTCTGTTAAGCAAAAGGTTGACCTTTGGATTATCGGCAGCACTAAAGGCTGTTAAATCTAGTAATACACCCGGAGCAAAAGTGTTTGAGCGAACAATTCCCTGTTGGATATTAAGAGCCGCTAAACAAATCAAAACCTTCTCAACTGGTTGCATGGTTAAGATATTGCTCTCCGCTACATCAAAGACGGCAAAGGGCGCGTTATCATCCACATGAGCTTCTGACGGACCGGTTAACCCTAAAAGAGCGCGACCTGAAGCGGAATTATTGGTAACTTCAATTGCTCCTGCTCCTCGTCCTTGCTTTGTTACCTCTAGACGATTGTTTTCGTTGAGAGTAACTTTTGAGCCTAATGGAATAGCGTCAGTTCTGGTACTTGTCCGAATGATAGTGTCATCACTGATTTGGATAAATTTGTTGTAGAAGACGCTATAAGTCGGCTGATAGAAAATATCGATGTTTTCTGACCAATCTTTAGGATTCAAAGCAAACCAAGTGGGGACATAGCCAATTCCTCCTTTTCCCTCGCAAAACTTGAAGGCATAAAGACACCAGCCTTGGTCACGGTAATAGGTTTGGTCTCCTTCTTTGATGTCAATAATTGAAATATTGAAAGTCATACTAACTCCTATGTTTTTAGGTTAAAGATTTTCGACTTTTAGCAACAGTAGTATTTACTGTTCGTCTATATACCATCAAGACATTCTCAAAAATCTATTTCTGAATTGTTTGAGTTAGCCATGATGCCTTAAGCAAAATGCCTTGTCTTTGGGGTAAAAAGTGATTGGTTTAATCACCTTTGATACCAGAATAAGTTTTATTTTGAGTAATGGCAATCTCTAAAACTAATACTTTTCTAATAGGTTTTTTCGAGCAGAATATTAACTTTTATCGGAAATTATATTAGATTTATATTAGATTCAAAGGGTCACTTTATGGTATAATGCCCTAACCCTTGAAGTAGAACAGATGAATTAATCAGACAGATTTAAGAGATTAAACCCGATTTACCTTAACTAGAATGAGTAAAACCCTTTTATATGCTGATTTGTTGCGATTTTAGGGATTTATTGCTGGATTTATGCAAGTAAAGCCTAAAAAACGCCCGCTTTTCCCAGAAAATCAAGAGATGCGATCGCCTTCAAAGATGAAACCAGATGCTATTTAGTCGTAATCTCCAAAAATATCCCACTCTCTCAGATGTAGCATCTTTGAAGTATGGATGTTAGATCAGTTAGGCAAAAACTCTACAGATGGTGTTACTACAAACCTTGTACCCCTACAGATAGGGTATTTTTTTGAGCGGGTCTAATTTTTCCTGTAATATTAGATTTATATTAACTTTAAAGGGTCACTTTATGGTATAATTGCGTACTTTTTAAGTAGAACTAATGAATTAATCGGGCGGCTAAAATCATCAAAACTCCTTTATCCTCTGACTTGTAGCGGTTTCAGGGGATGAAAAGAAGCAAAAAAGCGATCGCAATTCTTGAAAACAGACAGCGATCGCCTTCTTCCTTGAATAAAGAGATGCTATTATTGGATGATGAGTATAACCTTCCAATTAGTTCTGGCTTTACCTGAAATGTCGGCTTGAAGGCTCTCGGTTTTACCTCGGAGATGAAAAGCCGACCAGCATAGAAATAGCGAAGCACGATTGACAACTCAATTCTTAGCGTGCTAGAATAGCTTGCGTAGTAGGTCGGCACGCAAGATGTTCATTTTAGAGTACAAGCTTAGAGGAAAACCATCTCAATATCAAGCCATTGATGAGGCAATTCGGACAGTTCAGTTTGTTCGGAATAAATGCCTTAGATATTGGGAAGATAACAAAGGTGTAGGACA
>SFAQ01000047.1:0-47371 GCA_007096525.1 Microcystis wesenbergii Mw_QC_B_20070930_S4 | reverse complement strand
GGGGGATGGGTGTGGGGGGATGGGTGTGGGGGGATGGGTGTAGGGTGTGGGGTGTGGGGTGTAGGGTGTAGGGTGTGGGGTGTAGGGTGTGGGGTGTGGGGTGTGGGGGGATGGGTGTGGGGGGATGGGTGTAGGGTGTGGGGTGTGGGGTGTGGGGTGTAGGGTGTGGGGTGTAGGGTGTGGGGGGATGGGAAGAATAAATAAAAATAATCTCCTGACTCCTATCTCCTGTCTTCCGACTCCTGACTTCTAACCCAATGTTGGCTAAAGATAAGCAAAAATTATTTATTGACTCCACAAGCTTGAGAATATTTAAATTAACATTCCGCAATATTTATAAATTCTTAAGAATTAATTGAGAAAGATTTTTATTTAACAACGATGTTGCAATGGTTACAGCGATTTGACATAATTTCATAATCGGGTATTTTGTACTTTTTTGGGCAGCAACGGTTGAAACCCTTGCCACACCTAGAAGGTAATCCTCATGAAGACGGGTAAATTAGTCAATTTCACCCACAACGATGATCTTTTTTTTGTGTAGTTTTATTGCAAAAAAAAAGTTTTTTTGACAAAAAGCACAAAGTATGATAAAGGAAGTGGGGTGTAGGGTGTAGGGCGTAGGGTGTAGGGTGTGGGGTGTGGGGTTTAGGGTGTAGGGTGTGGGCTGTACCCTGTCCCCACTAAAAAACCTATTCAGCAGACCCTAAGTTAAATAAGCGATAGTTACCCCCGAACCTCCCTCATTTTGGGGTGCTAATTGAAAGCGTTTTACCTGGGGATGACGGGATAAAAAATCGTGAACACCCTGACGCAATTTCCCCGTACCTTTACCGTGAATAATCCATAATATACCCGATGGGGTAGCCCTGACGATCGCCTGTTCGATATCCGTTTCTGACTCTGCCACCCTGGAACCGCGAATATCGACGGTATTATTAGCAGTACGAATTAAAGGAGTCTCCTGGGGTTTTGTGGGAGTTTGTGGCAAATTTTTGGCAGGTTTTGGCGCAGTTTCCACTTTTTGACCATCCAAAGACTCAATCTGGTCTAAGGGTAGGGTCATCTTCATCATACCGAAACGCAGGGAAATCTCCTCTGATTCCGGTGAAATTGCTAAAACTTCGGCAGTTTGTCCCAAATTGGGCAAGCGTACCCTTTCCCCCACTTGCGGACGATAATTAACCTTAGTTTTTTCCGTTTTTGGTAATAGCCTTTCTGCGATCGCAGTTAATTCCTCTGTGGCTTTTTGAGCATCTTTACCGTTTTTTGTTCCCGCTTGCAACCGGCGAATAACGTCATTAATCTCTGCTTTTGCCGATAATAAAGCCTTTTGTATCTCCTGCTCCTGATAACGCTTTAATTCTCGCTCTCTCTCCTGTAGAGAATTGGCCCGTGTAGAAACCTCTGTATAAAATTTCTCCGTTTGTTGGAGTAATTGACTAGCCTCCTTAGCTTTTGACTCCTGTTCCCGTCTTTGCGCTTCCAAACCAGCAATTACTTGATTTATCTCCTCCGATAACCCCCCCAGATGATTTCTCGCTTCGGCCACAATTTCGGGACTTAATCCCAAACGCTGGGCAATAGTTAAAGCATTGGAACGCCCCGGAATGCCCCATAATAGTCGATAAGTGGGGGAAAGAGTGCGATCATCAAACTCTACCGAGGCATTTTCAAAGCGAGAATCTCGATACTTTAACGCTTTTAATTCCCCGTAGTGAGTGGTAGCCACCGTCAGTAAACTATGATCGGCGAGGTATTGTAAAATAGCGATCGCTAAAGGACTTCCTTCGGCCGGATCCGTACCTGCTCCCACCTCATCGAGTAAAACCAAGGAACGAGAATTTAAAGCCGCTAAAATGCGAACAATCCGGCGAATGTGACCCGAAAAAGTCGATAAACTCTGTTGTAAAGACTGTTCATCCCCGATATCGGCCAAAACCTGATCGAACCAAGGTATCTCCACCGGTTCCCGCGCTGGAATAAACAAGCCCGCTTTCGCCATTAAAGCCGCTAATCCGAGGGTTTTTAAAGTAACGGTTTTTCCGCCGGTATTTGGTCCGGTGATGGCAACAACGCGAATTTCTGGGCTAATCTGCACATTTATTGGTATGACCTCCCCCCCCTGTTCGTGGTGTTTTTGCCACCAGAGCAAGGGATGACGCAAATTCCGCAAAGTAATCGTTTCCGACCCATCGATAAAGCGGGGGGGATTACCCTCTAACCATAAACTGTAACGGGCCCTGGCGGTGGCCAGATCGAGCCTAGTAGCGATCGCTAGTAAATATTCTAAATCCTCAAAAGCTTCGGCGATCGTATTACTTAACTGCCGGAGGATTTTTTCTTCTTCGATTTGTTCCTGACGACGATATTGCCGCAGTTGATTGCCTTGGTCAACGATAGAGTGAGGTTCAATGTAAAAAGTCGCCCCTGTGCTGGAAGTATCGTGAATTATCCCGGGTATTTGCTCTTTTTGTGCTGCTTTGACGGGAATCACCCAGCGTTCGCTTCTTTGGGTAATGACTGCTTCTTGGATAGCACCGCCCTGTTTTTGCATGATATCCTGTAATTTTCGGTAAATTCGCTCTCTAATTACCTTCATTTGTCCCCGAATTTCCCGTAATGGGGGACTAGCGCGATCGGATATTCGGCCATCTTCATCGATACAACGGTGTATTTCCTGTTCTATCTCTGGATAGGTGCGAATTTCGGCTACTAACTCTTTTAAAACTGGTATATCTTCCTGTTCGTCAATTAAACGCCGTAAACGTCGCACTCCCGCTAAAGTCGTGGCAATATTTAAAAGTTCCTGTCCCGATAATAAACCCCCCAGATGCGCCCTTTCTAGGGCATCACCGATGTCGGTAATGCCATCAAAGGAAAGACGACTATCTAATTTTTGTTCTAAGCTATAAACTTCTTTGGTTTGGGAGAGTAGGTTTAAACTTTCCTCTTTGCTTTCTGGTAAAGGCAATTGACGAATTGCGATCGCAGCGAGTTTAGTCGCTGCAAAAGTAGCTAGGTGTTGACATAGCCGCGGCCATTCCAATAATTCTAGGGTTTCGTCTTGAATCAATTTTGTAGTTTTTTATAATACGCTTCGTATTTCTAGTCTAACCAGATTTGGTCTGATTTTTACAGGAGTCATTTCAGCCAACAGTAATCAGTAATCAGGGAAAAGACAGCACTGTTACTCGCACTTAATACCAGTCACTTAACAATCCCACCCAGCTGTTGACTATCTAAATTACTCGTTAAGACTGCACTGGAGTGCCGGAGTTGGGAGTAGGGAGAGGAAGTTCGAGCATTTGTACTAAAATTTCCAAGACGCAGTTTAAATTCAGTACAGCTTATAATATTAGGTCGAGTTGCACTGATAACTGATCACTGATAACTGATAACTGATAACTGATAACTGATCACTGTATCTAAATTCCTTTCTGGAGAGAGAATTGCACCTGTTTAAATTCTTGTTTTAAACGTTGTTTGAGTTGGTCGGGGATGGGACGGGAACCGTAGGCGGTATAATAACCAGCTAGAGAGTTTAAGGCTGTTTGCATAGTAGTGAAAGAACGCAAACCCCCGGATTTTTTATCTCGCCGGTAGAGGGAGATGTAATCGTTGATTTGTTCCTTTGCTTGCGACTCAACTGCCGCTTTATTCGGGTCATCTTTGACTAAATCAAGGGCTGTGGTTAAAGTTTCAATCACCGTCAGGGTATCCTTTCCATAATTACCCGTTAACCCCGAACTACTAGAACAACCCATCAATCCGATGACCAGGACGAGAACCAAAGCTAATAAGCGAGAAATGTAAGGTTTTAGAGACATATTTTCAACACCATAAGTTAATCCCAAGTCACCTTATCCTATCAGGAAACCGTGACCAGTTCCCCAGGAGAGTCAACCGGCTGCAAAAATCAGGGGTCAACTGGGGGTAAATAGCCAAAATATAGGCTTTTTGGGCTGCAAAAGCCCCATTTTTGCCTAAAAGTTGCCATGCCATCAACCCGGAGTGAGTTGATTTTGGACTAATTCCAGCCGCGATAAGGCACTGGTGGGGGTTTCCCGAAGGTAGTGCCTTATCATCATTGGCTATGGCTGTCAATACCTCTTTAGATAGGGTTTGCTGAAAAAGTTTATTGATGGGGTTAGGAGTCGGTTGGGGAAGTCAGAATAACAAAATGACCTCGCTCCCCTGGAAAGGGTTACACTGATATTCAGCCAACCCTAAATCAGCCAGAGTGGAGAAAAGGCTGAAACATATACTCGTCAGTGCTTGGGATTTTTGGCAAGCAGCGGCAACCCAGCAGCCTTTTGTCCCATTTCTGAGAGAGAAGTTAATACTTTGTAATAATTATTAGCGGGGCGAGTATTGCTGATTCCGTCTGCTTGGAGAAATTGCGATAAAATTAACGCTCATAACGATCAATAAAAAAATTTTATGGTTGTAACTGTTAATAATTCCCTGACAATAAGGGAATTTCTGCAATTACCAGAAACTAAACCCCCTAGGGAATTTATTGATGGTCAAATTATTCCCAAACCCATGCCCCAAGGTAAACATAGCACTATTCAAGGTGATTTGGTTCCAGCTATTAACGCCAGTCTAAAACCCCAACGAATTGCCCGTGCCTATCCTGAATTGCGTTGTACTTTTGGCAGTCGTTCTCTAGTTCCTGATGTTTCAGTTTTTCTCTGGGAAAATATTCCCCGCGATGCCGATGGAAAAGTATTAAATACTTTTGCGATCGCTCCTGACTGGTTGATTGAAATTCTCTCTCCTGACCAAAATCAGACTAAAGTTGTTAAAAATATCCTTTATTGTCTAGATCACGGCACTCAAATGGGTTGGTTAATCGATCCTGAAGAAGAAATTATCTTTGTTTATTTTAGTGATCGAACTATCGCTATTTTTGAATCAGAAAATGCTCTTTTACCCGTCCCTGCTTTTGCTACGAATTTTCAAATCACCCTCGGTCAATTATTTGACTGGTTAAGAGGTTAACGGATTATCAGTGATCAATTCCCCAACCTGGCCACTTCCCCACTCGATCGAGTACAATAGAGTGTTCAGCAAAAGCGATCGGCTATTAGCTTTGATTAGTCCTTCGGTAAGAGTTATAAACCAGAGAAAAGAGCCATTAAGAGCAGCAATCAGCTGAAAAAGCTCAAAAACTGAATTTTAAGCTGAAGGCTGACGGTAGCTTGCTGAAAGCTGAATCCCGTTGATAATTTTTTTACTTGAATCGCCGTGGTTATCCAAATCGACTCAACTCAAAACTACGAAACCAAAACCCAAGAGATCGCTAGACAACTTTTAGCCGAAACTCGGGAAAAAAAAGGTCTTTGGTCTGCTTTACAGGATCAAATGCGTTGGGATGATAAATTACTCGATTGGGCAATGTCTAACCCCAATTTACGAGTACAATTATTCCGTTTTATTGACTGTTTACCCGCTTTACGCAGTAATGCCGAGATCGCTAATCATCTGCAACAATACCTCGGTGATGCCTCCGTAGAACTGCCCAGTGCGCTGAAAAATATCCTCAACTTTAGTGATCCTAACTCCCTACCCGCTCAAACGGCCGCCAGTCTGATCAGTAAATCCGTAGAAACTTTAGCTCGTAAGTATATCGCCGGGGAAGACCTAGAGCAAATTACTCGCACTGTCACCCGTCTGCGGAAGGAAAAAATGGCTTTTACCATAGATCTCCTCGGTGAAGCGGTAATTACTGAAGCGGAAACCCAAGTTTATCTACAAAGTTATCTCGATTTAATGACCCATTTGGCTCAAGAAGCAACCAAATGGAATAAAGTTAGCCAAATTGATGAAGCGGACGGCGAATTACTACCACAAGTGCAGGTTTCTGTCAAGCTAACTGCCTTTTATTCTCAGTTTGATCCCATGGATCCGATTGGCAGTAAAGAGAAAGTTTGCGATCGCATTCGCCTACTATTGCGACGCGCTCAGGAGTTAGGGGTGGCAGTCCATTTTGATATGGAACAGTACGTTTATAAAAACCTCACCCTGGCTATCCTGAAAGAATTACTCCTAGAAGAAGAATTTCGCAGTCGTACCGATATTGGTATCACCCTACAGGCATATTTAAGAGATTCTGCCCAAGATTTACAAGATTTAATTAATTGGGCCAAAAAGCGCGGTTATCCCCTGACTGTCCGGCTAGTCAAAGGCGCTTACTGGGATCAAGAAACGATTAAATCTCGCCAAAATCATTGGCCACAGCCGGTATATAACGAAAAATCAGCCACAGATGCCAATTATGAACGGATGACGCGTTTATTATTGGAAAATCATCAATATTTATCCGCTGCTATCGGTAGTCATAACGTGCGATCGCAAGCTTTGGCGTGTGCGATCGCAGAAAGTTTAGAAATTCCCCGTCGTCGCTTTGAAATGCAGGTATTGTACGGCATGGGCGACCAATTAGCCAAAGCCTTAGTGAAGCGGGGTCATCGGGTGCGGGTTTATTCCCCCTACGGACAACTCTTACCCGGTATGGCCTACCTAATCCGCCGTTTATTAGAAAATACCGCTAATAGTTCCTTCCTGCGGCAAAATTTGGAGGATCGTCCCGTGGAAGATTTAATCGCAGCCCCCCGGGTTTTAGGCAATGATAACCCGATTATCCCCGGTTTTCCTAATGCCCCCGATACAGATTATGCCAACGAGCAATTACGAAATAAAGCGAGTCAAGCTCTTACTTTTGTCAAAAATTCCCTCGGTAAGACCTATTTACCCCTAATTAACGGTGAATACGTCACCACCAATGTTCAAATTGATTCCGTTAATCCCTGTAACCCGCAGGAAATAGTGGGAAAAGTGGGCTTAATTGAGGTGGAACAGGCAGAAAAAGCGATCATAGCGGCGAAACAGGCTTTTCCTGCTTGGAAACGCACTCCAGTGGCTAAAAGAGCCGAAATACTGCGAAAAGCGGCAGATTTGATGGAAGCACGACGACACGAGTTATCGGCCTGGATTTGTTTGGAAGTGGGCAAAGTTATCCAACAGGCGGATCCAGAAGTGTCAGAAGCGATCGATTTTTGCCGTTATTACGCCTCCGAGATGGAAAGACTGGATTTAGGTCATAATTTCGACGTAGCAGGCGAGAATAATCGTTATTCCTACCAACCCCGGGGTATTGCTTTAGTGATTTCTCCCTGGAATTTCCCCCTAGCGATCGCAGTTGGCATGACAGTAGCAGCTTTAGTAGCAGGTAACTGCACGCTATTGAAACCGGCCGAGACTTCTTCGGTAATTACGGCGAAATTTGCCGAGATTCTCCTAGAAGCGGGTATTCCTGCCGGAGTCTTCCAATATATCCCGGGTAAAGGTTCGCAAGTGGGGGCGCATTTAGTCAGCCATCCCGATGTTCACCTAATCGCCTTCACCGGTTCACGAGAAGTGGGCTGTCGCATCTATACAGATGCCTCGATCGTGCAAAAGGGTCAAAAACACCTAAAACGAGTTATCGCCGAAATGGGCGGCAAAAATGCCCTAATTGTCGATGAGAGTGCCGATTTAGATCAGGCCGTTGTCGGTGCGGTTAAGTCTGCTTTTGGCTACACCGGCCAGAAATGTTCCGCCTGTTCGCGGATAATCGTTCTGGAAAGCGTCTATGATAGCTTTGTGGACCGCTTTGTCGAGGCTACCGCGTCCCTCAATATCGGGCCGACGGATTTACCGAGTACAGAAGTAGGACCGGTTATCGACGAGAAAGCTCAATCAAGAATTCGGGAATATATCGAAACTGGCAAAAAAGAGGCAGAATTGGCTCTAGAGATGCCAATTCCAGAAGTTGGTTACTTTGTCAGTCCCACCGTCTTTAAAAATGTTCCCCCCGATGCGGTAATAGCGATGGAGGAGATTTTTGGTCCAGTGGTGGCGATTATCAAAGTGAGTAATTTCGAGCAAGCTTTAGCCGTAGCTAACGGAACCGACTATGCTTTAACCGGTGGCTTATATTCTCGCACTCCTGCCCATATTAACCGAGCTATGCAGGAATTTGAAGTGGGAAACCTCTATATTAACCGGGGAATCACCGGTGCGATTGTCTCCCGTCAACCCTTCGGGGGTTTCAAGATGTCGGGGGTAGGTTCCAAAGCAGGGGGTCCGGATTATCTGCTGCAATTCCTCGAACCTCGTCACATCAGCGAGAATATTCAACGTCAGGGATTTGCACCGATTGAAGGGGCCGATTAAGCCATTCACAGCTAAAATTAGCTATTATTGGGGGTTTATACCCCCAAATCTGGTTCATTTATCGGCTAAAACCCATCTTAACCCCCTATCCTTAGATTAGCTCTCTTATTCTTTGTGTGATCAGTTTAAATTATATAGGAGCGATCGATCTCTGTGTCCTTTGTGTCTCTGTGGTTCCTTCCACTCACTCACCAAACCCAATAGAACCGTTGTCTTTCTTACCCGATTTCTTGGCTGTCAACCTACTGCTATATACTTAAGTTTACAATTGCGTCGGCCTATCAAGAAAAGACTATGACGATTGAAACTGTTGCCACAAAACCCTTTAGTGACCAAAAACCGGGGACTTCTGGATTGCGAAAATCCGTTCCCGTTTTTCAACAACCCCATTATCTGGAAAATTTTATTCAAGCTATCTTCAATACTTTAGACGGTATTGAGGGTCAAACCCTAGTTGTGGGTGGAGATGGTCGTTATTATAACCGTCAAGCTATTCAAACTATCCTAAAAATCGCCGCCGCTAACGGTATCGGGAGAATACTCGTGGGAACCGATGGTATTGTCTCCACTCCCGCTATTTCTGGGTTAATTCGCGAAAATAACGCTTTTGGCGGTATTGTTCTCTCCGCTAGTCATAACCCCGGCGGTCCGGAGGGGGATTTTGGCATTAAGTACAATATTACTAACGGCGGACCAGCCCCGGAAAATATCACCGATGCAATTTATGCCGAGACTAAGGTGATTAGCAGTTATAAAATCCTCTCAGGGGCCGATATTAACCTCGATCGCCCCGGTTCCTTTAAACTGGGAACTATGGATGTGGAAGTGATCGATGGGGTTACTCCCTACGTCAAAATGATGGAAAAGATTTTTGATTTCGATCGCATTCAGACCCTACTCACTTCTGGTAAGTTTAAAATGTGCATGGATTCTCTCCATGCGGTGACCGGTCCCTACGCTTATGCTCTATTTGAACAGCGTTTAGGCGCGCCCAAGGGTACAGTATTAAATGGTATTCCCTTAGAGGATTTTGGTGGGGGTCATCCCGATCCTAACCTAGTCTATGCCCATGATCTGGTAGAAATTCTCTTCGGTCAAGATGCACCCGATTTTGGGGCTGCTTCCGATGGAGATGGCGATCGCAATATGATCCTCGGTCAGAATTTTTTTGTCACCCCCAGTGATAGTTTAGCTGTACTAACTGCTAACGCTCATCTAGTACCGGGCTATCAAAATGGTATCACGGGAGTGGCGCGATCGATGCCCACCAGTGCGGCGGCCGATCGCGTAGCGGCTAAACTGGGAATTGACTGTTATGAAACTCCCACCGGTTGGAAATTCTTCGGTAATTTGTTAGATGCGGGGAAAGCAACCCTTTGCGGGGAGGAAAGTTTCGGCACAGGTTCCAATCATATTCGCGAAAAAGATGGTTTATGGGCGGTTCTTTTCTGGTTAAATATTTTGGCAGTTAAAGGGGAATCTGTAGAGGAAATTGTTCGCAGTCATTGGCAAGAATTTGGTCGTAATTTCTATTCTCGTCATGATTACGAAGAAGTCGCCTTAGAACCGGCCAAAGAGATGATGGCACGTCTCCAGAAGCTGGTTTTAGACCTTAAGGGTCAACAATTTGGTAACTATGAAGTGGAATATGCCGATGATTTTAGCTACACGGATCCCGTGGATGGTAGTGTGAGTAAAAATCAAGGGATTCGCATTGGTTTTACCGATGGTTCTCGGATTGTTTTCCGTCTATCGGGTACGGGAACTAAAGGAGCAACTCTCCGGGTTTATCTAGAAAGTTATGAACCGGACGCAAGTAAACACGATATCGACACCCAAAAGGCCCTACAGCCGTTAATTGATTTAGCTGAAGAAATCGGTCAAATTCGTCAATCTACCGGACGGGAACAACCCACAGTTATTACCTAGGGTTGGTTGAAAAAGTTTGTTGGTGGGGTTATCAGTTATCAGTTATCAGTTATCAGTTATCAGTTTACTGTTTACTGAAAAAAGGCTCCCCACTTCCCCACTTCCCCCTCTCCGGCGCTCCCTACACCCTTCTATTGCCCATGGCTTGTCCGGCAAGATAACCAGTGGTCCAAGCGCTTTGAAAATTAAATCCCCCCGTGACTCCATCGATATCTAGTACCTCCCCGGCAAAATATAACCCCGGACAGATTTTACTTTCCATAGTTTTAAAATCCACTTCCTGAAGATTCACTCCCCCAGAGGTGACAAATTCCTCCTTAAACACCCCTTTCCCTTTGATTTGATATTCCCCCTGCTGTAATTCAATCATTAATCGATTGAGAGTATTTTTAGATAATTCTGACCAAGGAGTTTCTGGGTTAACAGTCAAGTAACTTAATAAACTCTGCCAAAGACGCTTAGGTAACTGTTCAAAGGGACAATAATTAAAAAGTTTTCTTTTGGGATATTCACTTTTAGTTTGTAAGATAATTTCCCGCAATTTTTCAGGATGATAATCCCCTAACCAATTAATTATTAAAGGCATTCGGTAATGATGCTCGTGAAGTACCCGCGCTCCCCAAGCAGAGAGTTTTAAAATAGCCGGTCCACTGACTCCCCAATGGGTAATTAATAAAGGTCCGATTTGTTCTAATTTACCTCCCCCAAGACGAACTCGCACTTTATCCACAGTAACCCCTAACAAATCTTTCAGACGAGGATCGGTAATTTGAAAGGTAAATAAAGAAGGGACAGGAGAGACTAAAGAATGACCTAAATCTTGAGCGGTGCGATAACCAAAAGGACTACTTCCCGTAGCAATTAAAAGCTTGTCTGCTCTAATTTGCTCCTCTCTTTTTAATTCAATTAAAAAACTTTCTTCCTGTTTTTTTACCGATTTTACTGCACAATTTAGCCTTAAATTAACCCCAGCAAAAGTCGCACTTTCCCGCAGACAATTAACAATAGTTTCAGAATTATCGGTGCTGGGAAACATTCGTCCATCCGCTTCTGTTTTGAGTTTTACTCCCCGCAATTCAAACCATTTAATAGTATCTTGGGGTTGAAACCGACTAAAAGCTCCCCGTAGTGCTTTGCCACCGCGAGGATAATAATTAACCAATTGGGAAACATCAAAACAATGATGGGTGACATTACAGCGTCCCCCTCCCGAAATCCGCACTTTAACTAGGGGTTCTTTTGCCGCTTCTAGGATAGTAACGCCAGCTTTTGGGTTAGATTCTGCCGCTTTAATTGCGCCAAAAAATCCCGCTGCCCCGCCACCAATTACGACTATTTGAGTCATATAAGTAAGTGGTTATAATTAAATTGAAGATATATCCCCCCTTAATCCCCCCTTGATCCCCCCTTAATCCCCCCTTGATAAGGGGGGTGTCTGATAATTTTTAACACCTACCTACTTATCAAGGAAAAAGTTAAGTTTAAACTGCCAAAAATCGCTGAATGACTTCTTGACTTAATTCGCTCGTGAAACCGGAAGCAACAATTCCCCCTTTTTGCATGGCGTAATATCGATCAGCTTGGCGGACAAAATGCAGGTGTTGTTCTACTAATAAAACAGCGATTCCTTTACTGGCAACAATACGCCGCACCGCCGCTTCAATTTCGAGAATAATTGACGGTTGAATTCCTTCCGTGGGTTCATCTAAAATTAATAATTTTGGTTCCCCCACCAAGGCGCGAGCGATGGCTAATTGCTGTTGTTGTCCACCGCTTAAATCTCCTCCCATCCGCGATAACATGGTTTTTAAAACGGGAAATAAATCAAAGATTTCTTCGGGAATTGTGGCATTTTTTCTTTTTGTGGGTAAAGCTTCCAAACCGAGAATTAAATTCTCTTTTACCGTTAAACGGGGAATAATATCCCTACCCTGCGGCACATAACCCAGTCCCAATCTGGCTCTTTGATCTGAGGTTTTATTAATCAGGTTTTGTTGCTCATAATTAATTGCTCCCGCTCGCGGTTTTAAGATACCCATTAGGGTTTTTAATAGGGTAGTTTTACCCACGCCATTACGTCCGATTAAACAGACCATTTCTCCCGCATTAATGTTAAGATCAACATCTCTTAAAATATGACTTTCTCCGTAGTAAACATTGAGATCAGATATGTGTAACATTGTCAACCCTTTTTAACTAATTTTAATCATTTTACTTTTTATTCTTCCGAGGAACCCAGATAAACTTCAATAACTTTCGGATCATTTTGAATTTGCTCCATATTCCCCTCACATAGAACAGTTCCTTGGTGTAAAACCGTGACTTTGCGGGCAATTTGCCGGACGAATTCCATATCATGTTCAATGACAATAATCGAATGACTTTCCGCTAGATTTAATAACAAATTACCCACGTTTTCCGTTTCCTCATCGGTTAATCCTGCCACGGGTTCATCTACTAGCAGTAAATCTGGTGACTGGGCGACTAATTGACCAATTTCTAAGCGTTGTTTTTCCCCGTGGGAAAGTAAAGAAGCGGATAAATCAGCTTTAGCAGTTAACCCGATAATTTCCAATAAACCAATAACTTTTCTGCTATCTTCTAGAGGAGGACGACCGAAAAGAGTTGAGAAAACATTTTTATTACGGTTGCTAACTAAATCGAGATTTTCTCGGACAGTTAGATTTAAATATACCCTAGGAGTCTGGAATTTGCGACCAATACCTAAACGAGCGATCGCATATTCTGGTATTTTGCGGAGATCTCGACCTTTAAATAATACCCGTCCGATGGTGGGTTGCACTTTCCCAGTAATCACATCTAAAAAAGTGGTTTTTCCCGCACCATTGGGACCGATAATCACCCGCAATTCTCCCGTATCCATACTGAAATTAAGATTATTAAGAGCTTTAAAACCCCCAAAACTAACGGTAAGATTCTCGATTTCTAAGATTTTTCCAGTCATAATTTCTAAGAGGGAATTGGTAATTATTTTCAGTGATCAGTGAACAGTAAACAGTAATCAGTGAACTGAAAACTCACATCTGATAACTGATAACTGATAACTCACATCTGATAACTGATAACTGATAACTGATAACTGATAGCTAAGATCACTTATGCTCTAATTCTTCTTTTTCCAGTTGCACTTCTGGATCTTCCTCAATACTAGGATAGGTAATTAAAGTTTTGCGGAAACCCAAATGAGTCAGCAAACGTTTAATTCCACCGAGAATACCATCGGGAAGCACTGTCACCACAATTAGGAATAATGCCCCTTGGAAAAATACCCAGACTTCCGGAAATTGTTCGCTTAAAAAAGTTTGGGCCATGCGTACTAATAAAGTACCGACAACTGCCCCCACAAGGGTAGCACGTCCCCCCACAGCCACCCAAATCACCATTTCAATGGAAAAAGCCACATCCATAGAGTTAGGAGTGATAATTCCCGTTTGCACGGTATAAAGAGCGCCAGCAACACCGGCAATTGCCCCAGAAATGGCAAAAACTAACACCTTAAACCAAGTAGGATCATAACCGGAAAAACGAACCCGCACCTCATCATCGCGAATGGCGACTAACAAGCGCCCAAATCTGCCTGTAGTTAACCAACGACAGAGGAGATAAATAGCCAGTAAACAGACAATTGTGAGTAAATAAAAGCCCACTTGAACGGCATCGGAACCCACCAGCAAACCAAAAATTGTTTGGGTGTCGGTTTTTAAGCCATTAGTGCCGTTAATTAACTTTTGTTGACCGTTAAAAAAGTTAAAAAATACCAGTAAAGCCGCTTGGGTCAAAATCGAGAAATAAACCCCTTTAATGCGATTGCGGAAGATTAAATAACCTAACAATCCCGCCACGATCGCTGGTACGATAATTAGAGCTAGAATTGTCAAAGGTAGGGAATAAAAAGGTTGCCAAATAAAAGGTAATTCTGTCACCCCGTAGAGAGTAAAAAATTCGGGCATTTGTCCCGGTGGTAACTGAAGATTTAGGTACATGGCCAAAGCATAACCACCGAGGGCGAAAAAAATGCCATGACCAAGACTTAATAAACCCGTATAACCCCAGATTAAATCTATCCCCAAAGCGACAATAGCGAGGGAAAGAAATCGCCCCAATAAACGCAAGCGGAAAGCCGACAAAGCTAAGGGCAGTAACACCGCAAAGATGACCACTACACCAACAATAACAGCGATTTCCGTGATTAACTTTTTCTTTTCCCGTTGTCGGGATTCGTTTCTAGTGATGGTGTCGGTAATCATAATCTATAACTCGGCAGTACGTCCTTTAGGAGGAAAAATTCCCGCAGGTTTGAATTGCAAGAAAGCAATAATTAAAGCAAAAATCATCACTTTTGCCATGCTAGTGGTGGAGAAAAAGGTGAAGAAATCCGTTAGGGGTTTTAGTGCTGCCACGGAACCAAAAATCAGGGCAAAAGTTCCCGAACCAATTAAATAATTAGCCACACCAATGGCCATGGCTGCGATAATAGTTCCTAGGAGATTACCCACTCCTCCCACCACCACTACCATAAAAGTATCAACGATATAATTTTGTCCCACATTTGGACCGACGGAACCCAAGAAACTAATCGCACAACCGGCAACTCCAGCTAATCCCGAACCGAGGGCAAAAGTCAAAGCATCCACTTGATTGGTGGGAATGCCTAAACAGGCACTCATCTGGCGATTTTGGGTAACGGCACGAATGCGTAAACCCCAAGAAGATTTATTTAAAAACCAATAAGTCCCTAACAAACAAAGGGCAGTTAAAATGATAATAAATATACGGGTGTAGGGCATTTGAAAACCAGGTAAAGGTAAACCTCCCCGTAACCAAACAGGAGCGGTGACATCGACATTTCTGGCACTAAACCAGGGTCTAGCGAGAACGGGATTAAAAGACAAAAGATAGCCCAATAATCCAGCGATAGCTAGGGATAAAGGCAGGGTGACACCGATAGCTAAATTGCGAATTCTCTCCCAATCTAAGCGACGACTTAACACCGTCATCGCCCCAAAAAATAACAGACATAAAACTATTAAACTAATTACTAATAACCCGTTGACACTTCTGACAAATTGCTGCAGAATTAAGCTGACTCCCCAAGTGGCCAGCAGCGTTTCTAGGGGTCTGCCGTAGAGGAACCTAATCACCCCCCTTTCTAATAATAATCCCGCCAATCCCGACACCAAAAAAGCGATCGGTAGGGCGAATAAAACATAGGTATCAAAGAAGGGAGAACCGAAACCCTTAAAGACATTTTGCACCACAAAAGTGCTGTAGGCCCCTAACATCATTAACTCACCGTGAGCGAGATTAATCACCCCCATCAGTCCAAAGACAATCGCTAGTCCCAAGGCCGCCAGCAATAGCACAGAACCGATGCTAATACCATTAAATAATCCTTCTAATAATGCTGACACTTTTCCTTATTCCTGTGCATTTTTAAGCTTTAAAAAGTGGGGTGAACAGTAATGCCCACCTCACCCTCGTTATTGTCTGGAAAAACTCCTAAAACTAGGATTTTTCCATTTTGAACTTACCGCCCTTGGCCGGATCTGTCCAGTCACAGGCAAAGCCCTTAGTTTCGGGGACAAATTGGTTCCAGGGTTGGGGATCCACTACCCCCGGAGTTGACCAAACAATGTCAAACAGACCATCATCTCTCACCTGACCAATGCGGACGGTTTTGGAGATATGATGATTGGGGAACATTTCCACCGGTCCTTCGGGAGCATCGAATTTTTGTCCTACGGCTGCGGCGCGAACTTTGTCGAGATCATCGGCGGTTGCCGCTTGTTCCACCGCTTGCTTCCAGAGATAGACCATGATATAGGCCGCTTCCATGGGGTCATTGGTCACGCGATCCTCACCATATTTAGCTCGAAAAGCCGCAACAAATTTCTTGTTAGCGGGGGTATCTACGGTTTGGAAATAGTTCCAACAAGCGTATTGACCGAGGAGATATTCCTTACCAATCTGTTTAACTTCTTCCTCGGCAACACTCACCGACATGACGGGATATTTATCGGGAGTTAAACCGGCCGCTTGCAGTTGTTTAAAGAAAGCTACGTTACTGTCACCGTTGAGGGTATTAAAAATAACGCCGCCATCGGGTAAAGCTTGCTTAATTTTAGTGATAATTGGGGTAACTTCCGTGTTACCTAGAGGTAGATAGTCTTCACCCACGGTTTCGCCGCCTTTCGCCTTTAACTGCTCTTTAATAATCGTGTTGGCAGTGCGGGGGAAAACGTAATCGGAACCGACAAGGAAGAATTTTTTCCCTTTGTTTTCCAGTAACCAAGTGACTGCCGGCTCGATCTGCTGGTTGGGGGCAGCACCGGTGTAAAAGATATTTCTAGAACACTCTTGACCCTCGTACTGGACAGGATACCAGAGCATATGGTTTTTGGCTTCAAACACGGGTAAAACCGCCTTACGACTAGCGGAAGTCCAACAACCGAAGACAGTCGCAACTTTGTCCTGATCGATCAGTTTGGTGGCTTTTTCGGCAAAAGTTGGCCAATCGGAAGCGCCATCTTCCACCACTGCCTCGATCTGTTTACCAAGAACACCACCGGCGGCATTGATTTCCTCGATCGCCAGTTTTTCCGCATCGACTACGCTGGTTTCACTGATGGCCATGGTGCCACTGAGAGAGTGCAGAATACCCACCTTAATTGTCTCTCCAGAAGCCGGGGCGGGACTAGCAGCTGGACTAGGACTGGCCGTGGGGGTTTGGCTTTGATTGCCACCACAAGCTTTTAACAGAATACTGGTTCCCAAAGTGGCAGAACCGTACAGGAGAAATTTACGTCGTCCTAAATTTGACATGATGATCTTGAACTAACCTCGCTGACAATATTAGCTACTTCACACGGATGTTTTGGCTGAGGAGATTTTCGGGAATCTTTCTACGAATATCTGTGTGATATTACGGCTAGGTTAGCAGTTTTTTTGTGATTTTCGCTACTTTTTGGATATTTTTTGTAATTTTTGCTACTTTTTCAGGAAAAATTAATTATTTTTACGGAATTTGCCTCAGTTTTTTAGCTATCAGGAGTCGGGAGACAGGAGGCAGGAGTCAGGAGACAGGAGACAGGAGGCAGGAGTCGGGAGATAGGAGACAGGAGACAGGAGATTATTTCTATTTATTCTTCCGACACCCCACACCCCACACCCCACACCCCACACCCTACACCCCACACCCCACACCCCACACCCCACACCCTGCCCCCAGGAAAAGCTTTTTGCCGCAACCCCAATGATCAATCCGAATCTGGCCAAAGCAGCCGGACAGCAAGCAGCGCAAAACCAATGGCCGCTATCGCTTTTAATATCTTAGCGGGGAATAATTGCGCCATACTGCCCCCCGCAAGGACTCCTAAGAAACTGGTGCAGATTAAGGCGGTAATTGAGCCAAAAAAGACAGCTTTAGGTGATTTGGAACTGCCACCGAGAGCGATCGCTACTAATTGACTTTTATCGCCTATTTCTGCCAAAAAAACCGTGATAAATGTCAGTCCGAATAATTGCCAATTCATAAATTCTAGGGAGATGGGAAGCTTTTTTCAGTGAACAGTGAACAGTAAACAGTAAACAGTCACACTGATCACTGATTGCTTAGAGAATATCGCTGATCAGTAAACCAGTGATCAAAAGGAGAAGGATAGCGACACCGATATCTAAGGTTTTGGGGGAAAGACGACGAGCAATCCAATAACCGATCAGGACACCGAGGAGACTGGTAGCGATTAAGGCGCTGGCTGCCCCGGCAAAAACCACCCAGGGGGATTGGGATTCAGCGCTGATCAGAAGGGTGGCTAATTGGGTTTTATCGCCGATTTCAGCCAAAAATATGGTTAGGAAGGTGGAACTAAACACCGTCCAAAAACTCCAAGAAGCTGGATTATCCGGCTTTTTCTCGGTTAAGGCGATCGATTTGCTATCACTCATCGGCTAATTTAACAGTATCGGGTTAAGAAATAATTTTCATACTTTTTTCATTTTAGCCCGACTGGTTTTCTGAAGATGGTTTCTGCTGTTGGGGGCGCTGTCTCCCCCCCCCCAATAGTTAAAAAACCCTAGTCGATCGAGGTGGAGTTTCCATCCTAGAGTTTAATAATTATTAGACTAGGACGAGCGCAAATCCCTTGGAGGTATAGCCCCTATGACCAGTGAAAGTGTTGTACAAGACAGAGATTATACTCTGATTATTGACAAAAGTGGCAGTATGTCCACTGCTGATAAACCCAGTGAGAAAACCCGTTGGCAAATTGCCCAAGAATCCACCCTCGCCTTGGCTAGAAAGTGCGAGGAAGTCGATCCCGACGGCATCACTATCTATCTTTTTTCCGGACGTTTCCGACGCTATGATAATGTCACTTCCGATAAGGTGACACGAATTTATCAAGAAAATGAACCCATGGGGAGGACAGACCTAGCAGCTGTGCTTCAAGATGCCCTTGATAATTATTTTCAGCGCAAAACTGCCGGCAAAACTAAACCCAACGGAGAAACTATTCTGGTGATTACCGACGGAGAACCGGATGATCGCAAAGCGGTGATGCGTCAAATTATCGAAGCTTCTCGAAAACTCGATAACGATCAAGAATTAGCCATTTCTCTGATTCAAGTAGGCAATGATCGACAAGCAACCGAATTTCTTAAAGCTTTAGACGATCAGCTAGAATCGGCGGGGGCCAAATTCGATATCGTTGACACAATTACTATCGATGATATGGAAGATATGACCCTAGCGGAAGTTCTTCTCAACGCCATCACCGGTTAATTTCTGCCGGAGTAGGGGTGATATATCTTCACCCCTACTCAAGGAGGCTTTAACTGCTAGTCAGGGCGACCAATTTATCTTTTTCCTCATCGGATAATTGCTCCGATTGTCCGGTGATTTGTTTGTAGATTTTTAGATATTCCAAAGCGGATTTATACCAACTAAAATCTTGAGTCATTGCCCGTTGCTGTAGTTTTTGCCAATCCTGTTTATAACGGAAACTTTCCCAAGTCCGGATCATACAGGTAAACAGGTCTAAAGGTTCATAGCGATCGAAACTAAATCCCGTTCCTTTTTCCTGAATTGGGTCGTGGAAAGATACCGTATCGACTAAACCACCAGTGCGGCGTACCATGGGAATACAACCATAACGCATGGCCATTAATTGGGAAATGCCGCAGGGTTCAAAACGGGAAGGCATTAACAAAGCATCAGCCCCCCCATAGATGCGACGGGAAAGGGCATCACTATAGAGAAGATGCAGGGACATTCGCCCCCGGAAACGGGAAGTCATCTCCCACAGTTGGGTTTCATAATAGCGATCGCCCGTACCTAAAATAATCAATTGAGCATCAGTATAGGTGAGAAAGCGATCTAAAATTTGCATCACTAGATCAATGCCTTTTTGTTCCACCAAGCGCGTCACCATCGCCATGACAAAGGCACTTTTACTGACCTGTAGCCCCACTTCTTCTTGCAGGGCAATTTTATTGATCAGACGTTTTTCGATGGTTTCTGGGGTAAAATTCTGCTTAAGATAAACATCTTTAGCAGGGTTATACACCTCCGTATCGATGCCGTTGACAATCCCCATCAGATTGCCGGAAATATAGGACAATAATCCCTCTAAATTTTCGCCATAAATGGGGGTCTGTATTTGACGGGCATAGGTGGGAGAGACGGTAGTGACGCGATTGGCAAATTGAACCGCCGCGGCCATGGTATTATCGCCCTGCATATACCAAGGACACCAAGTCATTTTTTCTAATGCCTCGCGCCAAGGACCCTGGTAGGCGAGATTATGGATCGTAAAAACGGTGCTAATATCGGGGTCTTGGTGCATCCAGACGGGAATCATGCCCGTATGCCAATCATGACAGTGAATAACTTGCGGTTTCCAGTAATTCCATGCGAATTCCGCTGCACCATTGGCAAATAGGGTAAATCGCCAGGCCTCATCTTCGCCTCCGTAGATATTGCGTCCAGAGAAAGCTAGATGACCAAAGAGGTAGAGAGGAATATCCGTATCGGGTAAAACCGTCTCATAGACTAAAAAATCCTGAAACATGGCGAATCCTGACCAAATGGGTTCGGAAGGGATATCCATTTTTTCCGCGAGAAAACCGTAGTAGGGCAGGAAAATCCGCACGTCATGACCTAGCTGACGCAAGACTTTCGGTAATGCCCCGATTACGTCCCCCATTCCCCCAACTTTGGCCATCGGGGCGGCCTCGGCACCCACAAATAGAATTCGCATACTGTTCCCGCTTCTGTGAAGATAGATATGGGCAATGTTAGTGATTATAGGGGACTTATTCACCCAATCGATCAAATACCTTGATTATTTTCTGGGCTGTTGGGGATTTGTCAGTTATCAGTAAACAGTAAACAGTAATCAGTGAACTGAAAACTTGCATCTGGTAACTGATAACTGATCACTGATCACTGATCACTGTCTTTTTCTAGGATTGAGAATCAGAATCTACCCCTGTCTTCACTTCAGGGATAATATCGGGTCTTTGGGCATCTTCCCAACCGACTGGGCGTTTAGAATTATACCAAGCGATCGAACCAATGCTGACAGCAGCGAGAAAACCGACCACATAAACTGCTACGAAATAAACGGGGAATTTGCCACTGGCCACTTCTAGGAGTAGATACATAATTTCTTGACGATAAAGCTTTTAATTTATATATCTTAACAGAATCGGCCCGCTAATCCCTATTCTCGATCGCTACCGGTCCACCAACCGGAAGGCAGCCAAATACCGCCATGAAAAGCTATTTTTGCCGGTGTCATCATATATCCCCAAGCTTCGCCGATTAATTCTCGCTCTAGATTATAAATAGGGATTCTGCGACGCTGATACTCGTTTTCTTCTGGGGGTCTGCCGGGTTGATAATCTTCCAAACTATCCAAAAGCCCCATATCATAATCTGCGTTAAAAGTCAATAAAATTCCCTTCACCCAGCCCTCGCCCTCGGTCAGTCCGGGATAACCGAGGGCGGTAAGATGGTATAAATGCCCCTTTGTGTAGGTGGTTTTAGAGTTGATCACTTTTCCTGCACAGTAGGCAGAATAGTTACTCTCCTTAGGTTTCAGGGTTCCATAAACAAATACTTCCATCATCAGTCCAATTGTGCTGCTACTCCTCCTAATAGGATATCGCCAACAAATTGACTGGCTAAAAGTTCGTGGGGAAAACCGAGGGAAATGGCACTGATATTATCGAGTCGTTGCAGCTGTTCCCCAGTCAGGTTAAAGTCCACACAGGCGAGATTATCCTGCAATTGGGACAATCTTCGAGCGCCAATGATAGGAATTACGGAGTTAGGGCGATTTCTGAGCCAATTTAACGCCACTTGTGCCGGTGATTTCCCGATTTCTCTGGCAATCTCTAGGACGGTCTCGGCAATTTTCAGATCGCGATCGAGAATTTGAAAAGGTTGGTCGGTCATGCTTAAACGACCATCGACGGGGTTGGGTTGATTATATTTTCCCGTTAAAACTCCTCCTGCCAGGGGACTCCAAGCTGTCACCCCGATGTTTAATGCTTTGGCCATAGGCAATAATTCCCGTTCGGGGGTGCGTTCCTTGAGAGAATATTCTATTTGTAGTCCGATAAAGGGTGTCCATCCCCGTAGGGTGGCCAGGGTGTTTGCTTGGGAGACAATCCAAGCAGGACTGTCAGAAATGCCGATATAAAGGACCTTTCCCATCCTGACCAAATCATCGAAAGCGCGCATCACTTCCTCCATAGGAGTGAGAGAGTCCCAAATATGAAGCCAGAGTAAATCGATGTAATCAGTGCCTAAACGCTTTAAACTAGCTTCTACCGCCTGAAAGAGGTTTTTTCGATGATTTCCGCAGGCATTGACATCCCCGGGGCGGGTGTTGAGAGAATATTTGGTGGCGATTACCCATTTTTCTCGATCGCCCTTGACAAATTCCCCCACTAATGTTTCACTGGTTCCGTTAGTGTAGAGATTAGCAGTATCGAGAAAATTGCCGCCCGCTTCCGCAAAAGCCTGAAAAACCGCCCGACTTTCTTCTTTATCCGACCCCCAACCCCAATCTTCCCCGAATGTCATCGTTCCTAGACATAGTTCGGAAACTCGCAGACCACTATTACCTAAAAGTTTGTAACGCATATTTCCAATAGGGTTTCTGAGCCTAGTCTAACGGCAAAAATCTTCACTGTAGGTAAATTGTCGGAAATATTGGCTCTTTCCATGCCTATTTCGGCAATAATCCCTCCCATTTAGCTATCTATTTTTTTAGAGTAAGCTAAGACGCATTTTAACCGCCTATCCTTAGATTAGCTGAATATTCCCCAACCCCCCCAACCCCCTATCCATTAGTTAGATCTTTCTTAACAAAAAGAGAAGAAACTTTAAAAAAGGGGAAACGATTGATAGGTATGGTTTTGACAGAAAGAATTAAGGTGGAGGTGAGCAAAAAAATGGAGAAATGGGCAGCCCAAGAATTACAGTAAGTGGGTGGGTGGAATTAAATATAAGATGAACTCCGGTTGGGTTGAAGCATGAAATCCAACGCCCGCATAGTTTACGCTACCGCTAACCCATCCTACAAATAATTGTGCCTCCCTACTTATGCAGACCTAGGGGACACGAGAAGAAAGAAAAGATTAATCAGTATCGTGGAAAACTTGGCCAGCCAATTTAGTACAATTGTAACATAAGCTTCGGGAAATCTAGCCGCAGCGAGTGCCACATCTGACTTTTGGAATTCACCCTATTTTCAACCCTCAGAGCTAATTGCCGCCCAAGCTAAAAGTACAGTAGAAAGAATCAAAGAACATCCAATAGTTTTAGCAGCGCAAGACACAACCAGTTTAGACTTGACGAGGCAAAAAGCCAAAAAGGGAATGGGTTGTCTAGATTGTCAAACATCCTTTGGTCTCAAAGTTCATACCACATTGGGTGATTATAGAAATTTACCTTGATCTGATAAACCTATTATAAGATAGCGATTCTCCCCTGTAGAATGGTCAGGATCATCGAAATTTAGGCTCTCCTAGACTGGTTATAGGAAATTAGTAGTTTAAATGAGCCTAAACCCTTAAATAGCCTGGAATCCAACAAAGCAAAAAGCTTTTTTTATTAAAATTGCTTTCTTGAATTCTGGTGAGCCTTACTTGGCAAGGCTTGCGTGGATTATTTTCTGCTAATATATCATAACTACTCTAGAAGAGCCGAAATTTACAGCTAAGGGATCATCAAATACGGTGGATGCTTCTTCAAAAGAAATGTTATGTTTTCTTTGATTTATTTTTGCTTTCTGTTTATCCCATTCAAATGCTAGTTCCAAATCATTGCCACTTTGCCAACTGAAATATCGCGCATTATAGCATATCCTGATGGCGGAATAACAATTTTTCCTATGTGATCGCGTCTTCCCAAAGTTTGACCAATAGAGAGATCTATAAGCGATCGCCGCTGATAGATAAAAGGTATGTCACCACAAACACACCTTTATTAGTGTTGGTTTTCGTTGTTTCATCTGCATAGCAGCGTCGAAGACTACCCAACCTTCACCACCATAATCTCCCTGACAAAACTCGAACAGTCGCCGGGGTCGTCGCAAAAACAATCAATTGTTAAGCTAACAGACCGGATCGGGCAAGGATGAGTAAAATCAAGGGGATGCTCTCGAAAATAGACCTCTTGCAGAAATCAAAAATCGTTGTTAGGGTTAGGAGTCAGTAGCCAGTAGTCAGTAGTCAGGAGAATTAAAAATGAGCATTAATCAATTAAATGGTCTATTTACAGATTTTATGCCATTTAATCCTTATTTTTGCCGTTTTTGAACCGTGAAAAATTAATTATGCAAGAGGTTTAATTTTTGGCAATGGCAGCCCTGGCCGCCAGCTTGGTTTACGGCTATCGGTTGCTCTCTCCCTGGTTGGCTGGCTACTTGCCTCTGACGGGTTCAGAATTGAAGTTGGTTGCCCACCTGCACTGGGCTTTGGGCAGTTGCCTGTTACTAGGGGCCTTATTCTATCCCGTTGCAGTCAATCAACTGTTGGGATTGGCAACCGGTATCTTTTTGACTCGTTATGCTATCTGGCAAGGGCGCAACCATCCTAACCAGGCGATCGCTGAAATATGGGTCTATCTGGGTATTCTAGAAGCCACTGGGATTGGGGTTTATGCTGCCAATAATATTTCTCCGATGGAATTTTTCTCTCAATACCTAGTTTCTTGGTTGGGAGTAATCGCCTCTGGGGTGGCTGTTTTCACCTATCTGCTCCCTTGGCGGCTTTGGGGCTGGCCGCCTCGTCCTTGGCAATTCCTCGCTCTTGTTCTTCCAGGACTCGCCCTTGGGGGCAGTTTAGACAAGCTCAATCCCCTAAGTTTGCTGGTGGTGGCTGGATTCTATGCTTGGCTGGCTTGGCCGCGGCAGCAACCCCGGTGGCGCTATCTTACCCTCTTGTTAGTAAATTGGGCGATCGCCCGTTGGCTGGCGGATTTCTCTCTGGCAACTCCCTTCGCCTACAGCAGTCTTGTCGGACTGTCTCTCCTCTGTCTTGTCTGGATAGAACCTACCTGTCAGGGGAGGCAAGGCAAATCCTTGCGCCACCTGCTCCGCCTCTTGGGAACAGGCATTATTGCTAGTGCGGCTCTCTGGTTTCATCATCAGACGGGAATCCTGCCTGGCATCCTCAGTTTAGGGGCAATTTTTGCCGGATTAGCCTTACGAATTCGCGCCTTCCTCTATCTTGGCACTTTTACTTTTGTGGCTAATGCTTTCTATCAGTTGGTAATTTTGATTACCCTTTATCCCCTGCTTAAATGGATTATCGGATTGCTGGTGGGAGTTAGCTTGCTCTCAATTGCTGGCAATTTTGAAACTCGCCGTACTCAATTAACTAGCTTGCTGCAAAATTGGCTCAGAGACTTACAGGAGTGGGAGTAATGCTTGATCCTTTGATAATGTCCTCTATGGATGAAGTGGAGGGCATAAGTTGGCAATTTATCCCCTTTTTTGCGAAGATTTAAAGTTCACAGTCGGCGCAAACAATAGCTTGGAAACCCTGCTCTGATACGCCTAAAGCTTGAACTGATTTGAGCAGGTGTTCGGCTAAAGTAACCCCTGGTAAATCCCACGGTAAATCTTAGTCATTCTTAATGCAATGGTTCGCCAAAATCAGCCTTGGCAGCTTCCTGACAATTTACCACCTTGTCCCTAGAGATTCACACTCCTTGTTATCTCTAATCAAGGGTTACGCTTGCTTTGGTTTAGCCTGAGCGGCTTAGCTTTTCCTGCGCTTTTTTCCGGCTTGAGATTTTGAGTTTTACGGCAACTGCTTGAGTTTTTTTGAATTACCCCTTGACCATCAAGACAGTCGCTACGTTCATCTTATATTTAATTCCACCCACCCACTTATCTAAATTGAGCGAGCCAGTAATGCTATGATCAAAAATTAATTATCTTGAGATGGTAATTTGTGTGATCTGGCCTGTTTTGCTACCCATTGCCCAAACTCCCCCTAGTGTAGAAATCATTCGACCGGTGCAGGTGCGTCCTTTACCGAATCAACTAGATCAAGTTCCCGTTTTTAACAGCAATAGTCCCGAATTATTGCTAGGAGAAGGGATTTTGCTTTCGACTTTTCCCCCCCAAGAGAAAAGTTTCCCCTCGGCCCATTTAAATTATGCTTTTCGGGGACGCTTTGATATTTTTGCCCACCATGTAGCGAGGGGGAGTTTTCCCGATAATTTACGCACCCTTTATCTGGGTATATTACTCCACAATCCTAGTTCTAATCCCGTGACTGTTAAAATTCTGCAAGGAGCTAGTTATTTGAGTCAACCGGATGCAGCTTTTATCGATTTACCTGCACAAGTGGAAAATAATCAGGGGACGGTTTTTGCCGGGCCGGGAAGTCGGGTAATGGGGGATATTTTAATGGGGCAGCGTCAGGATATTTTTCCCGATAGGATTATTATTCCCCCTGGGGAGAGTTTTATGGTCTTAAACGCGGCGATTCCCGTGCGCGATTTGACTCCACCCTTAAACGGGAGATCCACTTATCTTCGTCTGGAAAGTGACGGTCTTCTCTACGCTGCTAGTTTAGCTCTTTATGCACCCCTAGACGAAAATGGGCAGGAAAGACCACCAAATCTGACAGAGTGGCAAAATTTGCTAGAAAAAGGCGATTTATCGACTCCGCGCGATCGAGCGCCCACTCCTCCCAATAGTCAAGGACAGATAATTTATGGACGGGTAGCGGGGGTGTCCCAAGGTTCAGCTTGGCCCGCCCGATTGGTCGATCGAGCTTCTTTATGGTTAAATATTCCTAATTCTGGTCAATCTATCGCCTATGGGATTAGCACCCTACCTGGGGGCAAATTGGGAACGGAACAAAATCAAAGTGCTAGTATGTTAGTTCGCTATCCCGATACGGCCTATCAAGCTCATGGTAATTACGGTGTGGAATATAGGTTAAGTTTACCTCTATTTAATCGAAGTAATGAGGCGAAAACGGTGACTATTGCGCTAGAAACACCGATTAAAGAGGATATTATTGGGCAGGGTTTGCGTTTTCTCGCTCCGGCTGCCCCACAAGTGTTTTTTCGAGGAACAGTAGCCGTCAATTATAGTGATGACCAAGGACAGGCACAAAGTAGATTTTTCCATCTCGTCCAAAGACGCGGACAAGAGGGGCAATCTTTAGTGACTCTGACTATTCCTCCCGGGGATTGGCGTGTAGTACAGGTAAATTTTTTATATCCACCAGATGCTACCCCTCCGCAGGTTTTAACGATTAAGACCGAGTAGAACAAGTTTAAAATTGGCCGTTAACGATCGCAATATTCCATTGACCGTCTTGGTTGGTTTCAAAGGCAATTTGGCGACCATCACCGCTAATGGTGGGATTGCGGACGCTTCCCCGCAGGTTAGCGGTTAACAGGGTTGCACGGGACAGGGAACGATCATAAACCATGACATCACTTTTACCGCGTTCGCTGGAGATATAGGCAATTAAACGACCGTCAGCATTTAAAGATGGCTGATCTTGGCTAGAATCGCCACGATTTAGGTTAGGAAGATTAACTAGGCGCTTTTCTTGCAGATCGAATAAATATATACTACGACGACCGGAGCGATCGGAAGCGAAGGCCAAATAGCGACCATCAGCACTATAACTGGGGAATTGATCGGGAGCAAAACTATTTAAACCACCGGCGGGAACTTGAGGAGTGATTAAAAGAGGGGAATTACAGCCACTTATCCCCGATAACAGCCCAAAAGAGGCCAAAAATCGCCCCAGCCAGACAAAAAAAATTTTTTCTTTCATCTTGACTTTTGACCCCAAATGTGCTAGTAACTTTCTTCCTTGCCGACGGTTTTGAGGGTAAGTAGTTGATTGCCTTGACTGAGACTATCGGCGATCGCTTCTCGAATCGGCAGGTCAATACTGGTTTCTGCGAGGATTTCTTGGGCTTTTTGCCGCAAATCTGCGCCGGTATCGGCATCTACTTGGTCTAGATCGAGTAATTCCTGCGATAGCTGTTCGATCGAATTCGGGTTAGTCATAGCTCAGGCTCCCAACAAGCTTAATTACATACAATCCCATTGTAAAGAGGGTCACTCCCTAATTTGGGATTTTTTGGCTTTACTTCAGGATTGATACCAATCCAACTTGAAAAACCCAGTTATGAATTGTTTCCCCACTTCCCTCTCCCTCAAAAAAATTTTCCCAGAGGTGCTTGACATAACCCTAATGATGAAGTTACAATCAGAATTGTCGCAAAAATGGGATTGTAGTTCAATTGGTTAGAGCACCGCCCTGTCACGGCGGAAGTTGCGGGTTCGAGCCCCGTCAATCCCGTAGAAATCTAGATTAAAGTCGTTCAAGGCTGGTTATCCTGTGGGCAGTAGGATGAATAAACACGATCCTACTGCCTAGATTTGTTCTAATTTACCGATAAACCGGCATTAGCTTGAATATAATCGGGTAATTCAATTTTTACTGGTTGTACCCGCCAGATTTCCTCGCAGTATTCCCGAATCGATCGATCGCTAGAGAATTTCCCCATGCGGGCTACATTAAGAATCGCTAAACGACTCCAATGTTCTTGATCTTTATAAGTGCGACCGACACCCTCCTGACAATCGATATAGGACTGATAATCAGCCAGTAACATATAGGGATCATTGTAGATAAGATTATCCACAAGCGGGCGGAATAAACTACTATCACCCCGGCTAAAAAATCCCGAACCAATGAGGTCTAATACTGCCCGCAATTCTTCGTTATGGTAATAGTATTCTTGGGGATTATAACCCTGGGCTTTCTTAGCATAAACCTCCTCGGTTGTCAAGCCAAAAAGAAAGAAATTTTCCTCCCCCACCTCTTCACGAATTTCGATATTTGCCCCATCGAGAGTACCGATAGTTAAGGCCCCATTCATGGAGAATTTCATATTACCGGTTCCCGAAGCTTCTTTCCCGGCGGTGGAAATTTGTTCGGACAAGTCGGCAGCCGGATAAACCCGTTGACCAAAGGTAACATTATAATCGGGCAGAAAAACCACTTTTAAACGTCCTCCAATCGTCGGATCATTATCGATCACTTCCGCCACAGAATTAATCAATTTAATGATTAATTTCGCCATAAAATAACCTGGGGCTGCCTTACCACCAAAAATAAAGGTACGGGGGGTAATATCGAGATTGGGATTATTTTTGAGACGATGATAGAGAGTAACGATATGTAAAACGTTGAGATGTTGCCGTTTATATTCATGAATGCGTTTTACCTGCACATCAAAGAGGGTACTAGGATCAACTTTAATGCCGACTTTTTTATCGATATAATTGGCTAAATCTGCCTTAATATCGTATTTAATTCGTCGCCAATAGTCCCGAAATACCCCATCATCGACATAGTTTTCTAAACCGCGTAAATCCTCCAGATGATTAATCCAATTTTCGCCGATTTTTTCTGTAATCGCAAAAGTCAAGCGGGGATTACTAGAAACTATCCAGCGCCGGGGAGTAACTCCATTAGTTTTGTTGCTAAATTTTTCGGGAAAGAGTTCATAGAAATCGCGCAGAACATCTTTTTTCAGTAATTCTGTATGGAGGGCTGCCACCCCATTAATTGCCTGGGAACCCACACAGGCAAGGTGAGCCATACGGACGTATTTTTCGCCGCTTTCATCGATTATAGATAAACGGGATATTTTGCCATCATCATGGGGATAAATAATGCGAATTTTATCCAAGAAACGATAGTTAATTTCGTAGATAATTTCCATTAATCGGGGGAAAAGACGACCAAAAATACTCAAAGGCCATTTTTCTAAAGCTTCTGGCAAAAGAGTATGATTGGTGTAAGCGAAGGTATTTTGAGTAATAAACCAAGCTTTATCCCAATCGAAATGATGCACATCAATTAACAAGCGCATTAACTCAGCTACCCCGACGGAAGGGTGAGTATCATTCAATTGTACCGACCATTTTTGATGAAAATTATCGAGACCATGGTTCTCATATAAGTGAATACGAATCAGATCCTGTAGGGAACAGGAAACAAAGAAGTATTGTTGTTCTAAACGTAGTTCTTTGCCTTGAATTGGTTCATCGTTAGGATAGAGAACTTTACTGATATTTTCCGAGTGAACTTTATTATCCACCGCACCATAATAATCGCCGCGATTAAAGCGACCAAAATCAAAAGATTCACAAGCTTCTGATTTCCAGAGACGCATGGTATTAGCGGTGTTAACTCGATAGCCGAGAATTGGGGTATCGTAGGGAATTCCTTTGACTACATAATCGGGAATCCAACGACTGCGATAATTACCATTTTCGTCGGTATAGGATTCGGTATAACCGCCGAATTTTACCTCTACTCCCGCTTCCGGTCGGGCAATTTCCCAGGGATTTCCATACTGTAACCACTTATCGGTTATTTCCACCTGCCAACCGTCGTTAATTCTTTGATCAAAGATACCAAATTCGTAGCGAATACCGTAACCAATAGCTGGAATTTCTAGGGTAGAAAGGGAATCGAGATAACAAGCAGCTAAACGACCTAAACCACCATTTCCTAACCCCGGTTCTTCTTCCTGGGCAATTAATTCTTCTAGTTTTAATCCCGATTCGCTGACAGCTTTCTCCACCTGTTCGTAGATACCGAGATTAATTAAATTATTAGCCAAATGGGGACCGACTAAAAATTCGGCCGAGAGATAACAAACGGTTCTGACATCTTTTTTTAGATAGGTTTGTTGGGTGGTTAACCAACGCTGCAATAAACGATCACGGATTGTATAGGCCAGGGCCATGTAAAGATCGTTTTTGCTGGCTAATTCCGGTAATTTACCTTGAATATAGAGTAAATTATCCCTTAAAGCCCGTCGGATAGTTTCTGTGTCTAATCCTGTTCTGTCGTCTTCGATGATAATCGGACAAACAAAAGTTGACTCTGGAGATAGATCCATAGGAGTATTTTTACTGAAGATTGACTGCTCTTAGTCTAAAATAATCTGTCCTCAAATTTTATCAAGAAAAGCTTAAATCTTGACTAAGATTAAGGTATAATAATGAGCAAGTTAAGGTAATTAAATTTCTCTTACCGATGGCAAGTGAAGACCGGAGAAAGTTTGAGAGATGCTTATCTATTTTTGCCTCCTTAATAATTCATCTAGGAAAACCCGTTCTTGCTAAAGTAACTCCAATTTTAAGCGCAATCATCCCCCCAAGAACACTGCCCAACCAGTAAATTAAACCGAAAGTCACGTTTCCCTGCTCTAAAAACTTGTTGACCTCCAAACTATAGGTGGAAAAAGTTGTATAGGAACCACAAAAACCCGTGGTAAGCATCAATCCTAATTCTGGGGCAATTATGCGAATATTTTCCTTAACCATAGTAAAAATATAGGCAATAATTAAACAACCAGAAACATTGACAAAAAATGTAGCTAAAAATACCCATTCTTGACTGAAGAGATATTGAATTAATTCCGCAATATAAAAACGACTCAAAGCCCCAAAAATAGCCCCAATCGCCACGAATAAACCATAACGTCCCCTGAAAAAATCCATGGTGTCTGTCCTGCCCTTAAATAGTCAATAAATTGGAGAATTAACCTAGAAAAATTTGGGCAATAGCTGCCCCGATTCTCACGGCAATTAATCCGAAAATTATACTAGAAACTGCAAAAATAAGACTGAGAAAATTTTGCTGATTGCGCCAGAGGATCAGGATATCTAAACTATAGGTAGAAAAGGTGGTATAAGCTCCTAAAAATCCCGTTCTAACCATTAAATCTACTGCGTGGGAATAAAAGGTAAACTTGGGTAAAATAGCCACAAAAAAGCCGATAGCTAGACAGCCAGTTAAATTAATAATAAAGGTTCCATAGGGAAAGCGCAAGCCGAATTTTGCTTTTGTCCATTCCGTAATATGATAACGAGATAACGCTCCCGGAACCGCTCCTGCTACAATTGCGAAAACATCGTTCAAATCTGACATTGTATCTATTTTTTTTGCTATCTTTGCCTAGGCTCTATGATAATTGATGCGGTTATCGATCGCATCGCCCATATTTTCAGGGGTGTTATTGTCGAGGACAACCCTCTGACTTTAAAATAGAGGTATGAAAATTCAACCGCGTAAACGTTTTGGACAACATTGGTTAAAAGATGAATCGATACTCGATCGCATCATCGGCGCTGCTGATTTACAATCAGAAGATCGGGTATTAGAAATCGGACCGGGTACAGGCATTTTAACCCGTCGTCTTCTCGATGGCGCTCAATTGGTTGTCGCTGTAGAAATCGATCGAGATCTATGGACAATTTTAACTAAAAAATTTGGCCAACAAGATAACTTTCATCTCATCCCAGGCGACTTTCTTACCCTTAAACCCGAGCAACTGCCGCCAGTTAATAAAGTAGTGGCTAATATTCCCTATAATATCACCGGCCCGATCCTCGAAAAGCTCCTCGGTTCGATCGCCCATCCTTTCACCCCCCCTTACGAGAGTATCACCCTCTTAGTCCAGAAAGAAGTCGCCGAAAGATTAGTCGCTGTCCCCTCCACCAAAGCTTACAGCGCTCTCAGCGTCCGCATTCAATACCTTGCCGATTGTCAATGGATTTGTGATGTACCCCGGCGGGCCTTTTCCCCACCTCCCCAGGTGGATTCGGCGGTAATTAGGCTTTTACCCCGTGTTTTGCCGAATAATGTCAGTAATGCGGCTTTTTTGTCCACTTTAATTAGCTGGGGTTTTGCCAACCGGCGTAAAATGTTACGCAATAATCTAAAAAATTGTCTAGATAGCGATCGATTAAGCCAAATCCTGACACAATTAGAGATTAATCCCCTCGCTCGCGCCGAAGATCTCAGTTTATCGCAATGGATTGACTTGGCGGAAAAATT
Organism: Microcystis wesenbergii Mw_QC_B_20070930_S4; assembly: GCA_007096525.1. Taxonomy (GTDB): domain Bacteria; phylum Cyanobacteriota; class Cyanobacteriia; order Cyanobacteriales; family Microcystaceae; genus Microcystis; species Microcystis wesenbergii_B. The sequence continues at coordinate 14,776 of SFAQ01000047.1, read as the reverse complement.
AGGTCAATTGCCAAAATTTTAGATTTTTTTCCTTGACAAATGCACAGTTATACCCTTCTAGCCCCCGCTAAAATTAATTTATATCTAGAAATCGTTGGCGATCGCCCCGATGGTTTCCACGAGTTAGTGATGGTGATGCAGACGGTGGCATTATGCGATCGCATCAATCTCCGGCCGAACGGATTACAGGAATTCCGTCTCTTTTGCTCTCATCCCCTCGTCCCCCAAGATAGCAGTAATCTCGCCCATCGCGCCGCCACTTTGATGGCGAAGGAATTCCCCCGCCTCTTTGCCAATTACGGCGGCATCGATATCACCATCGAGAAACATATTCCCGTGGCTGCCGGTTTAGCGGGGGGGTCCACCAATGCGGCGGCGGTGTTAGTCGGTATCGATTTAATCTGGGAATTAGGTTTAACCCGTCCGGAATTAGAAACTTTAGCGGCAAGATTGGGATCCGATACTTCCTTTTGTGTGACAGGAGGAACGGTTATCTGTACGGGAAGGGGAGAAATTCTCGATCCTATCGCTCCTTTGACTGGATTATGGGTGATTTTAGCTAAATACGACCATTTATCCGTTTCTACACCCTGGGCCTACCAAAGCTATCGGCAAAAATTTCAGGATACCTATCTGTCTTCTCCAGAGGAATTTCATCACCGTCGTCAGCAGGTGAGTTCCGGGGCTTTGGTACAAGCGATCGCCCAGAAAAAACCGGCCGCTATCGGCAAATTTATCCATAATGACCTCGAAAAGGTGGTTTTACCCGAATTTACCCTCGTAGCCGAGTTAAGACAGGTTCTAGGGGATTTAGGCGGCTTGGGAACGATGATGTCAGGCTCTGGCCCGACGGTTTTTACTCTCTGTTCATCTCAGGAAGTGGCGGAAACTATCGTTAAAGAGGCCCGGGAAATTCTTGTCGCTCCCGATCTACAATTTTGGATAGCTCCAATCACCGATACAGGCATTCAAGTGACTTGAAAAAATGACAATTAACCGCCTTTACCAAGATAACCAAACTCGCGGAATAATTGCCTCTCGATCGCTCATTTCTCGCCTTAAAATTTGCCAAACCTGCTGAAACCATTGTCGCACTTCACCGCTAGAATTACCCCGATAACGACACAAAAGACCATCTCCTAAAGTGTTAGTAACTCCCATCTCTCCTTCTAGGGAAAAATCTCTCACTTTCTCAATCAAATTTCTGCCCACCGGTTGACCGATATAAACTAAAGTACCGATCATGGCACTATTATTTAAACCAGAAAATCCCTCGATCATTTTACCACCTAACAGGTAGGAGCGATCGAGCCATAAAGGTTGTCCCGATCGCCAAATTTCCCAATTAGAATGCCATTCTCCCGCTAAAAATTTCTCGCCTCGCGCACTGCGACCAAAACGGGTAATTTCCCATCCTAACCAACTGCTATTTTCCCCTAAATCCACTCGTAAATGTTGGCGAAATGCTGCACCATTAAAGATAATTGTTTCTTGGGGTAGCCATTCTAAACCAGCATTGTCATCGATTTTAATCTCGATTAATTGCTGGGCAATCTGACCATTACTCTGGTAAACTTTCCCAGCAGAAGCAGTGGTAATCAGGGCATTAGTAGAGGCTTGGAGATGAATTTTTTGTTGAAGAACATCACCGCCAACTATTCCCCCTGCCGTGTGTAAAATTACCGTATGACAAAGATTTTTTCCTTCGGGATAAAAGGGTCTTTGTACTTTTAAAGGGGCGGTAGCATAGAGGTGATTAATCTGGGTTGCGAGATTTTTTTGCGTGTAAATTAGTTCTAGGTTTCCCTGCCACATTATTTATTGATCCTCAGTCATGGTTTCTAGAAATAGCCGATAATTTTCAGGACTGAGATTAATTTTAACTTCTATTTGCTGTTCTTTATCCCTGAACAGTAAAATATATTCACTTTCCGTTTTTTTCCCGACCATGAGGGGATTTTTTAGCTCGAATTTTTGATAAACCAGATGAGGTTTCGTCACCCGAATAACTAAACTAGGTTGGGATTGGGGATAAATATATAACTGCTCCTGTTCCCGATCTAAGATTAATTGTTTAGGTGTCATGCTTCTTTCGTCAGCAAAAGTAGATTTATGCCAATAGAGGGTAATCCCGCGAATTTGGGGCATTTGGATGCTAAACTTTTCGTCAAAACCTTGCCGCTCCCAATTAATATCTTCCCGAGAGCCAGTATCGGGAATTAAACGCTGTTGCCAGAAGACTTCCTTAAGATTTAAATCTTGCCACCATTGGCTAATAATTTGGAAATTCTCCAGATTATCGGGGTTGGGATTGGCACTTTGCCAGAGGAGAGGAGTAAGCATTTTGGGGTAATTTTTGCGCTGGGAAAATCAAGATAATAGTCTTCGCTAGAGTTAAGGGATCATTAAGCTCAATCATCATCGATTCTTGAGCTGCCGATCGGGCCATAATATTAACTCTTGATCGCATTTTTATTCTATCCTAATTATCGGGGGAAAAACTGCTAAAAGTGGTCTTCACTGGTGATCGCCAGCTGCCAGCCCAGAAAACTGAGGGAAGATCAGATAGATTGGGATATAATTGACTAATAAATCCCTGTATGATCCCAAAAACTAGAATTGTTTTAATATGAACCAGCCTAGACTATTATCTTTTACCCTCGATGGTTGGGGTGTGCTAGGTGGTCCAGTTTCCCTATCCCTAGTTAACCAAGTTGGGGTATTAGTGGGGAGAAACGGTGCGGGGAAATCCGCTATCCTAGAAGGATTTGAAGCCATCTCATCCTGTGCTATGGGTAGATCGATCGTATCTCGGATGATTGATAGTGATAGCATTCCCTCAATTTTGCAGGTTGAAATTCTAACACCGACTAACCGGTGCTTAGGATACAGGTATGAGCTAATCATCCCCTTTTCTATGGACGATCTAGATACAGACATAGACGATACCACTAACGATAATTCCTTGGAAAATTCCTTTTCTTGGAATGATTCTTGTCAGTATATTGATGGAGATCAAGAACTTCTCTGGAAAACCGAATTTGGACTAACAAGCTTTAATAATAATGGTGAGCCAATATTTGCTATTCTTGGCAATACTACCTCGCTGCGACAGTCAAATGTACCTGGAAATTCATCGCTAAATTTACCTCCAGAAATGCAGTGGGTTTATGCTATTTTAAAAGGGATTCGTCTTCTTGGCAAAGCTCCTATCCGTCGCACATCAAGACGACAGCCTTCCTTACTAAAGGTGGCAAGTAAGAAGATTTCTGCCAGTCGATTTGATCTAGCAGATACTCTAGCTCGGAGAATATTTCGTTGGGTAGGTACGGATGATTTTGATGAACTAAAAAATGTTTGTCAACGAATAGGACTTGCCAAGAAAATCACTGTGCAGAAGTTCGTTTTGAGTGAGCATTCTGGACAGACAGGCCAAGGTAAAGACGAAGAGTACATCGCTTCAGTATTATTAGATGGAGTCAATATTGGATTACTCTCCGATGGCACCTTGCGAGTTTTATCAATTCTTATCGAAATAATTGCTCACTCTCCTAATGCAACAACCATAATTGAGGAGCCAGAAACACAAATACATCCTGCAATGTTAGCAAAATTATTAAATGAAATTAAATCCTATACTTGGGATGAAAATTTAATTATATCAACTCATTCACCACAAGTAGTAGCTTGGACAAAGCCAGAAAATATTAGCTTAGTTTATCGTAACCAAGGACGGACAAGTGTTAGGAAACTAGAAGAAGGAGAGATTGAAAAAGTTGTGGAGTATCTCTGTGAAGAAGGAGATTTAGGAGACTGGATTTACAGTGGTATTCTCGATGAGTAGTAACTTGATCGCCATAATTGCCGAAGATGAGACGGACTGCGATGTGTTTCGTCAAATTATCCATCGCGTGCTGGGGACAAATACTAGGACAAAATATTGGGCATCTAAATCCTGTAGTACATTAAAGAGAAAACTGTCAGCAAAACTTAAAGTGATGACAAGGGAAGGATGTGATGCTTTTATCATTGTTCATGATTTAGATCGTAATCCCAAGAATAACTCTCTTAATGATGAAAAACAATTGCGAGATCACTTAGAATCAAGCTGTTCCAATATTAATGGTATCAGGAAATATATTTGCATCCCAATAGAAGAATTAGAGGCTTGGTTTTGGTCTGATCCAGAGGTGGTTAAATATGTGGGACGAGGCAAGGGAAACGCTCACCCAAACCCTCACCTAATTATCAAACCGAAAGAAAAATTGATCCAATTGTCAATCGGTGAAAATAGAAAACCCCGTTATAGTACCAACATGAATGTTGAACTGGCCGAAAAGCTAAATTTAGAACTTTGTGCCACTCGTTGTCCTTCTTTTAAAAATCTTCTCGACTTTCTGCAATCTCTGTCAAGAGGATAGCAAACCATTAACCCCTCCATCCCAGCCAAGAAACCTGCGAGCGCCGCCTCAAAACCACAAAAAAGGCAGATTTTATGGTAAAATAGTCCTACAAATAGGCATATTCTGCACATCAAAAGGGTAACAACCCGATTTTTAGCGAATTTACTTACAAAAACGCTTTTTTTGCCTTGTTATTGGAGTTAAACCCCCTATGACCGCCGCCCAGGATCATGTCGTCCCCACAGACTTAAGCAATGAAATGTCCCGTTCCTACCTAGAATACGCCATGAGCGTCATCGTTGGGCGCGCCTTGCCCGACGCTAGGGACGGACTGAAACCCGTACACCGGCGCATTCTTTACGCGATGTACGAACTAGGATTAACCCCCGATCGCCCCTTCCGGAAATGCGCTAGAGTCGTCGGGGAAGTATTAGGAAAATACCACCCCCACGGGGATACTGCCGTTTACGATGCTCTCGTCCGCATGGCCCAGGATTTCTCCATGCGCGATCCCCTGATTAACGGTCATGGTAACTTCGGATCGATCGATAACGATCCCCCGGCAGCCATGCGTTATACCGAGTGTCGTCTGCACACCCTGGCCACCAACGCCCTACTACAGGATATCGAGTCAGAAACCGTCGATTTCGCCGATAACTTCGATGGTTCCCAACAGGAACCCGTGGTTTTGCCCTCTAGAGTCCCGCAACTGCTAATTAATGGCTCATCGGGCATCGCCGTCGGTATGGCCACCAATATCCCCCCCCACAACCTGGCCGAGATCATCGATGGAACTGTTGCCCTCATCCATAACCCCGATCTCACCGATACGGAATTACAGCGTTATATCCCCGGTCCAGACTTTCCCACCGGAGGGCATATCCTTGGCAGAGACGGCATTCAGGAAGCTTACACCACCGGCCGCGGTTCCATTACCCTGCGGGGAGTCGCCACCTTTGAAACCATCGAACAAAGGGGAAGACCCGATCGAGATGCTATTATTATCACCGAACTGCCCTATCAAACCAATAAAGCGGCATTAATCGAAAAAATCGCCGATTTGGTCAACGATCGCAAAATAGACGGTATTTCCGATGTGCGGGACGAAAGCGATCGCGACGGCATCCGGGTGGTGATCGAACTGAAACGAGATGCCTATCCTCGCGTCGTCCTCAACAATCTTTATAAACAAACGCCCCTCCAGTCGAATTTTGGGGCGAATATGTTGGCATTAGTCGATAATGAACCGAGATTACTGACCTTAAGGGAGTTTCTCCGCGTTTTCCTCGATTTTCGGGTAGAAGTGATCACCCGTCGTACCCGTTATGAACTCCGCAAGGCCGAGGAAAGGGATCATATCCTTCAGGGTTTACTAATTGCCCTCGCTAGTCTCGATGCAATCATTGCCCTGATTCGCAGTGCTGCCGATACAGCTACCGCAAAAGAGGGATTAGTGCAGAATTTTGGTCTTTCGGAGGTGCAAGCAGACGCAATCCTACAAATGCAGCTGCGACGGTTAACCGCCCTAGAATCGGAGAAAATTCAGCAAGAACACGGGGACTTACTGACAAAAATCAGCGATCTTCAGGATATTTTAGCCAGAAAAGAACGTATCGACAGCATTATCGAGGAAGAACTGCAACAGATCAAAACGATTCACGCTACCCCGCGTCGCAGTCATATTGAACAAAGGGAAGGAGAAATCGCCGAAACTGACCTGATTGCCAACGAACAGGCCTTAATTCTCGTCACTGAACAGGGTTACATCAAAAGAATGCCTGTTAATACCTTTGAGTCCCAAAATCGGGCGACAAGGGGCAAAGCTGGCGCGAAAATGAAAGAAGACGACGGCATCGATCACTTTATCACCTGCCGCGATCACGATAGCGTCCTCTTTTTCACCGATCGCGGGGTTGTCTATAGTCTCAACGCCTATCATATCCCCACTGGTTCCCGTACCGCTCGCGGCGTTCCCATCGTGCAACTGTTAGAGATTCCCAAAGGGGAGAAAATTACCTCGGTGGTGGCAGTCAGCGAGTTCAGCAACGATAATTACCTGATTATGCTCACACAAAAGGGATTTATCAAGAAAACCGCCCTCGCTGCCTTTAGTAATATTCGATCGAACGGTTTAATCGCCATTTCTCTCGAAGACGGTGATCAACTACGTTGGGTTCGCTTGGCCAAAGAGGAAGACAGCGTCATTATCGGTTCTCGTCAGGGGATGGCAATTCATTTTAAGGCCGATAGTCAACAATTGCGCTCCTTGGGCAGGGCAACTAAAGGCGTAAAATCGATGAAATTGCGCTCAGGTGACGAATTAATTAGTATGGACATCCTGCCTAGTCAAATTGTCGCCCAAATCGCTGAATCTAACCAAGAAGAAACCGAGGACGAAAGCGAAGAAATTAACCCCGAAGTGGCTAATAATGGCCCCTGGGTGTTAGCGATTACCATGGCAGGACTAGGAAAACGGGTTCCCGTTACCCTCCTCCGGCTACAAAATCGGGCGGGATTAGGAGTCAGAGTGATTAAATTCCGCAAAAAGAACGATAAATTAGCGGCTCTGCACGTTGTTAACCCCAACGAGGAATTTATGATTATCACCGAACGGGGTATTATTATCCGTCAATCCGTCGATGCTATTACACCCCAATCGCGATCGGCCGGAGGTATCCGGGTACAAAAACTCGATGAGGACGATGCGATCGCTGCGGTAGCCCTAGTTCCCCCTAGTGATGGGTCGGAATCTGAAGACAGTTAGAAAAGTTTGTTGGTGGGGTGTGGGGTGTGGGGTGTGGGGTGTGGGGTGTAGGGTGTAGGGTGTGGGGTGTGGGGTGTAGGGTGTAGGGTGTGGGGTGTGGGGTGTGGGGTGTAGGGTGTGGGGGTGACTCCTGTCTCCTATCTCCTGTCTCCTATCTCCTATCTCCTATCTCCTATCTCCTGCCCCCTGCCTCCGTTAAAATTTGGGATTAAAACTGAAAAAAGTGCATTAATTGGGAGATTTCCTGAGCGTCTAAGGATAAACGCCCTTTAAAATCCACAATATTCTTAAATAATCCCTGTTCTTCTCTGTTTTTAATAATGGCAGCTGCCAAATTATCGCTGATTAGGGACAGGGTTTTTAACTGATCGATCGAGGCGGTGTTAGGATTGATTTTAGGGGGTGCGAGGTGACTTTCGGGGCTATAATAGGCAAATTCTAGAATCGGCTCCCAAGCTTTCAATCTAGCCACAGGAACACTCAAAGCAGCCGCTAGATCTTCAAGACAAAGCAATTCTACCCCCATACCCGACAATTCCACCAACATCCGCGCTTGATGGATGGATATCCCTGGCAATCGCAGCCAATCATCCACACCCGCTTGACTGACATTAATTTTAATGCCCAATTGTGCCGCCATAGCGATCTCATCGAGGGAACGAAAGCGATAATAGGGATCATTGCTAATTTTGGCTTTTAAAGGGTTAAAAGTGCGTCCTAACCAGTTTTGCGGTGTCATTGTAGTAATTGTCGCCGTTTTTCTTCAAATTCGTACTCAGAAATTAATCCTTCTTGCCGGAGGCGCTCTAATTCTCTTAAAGCTGCCCCGATCGCCTCTACTTGTTTAGGCTCTAAACTGGGGACAGTGGCAGCAGCGGTGGCAGTGGGAAAATAGTTAGCGAAAAATTGGTTATCTTGGATTAAATACCACACTGCATCGATCGCGCAAGCCACCCGGGGAATCGGAGTTTGCCAGAGGAGAAGATAAATAATTCCCCAGAGAGGTTGACCGAGATAGAATTTATGAATACCGGCGATAGGAAAGGGTAAAGCGAGAATGCTGCCGATAAAAGCCAAAAAAATCGCTAATTTACGGCTTTTGGGCTTACTTAATAATTTTTCCACCAGAAGCATGACACCTGTTCGAGATTGATTTTAGCCTGATCTGGACTTTCTATCCTAAAATACTCTTTGGTTCTAAGTAGGGAGACACAATTATTTGTAGGATGGGTTAGCGGTAGCGTAACATAATCTGGCGTTGGGTTTCATGCTTCAACCCAACCTACGTTCATCTTATATTTAATTCCACTCAGCCACTTAACATAGGGATAAGCAATGACTAGCAGAATCAAGGAAATCTTTCAGACAGGACAACCGGATCAATCCGTCACCGTGCAGGGTTGGGTGAGAACAAAACGAGAATTAAAAGAATTTACTTTCCTGGAAGTTAATGATGGCTCATCCCTAGCTAACTTACAAGTTATCCTCGAACCGACTTTACCCGATTATGAAAATGTACTAAAAGCAATTAGTACAGGAGCATCGATCGCTGTTTCGGGAAATTTGGTTCCTTCCCCGGGTAAAGGGCAAAATATCGAGTTAAAAGCGGCCGAAATCACCCTTTATGGTGACTGTCCCCCAGATTATCCCCTACAAAAGAAACGTCATTCCTTTGAATTTCTGAGAACTATTGCCCATCTGCGAGCAAGAACTAACACCCTAGGCGCAGTAATGCGGGTTAGAAACGCTTGCGCCACCGCTATACACACTTTTTTCCAAGAAAAGGGCTTTATTTGGGTACATACTCCTATTATTACCGCTAACGACTGCGAAGGTGCGGGAGAATTATTTACTGTCACCAGTTTAGATTTAAAAAAACCCGCCAATTTTGCTGAGGATTTCTTTGGTAAACGGGCCTATTTAACCGTCAGTGGACAATTACAAGCGGAAGTAATGGCCATGGCTTTATCTAATGTTTACACTTTTGGCCCGACTTTTCGCGCCGAAAATTCTAATACTTCCCGTCATCTGGCCGAGTTTTGGATGGTGGAACCGGAAATGGCTTTTTGTGACTTGGAAGGAGATCAGGATTTAGCGGAGGCATTCCTTAAATATATCTTTAAATTCGTCTTAGAAAATTGTCCCGAAGATTTGCAGTTTTTTAACGAACGTATCGATCAAACGGTGTTAAGTACGGCCGAAAATATCGTTAATAGTGAGTTTGGCCGGATTACCTACAGCGAAGCGATCGAGTTATTAGAAAAAGCTGATCGTCAGTTCGAGTTTCCGGTAGAATGGGGCGTAGATCTACAGTCAGAACACGAACGTTATCTAGCGGAAGAACTATTTAAAAAACCCGTGATTGTCACCAATTATCCCAAGACAATCAAAGCTTTTTATATGCGTCTAGATGACAATAATAAAACCGTTTCCGCTATGGATATTTTAGCACCCAAGATCGGCGAAATTATCGGCGGTTCCCAACGGGAAGAACGATTAGATGTATTAATCCAAAGAATGCAGGAACAGGGTATGAATCCCGATGATTTGTGGTGGTATTTAGAGCTGCGTCGCTACGGTTCCGTTCCCCACGCTGGTTTTGGTTTAGGATTCGAGCGTCTGGTACAATTCATGACGGGAATGACCAATATTCGCGATGTGATTCCTTTCCCCCGTACCCCTTTAAGTGCCGACTTTTAGAATGATGTCTAGGATCGACGGGAGAAAGGAGGAATGTAGATATTTATTAAATTGTAGCTTAGGCTACAGTCTTAGAGTAGAAAATGTGTATTGTTTCACTGTCCTCCTTCTGTCTTGGGTTGGGCTATTGCTTGACCTGACTGCGAGAAAGTGCGCTCTGCTACGCAGTGCCTTCGGCATCGCACTGTATCTAAGTTAACTCATTTTGCTGAAAATTATGACGGGAATCTTGACGCATTTGTTCAATAACTTCGGGATATTTTTCCAGTTCTTCTAATGAGTTTAAAGGTGGATAAACTACTCGATCTTTTCTTTCATTTACCTTATCTACATAGGCATAAAAAGCCTCGTCATCCTCACGATGAGATAATACATAACTTTTTAATTCTTGAGAGGTCATAGTTTTAAAATTAGGTTTTTGATTCATTTTATCCATTGTCCATTAGGTTTAATTTCAATCTCAATACCTTCACCAATTAACATGAAAATATTTTTAGTACGCTCATCCAATCTTATTAAGTTAATTGGTAAATAAAACCTTGTTGCCCAACAAGATAGGGTATAACATTGTAAGAGTTGTGCAAGTGTCGGAATATTTTCCCCTCCCAAAACCGAACGAATGAGACTAATTATAACAAAATAGAGAATCCGCTTCAACAACCTCGAGACAGAGGTGAACGCAAAGGCGAATCCGACAGACCGCGCCACAATAACTCAAGGAAGACGATAGTTCGTCTGAGAAGGAGTAAAACAGGGGAAAACACCTGAGACTCCCTGCTCTGTCAACCCCTAAGCTAGGGAGAGAAATATAAAGATTTATTAAATTGTAGCTTTTGATACAGTTGTGGGGGGGGAATGTGTACTGTTTTGCTATTCGCCTTTGCTGTTGGGTTAGGCTGTCGCTTGACTCAACCCACTGTTCTCACGATCCACGTCTATTGGGGGAATTTCGAGTATGAAAGCAATCAAACGGCTACTAGCTTACAGTGCGCTAACCCCACTGCTGTTGCTAGTTTCAGCAAAAGATGCTAAGGCATCTCTTCTCGGTACAGATTGGTCGAATTTTAATAGCAACTTGTATTCAATTGACACTAACACCGGGACAGCTACTTTAATCGGCCCGACCGGACAGATTCCTATGATTGGCTTAGTTGTAGATGTCGATAGTACTATTTACGCCATCAGTGAAGAACCGAACAGCCGTCTTTGGACACTTAATCCTACGACTGGATCTTCTACTCTGGTAGGACTGCTTGGGTTCAACTTGCAGGAAGGTGACATGACTATTGATCCTGTTAGCGGTGATATGTATGTTGCTAATGGTAGTGGTGACAATCTATATATCGTCAATAAGGGAACTGCGGCAGCTACCTTAGTAGGAAGCTTTGGTGCTGCGGGACGCGACGTTTCTGGCCTACAATTTTTTGATGGTACGCTTTATGGATTAGCACTTAGGGACGGAGCTCCAGATGTGTTGGGGACAGTAAATATAGCCACTGGGCTGTTCACGACTATCGGTGAAACGGGAACTAATTGCGGGGTAATTGCTGCTTTAGGAAGAGACCCTGCCAGCGGCACTACCTATATCGGCTGCCCTAACACTGCTTTTGGCAATGATAATATGCTGTATGCCGTCGATCTGACCACAGGTGCATCTGTTCTATCCAATGCCCTCACAGGTGTTACATCAAGTATCTCTGGTTTTTCAGTAGCTGGAGAACCATCAATCTTGAAGCCAGTCCCCGAACCCACCTCAACCCTCAGCCTCCTCGCCCTCGGCACTCTCGGTGCAGCTTCAACCATCAAGCATAAACTAAAACCCTCTAAATCCAACGAAAAATAAACCACAAAAGTTGGCTAAATTGCCCACTAAAATATGACAAATTCCCCCTTCATGTCATCTTGAGGGGGTTTATTGTATAATCGGGGCATGACTAAATTAAGAGGATTTTGGTTATGCAACAGATGACTATTGAGCTACCCGCCACTATAATTAATGCTCTAGCTGCCTACAATCAAGAGCATAAGGTATCTTCCTCTGATACAGTACAAACAGCCCTAGAATCATTTTTGGTTGCCAAAGGCTATTTAGCCAAACCGAAAAAATCTTTTCACTTATCCCCCGCACCGAAAGGAAGTGGCTATACTGACACATCCATCAATCATGATGCTGTTTTAGCAGAATTTACTCTATCCCATAAATTACCCTAAGCTCGAATCTTGAAAGCGATTATTGCCGATACCACACCTCTCTACGGAGCTATAGATACCAGCGATCAGTATCATAGCAGAGCGCAGGCAGAGCTAAGACGTATAGAAGCGGAAAATTTGACAGTTATTATACCTTTTCCAGTGTATGTAGAAACTTACAGCTTGGTTTTATATCGATTGGGATTTGAACAAGCTACTCATTTCACACAAAATTGCTTAGAATCTGCCAACTTGATAAATCCGACAGAAGATCAGTATTTTGCTGCAATAGAAAAGGCTAGACAATTTCCCGATCAAACTATTACTATTGTTGACGCTTTAACTGCCATCATATCTACACAATTAAATTTACCAGTATGGAGCTATGATTATCATTTTGATATAATGCGAGTGAAAGTATGGCGATAACCCTCAAACGTAAACTAAAACCCTCTAAATCCGCAGAAAAGGAAACCACAAAAGTCAGCTAAATTGCTTCTAAAAATACCATAAATGCCCCTTCAATCAATCTTGAGGGGGTTTTATTGTATAATTGAGGGGTGAGTAAACTAGATCAAATTACACAATCTTGAGCTATAATCGGCAATGAGGTCGAATCCGCACAACGATCAGAAAAAACTCCTGATTGCTGAACTTGAAAAAGCAGCAATCAAACATACCCCAGAAAATATTCTCAGAATTACTAAATATCCTAGCGGGAAAATTGTTTTTCTAGAAACAGGAAAAGGAGGAGAGAGAGGTTCTGTATTACTGCATATTCTAGAAAATCATTGAGAAGATTTTCTCCAGAGAGGTATTACCGAAGAACAAATTCCTGATTTAATTATAACAGCTATTAGTGAGGGGACAATTATTGGCATACAAGGAAAAAGTCGCATAATTTATCAAGTAGAAATCAATGGAATTATTCAGTATGTTTCTCTAGAAATTAGTCATAATGGTTACTTAGTGAGTGCTAATCCAACTCCAACGCGATTAATTAATAAACTTATTCAGGAATGATAGTTATGGCAATCAGAATCAAACTTTGGGCAGATTATGGAAGTTACCCACTTTGGGGAGTAGATGAAATTGATAACATTGCTCCTGAAGAATTACCATTAAGTCAAGCAACCATTCAACGTTTAAACCCATGGCAGGATACTTACGATAAGACTTTGAATCAAGACTATCCACCTTTATCAGATTTTCCTAATCAGCAAGCTGAAACGGATTTTAAACAAGAAGGAATTAGTTTATGGAAACAGTTACGTCTTGAACTGACTCCGGATTATGAAGTTTTCTACCAAAATGAAGGTCAATTGTTTAGAAATCCTAAGGAAATAACCACAAAATCTACAGTACAAAAAATAACAGTTTGAGTATCATCACTTTCGGCTCCAACGCAGCTTCAACCCTCAAGCGCCAACTAAAACCCTCCCAATCCACCGAAAAAGAAACCACAAAAGTAGGCTAAATTGCCTCTAAAAATACCATAAATACCCCTTCAATCAATCTTGAGGGGGTTTTGTTTTTTTATATCTCTTTTTTGGCAATAGATGCTATAATGAAAGGCCACTCTTTAAGATTGCTTGATCGATCGTGGACTTTGAGATTATCAGCGATATTACGAATATCGAGATTATTGCCACAGGAACAGGAATTCGTAATCGGGAACGGTTGCAAAAACAGTATGGCAAAGGTAAATGGAGAAAATTAAAGGGCATAGCCCAAGTTCAGCTTCCCAATGGTATAGTAAGGTTAGCTGAAGTCCATTGGTATGAAGCTCATGGCATCGGCAAAAAAGAATTTAAGCTCAAGTTACCGTTTCTAGATTGACCATGAAAATAGAGTCATCTCCAACAAATAAGTTCGCAGTTTGTCTCAATAATGAAGGCTACGAAGCTTCACTAGAGGTGGGCAAAATATACCGCGTTATCCCTGATGAGACAGCAGAAATAAACAGTCTAATTCGGGTTATTGATGAAAGTGGTGAAGATTACGCTTTTTCTGTGAATCGGTTTCATGCTATTGAGTTACCAAAGCCAATAGAAGAAGCTTTATTATCAGTTGCCAACTAAAACCCTCCCAATCCACCGAAAAAGAAACCACAAAAGTAGGCTAAATTGCTTCTAAAAATATCATAAATGCCCCTTCAATCAATCTTGAGGGGGTTTGTTTTTGGCATCTATTAATACTTCTAAAAATTGTCAAACTTATTAATGATGTCTTGAATTTGCTGCGCTGGGATGTCCGTTTGGTCAGATTTGGCATAGATGAGGAGACTCGTAGGTTGGGTTGACGCAAGGAAACCCAACAACTTCCTGGAATATTTTCACAATTTTTGTTGGGTTTCGCCTTTTGAGCCGATGGGTAATACCTGAGCAATAATGATAGCTCAACCCAAGCTACGGCTCTTGTTTCTTAGAGCCGATATAAACCAATTCTACTTCTTCTTCAAATTCTAACTTATAGTTATTTTTTATTCTGACAATAAAAAGTCTCCCACTCTTGGACATCTCCAACAGATTCTCAAAGCCCCAAAACCCTCTATCCTCTACAGCTATGCCGTTTTCTGGCACTGTTGTCATCATTAATTCCGCAAAACGTTCGTCGTTACTAAAGCCAAAATGAACATGACTTTCTCCAATAGAACCAGTTTCAGCATCTACGCCCATCACTAATTTCATCTGATGATAGCCTGACATCCAAAACAATT
>SFAQ01000046.1:0-72361 GCA_007096525.1 Microcystis wesenbergii Mw_QC_B_20070930_S4 | reverse complement strand
TCGGTGAGGTCGCCATAATGAAGAAATAATTTAGCATCGGGCTGGTGGGGGTCAATGTAGATATGATCGATGCGATCGGTGTTAAAGGTTGAGGTACGACGGATGATACCGTGGACTTCATAGCCTTTTTCTAATAATAATTCGCTCAGATAGGAACCATCTTGACCGGTGATGCCGGTAATTAGGGCGCGTTTAGCTTCACTCATCAGTAATTTACCTAATCGGAAAGAATAAAGACCATATAAAGGGTCTGACTGCTTATAGCACACTTTAGCCCCTGGCGACAAGTTTGGCGATTAGTTATCGAAAATTTGGGTTGAAAACCCCGTCCTAAAAAGACGGCTTTAAGCTACAATGGAAAAAGCGATAACCAAGCTAAAAACTGAACCTTGACCACAGATAGTAGGGGGTTTCGTTCAGAAAAGACTTCAAATTCGGCCTTGAACGAGTAAAACTTTCTAGGAAATAAGTTTGAAGATTAGATTTTTTCGACTTGTTCAAAGTGGCCGTCGGGCATTCGGACACTCAAAACGGACGGGTCGGAAAGCGTAAGACTACCGCTAAGGTAGCGGCATCCAGTGAAGCGTCAACCCCATTGACGCGACTACCCTAAAAAGGTAGCGTGGTGAGAAATCACCGTCCGTTTACGGCGGTGAGGATGTCAACGGCACAGTCAGGGCAAAATCCCCTTAACCTAGATTCAGGTTTGGCAGTCCCTTTAACCCTTAATCCTTCCCTGTCTGTGGGAGCCTCATCCTGAAAGTATCTCTGGGGTTGCCCCACTCCTGTCCGGAAAACTCTTGCAACAAATAGCACAAATCTGTTATTATGGTTTGTCTGTGTCCCGATTAACCATACCAGTATTGAGAACAAGAAACGACTGTGGCTAATACAAAGTCTGCACTCAAACGAGTCCAAATCTCCGAAAGAAATCGACAACGCAACAAAGCGTACAAGTCAGCCGTAAGAACCCTGATCAAAAAATGTCTTGTCGCCGTCTCGGCCTACGGAGCCAACCCCAGCCCAGAAGGGCTAGAAAGCGCCCAACAAGCTCTATCAGAAGCTTACAGTAAAATCGATAAAGCCGTCAAGCGCAACGTCTTGCACCGGAACAACGGCGCTAGAAAAAAAGCCGGTTTAGCCAAAGCTTGGCAAAAAGTTAGCCAAGCTTCCTAAGAAACAAGTAAGCTGTAATCAGGACAGACGCAACAAGCGCTCGGGGGTCGATGCAATTAATAGATACGCACGTTCATTTGAACTTTGACGTTTTGCAAGCCGACTTGCCCGCTATCTCCGAACGTTGGCGAAGTGTGGGAGTCGTTCATCTGGTTCACTCCTGTGTCGAACCAGAGGAATTTGCGGCGATTAAAGCCATTGCTGATCAATTTGAGGAAATTTCCTTCGCCGTCGGTTTACATCCCCTAGATGCCCAAAAATGGCGAGATAATAGTGCCGATCAGATCGAATCCCTAGCCCGATCTGATCGGCGCGTCGTGGCGATCGGGGAAATGGGTTTAGACTTCTATAAAGCGGATAATCAAGAGCAGCAAAAACAGGTCTTTTGGAGGCAGTTAGAAATCGCCCATCGTCTCGATAAACCCGTGATTATCCATTGTCGAGATGCAGCCCCGGTCATGCGAGAGGAAATCAGCGCCTTTCGGCAACAAGTGGGCAAAATTGGCGGCGTGATGCACTGCTGGACTGGCAACCCCGAAGAAACTCAATGGTTTTTAGATTTGGGTTTTTACATCAGCTTTAGCGGCATTGTCACCTTCAAAAACAGTAAAACCGTGCAAGCTGCCGCCCAAATTGTCCCCAGCGATCGCCTCCTGATCGAAACCGATTGCCCCTTTCTCTCACCCAATCCCCACCGGGGGAAACCCTGTGAACCCTCTTTCGTCCGACCTGTGGCCGAAACCGTCGCCCGTCTGCGCGGCGTTTCCCTCGAAACCCTAGCCGAACAAACCACCCACAACGCCCGCAACTTATTTCAACTCCCCAGTTAAAAAACATAGTTTATTAGACAGGAGAAAGGAGACAGCTTTTATTTATTCTCCCCGCTCCCCGCTCCCTAGTCCCTGCTCCCCAATCACCCAAACCCTCACTGCTCACTGATATCCGACCGTCGCTATCGTGTCATCAGCCCTTGTAACCCTATGAACAATCTTACCTTTAACCTCTTACCCGACCTCATCGAAATCCAACACTCCAGTTTTCGGTGGTTTTTGGAAGAAGGACTGATCGAGGAACTGAACAGCTTTTCCCCCATCAGCGACTATACAGGTAAATTAGAACTACATTTCCTCGGCCAGGACTACAGACTCAAAGAACCGAAATACAACGTCGATGAGGCCAAACGACGCGATAGCAGCTATTCCGTTCAGATGTACGTTCCCACCCGTTTAATCAACAAAGAAACGGGAGAAAACATCGAACAGGAAGTTTTTATCGGCGATTTACCCCTGATGACCGAACGGGGAACCTTTATCATTAACGGGGCCGAACGAGTCATCGTCAATCAGATCGTCCGTTCCCCCGGTGTTTACTACAAAGCCGAAATCGACAAAAATGGTCGCCGTACCTACTCCGCTTCCCTGATTCCCAACCGAGGAGCTTGGTTAAAATTTGAAACCGACAAAAACGGCTTAGTTTGGGTCAGAATCGACAAAACTCGCAAACTATCCGCCCAAGTTCTCCTGAAAGCGATCGGATTGAGCGATAACGAAATCTTTGACTCCCTACGCCATCCCGAATTCTACCAAAAAACCCTCGACAAAGAAGGCAATCCCACCGAAGAAGAGGCACTCCTCGACCTCTACCGCAAACTACGGCCCGGAGAACCTCCCACCGTCACTGGCGGACAACAACTGCTCGAATCGCGCTTTTTTGACAATAAACGCTACGATCTCGGTCGCGTTGGTCGTTATAAACTCAACAAAAAACTACGCCTCAACGTCCCCGATAACCAGCGCGTTCTCACCACCACCGACATCTTAGCGGCGATCGACTACCTAATTAACCTCGAATTTGACATCGGCAACACCGACGACATCGACCACCTCGGCAACCGTCGCGTCCGTTCCGTGGGTGAACTGCTACAAAACCAAGTGCGAGTCGGTTTAAACCGCTTAGAAAGAATCATTCGGGAACGGATGACCGTCAGCGAATCCCAAAACCTCACCCCCGCATCCCTGGTCAACCCGAAACCCCTAGTAGCGGCGATTAAGGAATTCTTTGGTTCCTCGCAACTCTCCCAGTTCATGGATCAAACCAACCCCCTAGCGGAATTGACCCATAAACGCCGTATTTCCGCCCTTGGACCTGGCGGTCTCACCCGGGAACGGGCCGGTTTTGCCGTGCGCGACATTCACCCCTCCCACCACGGCCGCATTTGTCCGGTGGAAACCCCCGAAGGACCCAACGCCGGTTTAATCGGGTCCCTAGCCACCTACGCCCGCGTCAACGACTACGGTTTTATTGAAACCCCCTGTTATGTGGTGGAAAATGGCCGAGTCCGCTACGATCTCCCCGTTAAATACCTCACCGCCGACGAAGAAGACGATCTCAGAGTCGCACCGGGAGACGTGGCCACCGATGAAAATGGTTATATCCTCGGCGAAACTATCCCCGTGCGCTATCGGCAGGAATTCTCCACCACTTCCCCCGAACAAGTGGACTACGTTTGTGTTTCCCCCGTGCAAATTGTCTCGGTGGCAACTTCTCTGATTCCCTTCCTCGAACACGACGACGCTAACCGCGCCCTGATGGGGTCTAATATGCAACGACAAGCGGTTCCCCTGCTGCGTCCCGAACGTCCCCTTGTGGGTACTGGATTGGAAGCACAGACCGCTCGCGACTCCGGCATGGTCATCGTTTCCCGTACCAATGGGGTCGTTTCCTACGTCGATGCTAACCGGATTCGCATCAAAGTGGCGGATCAAGACAAAGAGATTTTTGGCAAGAGCGAGATCGAGTACGAAATTCAAAAATATCAACGCTCTAACCAAGATACCTGCCTAAATCAGCGTCCTTTAGTCTATCAAGGGGAACAGGTTGTGCCGGGGCAGATCCTCGCCGATGGTTCCGCCACCGAAGGAGGAGAAATCGCCCTCGGCCAGAATATCCTCGTCGCCTATATGCCCTGGGAAGGCTATAACTACGAAGACGCAATTTTAATCAGTGAAAGACTGGTGGCACAAGATGTCTATACCAGTATCCACATCGAAAAATACGAAATCGAAGCCCGTCAAACTAAG
Organism: Microcystis wesenbergii Mw_QC_B_20070930_S4; assembly: GCA_007096525.1. Lineage (GTDB taxonomy): Bacteria > Cyanobacteriota > Cyanobacteriia > Cyanobacteriales > Microcystaceae > Microcystis > Microcystis wesenbergii_B. The sequence goes on along the minus strand of SFAQ01000046.1, from coordinate 68,105 downwards.
CTAGGACCGGAGGAAATCACCAGGGAAATTCCCAACGTCGGTGAAGATGCCCTGCGAAACCTCGATGAACGCGGCATTATTCGCATCGGTGCCTGGGTAGAAGCAAGCGATATCCTTGTGGGGAAAGTCACCCCGAAAGGCGAATCAGACCAACCCCCCGAAGAAAAACTACTGCGGGCGATTTTCGGCGAAAAAGCCCGGGATGTACGGGATAACTCCCTACGCGTTCCCAACGGCGAAAAAGGCCGGGTAGTCGATGTGCGGGTATTTACTCGCGAACAGGGGGATGAATTACCCCCCGGGGCCAATATGGTGGTGCGGGTCTATGTTGCCCAAAAACGCAAAATCCAAGTGGGCGATAAAATGGCGGGTCGTCACGGCAATAAAGGGATTATTTCCAGGATTCTGCCCCTAGAAGATATGCCCTACCTCCCCGATGGTCGTCCCGTCGATATCGTTCTCAATCCCCTAGGGGTTCCCAGTCGCATGAACGTCGGTCAGGTGTTTGAATGTTTACTGGGTTGGGCCGGCGAAAATCTGGGCGTGCGCTTTAAGATTACTCCCTTTGACGAAATGTATGGGGAAGAAGCCAGCCGTTTAACCGTCCACGGATTGTTAGAAAATGCCTCGAAAAAACCTAATCGCGATTGGGTGTTCAAGGAAGAACACGCCGGCAAAGTCACCGTTTACGATGGTCGCACCGGCGAACCCTTTGACCGTCCCGTTACCGTCGGTATGGCCTATATGTTAAAACTGGTTCACCTGGTTGATGATAAGATTCACGCCCGTTCTACCGGTCCCTACTCCTTGGTTACTCAGCAACCCTTGGGCGGTAAAGCTCAACAGGGGGGTCAACGCTTCGGAGAAATGGAAGTCTGGGCCCTGGAAGCCTACGGGGCAGCCTATACCTTGCAGGAATTGCTAACGGTGAAATCCGATGATATGCAAGGACGGAATGAGGCTTTAAATGCGATCGTAAAAGGCAAGCCGATTCCCCGCCCGGGTACGCCAGAATCCTTTAAGGTTTTGATGCGAGAATTGCAATCCCTCGGCCTCGATATCGCCGTTCACAAGGTGGAAAATGCCCCCGATGGTACTTCCCGCGATGTGGAGGTGGATCTGATGGTCGATGTCGGCCGTCGCGCCCCCTCTCGCCCCACCTACGAATCTTTAACCACGGAAGACCTTGAGGAAGAAGAGTCGGAAGTGTAATTTCAGTTATCAGTGAGCAGTAATCAGTTATCAGTTATCAGTTATCAGTTATCAGTTATCAGTTATCAGTGAGAAGTCAGTCCCGATGAAAAAATTTTCACCCCCACAGATGAAAGAGATTTCCTTCCCTACACCCCACACCCTACACCCTCTTTCAAGTTAGGTGATGAGGAATTGGGGAGCGCCGGAGCAGCGAGAATAAATAAAAGCTGACTCCTGACTCCTGACTCCTGACTCCTGACCCCACGGTTAACTTTACTTTTGTCCAACCACTTACTGGGATCGAGATGTTTTATAACCAAACTGTTGACAAAGGAAAACTGAAAAAACTGATCGCTTGGGCCTATCAAAACTACGGTTCGGCGCGCTGTTCACAAATGGCCGATGAATTGAAAAACCTCGGTTTTCGTTTCGCTACCAAAGCAGGGGTTTCCATTAGTGTGGATGATTTAACCGTACCGGCAGCTAAACGACAAATGATCGAAAGTGCCGAACAGGAAATCCGGCAAACCGAACAGCGTTATGTGCGCGGGGAAATCACCGAAGTGGAACGCTTCCAAAAAGTAATTGACACTTGGAATAGTACATCTGAATCGCTTAAAGATGAAGTAATTCGCAACTTCCAAGTTACCGATCCCCTCAACTCCGTCTATATGATGGCTTTCTCCGGAGCGCGGGGTAATATGAGCCAAGTGCGTCAGTTAGTGGGAATGCGGGGATTAATGGCTAATCCTCAGGGGGAAATTATCGACCTCCCGATTAAGACTAACTTCCGGGAAGGATTGACCGTTACCGAATACGTTATTTCCTCCTACGGGGCGCGCAAAGGGTTAGTTGATACAGCCCTACGGACGGCAGATTCCGGTTATCTGACCCGTCGTCTCGTCGATGTGTCCCAAGATGTCATCGTCCGCGAGGCAGATTGTGGCACCAATCGTTACATCGAATTAACTGCTATGACCGATGGCGATCGCGTGTTAATTCCCTTAAGCGATCGCCTATTAGGTCGTTCCTTGGCCGAAGATGTGGTGGTCAAGGGAGAAGTGATCGCCACCCGCAACCAGATTATCGATGATGAAACGGCGGAAAAACTGGGCAAACTGGTCGATAAAATCAAGGTCCGCAGCCCCTTAACCTGTGAAGCAGCCCGCTCGGTTTGTCAAACCTGTTACGGTTGGAGTCTGGCCCACGGTCATCCAGTGGATATGGGGGAAGCAGTGGGGATCATTGCCGCCCAATCGATCGGGGAACCGGGGACTCAGTTAACCATGCGTACCTTCCACACCGGGGGTGTATTTACCGGAGAAGTGGCCCGGCAAGTGCGGAGTCCCTTCGAGGGAAGCGTGCGTTTTCTGCCGGGGTTAAGTATCCGTAACGTGCGAACTCGCCACGGAGATGAACGGGACCAGGTGGAAGCCCCGGGGGAAATTAAATTAACACCCAAGGATAAAACTAAAGAAACCGTCACCTACTCTTTAACTCCGGGATCGCTGCTATTCGTCACCGATGGGGCAACGGTAAGCGAGGAACAGTTACTAGCGGAAATAACCTCCGATAAAGTCCAAAAATCCACGGAAAAAGCCACAAAAGACGTAACCAGCGACTTAGCTGGCGAGGTGCTATTCTCCCAATTAGTCCCAGAGGAAAAAACCGATCGCCAAGGCAATACCACCCGCATCGCCCAACGGGGGGGATTACTATGGATTCTCTCCGGAGAAGTGTATAACTTGCCAACCGGGGCCGAACCTGTGGTCAGTAACGGCGATCAAGTACAAGTGGGGGATGTTTTAGCAGAAACTAAGCTGGTATCCACTAACGGCGGTTTGGTGCGTTTAGCCCCCAATAGCCGGGAAATCGATATCGTCACCGCTTCCGTGTCCTTGGATCAGGCCGAAGTAAAAGTAGAAAGTAGTGCCGGTCGGGAACAGTTTATTATTCATACCGGAGACGGTCAAAGCTTCCTACTGAAAACCACTCCGGGGACAAAAGTACAGAATCATGCCATTGTCGCCGAGTTAATCGATGATCGCTATCAAACCCACACCGGCGGCATGATTAAATATGTCGATATCGAAGTCGCCAAAGGCAGCCGTAAACAGGGTTATGAAATTACCAAAGGCGGCACGATCCTCTGGATTCCCGAAGAAACCCACGAAGTCAATAAAGATATTTCCCTCTTACAGGTGGAAGATGGGCAGTATGTGGAAGCAGGGGAAGAAGTGGTTAAAGACATCTTCTGTAACTCTAGCGGTGTGGTGGAAGTGATCCAGAAAAATGACATTCTCCGGGAGATTATTGTCAAACCGGGGCTGTTATTTATGGATATAGAACCGGAATCCTCCGGAATTGCCCAAGAACAGTTAATTTACCCCGGAACACAGTTAACTGCCGAAGTGACGATCGAGGAGTTACGGCAAGCGGAATGGGTGGAAACTAACGAGGGTTTAGGATTACTGCTGCGACCAGTACAGGAGTTCACCGTAGAAGACCAATCCACTTCTCCCACCCAAGGTTCCGCTAACCAAGAAGGAGGACGACATATCGAACTGCGATCGGTGCAGCGCATTTTCTTTAAAGACGGGGAAAGAGTTAAATCCGTCGAGGGTTGTCAACTGATCAGCACCCAATTAGTCCTCGAAATTTCTAGCGAAGAACCAGAATCAGTCTCCCATCTGACGGCAGATATCGAGTTAGAACCGATCCCGCAGGGATCCGCGAAGCGGTGCGAGGACACGGATTGTCAGCGTTTACAGTTAGTTATTCTCGAATCCCTGGTGCTGCGTCGGGACAGTGATAATGATCCTTTAGGGGGTAATATTCAGACTCGCGTTCTCGTCCAAGATGGCGATGAAATTCCACCGGGGGCAGTGGTGGCCCGGACTGAGATTCAGTGTAAGGAAGCTGGAGAAATTCGCGGGATTCGCAAGGGTAGCGAACCGGTACGCCGTCTTTTAATTGTCAGTGACCGTGACGAGTTTATTCTCCCGCTCGCTGTTGCTCCCACCGTCAAAGCTGGGGATCTGGTAATCGCCGAAACCGAGATCGGCGCTGGAGTTTTAGCCCCCAATTCCGGTCAAGTGCTGGCCGTTGACCAAACCACCACCGGCTATGAAATCCGCCTGCGTAAGGCCCGACCCTACCGAGTATCGGCCGGGGCAATTCTGCACATCGATGAGGGGGATTTGGTGCAACGGGGCGATAATTTGGTGCTGTTGGTGTTTGAACGCTCGAAAACCGGGGATATCATTCAAGGCCTACCCAGAATCGAAGAACTGCTCGAAGCACGCAAACCGAAAGAGGCTTGTGTCCTAGCACGCAAACCGGGAGTTTGTCAAGTGGAGTACCAAGATTCTGAGATTGTCGATATTAAGGTGGTCGAGGATGACGGCACGATCAGTGAATATCCGCTTTTAGGCAGTCAAAACCCTCTGGTGAGCGATAATCAGCGTATCGATGTGGGTCAGGCGTTAACCGATGGTCAGGCTAATCCCCACGAGATTTTAGAGGTGTTCTTTAATTTTTATGTGGATAGTTTGGGCAGTTACGAGGCAGCCCTGAAAGCCTTGGAAAAAACCCAGATGTTTCTCGTTGATCAGGTACAGTCGGTTTATCAATCCCAGGGGATCGATATTGCTGATAAACATATTGAGGTGATCGTGCGTCAGATGACCTCTAAGGTGCGGATCGATGACGGCGGCGATACCAGTATGTTACCTGGGGAATTGTTGGAACTGCGACAGGTGGAGACGGTAAATGAAGCTATGTCGATCACTGGTGGGGCGGCGGCTAAATATACGCCTGTACTACTGGGGATCACCAAAGCCTCCTTGAATACCGATAGCTTTATCAGTGCGGCTTCTTTCCAAGAAACCACCCGCGTCCTCACCGAAGCGGCGATCGAAGGTAAGTCGGACTGGTTACGGGGTCTCAAGGAAAACGTGATTATCGGTCGTCTGATTCCGGCGGGTACTGGCTTCAATTCCCACGAAAACATGGCAGGGATCAGCGATTACACCCCCCCCGAGGAGGAATATAACTACAACAATCGTGGCTATTACGCTGCCCCCGGCAGTCCAGGTTTCCCCCCTCGTCCCGGTTTCGGCGATAGTAGTGACGATAGCGATATGATTCTTGACGATCAAAGCGCTCGCGCCTACGCTGAGGGTGATGTGGTCGATTTAGAGGATGATGAGATGGCTTTCCTCTCCTCCCGCGGCAGCAGTCGCTTTAGTCGCCAACCCATCAGCGATCGCTGGTCAGAACCGGATGAGGAAGGGGATGAGGACGATTTCGAGGAGGATTACGAAGAAGAATAATCGTCTGTAGATATCTTAAAAGGAGGAGTGGCAGGAAAAACCCTTGTTATTCCCCAAAAACCTCCTCTTTCTCTCCCCCAACTCCCTAATTTTCCAGATAACTCACACCAAATCCGTTTTTAATAGTGTGATTAACTCCCAAGTTATGGATTCTTTCTCCCTTCTCCTCACTCCCCGCTCCCCTATACCTTCTAAACAGGATTTAGTATCACCTGAGTTTGGGAATTAAGAGAAGCAAGTCTTTCTTGTCAACCGGAAAGGAGACAAAGTAAGGATTTTCTGAATTTTCTCTCAAGTCGGGATGACAGGATTTGAACCTGCGGCATCCTGCTCCCAAAGCAGGCGCGCTACCAAGCTGCGCTACATCCCGAAGTAAACTCTTTTTTTAGTATAGCCTAAGAGCGGCATTATTAATCGGGATACCAAAACATCCCTTTGATACCTTCGGGATCGAGAACAAAACCCAGACGACGATAGAAATCCACCACCTGCGGATCGGCGAAAAGAGTTATATTACTGATGTCCTCACCCCGCAACTTCCTAATCATAAATTTCATTAATGCTTTACCAAAGCCTTTACTTTGATAGTGAGGATGAACAACCACATCCCAGACCGTAGCATTAAAAGCGTGATCGGAAGTGGCACGAGCAAAACCCACTAAACGACGGCGATTACCTCGCACTTCCCACATCGACACCACTAAAAAACTACATTCGATCGCCTTTTTAACTTTGCGTAAAGGACGACGGGCCCAACCTACCGAGTCACAAAGTTCTTCTAACTCATACAGATCTAGCTCTCGATCGGTACTAAAAAACACTCGCGTCTGTCCGAGGTCGTTCTGAGCAACCTCTACCAAGTCTCCCGAATAGTCAGGTGATGCAGTGACTTCCGAGCTATTAAACAATCTTTTCCAAAAAACCATGCCGGGGGGCTACTGCCTCAATATTATCCTTTTAGCCTAGTATATTTTATTTTCCCCTCTCTAAGAACAATCGGGCAACCTGAGTCCAAATTTGATTGGTTGAGTACGGAGAGGGTGGGATTTGAACCCACGAACCATTGCTGGTTACTCGATTTCAAGTCGAGCGCGATCGACCACTCTGCCACCTCTCCAAGGCAGTCAGACCTATATCCTATCATTAGATCTCCTGCATCAATCAAAAAATTTTCCGCAAATGTAGGGAAAAGGGGTGCACATTAAAGGTTAAAATTTCCCCCTTCCCCTTTCCCCGACTTATGCAAGAAGTCTATTCTAGGGTCTGCTGAATAAATCTAAAAACCTTGTTGGATAAGAATTTTAGACTTTTTTCCCATCAAAAAGTGCCAGACATTGGGGTGATCGGGGGGGAAATTTAGGCACTTTTTCCCTGAAAATTAGGTAATTGACCCCCTGAAAATGGGTAAAACCCTACACCCCACACCCCACACCCCACACCCTACACCCTACCCCCACGAAAAACTTTTTCAGCAGACCCTATTCTAGTCAATTAGAGGCGTAATTAGGGCTTTCTGAGCAGGATTTTGGACGGGCCTATCGGCCAGACCCGGATCACTTCCCCTCACCATCCCCACCGAGATGACCGACTTATTTCTTTAATTTCTGTAATTTTCGGCTTTCACGGGGGAAAACTCAAATTAGAATAGGGGGGAATACCTTGAAATACCTCTTTTGACGTATAATCACCTCAATAAAATTGAGAAGCTCCTAGAGTTGATAGTTTTAAACATTTCTGTGAGGAAAATGTATTTATTATGAGTTCAATTATTGAAATCGGCGACCAAAAAATTAGCGAGTCAGAGGTCTTGCCTCTTTTGGCAAAATATGGTATGTTGCCGCAGTTAATTCGGGAAGTAATTATCGAGCGAGTGATCGCAAATATCGCCTGCAATCCCGAAGAAAGAAACGCAGCCTATTCCCGTTTCTATCAAAATAATCAAATTGCCAACGATGAACAAATGAAATCTTGGTTACAACAAAACGGGATGAATTCCGAACAGCTAGAATATCTAATTCTTCGGGACATTAAATTGGAAAAATTTAAACAGGAGACTTGGGATAACAAAGTAGAATCCTACTTCTTGCAAGTCAAAAATCAATTGGATAAGGTGGTTTATTCCCTGATTCGGACAAAAAATATCGGCATTGCCCAAGAACTATTTTTCCGGATACAGGATCGAGAAACTAGCTTCGCTGAACTAGCCAAAAAATACTCCCAAGGAGCAGAAGCAGAAACCGGAGGACTAATCGGACCTGTGGAACTGAGCAGCCCCCATCCCCAGATTGGGCAAATTCTCAAAGCAAGTAAACCGGGGCAACTGTGGCCACCGACGCAAGTGGGAGAATGGGTCGTAATTGTCCGGTTAGAAAAATACTTATCCTGTGAACTGGATCCTCCCACCCGTCAACGCTTACGCAATGATTTATTCCAACAATGGTTAATGACTCAAATGCAAACAGTGAAATTTATCCCCGAATCAACCCCAGTCAATAGCGAGCAGGGATCGATTATATAGCATTTCCTTGCAACACTGGGTAAACCCAGTCTTTTCGCCTAATTATTTGCCAATCTAGTCAATTTTCGCCCAGCCAATGAGTTATACCACTTTAGATTTTACCGCCTTTCTGGAGACTGTACAGCCCTTTGATCGCCTGCCCGTCGAGGTTAGACGTTCTCTGGGCCAGAAATTACAACCCTTTCGCTATGAGATGGGCAATGCCATACTCAAGTGCGATCGCTTACCCTCTCACCTCGTCCTTCTCTACGAGGGAGAGGCCAGACTTTTGGGTTACGATGCTAGGGTTAACAATCCGCTGCCAGTTACTTTGGCTAAATTGCAGCCGGGGGATTTATTCGGGTCGATCAGTCTCCTGCGCGGTACCCCCTGTGAAACGGTGATCGCTTCTTCGGAAGTCACTATCTGTCTAACCTTAAAAGAAGAGGATTTTTGGTCTTTAATCAATAATTACCCCGAATTTAAGCAATATTTCTTTGAACAAACATCGATCGCTGAAGTTTATGCTCTCCTAGGCTCCTATCTTAATCAACAGGCCTGGGGTGGGGGGGACCTCAAAGAAATTGCTCAGGCTCTTTTAAACAAAGCTTGTGTGTCCTACAACCAGATTAACGATGATTATCTCTGGTTAGTCAGCGAAAATACCGATAATTATCCTATCGGCACAGTTATCACCCAGAATAATCTGACTAACACCCGCTTATTAGGTCTTTCCTCCGATCTCGCGGAGCGAGCGCGTTGCGACCAGTTAGACGAATTCTTGACAGTTGCAACCGAAGCGGCCAAGGAAACAGAAACGGACGATATCTGGGAAACCCAAGTGATCAAGGGAAATAAACCCACCCAGGTATTAGATATCCCCCAAGGAAGAATCAGCGACATCACCAGCGATATCGACCTTGAAAAAACTGTCCAGAAAAACCGCAAATCCTATCCTTTTTTCAGGGGAAAAACGGAACTAGAGGCGGTGAGTGCCTGTTTTCAGATGCTCTGCAAATATTTTAATATCCCCTTTCGCAAGGACGTGATCCAACGCATACTAGGGGATCAACTGCAAAGAACTGGCAGCCTTTCCCTGCCCCTGTGTGGGGCTGTGGCCGAGGTAGTGGGACTCCATAGCCAATTAGTACCCCTAAATGCTTCTTCCTTGCCAAATATCAACCCTCCTGCCCTAATTCGCTGGCAAGACAGCATCGTTATCCTCTACGAAATTAATCAACGGGAAACCACGATCGCCGTTCCCGAACGGGGGATAATTAAACGCAAAACCAGCGAATTTCTGGAATCTTGGGGCGAAAAAGGGGAAGTAATTCTGCTCAAACCCACCAAACACACCCAGCAACAGCGTTTTGGCCTATCATGGTTTTGGCCTTCTGTCAAGAAACATAAACGAGTCTTAACAGAAGTTTTTATTGCTTCTTTCTTCGTGCAGTTATTTGCCCTGGCCAATCCCTTGATGATTCAGGTGATCATCGATAAAGTGATCGTGCAGAATAGCCCAGAAACTCTGAACACCCTCGGGGTTTTCCTGTTAGTAATTGCCGTTTTTGAGGGAATTTTAACCTTTTTGAGAACATCCCTTTTTGTCGATACCACTAACCGCATCGACATGACCCTCGGTTCGGAAATTATCGATCACCTGCTGCGCTTACCCCTGAAATACTTTGAACGGCGGCCCGTGGGGGAAATTTCGACAAGAATCAACGAATTAGAGAATATTCGTCAGTTTTTAACAGGTACAGCCCTAACGGTGGTATTAGATGCCATTTTCTCGGTTATCTACATCGTGGTTATGTTGATCTATAGCCCGATTCTAACCTTCTGGGCCCTGGGAGTCGTGCCGATTTTAGTTCTCTCCACAGCCATTTTCGCACCGATCGTGCGGCGACAACTGCGAGCAAAAGCGGAACGAAACGCCGAAACCCAATCCTATCTAGTGGAGGTGATGACGGGAATCCAAACAGTAAAAGCACAGAATATCGAATTGCGTTCCCGTTGGCAGTGGCAAGAACGTTATGCGCGCTATGTGGCCGAAGGTTTTCAAACGGTAATGACCTCAACTTTGGCCGGTTCCTTTAGTCACTTCTTTAACCAATTATCGGGTTTATTAGTGCTGTGGGTGGGAGCAGCCTTAGTTTTAGACCAACAACTCACCCTTGGTCAATTAATCGCCTTCCGGATTATCGCTTCCTACGTTACCTCGCCGATTCTGCGTTTGACCCAACTCTGGCAAAACTTCCAAGAAACTGGCTTATCCCTGGAAAGATTAGCCGATATCGTCGATACTCCCCAAGAAGCGGAACTCGATCGCCAAAACATCCCCATGCCCTTAATTAAAGGCACTGTCACCTACGAAAACCTCGCTTTCCGCTTCAATCCCCACGGCCCCCTGCAACTATACAACGTCAATTTAGAATTCCCCGCCGGTACTTTTGTCGCTTTGGTGGGGGAAAGTGGCGCGGGGAAAAGTACCATTACTAAATTGTTAGCCCGTCTCTACGAACCAGAATCGGGACGGATTCTCATCGACGGCTACGATATCAACAAAGTGGAACTCTATTCCCTGCGTCGTCAAATCGGCATGGTTCCCCAAGAAACCCTATTATTTGACGGTACGGTACAGGAAAATATCGCCCTGACTAACCCCGATGCGACTGTGGAGGAAATTGTCTCGGCAGCGAGAGCAGCTGCAGCCCACGAATTTATTATGACCCTACCCAATGGCTATAATACCCGCGTCGGTGAACGGGGGGCATCCCTATCGGGGGGACAACGACAACGGGTTGCGATCGCTCGTTCCGTCCTGCAAAGACCGCAAATTCTCATTCTTGATGAGGCCACCAGCGCCCTCGACTATAACACCGAACGGCAAGTGTGTCTGAATCTCAAGGAAGCTTTCAAGAATCATACGGTCTTCTTTATTACCCATCGTTTAGCTTCGATCAAATCCGCCGATATTATTGTCATGATGGATAAGGGGACAGTAGCGGAGGAAGGCACCCACGAGGAATTAATGGCCAAAAAAGGCCTTTACTATACTCTCTATAAACAACAGGATTCGCAAATCTAGTCAGTCGGTCGTCAGTTATCAGTTATCAGTTATCGGTTATCGGTTCACTGATTACTGTTTACTGTTCACTGGACGGCTACGCCGTGCCTTTGGCAACACTGAAAAAATAAATATAGGAGAATCTTCATGAACGGTAATTCTAACAACGGCCACAACGGCAATGGCAATGGTAAAAGCGATGAACTGACCCAAGCGGGTAAAAACGTGGCCACTACCACGAAAAATAAAAGTATTACCCCTTCTTTACCCACTTTCAGCCCACCGGAACAATCGGTGATCCTGAAACAATCGCCCATTTGGTCGCGGACGATTATCTGGACATTAATGAGTGTCACCACTGCCGCTTTAATTTGGTCAGCGTTCGCTAAAATCGAGCAGGTGGTGGGAGCCCAAGGACAACTTAAACCCCAGGGCAAAGTGCAAGAAGTACAAGCACCGGTGAATGGGGTAGTACAGTTCGTGAAAGTTAAAGACGGCGATCGAGTTAACAAAGGGGATGTACTGGTTTTAATGGATTCCAGTGCCTCGCAAGTGCAGTTAGAATCCTTGAAGAAAATTCGCGCCACTGGTGAGAAGGAAAATCAATTCTATCGTCTCTTAATGGCGCAGGATCTGACACCGGCACAAGTGGAAAGTTCGATCGCTCAATTAAAATTACCGAGCGAAATCGCCGATTTAGCCCGTAATCGTGCCGCTTTGGTGGCAGAAAATCAACTTTATCAAGCACAGGTCAATGAAGGTGCCTCTAGCTCTGCTTTACAAGGGGATGAATTAGCCCGTTTAGAGGCTGCCCGACGGGAGTCCAATTCTCGACAAGCGGCTGCTAGATTGGAAATGGAACAATTAGAAAAACAATTGAACCAAACAAGGGTACAGTTGGCCGATGCCCGCTCGCAATTAATCAAAGATCGTTTAGTCTTAGAAGAAATTAAAACTCGTAATGCCAATTCGATGAAGCAGGGCCAAGAAAGCTTGGATATCGAGCGTAATATTCTTAAGGATATTGAACCCTTGGGGGATGAAGGAGCGATCGCACGTTATCAGATTAATAAACAAAAACAATCGGTAACTGACCGTCAAAATGAACTGCAGCAGCAAGAGGCTAACGGCAAAATCGATCGAGAAAAACAGGAGAAAGAAGTACAAACCCGCATCGCCGAAATTTCCCGTTTGGAACAGGAAGAAAAGCGTTATTCCTTGTTGATCTCCCAAGCGCGAGAAAAGCTGATTAATACCACGGTAATCACGGAAAAAGATGTGCGCGATAAAATGGCGGACAATCACAAACGGATCGCTGAAATCGATAGTCAGATCAGTCGCATTATCATTGATAACAACAAGCGCATTGCTGAACTAGACAGTCAAATTAGTCAAGCACAACAGACGATTAAATATCAAAAAATTACCGCCCCGATCGATGGTGTGGTCTTTGATCTCAAGGCGCGGCCCGGGTTTGTTCCCCAACCGAGTCAAGCGGAAGCATTGTTAAAAATTGTTCCCGATGGCTGTCCAACTGAAGTCAAAGATGCTGCTAAAGGTTGTTTAGTGGCAGAGGTGGACGTGACTAACCAAGACATCGGTTTTGTGCGCGTGGGACAAAAGGCCGATATTCGCATTGATTCCTTTTCCTACAGTGAATACGGCGATATTAAGGGAGAAGTAATCTCGATCGGGTCTGATGCTTTACCTCCCGACGAAAATCACCGTTTTTATCGGTTCCCTGTCCGGGTAAGCTTGAACAGTCAAGAGTTAGTTTTGAAAGATAAATCCACTCTACCGCTGCAATCGGGGATGTCCGTGAGCGTTAACGTCAAAGTCAATGAAAATCGCACTGTTTTGAGCTTATTTACCGATATGTTCAATAAACAGGTGGATACTCTCAAACAAGTCCGTTAAGCGAAAAAATTCGGGGGTACATCTTGCCAACGGCCCGAACCGATCGCGCTAATCGCTTCCGAGAGGTTAACTGCACCGGTATAAAGGGCGCGGCCCACGATTACTCCCGTTACTCCCAAAGGTTCCAAAGACAATAAACTCAGTAAGTCCGTCAGGGAACTAATACCCCCAGAGGCGATTACGGGAATTTCGACAGATTCGGCTAATTCTCGCAAAGCGGCGAGATTCGGGCCAGAAAGAGTGCCATCTCGATGAATATCCGTGTATATAATCGTGCTGGCTCCTCTTTTTGCCATATCTTGCCCAAGAGCGATCGCATCTACTGCGGAAGTTTCTAACCAACCCCTGGTGGCTACTTTACCATCGCGAGCATCAATACCGACGATTATTTGCCCCGGAAAGCTTTGACAAAGTTCGCTGACTAATTCGGGCTTTTCTACGGCTACTGTCCCGACAATCGCCTTTTCTACCCCGATTTTTAGGAGATTACTCACCGTTTCTACATCCCGCAGTCCACCCCCCACCTGTACGGGAATGGCAATATCATTAAGAATTGTTTCAATAGTTGACAAATTAACCGATTTACCCTCTTTGGCTCCATCCAAATCAACTAAATGTAATCTGGTTGCCCCCTGATTGACCCATTCTCGCGCCACTATTGCGGGATTATCGTTAAAAACCTGCGATTGTTGGTAATCTCCCTGATAAAGTCGCACACATTTGCCATCGAGAATATCAATAGCGGGGATAACTTCCATGTTTTTCTCAATATCTAACTAAGGAGCGTTTGTTATTATATAGTACCAGCCGTCAGCTTTTTCAGTTATCAGCGATCAGTGATCAGTTTTGAGTCTGACAGGGAAACAAACCCTCTCAAAGCATTGTCCACAAAGATTTTGAGGCTCTTCAGTTACAAACAGATACATCGCTAAACCTTGTTGGATAAGACTTTTAGACTTTTGTCCCCTCAAAAAGTGCCAGCCATTGCGGGGATCGGGGGGAAAATCCCTGGACTTTTTCCCTGAAAATTAGGTATAGCAAAAAATAGGTCATTTAGGACATCTTCAATTTTCAAGCTCTTATCGGTCAAGGGTTTTACCGATTGATCGTCCTAACCAACTCGCTCTCTGCTATAGTTGACCACCTGAAAATCGATAAAACCCCCCAACCCCCACCCCCTAGGAAAAGCTTTTTGCCGCAAACCCTATGTATTAAGTGTGCATGATCAAATGGCAGTAACAGTGCTGTCTTTTCACTGATTACTGTTTACAAAGCCCTAAATAGAGCATTTAATTGATTAATGCTCATTCTTAATTCTCCTGACTCGGAGAATACTGGCTCGGAGACTCCTCACCTAAGGTCAGATTTTTGATTTTTGCAAGAGGTCTACTGATTACTGATTATCGATTCCTGGGGGAAAAAATTCTTCTAGAATGATAAGTACATATACGAGAGGAATTATACTCATGTCTGCTGGGAAGTTTCAAACAGCCGCTTCATTGTCCGATCGAGAGCTAGAAATACTCGATTTGGTGGCTAATGGTTTAACTAATCAAGAAATCTCGGAAAAGCTAGAGATTAGTAAGCGTACCGTTGATAATCATATTAGTAATATCTTGACGAAAACAAAAACCGATAATCGGGTGGAGTTGGTGCGTTGGGCATTGCATTGGGGTAAAGTTTGTCTTGATGATATTAATTGTTGTATCCTTCCTTCCCCGGCGCTGACCGATGATCAGGTTTCCTAAACTTCTTGGAATTTTTCTTGCGGTTAATATCATCAGTCTGGGGGGATGTAGTGATGCGGGTTTTGTCACCCCTCCCCAACAGCTTTTAGGAAATACTTTAAATACCCCTTCCTCGGAAGATAATCCCCGTTTTAACTACGATGGTCGTTATCTGGTCTTTGCCTCCGATCGCAGGGGTCAACGAACGATTTATTTATTCGATCGAGTGGCTAATCGTTTAGTTCCCCTACCGGGGTTAAATCAAGCAAAAACCTATCAAGATCAACCGGATATTAGTGCCGATGGTCGCTATATTGTTTATGTATCGGAACAGTCCGGTAAACCCGATATATATATTTATGATCGACAAACTCTGCAAGCAAAAAATATCACCGAAAATATTTTAGGAGAAGTGCGTCGTCCGACGATTAGTGGTAACGGTCGTTTTATTGCTTTTGAAAGTAATCGTTTCGGTCAATGGAATCTGGAAATATTCGATCGAGGTGGCGAAATTTCTCCTTCTTTACCCCCGCTCAATTCTTCCCCGTCCCGGTAATCAGTAATCAGTGATCAGTGATCAGTGATCAGTGAAAAGACAGCATTGTTACTGCCATTTGATCATGCACACTTAATACATACTGCTCACTTATATAGCGTTTCCTGTTCGCAAGAGGTACATTATCGATGTTGAAAAGCTTAATCAGCAAAGGTTCAATTGTGCCACACAGGTGTGAGAACCGCTATAGTCATTTCAATTAAGATTGAGGATATCAATGCTAGAGTTAATCAGGGTTTCATCGGTCTAGAGCGTATCAGACTTATCTGAAATGACTATAATACTGATAACTGATAACTGATAACTGATAACTGATAACTGATAACTGATAACTGATGACTGACAAGGTCGACAGCTTTCTTTTGCCTTTGGCCTTTTTACTTGGTATAAAGTAGGTTTATTGAAGAAGTGGAGGGAATCATCATCCTATGGCGATAATGACAAAATCATTTAGACAAAGACTGGCAGAGATTTTCGGGTTTGACCTGCGATCGCTGGCTTTATTTCGCATTGCCTTGGCGTTAGTGGTTTTAGTAGATTTATCGGTTCGTTTTAGCCAAGTAACTGCCCATTACAGCGAATTAGGGGTTTTACCCCTAGGAAGCTTATCAAAAGTCTCTGCTAGTCCTTTTTACTGGTCTATTTTTGCTCTGGGTGACTCGGTGCTGGTGCAGAGTATCCTGTTTATTGTCGCTATAGCGATCGCATTATTGCTTTTAATTGGCTATCATACCCGTTTAGCTACGATCGCCACTTGGGCGCTAATCGTCTCTTTACATCATCGCAACCCCCTGTTACTATTTGCCGCCGATGACGTAATCCGGGCAGTATTATTCTGGGCGATGTTTTTACCCCTCGGTGCCTGTTATTCCGTGGAAAGTGCCTTAAACACCAATCCCAACCCCTTACCCAAGCGTGTGGTTTCGGCTGCCACGGTCGCTTTTATGATACAGGTGTGTTACATTTATATGTGGTCAGTGGTCTTTAAACTCAAAAGTGAGACTTGGTGGCCCGACGGTACAGCCGTTTATTACTCTCTTAGTTACGATCAATACGCTACCGCTTTGGGGAGTTTTTTACTGACTTTACCGCAGCAATTCCTCAAATTTCTAACAATTTCAGCCCTAGGCTTTGAATGGTTCGGTCCGCTATTGATGTTTGTTCCCTTTCGCAATAGTTTATTTAAAATAATCGCCGTAGTTTCCTTTATTTTCTTGCATACGGTTTTTGGACTGATTCTACATTTAGGGGTTTTCCCTATCTTGAGTGTTACCCATTGGTTGCCGATTATCCCTAGCTTAGTTTGGGATTGGGGACAAAAACGGATTATAACCCCAGAAAGAGAAGGTTTAAGGATTAATTATGATCGAGATTGTGGATTTTGCAAGAAAGTTGTCCATCTTCTCCGCACTTTTCTTATTTTACCCGGCACTCCCCTGTTAGTCGCTCAGGATAACCCTTCAATATACGAGGATATGGTAGCCCAAAATTCTTGGGTAGTGGAAGATTGGCAGGGAAAACGGCAGTTTAAATGGTCAGCATTGGTTTATATTGTCAGTCTTTCGCCGATTTTCTGGTTTTTAGCGCCAATTTTGCGTTTACCGCCCCTTATGGCCCTGGGAACGAGAATTTATGAGTGGATTGCCTCCCATCGTCGTTTTATGGGCAATTTCACTAAACCTCTCAAGTTTCGTCCCCTGACGATTAAATCCTCTTTACCTTTGAATATTGTGGTAATTTTCTTCTTATTGTTGGCAAGTGTTTGGAATTTACGCAGTTTTGTCCGGCAATCGGTCGATAGGGGCGATTTAAATACACCTTTAATTCAATCCCTCGATCGCTTGCTCACCCGTCGGACTTTTAATACAATTGATATTCTGGCAAAAGTTACCCGTTTAGACCAATATTGGACTATTTTCTCCCCTAGTCCGCCCCGGGATGATGCTTGGTTTGTGGCAGTCAGTCAATTAGCCGATGGTTCCACGGTAGATATATTTAGAGAAGGACAGCCGGTAATTTGGGATAAACCCACCGAAAGCGATCGCAATCGTTTGTATAAAACCATGCAGTGGCGGGTATATTTTATTAATTTTAATCGAGCTATCGGTCGGTCAGTTTATGGAGAGTTTGGTCAGTATCTCTGTCAAAACTGGAATCAGCAGCACGGTGGTGATCAACAGATTAAATCCCTGCAACTTTATATTATGCGGGAAAGGACTGTCCCCCCCGGAGAAAAACAGGGAATCGAAAAAGAACTACTCTGGCAGCAAAACTGTCTTTAATCAGTTATCAGTTATCAGTTATCAGTTATCAGTTATTAGCCAGATCAAAGTTATCTTGTAACTAAAATCTGATAACTAAAATCTGATTGCTTCTTTTTCCCTTTCAAACTAACTACCGCTAAACTTTAAACATCGCTAGAACCGCTCTGGAGAGTAGCGAAGGATTTTTCAAAATTCATTCTCTGTTCAGCATTGCGGAGAAAGTAACCACTCATCATTGCTGAGGCCAATAACCGGCCTAGATGTTCGCGACTGGTACTGATAGTGACACCGAAATGTTCAGAGGGAAGGTTGCCCAAAAGTCCGATAATGTTGCGTTCCATCACTTGAAAAACCTCTTGGGACTCCGGTTTCGAGAGTTGGGCGATTGTTTCGGGACTTAAGGTCTGGACATACTGCCACAAACTCTCGGAAAATTCACTATCGGTACTGAATAAATTGTGAGGGCGATCGTTTTCTCTATACACCTTTGATCTCCTTAACTCAATTTTTTTATAAACTATCCTTTTGGTTCTTCTAATTTAACAGTTTTTTCAGATAGTGGGGGTCGGTAGAACCGAACCTGGAGGGGATGGTAATCCCAAGCAGAAAATCCATCTCTGGCAAAAATCAAAAACTGCCCCGAGAAGCAGATAACCGACCACTGTTCACTGATAACTTTTATTTACCCATACCTAACTGCTGGGCCTTTTGATAGACTTTCCCCTCCGTCAGCAGCGAGGGGGCAATCACCACTTCCACCTGTTGCATTTCCTTTAAGTTCTTAGCACCTAAAGTTCCCATACTGGTTTTCAGCGCCCCCAAGAGGTTATGAGTACCATCATCTAATTTTGCCGGTCCAACGAGGATTTCGGCAATAGTTCCCGTACTGCCCACACTAATCCGGGTTCCCCGAGGTAGAACTGGACTAGGTGTGGCCATACCCCAGTGAAAACCGCGGCCGGGGGCCTCTACGGACCGGGCAATGGGAGAACCAATCATCACCGCATCAGCGCCACAGGCGATACATTTGCAGATATCACCGCCGGTAATAATGCCGCCATCAGCAATAACGGGGACGTATTTACCGGTTTCTTGGAAAAAATCGTCCCTAGCGGCGGCACAATCGGCCACAGCAGTGGCTTGGGGAACTCCCACCCCCAAAACGCCGCGAGAAGTACAGGCAGCCCCCGGACCGATACCGACTAAAACCCCGGCTGCCCCGGTTTTCATCAGGTTAAGGGCGACTTCGTAGGTGACGCAGTTGCCCAAAACCACGGGAATGGGCATTTCTTGGCACAGTTGTACTAAATCGAGGGGGGTGATAGCTTCCGGGGATAAATGGGCAGTGGAAACAACCGTTGCTTGGACAAAGAGAATATCGGCCGCTGCTTGGGCAACAATAGCACCGTATTTGACGGCACCAGCAGGGGTGAGGCTAACTGCCGCAATACCGCCTTTTTCTTGAATTTCTTGGATACGAAGCTCGATTAGTTGCGGTTTTATCGGTTCTGCGTAGAGTTCCTGCATTAAACCGACGAATTCTGCTTTGCCGACCGCCGCAATGCGATCGAGAATCGGGTTAGGATCTTCGTAACGGGTTTGAATTCCTTCGAGGTTTAGTACCCCTAGCGCCCCCAACTCGGAGAGAAGGACGGCCATTTTAGTATCCACCACCCCATCCATAGCGCTGGCGATAATCGGGATTTCCCGCTCGATATTGCCGAGAGACCAACGGGTATCGGCTAAACTAGGATCGAGGGTTCGCACTCCGGGTACAAGTGCGATTTCATCGATACCGTAAGCTCTACGGGCTGTTTTGCCCCGACCAATAATTGTATCCACGTTTCTATACTATTTCAGACCTATTTAGCCTAGACTAGCAAATTTCGCACCATCTCGAAAAGCTTTTCGGTATTATTGCTGACTAGGCCCTGGGAAAATAATCGCCGCAGTCGATCGCTTGTTCGGTGTTGGCGCTCCTGGGTTGTACACTACATTTGAGGCGATAATCGTTGGTAAAGTAGCGGCAGTGGGAGCAAGGGATGGAGTGCATCCGTCGGGCAACTTGCCAACTATCGCGCACGGCACTGGCTAAAGACCAGCAAACTAGAGCGATAATGGCAGCGGCGATTGAAAAACGTAAAATAATCCAGATTTCCATGGCGAGCAACTAAAATTACCTGATTTGGATAGGAATCAACCGAGGCAATTGGCAGATGGTTAGATACTGAACAGTTTACTGAAATCCAGACTAACCGTTAGCAATCACCAGACTTTTAAGAACATTTTCGGTCATGGCCGCTAGTTGATCCAATTGTTCCTGATAGCGTTTTGCCTGTTTTTTGGCTTCTACCTTGCGTTTCAGGGCTTCCCGGGCTAAATCATCGCGATTTCTGCTTAAAGCTTCGATCGCTACTCGATTCCATGTTTCTGC
The DNA here is from genome assembly GCA_007096525.1 of Microcystis wesenbergii Mw_QC_B_20070930_S4. GTDB lineage: Bacteria > Cyanobacteriota > Cyanobacteriia > Cyanobacteriales > Microcystaceae > Microcystis > Microcystis wesenbergii_B. Next base: position 48,112 of record SFAQ01000046.1, on the reverse strand, counting down.
TTCTTGAATGGCTTTTTTATACTGGGGGTGAATTTCATCCCAACTGAGCTTAAGATTGCTTAAAGCCCCTTTTAATAGGGTTTGGGCATTGTTGGGGTCGGCTCCGATGAGGGATTTTTTCAGAGGTTCGTAGAGTCCCACCGCTTGTAAATGGGTAATAATCGGGATAAATTCTTCTATCTGTTGACTTTTGCTAATACCGGTCTTACACCAAGTGGCAAAATGTTCGCAGTTGTTAAAAAGAAGATTATATTTCTGCTCCCCCAGACGACTTAGCGCCCTTTCTACCACCACATCGGGGATAAAGGAAAATCCCACCTCTACATGGTGCACCACATAGATTTTACCGCCCCTAGCAAAGGTTTCTAGGGAAGTTCGTTCAACAATCTCGCTCGGTTTTCGGTAATGAATGACGCTACCATCACCGCAATCGATGCCATGATGAGCATAAACACCCTGAAGATTGAGCAATTCTCGATAGGCGTATATTTGATCCCCTCTAGCCATATTTTTTTAGTGATAAAGTAAACAAGGAGATTGTCTATTGAGCCAGTTTTTCTGGTTATTAATCTTAATTTTAAGCAAAATCTCCCCGATTGCGCTCAAAAGTATAGAAGCCAATAAAATGTAATTTGCTGGGTAACTTTGCTTAAGGAGTAATTTAGATAGTCAACAGATTGGCTCTTAATTGGTTGGACTGGCAGCGCATTTGATTAAGTTCAGCTGCCGACATTCGATCGAGATGACCTAAAATCATATTAACTCGACCTTGGCACTTTAATTTTTCTCGATGTCGTGCCAAAAAATCCCAGTAAAGAAAGTTAAAAGGACAGGCGAAATCCCCGACTCGTTCATTTTTTTTATACACACAACCCCGACAATAATCACTCATTTTATCAATATAGTTGGCAGAGGAAGCGTAGGGTTTGGAGGCGAGAATTCCCCCATCGGCAAATTGTCCCATTCCCAACACATTAGTCTGCATTACCCAATCGTAGGCATCGATAAAAACACTATGAAACCAGTTTTCAATCTCTTGGGGAGAGCAGCCAAAAATTAAGGCAAAATTGCTCAAAATCATTAATCTTTGAATATGATGGGCATAACCAGTATTTTCCACCTGTGATAATACTTGTTTGAGGCAATTCATCTCGGTTTGGTTACTATCCCAAAAGAAAGCTGGTAAGGGTTGTTGATGCTCAAACCAATTATGATTAGCGTAATCTTCTCCCCAATAATGATAAATCCCCTGCATATATTCCCGCCATCCCAACACCTGACGGATAAATCCTTCGATGCTATTTAGGGCTAAATTATCTTTTTTATAGGCAATTTCTGCCGCTTGAATCACTTCCAAAGGCGTTAGTAATCCTAGATTCAGATAGGGTGATAATAGGGAATGCCAGAGGGTTTCTTTTCCCGTTATCATCGCATCTTGGTAGGGTCCAAAGTTAGGCAGACAATTAGTAACAAAATGCTCCAAGACTTGTAAAGCTTGTCTGCGGGTTACTGCCCAGGAAAAAGGTTTAATTTTTCCATATTTAGAAATATCTAAAGCTTCCACCTCAGCGATAACTTGAAGGGTAATTTCATCGGTGGCAAACCAGAGAGGATCGGGAGTTTTTAATCTATCTTTGGGCGGTTTGCGGTTTTGTTTATCAAAGTTCCATTGTCCTCCTATGGGTTGATTATCCTCCATTAAAATCTGCCATTTTTTACGACTTTCTCGATAGAAATCCTCTAGTAATAGTCTTTTACGAGATTTAGCCCAATTATTAAAATCTGTCCTTGTCCAGAGAAAGTGATTATTATCAATTAGGGTTATAGCACAGTCTAAATTGAGATTTTTGATTAATCTAAGAAAAGGCAAATCATTAGGCATCATGACCTGTAATTCTTTAATGCCTAATCGCTTAATCCAAGCAGATAAAATCGGTTCAAAATCTTCAGCAACTTCGTAGGTGACAGACCATCCTAAAGTTTTTAATTCTTCGGCAAAATGACGCATCGCCGACCAGATTAAAACTAATTTTTGCTGATGATAGGGTCTTTGTCGAATATGATTGTGGGATTCAATTAAAATAACCGGTGTTTCCTGTGAATAGGCTTGACGATTAGCTAAGGCCGCTTGTCCTGTCCATAATTGATCCCCTAAAATCCAAATGCCAATGGTCATAATTATTTCATTGCCTCGACTATTCCCCCGTATTTTTTAGCCATAATATCCGCCATTTCCCGAGCAGAAAATTTACTGGCTTTGTCGATGCTGGGGGTAAATGTACCCGTAGAGGTTAAATAATGGGTAAATACCCCGACTTTTTTGCTAATAATCCACATATTTCTTGAAGTCAAAAATCAAAAAGGGGAGTGGGAATTATGAATTATGAATTATGAATTGGGGAGTTTTTTTTCAATGATCGGTAAACAGTAATCAGTGAACTTAAAACTTAAGCCTCAAATCTGATAACTGATAACTGATAACTGATTAGGTTTTTGTCCTGAGACTTTGGGCGCTTAGATAAAGTTGCGTCCATTCTTTGACCACTTGCGTGCGTTTATAGTTTAATTCGCCGGCGATTTCCTCAAGGGTTTTACCCGCTTTTAAGCCATCGATAACGCTTTTACCCGTGGGAGAAAGGGCAGCATAGAAATTTTGCCATTGACTGAGAGTTAAGCCAAAATTATGCTCTTTCGGGCTGATTTCTAACCATTCACTGATTAATTCTGTCCCTTCCTTGAGGGCAAAAACCTTAATCGCATGATAGCCAACTTTTTCCCGGAGACGATAGATCTGTTGGATGGGAATATTCATCGCTTTGGCGATCGCATCTTGGCTTTCGCCCCCTAGATAGAGGTTAAACCAAGTCACCGCCTCCCGACTAACATTTTCCTCTAGATATTTAGCAAAACTCTCTTGAACTTTTGCCCGGAGAATTTGCGCTTCTTGGTGAGTGCCTTGATCTTCGTAGGTAGCGATCGCATTTTGATCCAGTAAACTTAAGCTATTTTCCCCCTCATCGCCACTAATTTCATCGGAGAGAATCCGGATCATTTCTTCCCGCGGCACGTTAGTGATACCGCTTTTCGCTTGACGACGGAGATAATTAACAAAACGATAGGCTAACAGGGGTTGATTGCGGATCGGACGCAGGGCGTATTCCTCTAGGGTGGCTAACAGCAGCTGATCGCGAGTAGCTTGATCGGTGGTACAACGAGCGATCCATGCTAACTGGGATTGCAGATAGCGATCGCTATTTAACATCTCTTGAATAACTTCTTGCAAGACATCGGCCACCGCTTGCTGACGATCGCGACTTAAGGAGACCCAAGTGCGAATTTTTTGCCGGAGAGTGACACAAGCGCCGAGACGATCGATCAGGTTACGATAGGCGCGGGTGGGACTAACTTTGAGATAGCGTTGCCGCAAAATTTGCCAAAGATAGACTAATCCCCGTTTAGCGATTTCTAAATCTCTCTGGTCTAAATTTTCCCAACGTTGGCTATCTTCACCGAGTAACCAATTGATAATGGTATCCCGTTGGCGATCGGTTAAGGAGTCATCTGTTTGAGAGAGGCGATCTTGCCATTGTTGCCTTAACTCGTCGATTATTGTCGTCATCGAAAAATTGAGTTCCAAACCCCGTCTTTTTAGGACGGCTTTAGTTTGAATATTAGCGCATTTGCACGATATATGCTAGAACCTGAGCCATGGAGAAAGGCGATCGCTGCCAATTTTACCCAACACCCGACTAGAACGAACTAATCAATTAAGTCTTTTGCCGGATAAGGATTTAGGGCGATTGATGCCACCCGATCAAACCATACCAAGTAACGAAGAACCCAAAAAATAAGCTGTGGACATAAGGTTTCGACTGCCTGTTTTTTATTTATTTACAGGCAGTCAAAACTTTATTTTGAAGACACCACATAATGTGGGTCTAAGCATACTCCAGAGTCATCGTGATAGAAGAAAGATTATCAAATACCTTAATAAAGCTAATATTGATGGTTGGGTTGTAATACCAAGCATTAGCACTAGCCCCATTGAGGGCATTATAATCTCCATTGCCTAATTTCTGGATTTCTTGATTGTTGAGAATAACTTTATTCAAAGAACCAGAGCTTCCCTGAGTTTCAGAAGGATCGTGCAAAATAGCAACAAAGAAAAACGTCTCGTACTTAGGCGTATAGTTATCATGAATACGCTCTATCTTAATCTCCCGATTTTTCGGTGCTATGTATTGATGGGTAATCTGAGTTTGGCGATATTCATTCTTCGCTAGTGGATCACCCCCTTGCTCTTCTGGTTTGTCCAGTGCTGAAGAACGACTCACCCCATCATCTAAATACATTGTATATTCACCACGTTGACCGGGATAAATATTCAAAGTAATAGGATTGGGTTTACCTTGCTGATTTAGTTCTCCTACATATTGTTCAATCTCAATCATGGGAATAATTGCCCCTGAACGAACATAGATAGGAACGATGAAATTAATGTGTTTCCCCTCAAGATTAAGATTCGCATCAAAGTCTCGAATCGTCGTTCCTCCTTCAACAAAACTGGCTAAGGGTAGTTGGTTGTTCATAAAACAATACCAATTACTACCTTGGGGTAGATAAACATCCCATTTACCTCCATTCGTCTCCGCTTGAGGTTTGGTAACAGGAGAAATGAGAAGATCCTTGCCAACAAAAAACTGGTTGTCAAGGAAATATTCTTTATCATTATAAAGAGACTGGTCTTGAGGATCATTAAGAAACATGGGACGGCAAATAGGCATTCCATCCAAACAATTCTCAAAAAGGCAGTCATAGAAAAGCTGCATCAACCGATAGCGCAATTCAATATAATGTTTGCAAATCGGCAATACCATTTTATACAAATCTTGCGGTTGAGGAATAGGCAGTCCCCGTTCGTTGAAGTATTCTTCATACATAAAAGGTTCTTGGAATGCCTTACGCCCTTTGCGGACATAATGATTTCTAAACCAAGGCAAGAAAGCACCTGCCACTGTCCAGCGAATTAAAAGCTCTGGACTTGCCCATTCACCATTATCTATATAGGAAGTTTCAAAACCACCTATATCTTGACCGCAAATCGCTAATCCACACATTCCCAGAGAAAGAACCTGAGAAATATTCATCCGTAGAAAATCCCAATCCGAAGCATTATCTCCCGTCCATAATCCTGAAAAGCGATGAGAGCCAGTAAAACTACCGCGTCCAATGATAAAGTTGCGTTTATTATCCCGTCCAGGTAGATAATTTAGTCCATGATAAGTGGCTTTATGGAGATTGTAAGCATAAAAGTTCCAGACTTTGATTGCAGGGGTTAATTGAGGTGTGACACCAGAAATAAAATCACTGGTAACATAGAGTTGAAAAGGAAACCCTTTCATGTCCCCACGAGTCTCACGAATAGCAGGGGTTGTCATATCTTGCCAGACCATTTCTAACCCAATATCAAAGAGATATTGATATTGGGTTCCCCACCATTTTCGCACTTCGCTTCGCCCAAAATCAGGATAATGACCTGGCGTTCCTAACTCATTGCCATAGGCATCATTGCCATAATAAACTTCTCCGATATAAGGTTGACCACTGTTAAATCCTTGTATTTTATCGGGATCATTGGGACGATATTCGTTGCCTCCACCATAGCACTGATAGGAGCGACTAGCAGGATTATCGGGGTCATAACGTTTATCTAAGACGAAATAACTATTGCTTAATCCTTCCTGATAGGTCTGATAATTGATATCTTTGTTGCTAATGACAGGAGTTATATTTGTACTGCATTTTATCCCCTTTTTCCGCAAATTATCAAACATTGATAAAGGGTCAGGAAACTTATTAGTATCAATGGTAAAAGTTTGGTAGTTATGTTGAATATCTACATCAATATGAAGACCATCCAAAGGAATCTGATAATCCCGATATTTTCCAACAGCCCATTCGACACTACCTCGACTATCATAACCATAACATCCCTGATGATAGCCTAAAATATAACGAGGTTTTAAACGGGGACGACCGACAATTGAGGTAAAATCGTCTAAGACATGACGGGGTTCACTATTTAAAAAGAAATAGTAATCTAAGATACCAAAGCGAGTTCCAAACATATAGCGACCAGAATTCATATAACCCACATCAACCAAGATTTGACCGGGGTTATCAATAAAAATGGCATTAACACTCTTTTGATCGGGAACACCATTAAATTCAAAAAAGAAAGGATCAGAATGGTAAAGGGGTTCTCTTTCATCTAAAGGACCTCGATTATAAACCTGTCGATAGCGCATATTATCAAAGTTGAAATAATTCAACTGGGCTGTATTTTTGGTTAAACCCTGTCCTCCTTGTTCCCCAAAGCCAATATATTTGGCAGTAGCTGGTTTATTTACAGCTTGGATAATGGCATAATCTTCTGCTCCATTAGAAGTATAGTAGATTCCGGGATTAGCGGTTTGCCAAACTCTGAAATAGTCATTAGTTTCGGTAGAGAAGCCAAATACTTCAATCACAAAAGGCTTAAACTTGACAACCATTTTTAAGCTAGGATGGTCATCTGTCCCTTGTGTTTTCAGTTCAATTTGTTCATTATTTTCCTGAATACTTACTTGGAAATTCTCACTAGCCTTGAGAACTGTTCTAAGTTCTTCAATGCTATCCATAACAACCGAGCGAGTATTTTCTGTAGGATATTGTTCACCAGATTCGTAACTGGGATTGAATCGCACACGAAAAGTATCTTTTTGAATAAATTGAATTAACAGACAGCAGTTTCTCCCGTCGGCTTTGGTGAAATTAAGACTGAGACATTCGCCATTTTTATCAAAAGAATGAGAAGTGACTTTTTCTAATTTTTCCCATTCTTTATAGCGAGAAAAATAGTCTTCTACTTTCAGGAATTTATAGGCATCATCAGCCGCAAAAATTTCATTTAACATGATTGACTCCAATTAAGTTACAAAGATTAAATTGAGTATTTAGCTGATGGGATGAAATTCATTCGCCATCCAAATACAATCAGTATCAGCATAATATTGATGCCAAGGATAGAAAAATCTTCCTTCTTTATCAATACTGGCAAAGGGAATATGGGTATCACCCGGACTCATGAGAACATCTTCGTAAATGGTGTTAAAGTCATTGGAATGAAATTTTTGCATTCTCCCAGTGCCGTAAATTTGTGTGTGAACTTCTAGAAATTCTCGAACTGCGTGATAAGGTTTTAGCAATTTGTTCATGGCTTCCTAAAGTTAGGTGGGTGGAATAAAAATGCCATCCTTTCAAGTACCAGCAATTGCGATATGAACAGAGGATATGTTGATCCTCGTGGTCTCGTATAGCTTGGATGTACGTCTAAGCATATATAAACAATACAGTAACGTACACCCGCCCCCCCGACAACTGTATTAAAAGCTACATTTTAATAAATATTGACATTTCTCTCCCTAATTATCGCTCTTCTGGGACTTTAGGTGAGATAGAATAGACTTGTTGCGTAATAGTGGCATAATGGGGAAGAAACAATGATTGGATATCCCCTTGAATGCTGAACATTGGCAGAATATTGCATCAAGATAGACTCTTGAGAGCGACCACAAGACTCAATAGAAGACCGTTTGAGACCTTGTTAGAGAAATTTGAACAGGTGTATTTGGCGGAAGCAGACAACAGGGAAAAGCCAAGAAAAAGAGGTTCTTCGGTTTGTGTTATGCAATGGACGGAGGTTATAAGGGATGAAACCCTTATAGAGAAAGACATTTGGCGATTTTTGCCAATTGTTTTTGCTCTAGAACGAACTAATCAATTAAGTCTTTTGCCGGATAAGGATTTAGGGCGATTGATGCCACCCGATCAAACCATACCAAGTAACGAAGAACCATTTTAATTTATAATTCGGGAACATTTTCCTGTTCATGATTTTCTATTAATATTCCCAAAATTTCCATTAAAGAAGCAAGAGGATGATTTTCATTTTCTCCTATTTCATCTATCAAATTATCTAACATAATTACTAATTGTTCATATTCTGATTCGCTACGAGGAATAAAGAGTATTTGGTTTAAGTTTATCCGGGCTTGCCGTGTTTTCTCTATATCTATCGTCGGCTTTTTTTTTACTCCTTCCATTTATTTTTGTCGTATTCAGCATGAGTTAAAACTTCTCGAATATATAGCGGTTCTCGTATCTGTGATGTACAGTTTAACCTTTGCTGATTAAGCTTTTCAGGATTGAGAATGTACCTCTTGTGAACAGGAAACGCTATAAATTTTTTGTCGATTGTAATAAATCGCCGCTATGAGTCTAATCTTATTTCCACCTTTGAACCCCCTAAGCTACATCTACATACTCACAGATCGACACTTTTAAGCCTTCCAAATGAAAAATTATTGCCTCAGCAATTAATTGTTTAACTTCTTCTAATGTTTCTGCAACCGCAACACATCCAGGAAGATCGGGAACATAAGCACCGTAGCTATTTTCTCCTTTTTCAATAACAACTGCATATCGCATTATATTTTGTCCTCCTCAATTTGAGCTTGTCGCCATATATTTTTAAGAGTCCCAATAGGAACATCAACGCTGGATTTCGACCAACAAAGCAAAGGTTTGCGCTATCACCACTACAATAAAATCACTACTCACCCGCAGCAGATAAAGCCATAAGTCCCGAAAATATTACCCTTAATTAGCTTTAACTTTCTGGACGATCGGATCGGCAGTGGTAGTAGAAACCATAGCCGCCATAACTTGTTCAGGGGAAACCGTAAAAGGTAGGCGATGAATGTCCGAATTAGGCTGACAGGCAATTGCGGCTGCGTGGCGCAATTGGGCAAGGGAAACATCTCTTAATCCTAAATCCTCTAGGGATTTCGGTAAACCAATTTGTTCATAAAACTGGATTAGTTGCCCCCGGGCCGATACTGCCAATTGATTGCCCAAAACTATTTCCTCTAGACGCAATTGGGCGAGAATGCCGTAGGCGACTTTTTCCCCGTGCAGGGCATGATGGCAAGCGGGAATATGGGTTAAACCATTATGAATTGCATGGGCGGCCACGGTACGACAATTAGCACCCCCTAAACCACCAATTACTCCAGCCAATAAAACGGTGGCATCTACCACCTGTTTCCAGTCCTCCCCGCCGATATTTTCTAGGGCTGCCGGGGATTTTTGGAAAAGAATATCCCGCAAAACCCGGGCCTGTTGGACAGCGGCAATGATCAGGGTTTCTGTGGAATGACCGCTACTGACGGAAGCTTCGTACCATTTAGCGATCGCATCGCCAATACCAGCTATTAAGGTTCTTTTCGGGGCAGTTTGGATAATACCGTAATCGAGAATTAATAAATCTGGGCAACGGGCTAGGGACAGATCGTAAAGAAACGCCCCCGCGTCAGAATAGATGTTAGATAGGGCCGTCCAAGCGGCACAGGTAGCGGCGGAGGTGGGAATCGTGGCGATTGGCAAATGGCACTGATGGGCGAGTAATTTGGCCGTATCGAGGGCTTTGCCGCCACCCACACCGATGATAAAATCTGCCTCATGACTCTTGACAGATGCCTTTAAATATGCTAGGGAATTTTCCGAACAATCGGGGGCGTAACTGTGATAGCTAGGGGTGAGATTTTTCAGGGGAGATGACAAAAAAGCTAAGTTGCGATCGCCGCCCACCACCAGGGGACGTTTCCCCAAATCCGCTAACTTGCCGGTGGATTCTTCTAGGGCATTGTCACCCCGAATCACTTGTGCGGGGGCGATTAAAAGGGGCAAAACAGCGACAGCATTGGACATTTTTTGACAACCTCTCAGGATTATTGGCTAATTTTAGCGAAACTTTCGGGAAAAAGCTGTAGTTCAGGGGTATTATCCCCCGGGGCGGAGAAGGATTTTTTAATCTGTCCCAGGTACAAAGGAGCAGATAAACCGGGCTGAGGGTGAACGAGAGTGCGAGCGCTAATGATAAATTGATTATTACCGCCAGCACCGGCGCGACCAGAGGAAAACAAGTCACTAGCGGCTTGTTTTAGGGTTGCTTCCACCTGCTCGGGAGTAACAGTATTGGGTAGGGAGATAACAGCTTGATTAGCTCCGTTATCATAGACAAGGGAGAATCTCACCGCCCCCGGAATTTCTGTGCGGGTAAATAATCCTAACCCAAGACCGAAAATTCCCACCGTCAACACAGCCATAAAGCTAGTGACACCGACGAGACGAAAGCGGATTCCCCAACCGACGAGAAAAGCGATAATCGTGAGTACCAAAAAAACCAGCGTGGCAATACCAGACCATTGGATGTATTTGGCGAAGTTTAGGGGAATGTCCATATTTTCTATAATACTGATTCTATGAAAACGGTTAGCATAAACCATTGTACCTATCCTGTTGTCGAAACTTTCCATTCTGTCCAGGGCGAAGGCTTTTGGACGGGAAGCAATGCTTTTTTCCTCCGTTTAGGAGGTTGTGATGTCTATTGTCCTTGGTGCGATCAAAAAGAGTCCTGGAATGCCCACCGTTATCCACAACAATCGGTGCGGGAATTGGTTGAGATGGCAAAAGACGCTAACCCCGCTATGGTGGTGATTACCGGGGGTGAACCTTTAATGCACAATCTTGATCCTTTGACCAGGGAATTAAAAAATCAGGGTTTACGGGTACATTTAGAAACTTCTGGCGCTCATCCTTTTACTGGGTTTTTCGATTGGGTGACTTTTTCTCCTAAAACTTATAAAATGCCCGATCCTAGTATTTATGCACGGGTGAATGAGTTAAAAATTGTCGTGGCTAATCCAGAGGATTTAGACTGGGCAGCTATGCAGGAAAGTCAGTTATCAGAAGGGGTGATCAAATATCTGCAACCCGAATGGAATACAGTGGAAAGCAAAGAGTTAGTCTTTAATTATGTTCTCCGGCATCCCCAATGGCGTCTCAGTCTCCAAACCCATAAGTTTTTAGGAGTCCGCTAGTCAGTTATCAGTTATCAGGAGTCAGTTATCAGGAGTCAGGAGTCAGGAGTCAGGAGTCAGGAGTCAGGAGATTACTTTTTATTTATTCTCCCCACTCCCCAATTCATAATTCATAATTCATAATTCATAATTCCCAACCCCTAATTGACTAACAAGAGGTTAAATACTATGTCTAACAACAATTCTGAACGAGTAGTGCGTCGTGGTCGAGTTTTTCCGGAGATTCAAGCTACAGAGGAAGAAAAGGCCAAACATCGCGCCCGACAATTAGAATTTTATCATCGTTGTTGGCCGATTTTTCAGAGTTTACAGCCCCGGTTAATGAAACATTATTATGGTTGGTACATTGCGATCGAACCCGATAGCGGCGATTATTTTATCGATCCCGACAAAGAAGTGGCTAGTAAAAAAGCAAGGGCAAAATATCCCGACAAAATCCATCATATCTTTGGCATTAATGAAACTGGAGTTAGTGGCAGAATATGATTGAAGGGAGATTTGGAGAAAATGGTCAAATTTATTTTGATATCGATTTAGTCAGCCCTAATGGTCTGGTGTTACCTGTAGAAGCTATGCTAGATACTGGTTTCACGGAGTTTTGTGTTATGAATGACCAAGATGCTCGCAGTCTTGAATGGCCATTTTTAAACCAAGATAAGTTACGCACCGTCCAAGGAGAAGCATTTTTTGATATATATTTAGGCAGAGTAAGAATTGATGATCAGGAATACGAAATTCCCGTCTTTGCAGGGGAGGCAATTGAGGAGATTTTGTTAGGTTCCCAGTGGCTAAAACAATTTATCTTAGTAGCTAATTATCAACAAGCACAGGTGACATTAGGGTAATGATAAAAAAGGCGATTATTTTACTTTCCGGGGGATTAGATTCAGCGACAACAGCAGCGATCGCTCTAGCTGCTGGTTATCAATTAATTGCCCTTTCCTTTCGTTATGGACAAAGACACGAGCGGGAATTAGCAGCGGCGAAAAAAATTGCTAATTTCCTCGATATTAAAGAACATCATCTGATCGAAGTCAATCTATCTTTGTGGGGAGGTTCCGCTTTAACGGATCAATCTATTGCTATTCCCCAAGAGGGAATTAACCCGAATATTATCCCGATTACCTATGTGCCGGGGAGAAATACAGTTTTTATTTCGATCGCTCTTTCTTTAGCGGAAGCAAGGGCAGCGGAGGCGATATATTTAGGAATTAATGCGGTGGATTATTCTGGTTATCCCGATTGTCGTCCCCAGTATTTAGAGGCCTTTCAAACTTTAGCTAATTTATCATCAAAAGCGGGTTTAGAAGGGAAAGCACCCCAATTAATTGCCCCTTTGGTGATGGATAGTAAGGTAGATATCGTCCGTCGTGCTGTTAGTTTAGGGGTTCCCATTGCTGATACTTGGTCTTGTTATCAAGGTGAAGTTGAACCCTGTGGTTTATGCGATTCCTGTCGTATCAGAGATCAGGCTTTAATTGAGGCTGGTTATCCCGAATTAGCCACTCCCCTGTTGAAACAGTCGGGGAAAATAGGGAGGATAGTGAAAAATGGAGATAATCTAGGCAATTAAATGTTCAATGAGGATTTTACTGCCGATTAATATTAAAACTAAACCGCCGAGAATTTCCACCTTTTGACTAAATAAATTACCGAATTTATGCCCGATAAAAACAGCTATAAAACATAAAGCAAAGGTAATAGAACCGATAACAGTGCAAGCTAAAAGTAAGGGAGTTTTAATCATCGATAAACCCAAACCAACTACTAAAGCATCGATGCTAGTAGCGATCGCTAATCCGATTAAAGTATAGGAATCTAGAGGATTAAATTTTTTTTCCTCGTCATCATTTTGAACAGCTTCGTAGATCATTTTACTGCCGATCGCCCCTAAAATAATAAAAGCGATCCAGTGGTCAAAAGAGGCGAGAAACTCGCGACAGGTTAGACCGATACCCCAACCGATCATCGGCATAATCGCTTGAAATCCCCCAAAAAACAAAGCAATTTTCAAAGCCTTATTAACATGAATATGACGAATCATCAGGCCACTGGTCAGAGAAACGGCCACGGCATCGGCGGCTAATCCCACGGCAACAAAGGAAGTGGTTAAAAGTTCGAGTGAAGTAAACATCTATAGTTGTTTATCCTTTAATTTCCCCTTATCTTAACTAATTTTTCCCAAAAAAACTTTCATATTTATCTCATGATCTTCTCATTTATCTATCATCGAATTGAAAACGTTTCAAAGCAAAAGTATAACCGTAGAGATTGAGGGTGATTACTGGTTTCTCAGCGATCGCCTGGACTTGATCGATCGCTTCTAGGGTAATTTTAAGGTGGCGAACGCTACCATATAGGAAAAGTGCCCAGTAAAAAGTTATGATGATTTCAAGAATTACCAGAGAATCAGAGGGGAGAGAACGGTGATAAAATTAGCTAATTGACTCCCCTAACTTAAATACCCAATAACCGCTCACCGAAAACATGGCTGACTTTTTTAACACCTATGGTTTTTTAATTGTTTCAATGATATTTGGAGCCATCTTGGGCATTTCAATTTATCTGCCCTTAATGGCTGGTCAATTATCCTTAGCAACTCCCGGTTTTTACGCTTTAGGCGGTTATGTGGCCGCCATTATTTCCACGAAAGTTTTTACTAATACCGGTAGCAATTATCCCCTAGCTTTGGTATTTTTAGAAATGTTAATTGCTGGCATTATTTCAGGAATATTAGCCATAGTTTTAGGTATTCCTGTTCTCCGTTTGCGAGGGATTTATTTAGCTATTGCCACGATTGCCTGGGTAGAAATTTTGAGAATTATTGCCCTTAATCTCGATATAACTGGCGGTGCGGTTGGTATTTTCGCCATTCCCCAACCTTTCACTACTCAATTAGCCTACCTTTGGCTGGCTTTGCCCCTCTTATTCCTAACTATGCTGTTTCTCTACCGGTTAGAAAACATCAAAATTGGTCGGGCATTTAATGCCATTCGTGCCGATGAATTGGCAGCTGCGGCCATGGGAATTAATCCCACCTATCACAAAGTTTTATCCTTCACTTTTGGGGCGGTTTTAGCGGCAGTTGTGGGAGCGGTAAGCGCCCATTTTCTCAATACTTGGAATTCCCGTCAGGGAACTTTTGATGCCAGTATTATTTTCTTGGCTTTCGTTTTAATTGGTGGTTCAAGAACTTTTGTCGGTCCAGTGGTGGGAGGCATTGTTTTAACTGCTTTGCCCGAAGTTTTACGCGCCCTCGGCGGCGTGAATGGTTTACCAATTTGGTTAGGGAATTTTTTGCGCGATGGTCGTTTGATTATCTTTGGAATTTTAATTGTTTTGGGAACAATTTTTTATCCTCAAGGCTTAATTACACCTGAATTAATCAAAAAACTAATTCCTTTTAAAAGACGTTCCTCTCTTAGTCAATTTGATTCCTAGTCATGGATCAATGTTGTCGATTGGATTCCTTTTTAATTAATGATATAATAGGATAGTTTATCCCCCTTTATATTCTCAGTCATCTCCGAGAATGACCCGCCAAATTCACGACCAATTTGCCAAGGAATATTTAGAGGAACTGTTAGCGCCTCTAGGAACCATAAAAAAGAGTAAGAAAGTGAAAAGTGAGGTTCAAGAAATAGATGTCTGGTTTGAACCGGCCAGTTCACCATCAAGGACCGAACTCCCTTTAGGTTTACTCGGAAAAATGGCGGCGACTTCCTGTTTGTTTGAACCTTTCCGTAACCCGCCCTCAGAAATAGAGATTCGCAGTTGTATATCAAAGTTATATACTGTTCATAATGACCTGTTAAGAAAGGCGAAACGGGCAAACAAAACTCTGACGGTCGCAGAATTGCCAGTTTTATGGATTCTCACCCCCACCTTTTCAGCTAGAATGATTCAAGGATTCAGGGCTGACAGCGATGAGAGGAATTGGTTAAAAGGGGTTTACTTTTTAGCTGACTTCCTCAAAGTGGCAATCGTTGCCATCCACCAGTTACCAGTGAGTGAAGACACTTTATGGTTGAGGGTTTTAGGAAAAGGAGAAACACAAAAAAGAGCCGTAGAAGAGTTAGTTCAATTGCCAGAAGATAACTCTTTTAAAGAAAATTTGTTAGAAATTCTAGCCAACTGGCGTAAGAATTTGGAATTGAGAGATAATTTAAGTAGCGAGGAACAGGAGGACATCATGAACCTATCACCAGCCTATCTAAAACAGCGAGAAGATTGGAAAATAGAAGGAAAACAGGAAGGCACTTTAGAGGGACAACTCTCGCTGATAGCTAGTCTTCTGGAAGGGCGGTTTGGAACCCTAGATTCGGAATTGTCTGGTCTAGTTGAACAGATTGCCCAACTTCCCATCTCAGAACGCACCGGGTTACTTCTTTCTTTAGTGAATTTATCCCGCTCTGAACTGTTAGAAAGATTGGGAGACAATTAAACTTTCAGTCCGCCTAAACCATGCGGTTGGGAGTCTCTAAAGACAGCATCGACTACGCTAATAACAAACTTTGGACAAATTACCTGTCCAGTTCTACTTCTTTCGGTGGCAGCGTGCTGGACATTATAAATCCCTTTGCCTTTTGACTTTTGACTTCGAGCGAAGCGAGTGGCTGGGCATGGGCGAATGAGAAGTACAATTCTCAAGAGCTATCTTTCGGGCACTTAACCGCTGGGTTAAGGTGATTTCCTCTAAAGAAATTACCAGAGGATCAATTATCTGCTATCAGAGCTTGGCATTGTTAAACTCTGCCGAAGGTAAGTTTATTCTCGGAAATCACCTAAGCACTGAGTGATTAAGGTTTCGACACTAATGAGCGAACGTACAGTTTTTACGCCATTTTATGCTGCAAGTCACATTGAACCACGCCCATTTTTTCTGTTTAGCAATAAACATCCTGCGCCTAAAAGTATGACACCCAAAACATTATTTGGCTCTGGGATAGAAGCAGGAGAGCCAGTAAATTCTACCTCACGAATCTCGATTCTATTAAATACACCAATATTAGAGCTTAATACAACCAGATCGACTCGACTAACATTAGGTACAGCTTGACTGAAATTATATGTTGCGGGGGCTACTTGACCTATGGGTGCTAAGAAAGTATTGGTAAAGCTAACAGGTATCAGATTATTAGAACTGTCAAAAAAATCTAGTCTAAATTGACTAATTCCTTCAGCAAGAACATTAATATCATTCCATAAGATGAAGCTAGTCAAATTATAGTCACCTACCAAATCTAGGGTAATTGTTCCTGATGGACTATTAGATGCAAATCCATTAAAAGGTGGAGCATCTGATGTGATACCGTCATTAATCTGATTGAGAGAGAAAGGTGCCACAGGAATTAGAGTCGTGCTAGGAATGATAGATGTTCCAGCAATTGTAGCGGCTTCTGCTACCATTGGTGCAAGCAGAATGGCGCAAGTAATGGAAAACGGTACTATTTTTTTCATGGCCTATTTAATACTTATGAGAAAAGAGTGCGACCGCCCTCCCTCGTAGCTAGATCAAGCAGCACCCCAACCCAACACCAAAGGGAGATAGCAGAAGCATACACACTCCCCCCCCACAACTGTATCAAAAGTTACAATTTAATAAATCTTTATATTCTTCTCCCTAACTAGCGATTCACAGGGGAAAGAGTTTCAGGTATTTTCCCCTGTTTTACTGCTTCTCAGGCGACCTATCGCCTTCCGTGAGGGATTGTGGCGCGGTGTGTCAGATTCGATAATAGGGTTCAAAATTTCGCTAACCGCTACTTGAGCCATAGCGTTTTCCCTTAAGCAGAATTCACGCCGCCTCCAGTTCATAATGCAATACCAGAAGCTCATCAGAGCAACTCGATTCGCAATTGGCGGCCTACCACAGAAGCCGCCCGTTGGATGGTGTAGAAAATGACCCGTGCGATGCGCCCGCTAGTAGGGTCAATTCATGAATTGCCCCTACTCCCCACTCCTGTCTCCTAACCCACCCTGCTGATACGGATATCCCCCTTCCGGCTAATGTAAAGAAAACGTTACAGTAACAAGTAAAGCCCAGTAGCCAGAAAGCCGTCGATCATGTTTGAATACTTTAACCAGAAAGCTATCAAAGCGGTGATGTTCGCCCAAGAAGAAGCCCGTCGTACCGGTCACAGTGTCGTGGGTACGGAGCATTTACTGTTAGGATTGATAGGAGAAGCCACCGCCACCGCAGCCTTAATTCTCAAGGATTTAAAAGTTACCCTGCACGAAAGTCGCCGCCTGATTGAAGGAATGACCGGCCGCGGCACGGGTTACAGTCCCGTTAATATCCCTTTTACCCCGAAAGCGAAAAAGATGTTCGAGCAAGCATTTCAGGAAGCTCGACAATTAGGGGAACAGGCGATCGCACCTGAACATCTATTACTCGCTATCACCGCCGATCCCGAATCCCTAGCCGCTAAAGTTTTAATTATGCAGGGTGTTGATTTGATCAAACTTCGCAGCCTTTTACTGAAAAATGCTGGGGAAAAAGTCGCTAGTGGTCGCTTTACGGCCAAGAGTGACTATGAAGACCAGAAAAATGCTCCCCAAGGCGGTATTTTAGCCCAATATAGTCGTAATTTAAGCCAAGAGGTCAAAAATGGCAAAATTGACCCTGTAATCGGTAGAGAGCCAGAAATCCAGCGAGTTATCCAAATTTTGGGCCGTCGCGGCAAGAATAACCCGATTTTACTCGGTGCGCCGGGGGTGGGCAAAACAGCGATCGCTGAAGGGTTAGCACAACGCATCCATAATGGCGATATTCCCGAACTTTTGCGGGATAAACAGGTAATTGCCCTCGATATGGGGTCTTTACTGGCGGGAACCCGTTTTCGCGGCGATTTTGAGGAACGTTTAAAGGGTGTTGTGGAGGAAGTTAGCAAATCGGGCAGTATTATCCTGTTTATCGATGAAATTCACACTCTTGTGGGTGCTGGTAGCATGGGAGGAGCTATGGATGCTTCTAACTTGCTTAAACCTGCTTTAGCTCGCGGCGAGTTACAGTGTTTAGGGGCCACCACTCTCGATGAGTATAAACAGCATATTGAGCGAGATGCGGCTCTAGAAAGACGTTTTCAGCCAGTTATGGTGGGAGAACCGACTAAAGAGCAGGCGATCGAGATTTTACGCGGTTTAAAAGCCACCTACGAGGATTTCCATCAGGTAAAATACGATCAAAAAGCGATCGAAGCTGCCGTTAATCTATCCTCGCGCTATATCAATGATCGCTTTTTACCGGACAAAGCGATCGATCTTCTCGATGAAGCAGGATCCCGCACCCATCTGCGCTATTCCCTACAAAGTAAAAGTCCCGCAGAGGTTAACGAAGAATCACCCCTAATTAACCCCGAATCTTTAATTCCGGTGGTAGATGCGGAGGAAATTGCCCAAATTGTTGCCGCTTGGACAGGTATTCCCGTTACCCAATTAACTGAAACTGAGTCGGAATCGCTCTTAAATCTGGAATATCAACTGCACGAGCGGATTATTGGTCAACAGGAGGCAGTAAATGCCGTTTCTCGTGCTATTCGTCGAGCGCGAGTAAATTTAAAGAATCCTAACCGTCCGATTGCCTCGTTTATTTTTGCAGGTCCCACGGGAGTGGGTAAAACTGAATTAACGAAAGCCTTAGCTAAGTTGCTCTTTGGCTCGGAATCCAGTATGATTCGCCTAGATATGTCGGAATTTATGGAATCCCACACGGTTTCTAAGTTAATTGGTGCGCCTCCCGGATACATCGGTTACAATGAAGGCGGTCAGTTAACGGAAGCAGTGCGTCGTCAACCCTATAAAGTAGTTTTGTTTGACGAAATCGAGAAAGCACATCCCGATGTTTTTAATCTTCTCCTGCAACTGTTAGAAGATGGTCATTTAACCGATTCCCAAGGTCGTCGGGTGGACTTTAAGAATACCCTAATTATCATGACCTCGAATATTGGCTCAAAAGTCATCGAAAAAGGCGGTAATAGCTTAGGATTCGAGATGGCTGACGATTTTGCTCAATCGCGTTACCAACAGATTTCTAATCGGGTGACAGAGGAGTTAAAACAATATTTCCGTCCCGAATTTCTCAACCGTCTCGATGAAATCATTGTTTTCCGACAGTTAACTCGCGAAGAAGTTACCCAGATTGCCGATATTCTCATCGCAGATCTAGCCAAACAATTGGCAGAAAAAGGCATTTCTGTGGAAGTTACCGCCGCTTTTAAGGATTTGGTCATCAATGAGGGTTATGATCCTAGCTACGGTGCGCGGCCTTTACGTCGTGCTTTAACTCGACGCTTAGAGGATAGTTTAGCCGAGGCGATGTTATCGGGAAAAGTCAATTCTGGAGACCATGCGCTATTAGATGTAACTGTGGACGGTGTGGTGACAGTCTCTAGTCATCAGCGCTCCGAGCAGAGCGATATTCTCTCGCAATTACAGTTACAACCAGTGGGTTAATCCCCTCAAAAATTGCTTTTTCCGGGGTTGAAAATTTTTCAACCCCGATTTTTATCATCCGGGAAAAATAACTTCTAGGGGAGCGGGAATCATCTCGCTGCGAAAGTCAAGAATCTGGACTAGGATTAAATAGGCAAAGGCGATTAAAATCGAAATCGCTCCCGTGATAATGGCGATAATTTTAGCAGAATTCATATAGTTAAACGTTAATTTCCTGAGATTGCCGCAAAAGCTACCGAAATTTATTCTCATCTACGATTGCGAGCCTAAACAATTCAAACTGAAGATATCTTACAGCACAATTCTCCCGGACGGTTGAGAGAAGGGAGTGCATCTCGGTAAAGCTGTCCCTTGAAAATTTGACAGGAGATAGTTCTTGTGGTTCAAGACATAGACTAAAGTATATGGTCAAGCTTACAATTATTTTTTATTTGAATCTATACAACCAGCAAAACCCTTGCTATAATCGACAATATATGGTAATAGACCAATTCCATCCACTGCATCCGCATCCCCAAAGTTGATCAACCTCGCTTTGTTTTAAGGTAGGCTAAGGCCTACCTTACTTTATTATCGGTGATCAGTAACCAGTAAGCAGAATTGCCATTTAATACCGATCAGCGATCAGACTGTCCACGGAAAACTCACATCTGATCACTGATCACTGGTAACTGATAACTGATAACTGATAACTGATCTGATCCCCTAGCGTGATAAGCTGAGTATTGGCTAATTTTACAAAAAATTAAGACTTTCCCCTTGTGGGAGTTATCAGCTAAAACCCAGAGTAGACATAAACAATGGTAGCGACAACAGAAACTAACGTTGGTAAAATCGTCCAGATCATCGGTCCGGTCATCGATGCCGAATTTCCCAGTGGCAACCTGCCCCGTATTTATAATGCCTTAACCGTAAAAGGAACTAACTCCGCCGGTCAAAATTTATCCGTTACTTGTGAAGTACAACAGTTACTCGGTGACAACCAAGTGCGGGCCGTTGCCATGAGTACCACCGATGGTTTAGTGCGCGGTATGGATATCGTCGATACCGGCGCAGCGATTAGCGTTCCCGTGGGTAAATGCACCCTCGGTCGGATTTTTAACGTTCTTGGTGAACCCGTGGACGAAAAAGGACCGGTTAACGTCACCGAAACCTCTCCTATTCACCGTCCCGCTCCCAAATTAGTCGATCTTGAAGTAACACCGACAGTTTTTGAAACTGGTATCAAGGTGATTGACCTGCTCACCCCCTACCGTCAAGGGGGCAAAATCGGCCTCTTTGGGGGTGCTGGTGTGGGCAAAACCGTCATTATGATGGAATTAATCAACAATATCGCCATTCAACACGGTGGTGTCTCGGTTTTTGGCGGTGTGGGTGAAAGAACCCGCGAAGGAAACGACCTCTACAACGAGATGATCGAATCGAAGGTAATCAACGCTGATAACCCCGAAGAATCGAAAATCGCCCTCGTTTACGGTCAGATGAACGAACCCCCCGGAGCGAGAATGCGCGTCGGTCTCTCCGCTTTGACCATGGCCGAATACTTCCGCGATGTCAACAAGCAAGACGTACTCTTATTTGTTGATAATATCTTCCGTTTCGTGCAAGCTGGTTCGGAAGTATCGGCGCTCCTCGGTCGGATGCCTTCTGCGGTAGGATACCAACCCACCCTCGGCACGGACGTAGGCGACCTGCAAGAGCGGATTACCTCCACCAAAGAAGGATCGATCACTTCTATCCAAGCGGTCTATGTACCCGCGGATGACTTGACTGACCCCGCTCCCGCTACTACCTTCGCTCACTTGGACGGAACAACTGTACTATCCCGTGGTCTGGCTTCCAAAGGTATCTATCCGGCAGTAGATCCCCTCGGTTCCACCAGCACCATGCTCCAAGCGGATATCGTCGGTGATGAACACTACGGCACCGCTCGCGCCGTCCAATCTACCCTGCAACGCTATAAGGAGTTACAGGACATCATCGCTATTCTCGGTTTAGACGAATTATCGGAAGAAGATCGTCTCACCGTTGACCGCGCTCGCAAAATTGAGCGTTTCCTCTCGCAACCTTTCTTCGTGGCCGAAGTGTTCACCGGTTCTCCGGGTAAATACGTTACTCTCGCTGATACGATCAAAGGCTTCCAGATGATCCTTAAAGGTGAACTCGATAGCTTACCCGAACAAGCGTTCTATATGGTCGGCAGTATCGATGAAGCGATCGCTAAAGGCGAAAAACTCAAAAAAGGCTAATTAAAAGTCAGTAGTAACCGCGTTTAGCGGTTACTAAACCCAGAAATCTGCCAAAATTATCGTTATTATCACCCATGAGCATTACAGTACGGGTTATTACACCCGATCGCATTGTCTGGGATAACGTGGCCGAAGAAGTAATCCTACCCAGTTCCACAGGACAATTAGGTATTCTTAGCGGTCACGCTCCTTTATTAACTGCCCTGAATATTGGCGTAATGCGAATTCGACCGGGGAAAGACTGGGAAAATATCGCAGTTTTGGGCGGTTTTGCCGAAGTCGAAAATAATGAGATCAAAGTCCTCGTTAATGGGGCGGAATTAGGCTCAAAAATCGATAAAGAAAAAGCTCGCACCGAATACGAACAGGCCCAAACCCGTCTCGATGAAGTCAGTAAAGGGGATGACCGTCGCAAAACTATCCAAGCGCAACAATCATGGCGCAAAGCTCGCGCTAGATACCAGGCCGCCGGCGGTTTAGTATCGGTTTAAACCAAACCAAATCAAATTAAAGCAAAATCGGGCGGGTTTATATAAACCTACCCGATTCTTTTTCAGTTATCAGTTATCAGTTATCAGTTATCAGTTATCAGATTTGAGGTTTCAGTGAATAATGTTAAGTAGGTGGGTGGAATTAAATATAAGATGAACGTAGGTTGGGTTGAAGCATGAAACCCAACGCCCGATTATGTTACGAAGTGCGCTAACCCATCCTACAAATAATTGTGCCTCCCTACTTATTGAGAAGTCGCTGTTCTCCTCCTGATCGGTGATCACTGAAAACGTTTCCTGTTTTCCGTTGCCTAAAACTGGAGATTTTGTCGCTCCCCATTAAGATAACTGCTATAAATTAATTACTACCACTAAAAACAACTTCGGGGAATTTTAACTGTGCATCGGCCATGGGGATTTGTCGGCCTTGATTGCGTAACTCTTGCCAAAAATTAATTACTTCTGTGGCTTTGTTGAGAACATCAACGCGATCGGACTCATCAATCCAGTGTTTTGCTTCTAACTCCTCTTGCAGTTGCTGCCAAGCATCATGACGCGGCCAGAAAAAATAAGCGGTGAGGGGGCTAGTTCCTTTGCCGACCACCTGATCCACAGCGATCGCTACGTTCTGATCTAACCACAATACTTTTAAAATAAACTTTGATTCGGAACTGACTGTCATTGTTAATCGTTAATCGTACAATTCTCCATTATATCATCTTTTGAGTCAATTTTACGAAGTCAGTTTTTAACCATTTTTTCCTATTTTTTCGCTAATAACCGCTATGATTCCAGAAACAGACTCTTTAGCTTCTAAACAAATCGGTGTGGCCGTAATTAGAGATGATCGAGATTTAATTTTAATCGATCGCCGTCTAGCCAAGGGACTCTTGGGCGGTTTTTGGGAATTCCCCGGGGGCAAAATCGAAGGCAATGAAACGGTACAGGAATGTATTAAACGGGAGATATTAGAAGAAATTGGCATTGACATCGCAGTGGATAGTCATTTAATCACTATCGATCACACCTATAGTCATTTTCGGGTTAATCTACAAGTATATAACTGTCGTTATCTCAGCGGCCAAGCGAGAGCGATCGAATGTGAAGAAATCCGCTGGGTAACTATCGAGGAACTAGATAATTACACTTTCCCCGCGGCCAATCAAGAGATTATCAGAGCCTTAAAAGACATGGTAAACTCGAAATGATTGCTGTTAATCGTCGAGTGATTATGCTTAATCCTTCTATTCGTCAAGAACCCCGCTACGAACCGGCCGCGGTTATTCCCCTAAAAAAAGACGCTTCCATTGTCGAGTGGTTAGAAAAAAATAATCGCATGATTCCCCGGGATAAAATCGCCGAACCAGATCTGACTCTCGAAGAAGATGTGGAACTATCTGAACTCATGGATGTCGATGATATCGGTTATGATGACGACGAGGATGAATTAGTCTTAGATGAAGATTAATCCCGTCTTCTTTGGCAAATTTTACCCTTATCTGGCGCTTTAGTCGTGAACGCTAACATTTTTTCCGCCCCTATCTTTAAAAAACCCACTGGAACCCATCTCCTGATTCTACTAACGGGATTACTATTTCTGTTAGTAGTTTTTTTTCAGTCCACTAATTCCCTGTTACTGCCCCTGATGGCCACAACATTAATCAGTGGTGGTCTTGGTTGTCAAGTAGTCCCAGTGCTGCGACGCTTGAAAATGGGTCAGATTATGCGCGAAGATGGACCCCAGGCCCATTTAAAGAAAGCAGGAACCCCAACAATGGGAGGCAGCTTTTTTGTGCCAGTAGCCCTTATTTTCGCTTTAATCTGGTCTAAATTTACTCCTAATGTGGTGGCGGTTGCTTTGCTGACTTTTGCTTACATGGGTATCGGTTGGTTAGATGATTGGCAAATTCTGCGTTATAAGTCGAATAAAGGCCTGTCTCCCCGGATGAAGTTAATTTTACAGATAACGGGGGCGGTGCTTTTTTGTCTCTGGATGTTGGTCAATCAGGTGAGTACCGATATCACCCTTTGGGGTCGATTAGTGATTCCTTTGGGCTTTTTCTTCTGGATTTTGGCGGGATTTGTCCTTGTGGCTGAAAGTAACGCCACTAATCTCACCGATGGGGTGGATGGATTAGCGGGGGGAACGGGTGCGATCGCTTTTTTGGGTTTAGGTATTATTATCGCTCCTAGTCATCCGGATTTGGCGATTTTCTGCGCTTGTTTTAGTGGTGCTTGTCTAGGCTTCATTTTTCATAACCGCAACCCTGCTAAAGTGTTCATGGGTGATACGGGTTCCCTTGCTTTGGGAGGCGCTTTAGCTGCGGTGGGTTTAATTACTGGACATCTCTGGGGATTATTTTTAATTAGTGGTCTGTTCTTTCTGGAATCTCTGTCGGTAATCGCTCAGGTTAGCTATTATAAAGCTACAAAAGGACCCGATGGCAAGGGCAAAAGATTATTAAAAATGGCTCCTTTTCATCATCATTTAGAATTAAGTGGTTGGACGGAAACCCGGATTGTGGGAGCATTTTATCTGGTTAATGCGCTTTTAGTTGTCTTGGCTATTTGGAGTAGTTAATTAAGCACTAAAAGAAAGACCACAACCGCAGGTATTTTGGGCGTTGGCATTGGTAAAACGGAAACCACCACCCATTAGATCCTCTGAATAGTCTAATTTTAAAATTTGTAGGTAGCGATCGCTGTCAGGATCGACTAAAATATTAATACCCTGACTTTGATAAAAGCGATCGTTTTCTGCCGGAATATCGGTTAATTCCAGATGGTAGTGAATTCCCGAACAACCGCCGTTTTTTACTGCCAAACGCAGATAGGAACCACTCAGGCGACGGCTTTGACTCCAACGTTCAATTTCTCTAGCGGCGGCGGGACTTAATTCGATCATTGTTTTTGAGACTATTGTGATAATAATATCAAGTTATTGTGAAGCTAAACCTAACAGTTAGGCTCTCTTAGGTTAGGAATTCGATCGCCCATTATCTCACCTAATTGTAACTGATCAATATTTGGCGATTTTCTGCGCTTGTTTTAGCGGTGCTTGTCTAGGCTTAATTTTCATAACCGCAAACCTGCTAAGGTGTTTATGGGTGACACGGGTTCCTTCGCTTTGGGAGGTGCTTTATAAGTGCCTCCTAGATTGTTTCGCCCCGATTTTTCAGTGAATATCTGCTTCTCCCCCGACGACCACATCGCGGATACGGAGACTGGGGCCACCGCAGCCAACCGGTAAACCACTTTGACCCCCTTTTCCGCAGCCTCCCGACTCATCCCAGTAGAAATCATCAGCAATTGCCTCAATATTGGCTAGGGTTTTAAAGACATTACCGGAGAGAGTCACATCTTTAACCGGTTCAGCAATTTCTCCATCGCGAATCATCCAAGCTTCCCCGGCGCTAAAAGTGAACATTTCGCCGTTAGTCATGCCTCCCTGCCAATTTTGGGCATAAACTCCCGTTTTTATCCCCGAAAATAACTCTTTAACGGCAGTAGTTCCCCGTTCAATCCAAGTGTTGGTCATGCGGACAATGGGCGGATAATGATAATTGAGACAACGGGCGTTACCGGTCGGTTTTTCGCCTAATTTGCCCGCCGTTTCCCGCGAATGCAGTCTTCCCACCAAAACCCCGTCTTTAATTAACTGAGTCGTGGTCGCAGGGGTTCCCTCGTCGTCATAAAAATAACTGCCCCGATGACCTTCCGGATAGGCCCCGTCAAAGATTTGCAGGTTATCTGGTCCGAAACGTTTGCCCATACTCATCACTTCCAAAAGGTCGGGATTTTCGTATAACATATCTGCCTCGGAAAGGTGGCCAAAAGCCTCATGGACGAACAGACCGGTTAAAATGGGATCGATGACGACGGTGTAAGTATCGCCCTTGACAGGGGGCAAAACTAGGGCTTGTACGGCCCGTTTAGCCGACCCTTGCACCTGTTCTTCTAAATTGACCAGATCCTCGAAAGCTTTTCGGGAACCGGTGGTTTCCCGGCCTGTTTGTACGCTGTCCCCATCCCTAGCGGTGGCCGAAAAACGCATTTCTAAGTCCGACCATTTTTGTTCGATTAAAGTCCCGTCAGAAGTGGCTAAAAGAATATGTTGACTGCTATCGCTGTAACGGACGGAAGTGGTGGCAATACTGGGATGGTGTTGACGCAGTAAGTTATTATAGCGATCGCAGAGGGCTTTTTTATCAGCTAATGGTACTAAACGGGGATCTGTTCCCGTTAAAGGCAATTCACAACTAATAATTACAGGTTCTACCGGGGCAATCAGGGTTTCTTCTTCCCCAATTAAACGGGCAGCAGCGATCGCATCTTCTAATCGTTCCTGTAAACTGGATAATTGATTAAAGCTGGCAAATCCCCAACCTCCTTTATAACAAGCGCGTACCTGACCACCGATAGCAATACCTTCGCTGAGGGTTTCCACTCGTTCGGAACGCAGTAGAATATTCGTCCCCCGCGCTTCTTCCAGACGAATTGTCAGGAAATCGACGCGGTTTTTATAACGGTTAATCAGTTCACTAATTAGGTTTTTATAGTCGTTTAGAGTATCGGTCATAGGAATTAGGAATTAGGAATTAGGAATTAGGAATTATGAATTGGGAAGTGGGGTGATGGGGTGATGGGGTAGTGGGGTAGTGGGGTGATGGGGTGATGGGGTGTAGGGGTAGTGGGGCATTTGGCTGAAATTTCCCTAAATCCCTATATCCCCTTTCTAACTGATAACTGATAACTGAAATTAGGCGAGATAATCCTGTAAAGCTTTCACCTCTAAAGGTTGGGATTGCAGGGATTTTAAGGCCGCTACCGTCGCTTTTGCCCCGGCGATAGTGGTGATAATTGGTAACTTATAATCGAGGGCAGTACGGCGAATTTGTCGGCCATCATTTTGGGATTCTTCACCACTGGGAGTATTGACAATAAACTGAATCCAGTCATTTTTGATCCAATCGATAACGTGGGGACGACCTTCGTGAATTTTTAGCACCAAATCGATATTTTCGCAACCGTTTTCTAACAAAACTTCACGAGTTCCCGAAGTGGCGACGACGCGAAAACCGAGGGATTGCAGATCCTTAACCACGGGAACCATGGGGGTTTTATCGCGATCGTTCATCGAGACAAAAACCGTCCCACTGGTGGCTAAAATCACGCCGGCGGCCATTTCTGCTTTAGCGAAAGCTTTGCCAAAATCGCTGTCAATCCCCATTACTTCGCCTGTAGAACGCATTTCTGGTCCCAAGAGAGTATCAGCACCGGGGAACTTCTGGAAGGGTAAAACCGCTTCTTTGACGGCGATATGACGGGGAATTGCTTCGCTGATGATACCCAATTCCGTCAGGGTTCGGCCCGACATGACGAGGGAGGCAACTTTTGCTAGAGGAACTCCCGTTGCTTTGGAAACGTAGGGAACAGTACGACTAGCCCGGGGATTTGCTTCTAAGATATAAACTGTCTCCCCCTGTACCGCATACTGGATATTCATCAAACCGATTACTTTTAAAGCTTTCGCTAGTTCCACCGTCCATTGTCGAATTGTGGTTAAAACTGAGTCAGGAAGGGACGTATGGGGGATAGAACAAGCAGAATCGCCCGAATGTACGCCCGCTTGTTCGATATGTTCCATTAATCCCCCGATAACTACTGTTCCCGTGGCATCTGAGAGGGCATCCACATCCACTTCGATGGCATTTTCGAGGAATTTATCGATTAAAATCGGGTGATCCGGTTCTATCTGTACCGCATACTTCATATAGCGTTCCAATTCGCTATCGGAATAGACGATTTCCATTGCCCGACCGCCCAAAACGTAGGACGGACGTACTACCACAGGATAACCGATACGTTTAGCCACTGCTTGGGATTCTTGGAAACTGCGGGCAATACCATTGGGAGGTTGTCGGATGTCTAATTGTCGGAGGATTTGTTCAAACCGTTCCCGATCTTCGGCGGCATCGATCGAATCGGGTGAAGTTCCCCAAATTTTGGTATTTACGGGACAATTAGGCGATTCTAGATATCTTTGCAGGGGAAGGGCTAGTTTTAAGGGAGTTTGCCCACCGAATTGAATAATTAAACCCTCTGGTTGTTCCGCTTCGATGATATTTAAGACATCTTCTTTAGTCAGGGGTTCAAAGTAAAGGCGATCGCTGGTATCGTAATCGGTGGAGACAGTTTCCGGGTTAGAGTTGACCATAATCGTCTCAAAACCAGCTTGACTGAGGGAAAAAGCGGCATGACAACAACAGTAGTCAAATTCTATCCCCTGGCCGATGCGATTGGGACCCCCACCGAGGATCATCACTTTGCGTTTATCGGAGGGTAAAACTTCCGATTCCACCTGTTCGTAGGTGGAATAATAGTAGGGTGTCAGGGCTTCAAATTCTGCCGCGCAGGTGTCCACCATTTTATAAACGGGAACAATACCTAAACCCTTGCGATAACTTCTTACTTCGTCCTCGCTGGTGTTGGTGGCGAAGGCGATTTGGCGATCGCTAAAACCCTGTTGTTTAATAGCGAATAGGTCCTCTTTGCTAAGACTTTTCAGGGGAGTTCGTTTAAGAAACTTCTCGGTTGCCATCAAATCGGCCAATTTATCGAGGAACCAGGGATCAATCCCGGTTAGTTCGTGGATTTCCTCCCCATTCATGCCCAATTTAAAAGCATGATAGATACTATAAACTCGTTCGGGGTTAGGTGTCCGCAAACTGGCCCGGACTTCCGAGAGGGGGGGGAGAGTTTCGACTTTATCGCAACCAAAGCCAAAACGTCCTGTTTCTAGGGATCGAAGTGCTTTTTGAAAGGATTCTTGGAAAGTTCGACCGATAGCCATAGCTTCCCCGACGGATTTCATCTGGGTAGTTAGAATCGGTTGGGATCCGGGGAATTTCTCGAAGGCAAAGCGAGGAATTTTGGTGACGACGTAATCGATAGTCGGTTCAAAGGAAGCTGGGGTTTTTTTGGTGATATCGTTGGGAATTTCGTCTAAAGTGTAGCCTACTGCTAGTTTAGCGGCAAATTTAGCGATCGGGAATCCCGTGGCTTTTGATGCTAGGGCCGAAGAACGGGATACCCGGGGATTCATCTCAATCACGATTACGTCGCCGTTAGTGGGATTAACGGAGAATTGGATGTTCGATCCGCCGGTTTCTACGCCAATTTCCCGAATAATTGCCTTAGAATAGTCCCGGAGGCGTTGGTATTCTTTATCGGTCAGAGTTTGGGCGGGCGCAACGGTAATCGAGTCGCCGGTATGGACCCCCATCGGGTCAAAGTTTTCGATCGAACAGATGATCACCACGTTATCGGCTAGATCGCGCATGACCTCTAATTCGTATTCTTTCCAACCAATTAGGGATTTTTCAACGAGAATTTGCGATGTAGGCGAACAATCTAGCCCATACTGGGCCATCGGTTCAAATTCTTCTTGGTTATAGGCAATACCGCCCCCCGTTCCGCCTAAAGTGAAGGCCGGCCGGATAATGAGAGGATAGGAACCGATCTGATGGGCGATCGCTTTTGCTTCTTCTAAATTGTTGGCAATCCCCGAAGGACAGACGGGAACACCGATTTTCTCCATTGCTTTTTTGAATAGTTCCCTATCTTCGGCTTTTTCAATAGCGGGGAGTTTTGCCCCGATCAGTTCCACGTTATATTTTTCTAAAACGCCGCTTTTGGCCAAAGCTACCGCGGTATTGAGGGCAGTTTGACCACCCATAGTCGGTAGAATCGCATCAGGGCGTTCTTTAGCGATAATTTTCTCGACAATTTCCGGCAGAATCGGTTCAATGTAGGTGCGATCGGCCATTTCTGGATCGGTCATAATCGAGGCGGGGTTAGAATTGACTAAAATTACCTCATAACCTTCTTCTCGTAGGGCTTTACAGGCTTGAGTTCCCGAATAGTCGAATTCACAGGCTTGTCCGATGACAATCGGGCCAGCGCCCAAGATTAGGATTTTCTGTAAGTCATCACGGCGTGGCATAGGCTTAGGGTTGCTTGACTATAAACCCCAATCATTGTATATGTTGTCACTCCTCTATTCCCTAAAGCTTTATTTAGGTTTAATGACCTTGTTTGCTTGAGGAGTCAGTCCCGATGAAAAAATTTTCCCCACCAGAGATGAAAGAGGTTTCCTTCCCCACACCCTACACCCTCTTTCAAGTCAGGAGATAGGAGTCAGGTGTTGGGATTTCAGGGTTTTGGGGTTTTAGTTGAATTCCTTCATTCCCCCATTTCCCTACCCCACTTCCCCGCTTGCGACTCCCTAATTCATAATTGATAATTCCCACTGATAACTGATCACTGTTTACTGATCACTGATATAGCGTACAATGATAAGATTGTTTTCAAAGATACAATAGGCGTTTGTCTTCGCTAGAGAGTTTATGAAAGTTGGCGATCAAGTTCGTGTAATTGAGTCCGTGGTGGTTTATCATCATCCTGAACACAAATCGAATCCTTTTGACGTGAAAGGACTAGAGGGAGAGGTGAAAGCGTTTGTCACCGAATGGCGTGGTAGGCCGGTTAGTGCCAACCTACCCATCCTCGTCGAGTTCAGTAAAAAGTTTAAAGCCCATTTTCGAGATTTTGAGTTAGAAATCCTGGAAAAAGCCGCCGAATAGGGACTTTTTCGCTTATTTAAGCTACAAAGCGAATAAATTTATTTTTGCCCACCTGTAGGACTTTTCCCGTTAAAGCTTCGGCTGTCTCAAAACTTTTGTCCACATCGGTGATTTTCTCACTATCGATCCTCACCGCGCCCCCCTGAATTTGTCTTCTCCCTTCGCCGCTACTTTTGCACAAGCCAGTGGCCGAAAGAAGATAGAATAATTTTAGGGGAAAAGTGACCGCTGCGAGGGAAAATTCGGGGACAGAGGCCGCAGCTGCCGTATTTCCCTGTAGGACTATCTCCTGCGCCGTTTTTTGTGCCTTTAATGCCTCCTCTTTCCCGTGAAACTGGGCAACTACCTCGATCGCCAGTTGTTTTTGTGCCTCTCGCGGATTGCTCGCAATAGCATCTAAAGGCAAATTTGTCAATAGTTCGTAATAATCTTTTAACAAAGCGTCGGTGGTTTTTTCCAGTTTCGAGTACATAGACAGGGCCGATTCCCGCAATCCCACATAATTATTCAGGGATTTGGACATTTTTTGGCTGCCATCGGTTCCGATTAAAATCGGTAAAAGTAGCCCAAATTGCGTTTTTTTGCCGAAATACTTCTGTAAATCGCGACCGACGGCAATATTAAATTTTTGATCGGTTCCTCCCAATTCGACATCGGCCTCGACAGCTACGGAATCATAACCCTGCATCAAGGGATAGAGAAATTCATGGAGAAAAATCGGGTTTTCCCGGTCGTAGCGTTCGGAAAAGCCTTCTTTTGCCAACATTTGCCCGACGGTCATGGTGGAGAGGAGTTCGAGAATTTGCGAGAGGTCTAATTTCCCCAACCATTCCGAGTTATAGCGAATTTCTAGGCGATTAGGGGTGTTAAAATCTAAAATTGGGCGTAATTGTGCCAGATAATTCTCGGCATTAGCTCTCACTTCTTCGCTCGTCAATTGTTTTCTAACTTCCGATTTTCCCGTCGGATCGCCAATTCTAGCGGTAAAATCACCAATAATCACCACTGCTACATGACCAGCATCCTGGAAAGCACGCAGTTTCCGAAAAGGGATACTATGGCCTAGGTGAATGTCGCTGCCGGTGGGGTCAATACCTAGTTTAATTCTTAAAGGGCGATCGGTAGTTTGCAGTAGTTGGGTTAAATTTTCCCTAGGATCTTGGGAGTCGGGTTGATGGGGGAAGAGGTCACTGGTGCCACGGGTTAGCCAGTCTAGGGAGGAAGATACGGTCATTGTTGCTCATTTTCCACAGCCTTCCCATTATAGTTTTTATTATGTCAAGTAACAAGCAAAAGGTAGATAAACTGGTATCTTCAGTAAAAGTCGATAATATCTTGACAATTCTCCCGATCAAATATAGAGTCTTAAAATCTTCTTTTCTAAAATTATCAAAAAATTTTTCTGTCTTGAATTGCGATCAGATAAGCCGATGAATCCTAGTTATAATAACTCTATACCAATGCAGAGGATCAAAGTTTCTGTAATTGTTTCTACCTATAAATCAGCGGAGTTTATCCAGGGTTGTCTAGAGGATTTAGTTACTCAAACTCTTTATGAAAAGGGAGAAGTAGAAATTATTATTATCGATAGTGCTTCTCCGGAGAATGAAGGGGAGATTATCCAAGAGTTTCAAGAAAATTATCCTAATATTATTTACCAGAGAACTCAAGAACGAGAAACCATCTATTGCGCTTGGAATCGCGCTATTAAACTAGCTAGGGGTCTTTATCTCACCAATGGGAATACTGATGATCGTCGCTGTTTCAATGCTCTGGAAATTATGGCTAATTATCTAGATAACAATAGAGAGATTAGTTTAGTTTATGCCGATCAATTAATTACTACAATCAAAAATGATACTTTTGCAACCACCCCAGCTTTAAAACATTGGAATTGGCCAAATTACTCCTATCAACAGATGCGTCAAGGTTGTTGTGTGGGTTCTCAACCAATGTGGCGAAAAATGCTGCACGATAAATATGGTTATTTTCAGGAAAATTTTCGCTGTGCTGGTGATTACGAATTTTGGTTAAGAATCGGCAGTCAAGGGGAAAAAATGGCTTTGATTCCTGATATTTTAGGCTTATATTATTTAAATCTCCAAGGTTTAGAACATGGCAGCAATGGTCAAGCATTAGAGGAACATTATCAAGTGTGTAAAATCTATGAAATTCCCCACCCAGACATTAAGAATCTAGAAATTAAACCCAATCCAGTTAAGATGGAAGATTTAGGCATAATTTTACAGGAAGAGGAGCGAGAAAAATTACAAACAATTCAAGCTATCTCCCAGAAAAAAACCCCAATTATTGTGATTGATGGCGTAATTTTTCAAATAAATCAAGGAAAATTAGCCAGGGTTTGGTCTTCAACTCTAGAACATTGGAGTCAATTAGAAATTAGTCAATACATTGTTATTTTAGATAGAAATAACAGCGCACCACGATGGGAAGAATTTAAATATTGGCCTACAGAATCCTACGATTATAATTGTACGGGAAAGGATGCCAGAAAAATCCAAGCTATTTGCGATCGCCTACAGGCAAATTTATTTATTTCCACTTTTTATACCAGTTCCTTAACCACTCCTTCTCTACTTTTGCTTGCTTCTAAATTACCAGAAGAAAATGACAATTTACAGGTAGATTTAGAAAAACACTATGCCATTTTGTCCGCTTCTAGAATCATCGCTTTTTCCTCTCATATCGCCCAAGATTTAAGAAAGTCATACCCTCAAATTTACCCCGAACAAATTGATATTATCGAGTTTTTTGAAGTTAATCAAAAAATAGCGGAAGAAATCAATGACTTTCTCTGGTATGCGCTCAGTGAAACTAAGGAATCAAGTCAGAATCAAGTCTGGTTAGAGTTAAGAAAATTACAGGAAGCACAACAGATAATGTATCTCAAACAACAGCAAGATTATCGTACTATGCAAGAGATGGAAATATCACTAAGAGAATTAGAAAATAATCATAATAATCTCCAGAAAAATAATCAAAAATTACAGGAAGAAATTAACTATTTATCCTCCCGTAAGGGAATAGTAAAAACCCTGTGGAAGACTCCTATTTTACTTCTTGCTAAGATCAAGAAAAAACTGCCAATATTTTAGGGAATTAAGGGAAAGTTTCTGAACGCGCCTAAAAGTGGTAAAGTAATGTTAAGAATTAGAGGAGAAAACACTGTGCCACATTCGATCGTCACTGCAACTTGTGAAGGGGTTGCCGATTGCGTTTCCGCTTGTCCTGTTGCTTGCATCCATCCGGGACCGGGTAAAAATGTTAAAGGAACCGATTGGTATTGGATTGATTTTGCCACTTGTATTGACTGTGGTATCTGTCTTCAAGTATGCCCTGTCGAAGGTGCAATTCTGCCAGAAGAACGTCCTGATTTACAAAAAACTCCCTAATTTATCAGTTATCAGTTATCAGTTATCAGTTTACTGCTTACTATTTACTGATTACTGATTACTGAAAATGCTCCCTGATCCTCTTACTCCCCATCTCTTTTTTTACTTTTTACCTTACCATGGATTATCTTTTAGAAGTTGAACAAGTTTATGCTGGTTATGTGCAGGATTTATACATATTGCAAGGGGTTAACTTTCGCATTGCACGGGGGGAATTAGTCACGGTTATCGGTCCCAATGGTGCGGGAAAATCCACCCTCGCTAAGGCGATTTTTGGTTTATTAAAACCCAGTGCTGGAACTATCACTTTTAAGGGAAAAAATATCACTGGTTGGAAATCTAATCAAATCGTTCCCCTCGGAATGGGTTATGTTCCCCAAATTGCTAATGTTTTTCCATCCCTGAGCATTGAGGAAAATCTGGAAATGGGGGCTTTTACCAGTAAAGAAGCGATTAAACCGCTAAAAGAGCGCATTTATGCCATGTTTCCTCGTTTGGACGAGCGCCGTCGTCAGAAAGCCGGCACTTTATCCGGGGGAGAAAGACAGATGTTAGCCATGGGAAGAGCGCTGATGTTGCAGCCAGATTTATTAATTCTCGATGAACCTTCGGCAGCCTTATCTCCTATTTTAGTAACCAGCGTTTTTGAACAGATAAAAGCGATTAATCAGACGGGAACTGCCATTATTTTAGTAGAACAGAATGCCAAAAAAGCCCTAATGATGTCCGATCGAGGTTATGTTTTAGAAAGTGGTCAAGATCGTTTTCAGGGATCGGGTCAAGATTTACTCAATAACCCGAAAGTAGGGCAATTATACCTCGGGGCGGCCTACCATGGCGCACTAGGAAAGGATTAATTTTAAAAGGTATAGGAGAGGGGTGTGGGGTGTAGGGTGTGGGGTGTGGGGAAGGAAACCTCTTTCATGTTTGGTAGTGAAAATTTTTTCATCAGGACTGACGACCGGCTACCCAAAACGAAGTTTCACTTTTTAGCATACCAACGCCATAAAACTCGCGCTAAACGTTGGGGATCGTGACGAACTTTGGCAGTAACTTCATCTTCTGCCATTACATTCGCTAAAACAATGCGATAACCCATTTTTCCCACTTCCTCGCGATCTAAAAAGACGGGATGACTATGCTCTTGGGCGTATAATTGTAGGGATTGGGGCGATGGTGCAGTTTTTTGGGCTAAAACCGCATCAAAGACGCGTTCTTCACAGACTCCTTCGATCGCCCGAATATGATCAGCCACCGAATAATTATCCGTTTCCCCCGGCTGGGTCATAATATTACAAACATAGACGCGGGGAACCGTCACCTGTGCTAGGGCCTGACGAATTGCGGGAACCAACAAATTAGGGATAATACTGGTATAAAGACTACCCGGCCCGATAATAATATAATCTGCTTCCTTGATTGCCGCTAAAGCAGCCGGTAAAGCGACCGGATCCGCAGGATGACAGCCAATCTGACGAATTTGCCCCATAGCTTCGGTTATCTTCGATTCTCCCTCAATAATGCGCCCATCGGCTAACTTAGCCCAGAGACTAACATCGGTAAGGGTAGCAGGTAGCACTTTTCCCCGAATTGCTAAAACTTTGGCACTAGCATCGATCGCCTGTTCCAGATCGCCGGTAATCTCGGTCATAGCGCTGATAAATAAATTACCAAAACTGTGGCCCGATAAACCATCCCCGGCATGAAAGCGATATTGAAACAATTCCGTTAATAACTTTTCCTCATCGGCTAAAGCGGCGATACAATTGCGAATATCCCCCGGGGGTAAAATGCCCATTTCCCGGCGTAATCGGCCCGAAGAACCGCCATCATCAGCTACGGTGACAATAGCGGTGATATTGGAGCTATACTGTTTTAAACCCCGTAAAAGCGTCGATAAACCCGTACCGCCACCGATCGCCACAATTTTCGGGCCGCGATGGAGACGACGATGGGTGCGTAGGCGATCGACTAATTCCTCCGATGCGTCCGGTTGTAGTGCTTCTGTAATCGTTTCGACGGTGCGACTCTGACCCCAGAATAACAAAAAGACACCCAACAAAACCGCCAGCGGCCCGGAAACAGAATTGGGGACCAAACGGGCGATCGTTTCTAATGCTTGGGAAACAAACTCTAAAAAGCGATTAACTGGGGTTAATTTTACCCAAATAGCCAAACCGAAGGAGGTGAGAAAAACGCCAGTTAAACTGATTAAAAGCCAGCGTTTGACAAAAAGACCGGGAGAAAGCCATTTAAACCAACGATTAACCCGTTTAGGCGTTTTTCTGCCCACAGAAGCGGCTATTTTCCCCTTCTGAGCGTTGAGTTCCCGTAGCGTCTGTTTAAATGGACTCATAGATGTGGCCTGGCAGCGAACGCATTGATTCTGGAGAGACTGTAGCCGAAAAAGGGGACAAACTCAAGCTGACTTAACCTCCCACTTGGGAATAGGCTGCCTCGGAAATTGTGGGAATATCGGCGTATTTGCCGATAACCGACTGTATAATGCTGTAAACACAGGCGGCAAATGCTCCTAAAAAGACGACGTTAAAAAGAGTTTCTACCACTAAATTCGCCCCTAAACCCCTAGCGACGAAATCTAAGACCAATCCCAATAAATACACCAAAATATCGATTAAAATCGCCTGCATGGTGTTAAAGCGGATAAAATGACTGATGCGGGGATTGCGTACCACGGCGAAAAAGAGGACGAAAAAGATAATTAAACTGCCAAAGCTTCCCAGAGAACTATAGAGAAAAGCTAAGGGATATAAGGCTATTGCTAAGGCCGCTCCTAAAAAAGGAATTTGCTGGAAGATAAAGATACCGAAGGCAAAAGCCGAATATAAGGGTAAAAGATATACTAAAGCTGCAAAAATGCGATCTTTTGTATCGGTTGAGCCGCGCCAAGTCATAATCTATTGTCTCCTGAGACTACTGCTAACTCTCTTCAAGATAACCCGGCAGCCCACCAGACTTCGCGTAACTGAAGAAATTGATCGAGGCCGAACATTCTTGGACCTCGATCGAGTTATTCTCAAACAGAGACGGGGTGCTTGCTTTCCTGTAACAGAGCCAGATATTCCTCCTTAAAATACTGTAGGGTACTTAAAATCGGATTGGGAGCGCTTTGACCAAGACCGCAAAGACTGGTTTCTTTGACCATTTGACAGAGATGTTCTAAGTTTTCGAGGTCGTGAATATCGGCCTTTCTGTCGATAATTTTAGCCAATAATTCAAACATTTGTACTGTTCCCGTGCGACAGGGGATACATTTACCACAGGACTCCTCGCGACAGAATTCCATATAGAATTTCGCCACCTTGACCATACTGGTACTATCATCCATAACTACCATACCCCCGGATCCCATCATCGAACCGAGTTTGGCTAAGGATTCGTAATCCACGGGAGTATCGAGTAAATTAGCGGGAATACAACCCCCAGAGGGGCCGCCGGTTTGCACCGCTTTTACTTGACCATCGGGAACACCACCCCCCATCTCCTCGACAATTTCCCGGAGAGTAATGCCCATTGGCACTTCAATCAGCCCATTATTGCTGATTTTTCCCGTTAAAGCGAAGATTTTTGTCCCTTTACTGGTGGCAGTACCGATATTGGCATACCAAGCAGCCCCAGAGCGGATAATAGGGGCGATATTAGCGTAGGACTCGACGTTATTAATCAGGGTGGGACAACCATCGAGGCCCGATTGGGCCGGATAGGGGGGACGGGTGCGGGGAGTGCCGCGGCCGCCTTCGATGGAATGGATGAGAGCGGTTTCCTCTCCACAGACAAAAGCTCCCGCCCCGATGCGGATATCCAGCTTAAAATCGAAAGTGGACTCGAATACTTGGGAACCCATTAAACCGAATTTTTTGGCCTGATTAATCGCTTTTTGCAGACGATCGATCGCTAGGGGATATTCAGCCCTAACATAGATATAACCATGATCGGCCCCCACGGCATAGGCAGCGATCGCCATTCCTTCCAGGACTAAATGGGGGTCACTTTCCAAAACACTGCGGTCCATAAACGCCCCGGGGTCCCCTTCATCGGCATTACAGATAACGTATTTTTGTTTACCCGGTTGTTTAGCCACCGTCGCCCATTTTAAACCGGTGGGATAACCGGCACCGCCCCGGCCGCGCAAACCGCTTTTGCTGATTTCCTCCACCACCTGGGCCGGAGTCATCTCGTAGAGGGCCTTGTAGAGAGATTGATAACCCCCGACGGCGATATATTCCTCAATGCGATCGGGATCGATTTTACCGCTATTTTCCCGGACAATTTTGACTTGATGGGAGAAAAAGGGATGTTTTGAGTCCCCTAATTGCACCTCGGTTTTGCCGCCGTTTAAGGCTGCAATAATGCTGGCCGCACTTTCCGGGGTGACTTCTTCGTATAAGAGGTCCTGGGGATCCACTTCCACCAACGGACCGCGACCACAAAAACCCATACAACCGACCCCCACCACTTCGACTTTATCCCCTAGGTCTGCTTCTTTGACGGCAGTGGCGAGGTTTTTTTCGATTTGGAGGGAGTTAGCAGCTTGGCAACCGGTGGAAGTGCAACAATGCACCCGGATGCTTTTTTGTCTAGCTTTTTCCTTCTCGGCCACTGCCAATAATTCTTGTAAGTCCATATTCTTCTCAATCCACTAGAGTGAAAAATTACTGGGAGAAACTCTGTAGTTTTGCTAAGACAGTTTCCGAATCTTGTTTAGGGGCCACGACTCCATCGAAGACCACGGCCGGCGCAATCCCACAGGCCCCGATACAACGGGCCGACACTAGGGAAATTTCTCCATCGGCGGTGGTTTCTCCCACTTTGACATCAAAGCTGTTTTCGATGTCTTCGAGGATTTTGCCGCTGCCTTTGACATAACAAGCAGTCCCCATACAGACTATACAGGTGTGTTTTCCCGCCGGTTTCAGGGAAAAGAGATGATAGAAGGTTGCTACCCCATAGACGTGACTGAGGGGCAGTTTTAGCGCCCGGGCAACGTAGAGGAGAACATCTTCTTCTAGGAATCCAAAAGCTTCTTGCGCTTTGTGCAGGACTTCAATCAGGGCTGATTGATTATATCCTGCTCGCTTCATGGTAATTTCGAGGACTTTGAAGCGTTTATCGCCACTGGGATGCTCTTTTTTCTCCGTTTGAGGAGGATTGGCAGTTTGCATAAATCTGAACCAAATAAATTTTAGGGGCGATGACGGGAAAGAGATGGAGAGTTATGGGTTTTCCTTGGTCATCTCCCTGCTTTTATTCTGACACTGGCTCCGGAGGGCGATCGATAACTTTATCTTTCCTTTAGTTATTGGGGAATAGGGGATTTTTCGGCGTTGTCAAATTGAAAGATGCTCCGAATCAGCCCGGAACTGAAATTACTTTGACTTGCCCTGAGCCAAGTCGAAGGGTAGCAAGGATTGCATGGCATCTTTCAATTAGTGTTTAATGAACGAATAGTGCCGATAGTTGGGCTTAAGTGGGGAACAAGACTTGCCCTGAGCCAAGTCGAAGGGGTCGCTCGATTTAGCAGTGGAATATAGCTAGGTAATAGGTGTAGGGCTAATTCATGAATTAGCCCTACAATAGGCGTTGTCAAATTGAAAGATGCTCCGAATCAGCCCGGAACTGAAAT
This sequence comes from Microcystis wesenbergii Mw_QC_B_20070930_S4, assembly GCA_007096525.1. Classification (GTDB taxonomy): domain Bacteria; phylum Cyanobacteriota; class Cyanobacteriia; order Cyanobacteriales; family Microcystaceae; genus Microcystis; species Microcystis wesenbergii_B. The sequence goes on along the minus strand of SFAQ01000046.1, from coordinate 8,234 downwards.
TACTTTGACTTGCCCTGAGCCAAGTCGAAGGGTAGCAAGGATTGCATTGCATCTTTCAATTTCTGATCTGACAACGCCATTTTTCTGTTATCAGTCATCAGTCAGGGATTAGGAGATGGGGAATGGCGTAAAAAGCTGCCCCGTGCCAGAGTGCCTCTCTCAAAAATAGCAAAATTCTGCACGACTACTTCATTGATGAAGTGGTTCAAGGAAAGTTTGTCAACCCTGATCAAGTTAATTTTTGTTAAGCCCATTCCCTAACCTCTTGAAGATAAATTTAACCTCATTTGTCAAGAATTATCCATCGCCAATTCAAAAATGAAACGCATCAACCTCAAGAGTTGACAGAGAAAGGCTCATCAGGTACTGTCTGATCATTAACAACAACAAATCAGACCCAAAAATGAAGCCCTCAACATCTTAACATAGAACAAAGAAACTTGCTCTACCAACTTAGTCAAGAGGGAAATTTATCTCATCTTCTCGTCACTGTCTTCACTTTCTTGATCATCTTTATTGATTTCTTCTTTAAATCCCCGTAAAGTTTTCCCCAAAGCTGCCCCAAATTCGGGTATTTTTTTCGGTCCAAATATCAGGACAACAACCACGGTAATAATTACTATTTCTGGCCAACCTAATCCAAACATAATCTTGAAAGTAAAAAGTAAAAAAAGACAAAGGAGTCAGAATTCAGGAGTCGGAAACTTAACGGTGATAACTGATAACTGATAACTGATAACTGACTCTATGCTGCCACTTCAGCGCGTTTATAAGCTTCGTCGAGGACTTCTGAGAGAGTTGGATGGGTGTGGATGCGGAAAGCGAGTTCATGGACAGATTTACGTTCAGCGATCGCATTCGCCGCTTCTTGAATTAAATCCGATGCGTGGATACCGATAATATGAACACCGAGTAATTCCCCCGTATCCTGACGATAAACGACTTTAGCGATGCCTTCCGTTTCTCCTTCCGCTAAAGCTTTGGAATTTCCCTTAAAATAGGTCTTGACAGAAGCCACCTTATACCCTTCTTCCTGTGCCAAAACTTCTGCTTGCGGTTCCGTTAACCCCACATAACTAATTTCGGGGTGGGTAAAAGCGGCGGCGGGAATACTGCGATAATCGATGGTTTTTGGGCGATTACAGATATTTTCAATGGCTATTACCCCTTGACCCGAAGCAGCGTGAGCTAACATCATTTTACCTGTAGCATCGCCCACGGCCCAGAGATGGGGAATCGGTTCACCGTCCTGAATTACCTGCATTTTGTCATTAACGGCAATAAAACCGCGTTTATCCAGTTCTACCCCAACAAATTCCAGTCCGAGATTCTTGGTCGCCGGGATTCTTCCTGTAGCAACTAAACAAGCATCTACCTCTAAAATTTCGATCGCTTCTTTGCTTTTTGCGTCCACCAGTTCAATGGCCACAGGATTCCCCGGTTTAATACTTTTTGCCAAAACTCCCACATAAGTCTCGATGTCTCTAGGTTTAATCAAGACTCTTTCGGCGATTTTCGAGATTTCTGGGTCAAATCCTGGCATGAGGCTATCTAAAGCTTCGATCATCGTTACTTCACAACCCAAAGCGGTATATATATCCGAAAATTCCAGACCGATATAACCACTACCGATAATTGCAATCCACTTGGGTAAAGTTTCTAATCTAACGGCCTCATCACTGGTAAAAACCGTTTTATGATCGATCTCGATCCCCGGTGGGACAAAGGGAACCGACCCCGGACAGAGCATAATATCCTTAGCGGTGTAGATTTTTTCGCCACTATCCCCGATGACGCTAACTTTTTGCGGGCCGGCGATTTTTCCCCAACCGTGGATAGTATCAACCTTGAGACGTTTCAGACTATTAGTGAGATCGCCTCTAATTTTACTGACAAGGTTGTTAGCATGATCGGCAATTGTCGGACGGTCAAAATTCACGCCACCGATGGCAATACCTAGACTTTTCAGATGGTCACTATCGGCCAATTCGCGTACTCGTCCCGAGGCTGCCAGTAAAGCTTTAGAGGGAATACAACCGCGATTAACACAGGTTCCTCCCATATCTTTGGCTTCGATAATAGCTGTTTTTAGCCCACATTTGACCGCGTGTAGGGCTGCCCCGTGGCCACCAACTCCAGCACCGATAATAATTAAATCGTAGTCGAATTCACTCATAGTCTCTCTGACTCTCAAAGTTAGCATTATCCCATTTTACGATCCACTGCGATCAAGCCGTGCTATCTCGGTCAAAAACTGGAGCCAGTTTTTAGCTATCAGGTTCTCGTGCATTGAAACTGGGTATATGAATACTAATCGTGCATCTCTAGTGTTAGGTTGGACAAATTATACCTCCTGCAATAGGAGCCAGTATTAAGGAGCCAGAAGAAGAAGAAAAAATATGTCTTTGATTGACAGCCCAAAAGCCACTTTTTTACTGAAAAATCGTTAAATTCAGAATTTTAAGTTAAGTACGCCCTTGCAATCTCACTTTTGCAGCAGGTCTAATCTGCCCGGTGATGGGAGAATCTTTCTCCTACCATAATTTAGGCTGGAAACCAGAATCATTAATGATTTCTACCGTTTCTCCCGATGGTTTAATCACAAATAAACCCTGTTTATAGGCATAACGATCTACTCCTTCATCTATTTCTATTCCCGCCACTGCACCATAAGCCTGATAGTTTTTATAATGGGGAAATGCTTGTTTAAATCGACTTAATTTTTCTAAAAACTCATTGACATCATCTTTCGATAAATGAGACTTACATTCTACTAAAACTACCTCGGTTTCATCGACGGCTAAAATGTCAATCTCCATGGCTATTCCTTGCCGTTTTACCCTGGCACGACTGTAGGTTTCTTTAACATCGATACCTTTGCTACGAAATAGGCCAATAACAGCAGGTTCGACTAATTCCTCGACAAATCTTCCCCAGCGAGTGGTTAAACTATCCACAGTACGACTGGTATTAGCCACTGTTTTCTCTAGCTCGGCCAAACGGCGATCGGCTTCGGCCTTGGCTTCAGCAGCCCGGCGATCGTATTCAGCAGCCCGGCGATCGGCTTCAGCCTTGGCTTCAGCAGTCCGGCGATCGTATTCTTGGCGTGATTGTTCAAACTTTTCGTTAGTTTTCTCAAAAAGTTTATAGATATCTTCGATGGTAATCGGTTGAGACATGGTTATTTGTTTTAATCTTTCTTATTTTACTATAATTGTACTAGCAAAGTACAAGTCATTTTGGGGACTAAATCCGTTGAGTAACGCACAGAAAACGGGTTTCTCCGAGAAACCCGTTTTCTACTCATGCACTCATGCAAAACGGAGAATAAATAATCAGTTTTTAATAACTGGATTTAGTATGAGGACGATATAGCGGGGACGGGAACCACAGTTTCTTCGTTGATCATGGTTTCTAACTGTTCAGCCTGGGATTTGGCTCAATAAATTGATCATTGTAAATAATTATTACAAATACTTGACTTAAGATATTTCTATGGTGACAGAAACACAGATCAAAGAAAAAGCGCTAGAGTTAGGTTTCCATGGGGTCGGTATTGCTTCTGTGGATAGTCAAGACTCGGCGGTATCCCATCTAAAAAGCTGGTTAGAGCGGGGTTATCACGCTGATATGGATTGGATGACTAACCCGAAACGACAGGATATAAAAACTCTTTGGCCGGAAGTGCGATCGCTAATTGGTCTCGCTCTTAACTACTACACCCCCCAGCAACACAGTCAGGAACAAAACCATGGCAAAATTTCCCGTTATGCTTGGGGACGGGATTATCACAAAGTATTAAGTAAAAAATTAAAAGCCCTCAGTCAATGGTTAGAAAGTCAGGGGGAGCAAATTCAAACCCGTTACTATGTGGATACTGGACCGGTACAGGATAAAGTTTGGGCGCAAAGAGCAGGGATCGGCTGGATTGCCAAGAATGGTAACTTAATTACCCGCAATTACGGCAGTTGGGTCTTTTTAGGGGAAATATTAACTAATTTACCTTTAGAACCCGATCGACCCCATAGCGCCCATTGTGGCAGCTGTAGCCGTTGTTTAAGCGCCTGTCCCACCCAAGCAATAGTTAGTCCCTCTGTGGTGGATGCTAATCGCTGTATTGCTTACCATACCATCGAAAATCATGCTGTAACTTTGCCTACAGAAATTGCCAAGAATTTACAAGGTTGGGTAGCTGGCTGCGATATCTGTCAAGATGTCTGTCCTTGGAATCAACGTTTTGCCCAAGTTACCGACGTGGAGGATTTTCAACCTCGTCCCGAAAACCTCTCGCCAAGATTGGAGGAATTAGCTAATCTAACTATAGAGGAGTGGGATCGTCGTTTCATCTCGTCAGCCCTACGTCGAATCAAACCCCAGCAGTGGCGACGTAATGCCCAAGCTAATTTAGCTCATTCCCCTAACCCCGTACAAGATGACAATTAAAGTGGTCGTGTTCGATTTTGATGGTACTATCGCCGATACCCACGATACTTTCGTGGAGATTGTCAATCGTTTGGCTAAAAATTTTGGTTATCAACCCGTCAATGAGGAAGATTTGGCCAGACTAAAAAACCTTAGTTCCCAAGAAATTATTAAACAATCCCAAGTTTCCCCCGTTAAAATCCCTTTTTTACTCTATCGAGTTAAACGGGAATTAAATAAACAAATTGAATGCCTGAAACCCTTCCATGGCTGGCATCCCTGCCTCCTTACCCTTAAAAAAAGAGGCTATAGATTGGGAATAATAACTTCTAATACCAAAGAAAACGTCACCATATTTCTAGCAAATAACCAACTCTTAAATTTATTTGATTTTATCTATTCGGGAACGCCTTTATTCGGCAAACACAAAATTATCGATCGCCTGATCCGACAAAATAAATTCCGCCCCGATGAAATGATTTATGTCGGCGATGAAACCAGAGATATTACTGCTGCCAAAAAAAGTCAAGTGCAGGTGGTGGCAGTCGCTTGGGGCTTTAATTCCCCTCAAATTCTCACTCAATTTAACCCCGATCATCTCATTGATCATCCCCTGGAATTATTGGATATTTTAGATAGGGCTGGCTGAAAAAGTTTTTACTAGGAGCATTGACATTTGTACTAGAATATCCAACACTCAGTTTAATTAAATATAGACTCCAATGGATGGGGGCAGAGAGACTCGAACTCTCACGAGCTTATAAGGCTCAACGGATTTTAAGTCCGTAGCGTCTACCATTCCGCCACGCCCCCGTTATTTAACCGACAATTTCCTATCATATCACAAATAATTTAATTAGCAAGAGTATTTTCAGCAAATTATTTTAGCCCGCCAATTCGATCGCCACAAAGGGGGAAAGACAGGGTAAAATAATCAGCAGGTGAATTGCAGTTCACCGACAGCCATTGAGAAAAATCAATCCTTATGCAATCAATTCTGACGCAAGAAACCATTATCATCGCCCTGATCTACCTATCTCTCAGTGTCTTGTATTTGCTCGTCATTCCCGCCGTTATTTACTACTACCTCAATACGCGCTGGTATGTGGCATCTTCTTGGGAAAGAGGGTTTATGTACTTTCTGATGAGCTTTTTCTTCCCCGGTATGCTGTTGTTGAGTCCTTTCCTTAACTTCCGTCCCCAACGTCGTACCCTAAAAGCTTAAGTTATCAACCCAAAAAACCCATGAGACGCATCGATGTCATCGGGATTGGTATAGGGATGTTTGCTATGGGCGGCATCCTCTACATTGTCCTACAAAAAACCGGTTTAGATAGTGCTTCGGCGGGAATTTGGAGTCAAGCGGTGTTGGTGGGTGGTGTCATCGGTTGGATTTTTACCTATCTGTTTCGAGTCGCCACCGATAATATGACCTACGGCAAACAGCGCAAAGATTACGAAGATGCCGTCTTTAAAAAACGCCTAGAAGCGATGACTCCCGAAGAAATCGCCCAAATGCAGCGGGAGATTGAAGAAGAAAAAACTAAATAGATGGATGAAACCCGATAAAATCATCATCGGTTGGCGAGAATGGCTCGATTTACCCGATTTAGGCATTACCAAAATTAAGGCCAAGATTGATACAGGCGCTCGCTCCTCGGCCCTACACGCTTTTCATCTCCATCCTTTTCGAGATGGCGATCGCAATTGGCTGCGCTTTCAAGTTCATCCCTACCAAAAAGATAGTCACCACACTGTCACCACCACCGCAGAAATCCTCGAATGGCGACAGGTAAAAAATTCCGGTGGTCAAAGTCAACTACGTCCCGTTATCAGAACAAGTGTATTACTTGGCGGTCTTCAATGGCCGATCGAATTAACCTTGACTAATCGCGATGTCATGGGTTTTCGGATGTTATTAGGACGAGAAGCGCTGAAAAAAGGCTTTCTTGTCCATCCGAATCAGTCTTTTTTACTGAGTTAAGTTATATTCAGTTATCAGTTATCAATTATCAGTTATCAGATGTGAGTTTTCAGTTCACTGTTTACTGTTTACTGTTTACTAAAAAGGCTCCGCTGCTCTCCTATACCTTTTAAACAAGATTTAATATTAGATGCCCATATTATTAAATAAGTTTTCTTTAATTCTCCTGAGAGAAAATATCCTATTTATGTCAACGCTCCCGATGGTAAAAAATCGAATTATTGGAGTATCAAGACGGGTGCATCTCAATTTTGCAGAAATATCTAAGTAGGGAGGCACAATTATTTGTAGGATGGGTTAGCGGTAGCGTAACCCATACAGGCGTTGGGTTTCATGCTTCAACCCAACCTACGTTCTGATCACTGAAAAGGCTTTTCTGGGAAGTGGGGAATTAGGGAAGTAGGGAGTGGGTTTTTAAAGTTCGATTGGGAGTTAATCGCACTATTAAAAACAGATTTGGTATTATTATCTAAATTCTTGGAGCTTGTTGCTGTATAATTGTGATGACTGCCTCCGCTTTTCAGCTGAACTATGCCTATTCCCGATTTTCAATCGATTATGTTGCCGCTATTAAAAATACTTGCAGATGGCAAGGTTTATAAATATCGAGAAATTCTTGAAGCCTTGGTCAGAGAGTTTCAAGTCACGGAAGCGGAAAGAAAAGAAATGCTTCCCAGTGGACAACAAGAAATTTTTGCTAATCGAGTCGGTTGGGCAAAAACCTATTTAAAGAAAGCGGGATTAATTGACTCACCCCAAAGGGCAACTTTTGTAATTTCTGAGAAAGGAAAAGAAATCTTATCTCAAAATCCTGCTCGAATTGATACAAAATTTCTGAGACAGTTTCCCGAATTTCAAGAATTCAATCGAGTCAATAAGCAAAATGAAACTATTACTCTTGACAGCAATTTATCAGCTTCTGAGCAAGAACAAACACCAGAGGAATTACTAGGAAACTCCTATAAAGAAATTCGTCAAGCATTAGCGACAGACTTACTTTCTATTTTGCAAAAATTATCCCCAGATAATTTTGAAAAATTAGTAGTAGAATTACTGGTAAAAATGGGTTATGGTGGCTCGATTAGAGATGCTGGTAAAGCGGTGGGTAGGAGCGGGGATCAAGGGATTGATGGGATAATAAAAGAAGATAGACTCGGTTTAGATATAATCTATATTCAAGCCAAAAGATGGGCTGATAATAATGCCGTTGGTCGTCCAGAAATCCAGAAATTTGTCGGGGCATTAGCGGGACAAGGAGCCAAAAAAGGTATTTTCATCACTACTTCCTATTTTACCAAAGAGGCTTTAGAATATGCCCCCAGAAATGAGATAAAAATAGTGCTGATTGATGGGGAAGAATTATGTCAATTGATGATTGATTATAATTTAGGTGTATCGACCAAAGAAATCTATGAAATCAAGAGAATTGATCATGATTATTTTGGGGATGAATGAGAGAGAGAAGGGGACAAGGGTTACAGAAAACGACGATGGCGTTAAAATAAATGGAAAAAATAGAGGTTGACATCCTCGCCGCCGTAAAACGGACGGCGATTCCTCACCACGCCACTTTTTTAGGGTGGTCGCTGAACGGGGTTGACGCTTCACAGGATGCTGCTTCTTTAACAGAAGTCTTACGCTTTCCTCTACGTCCGTTTAAAGTCTCCGAATGTCCTCCGGCGACCTTGATATTTACCGCAGCGTTTACATCTCGATCATGAAAAGTTCCACAGAAAAGACATTCCCACTCACGGATATTTAACGCCTTTTTCCCGCCGATATTCCCGCAACAGGAACATCGCTGAGACGTTGGTTCCCATCGGGAAAT
>SFAQ01000045.1:0-10428 GCA_007096525.1 Microcystis wesenbergii Mw_QC_B_20070930_S4 | reverse complement strand
CAGTTAACCTAATGCGCGGGGGGTTTGGGGGCGGCGCCACGCCCCCAACGGGGGGTTTGGGGGGTAGAACCCCCCAAAAGCTGGGATTGAGTGATAAAACCGAAAGTAACGCCCAATTTAAGGAGAAACTTTCTCCTTAAAAATCCCAAATTAGTAGATTTACAAAAATGAGATGCACCCTAAGAGTCGGTTAAAACTAAAGCAATTCCCCCAGTAATTTCAACAAATCTATTGCTCGAATTTCTGTTGACAACCCCCTGGGAATTGCTAGAGACAAGACAGCTTATTTGTGGCGAATCATTTCATAGAGGGCAACGTATTCTTCCCCGGGGCCATTCCAAGAGTAATCGCATTCCATGCCTTGAATCGCTAATTTTTGGAATTCTTCCGGTTGATTGTACCACAATTCTAATGCCCGGGACATGGCTGATTCGAGGGCATTATTATCGGGATCAAAAAAGACAAAACCATTGCGTTCTTCCGGTTTGTGATAGGTATCATAATCGCGATCAAAAACCGTATTAACTAAACCACCAACTCCCCGGACAATGGGAACAGTTCCATATTTTAAGCTGATTACTTGTGTCAGTCCGCAGGGTTCAAAATTACTGGGAACCACAATCATATCAGCACCCGCATAAATGAGGTGAGATAATTCCTCATTAAAGCCCAATTCAATATGAACATCAGGATTATTATTGAGGTGATTTTTCTCGTGCCAGAACCAGTTATTAATTAACGATTCGGTGGCGGAACCTAAGAGGACAAATTGCGCCCCACGAGCTAAGGCATAATACATGGCATGGTGAACTAAATGTACGCCTTTTTGGTCATCTAAACGACCGACATAACAAATTAATGGTTTTTCTGCCTCATCTCTTAACCAGAGTCTTTCTCGCAGTGCCTTCTTATTGCGTGCCTTCTCGGAGAAGCTATCAACACCGTAGGGTGCAGGAATAAATTTATCCACTTCTGGGTTCCAGATATTGTAATCTAAACCGTTGAGAATGCCAGTAAATTTCTGTTGATGCAGGTGAATTGTATGGCCTAAACCATAACTAACATCGGTGTGGTGTGCTTCCCAAGCATGGTGGGGCGAGACGGTATTAAAATAGTTGGAAAAGACGATGCCACCTTTCATAAAATTAATCACAAAAGGATTGAAGTTATCGCGCATTCGGGCATAGCTAAAGTAGTAAGGATCGTTATTTAATCCTGTTGCCCAGAGAATTTCTGCACCACCAAATCCTTGATGTTTAAAGTTATGGATGGTATAGAGAACGCGCTGATTGCCCATACCATGATATTTATAAATTTCAAAAAGTAAGGGCGGAATTAAACCGGTTTGCCAGTCGTGACAATGAATTATATCGGGACGTTTATTACTTCTGAGCAAAAATTCTAAAGCGGCTTTAGAGAAGAAGGCAAAACGCATATTATCGTCTTTACAACCGTAGTAAGTACCGCGATTAAAGAAATTATCCCCCGAATTGGGTTGAATAAAGAAACACAAGCGCCCGTGTACCCAACCACAAAAAACGTTACAGTGAATTGCCCCACCGTACCAAGGCACCCACAGGTCCCGATAAGCCTCGTGTAAGCCCCAAATTTGGTCGTAGCGCATACAATCATACATGGGTAGGATTAGCTCCACGCAATGACCGCGAATTTCCAATTCTCGACTCAATCCATATACCACATCCCCCAATCCCCCGGCTTTAATCACCGGGGCGCACTCAGAGGCAACCTGAACTATATACATATATCAATACTCCGTCGATTAATCTACAGGTCAGCTAGAAGCAATTTTTACAAAAGTATACAGTCTTCTGTGATTAATTGACTCGATCGAATTAGTTGCGGGTTGGGGTGTTGGGGTGTTGGGTGTTGGGGTGTTGGGTGTTGGGGTGAGGGGTGTGGGGTGTGGGGTGTAGGGTGTAGGGTGTAGGGTGTGGGGTGTAGGGAAGAAAACCTCTTTCATCTCTGGTGGTGAAAATTTTTTCATCGGGACTGCCTCCTAAAGATTAACAGCGTTTTAACTGTCCTAGGAGCAAAATCACCTCATCGATGCCGTTTCTGAGGGTAGTGGCGGGTTTATCGCTGTTATTGACGGTTATGCTAAAGATTAGGGGTTGATTGTCGGCGGTTTCTAGATAACCGGCGAGAGCGATAACTCCGGTTAAAGTCCCGGTTTTTGCCTGTAATCGTCCTTCTAGGGGAGTCTGGCGAAATCTATTGGTTAAAGTGCCATCAATGCCGCCAATGGCTAAAGAACGACGATAATCAGGGTTTTCTGCCATTATTTGTAAAATTTGACCTAAAGTCTTGGGTTTAATTAGGTTTTGTCGTGATAGCCCCGAACCGTCGCCGATTTTATAACTATCGCTGTTAATTCCCAGTTTTGTTAAAGTTTCTTGCAATCCCGAGACACCGCCGAGCATTTGTAGTAGGGTTTCGGCTAGTAAATTATCGCTATTTTTATTGACTTTTTCCACCAAATATGCTAGGGGTTCTGATTCTAAATTGGTGATTTCATCGCCGAGAATTTCTGAGCTAATTTCGGCGGTTTTAACGGTAATTCCCGCTTTTTCAAGGATATTACGCCAGTGATCGAGGAAATACTCCGAAGGTTGAGGAATAGCTAAATTAAAATCATCTTGACTATCAATAGCCAGAGAACCGGTGATAATCAGGCGATTATTGGCTAAATTGCCCCTAATTGCTAGAGTATTCGGACTTCCTTGCGCTGCGGTGCTGGTTTGATTCTCAATTAGCCATTGTTTAGCGGCAATGGGATCAGACCATTGTAAATCTAAGCTTTGCCCCAATTGTCGCGGTAAAAGCCTTAAAGTGACGGAATTTTCGTTTAAAACCAAGCTAGAAGCGGGTACAGCATAGTCAAAAAAGACATCTTCCCATTCCCAGGTTTTTTGACTATCGGAGACAAGAAAAGGACTAGCAACGACAATTAAGCGAGAAATTGAGTTAATTCCCTGTGCTTTTAACTTTTCTGCTAATTTTTCTAACTTTTCTGTGGTTATGGTGGCATCTCCCCTCCCGACTAAGGTTAAAGTCTCTAAATTGGGGGGGTTGCCTTGGGTTAAAATGGGGGTTTTCAGACGATAATCGCGGTTAAATTTGCTGAAAGCGGCAGCAGTGGTTAATAATTTCGCAGTAGAAGCGGGAGTAAAAAAGTTATTTTCATGGAGACTATAGAGATTTTCCTCAGAATTGAGGGATTTTACTAAAATTCCCCAATAAGCGCCTTGATAATCGGGTCGGGCCAAAATGCGATCGATCCTGGTGGCTAAGTCTGCGGGACAGATAAACTGGGAAGGGGGGGAATTGTCTTGACTGATGGGGGTTGCGAGGGTGACGGGATGGTTTACCCAGAGAAATAGGGAACAAGTCCCCAAGAGAAAAGATAATTTCGAGCGGCGTGTTAGCATAGAATTAAATCTTGGCCGTAGGTAAATTGACTCTAATTTAGCAGCATTAGTGACTATATTGTCCTAGTTACTCGATAGATTCAGTTAGGGATTGATCCAAGATATTCTCTATCCTTTTTTGCCCAGAAAGTTTCTTGATTCCGTCAAATTTCTATTCATTTGCGAGGATATTTTTATGAGTTATGATTTTGATTTATTCGTGATTGGTGGTGGTTCTGGGGGTATTGCCACCGCTAGACGGGCAGCCGAATACGGGGCAAAAGTGGGATTAGCAGAATATGATCGTTTGGGAGGAACCTGTGTTAATCGCGGTTGTATTCCCAAAAAATTAATGGTTTATTCTAGTCGTTTTCCGCAACTATTTAAGGATGCGGAAGGTTACGGTTGGAGTCCGGTAGAGAGTCAGTTAAATTGGCAAAAATTAATTAGCGCCGTTAATCAGGAAACTATACGTTTGAATGGCATTTATCAAAAGATGCTCGATAATTCTCAAGTGACGATTTTTCCTAATTATGCCAAGTTTATTGATCCCCATACCCTAGAGGTGGGAGATCAGAAAATTACTGCCGATAAAATTTTAATTGCCGTGGGGGGACATCCCGTTAAACCTGATATTCCGGGGATCGAACATACAGTAGTTTCTGATGCCATGTTTCAACTGCCAGAACAACCAAAAAGAATTATAGTTTTAGGGGCAGGATATATTGGGGTAGAATTTGCCGGTATTATGCACGGATTAGGGACAGAAGTGGTGCAGTTAATCCGTAAAGACAAGATTTTAAGAGGGTTTGATGAGGATATCCGCGATGAGATTCAAGCGGAAATGATCCGTCAGGGAATTAAAATTATGCCCGAAACTTTCCCCACTTCGATCGAGAAAACTGCCGAGGGTTTAAAAGTACATATTCAGGGGAAAGAAACCGCAGAAATGCTCTTTGTTGATGCCCTAGGATTAGCCGCTACTGGAAGAATTCCTAAGCTGGAAAAATTGGGCTTAGAGAATGTCAATGTCGAGGTAAAAAAAGGGGCAATTGTTGTCAACGAGTATAGCCAAACCAGCGAAGATAATATCTATGCCGTGGGCGATTGTACCGATAAAATTAATTTAACTCCCGTGGCCATTAATGAGGGGCGCGCCTTTGCCGATACAGTCTTCGGTAATAAACCCCGGTTAATGAGTTATGAAAATGTTCCTTCGGCAGTATTTTCTACTCCTGAAGCGGCGACGGTGGGATTAACAGAATTGCAAGCAAAAAAACAATATGGTGACACGGAGATTACAGTTTATCGGTCTAAATTCCGCCCCGGTTACAATGTTTTACCAGACCGAGAGGACAAAACTTTGATGAAATTAGTTGTCCATCAGGAAAGTGGTAAAATCCTTGGGGCGCACATGGTAGGAGATCACGCCGCCGAAATTATTCAAGGAGTAGCCATTGCCGTAAAAATGGGCGCGACAAAAGCCGATTTTGATGCCACTGTCGGCATTCACCCCAGTGCTGCCGAGGAATTCGTCACCATGCGTTAATTAGGGTTTGCTGAAAAAGTATATTGGTGGGGTTTTGATTTTTGCAAGAGGTCTAAACCTAACACACCAGAGAAAATTAACCCTTTTGGCTATTGACAATTGAGCCATTTTATGATTTTTTTTCGGTTAATTTTTGAGCGAGATTTAAGATATCGGAGGGGATCATAATGATGGTACTGGTGTTATTTTCCGCTCCAATTTCCGTTAACATTTGTAGTCGGCGTAATTCCAAAGCGGCAGGATTTTCCATGATTAATCGGGAAGCTTCCGCTAATTTTAGCGAGGCTTCCTGTTCTGCGGCAGCTTTAATCAAACGGGCCCGTTTTTCTCGCAATGCTTCCGCTTCCTTGGCCATAGCTCGCTGCATAGCGGTGGGAATTTCCACATCTTTCATCTCCACCCGTTCGATATCAATGCCCCAGGGTTCGCTAATTTCATCGACAATTTGTTGGACTGCTTGATTAATTTTGTCTCGTTTTTGCAAGACATCATCGAGACGATTTTGACCAACTACATTTCTTAAAGTGGTCATGGCCGCTTGGTAAACGGCCGCAGAATAGGATTCGACTTTATTAATCGCTTTGTTGGGGTCGATAATGCGATAGTAGAGAACCGCATTAACCTTAATTGTGACATTATCGGCGGTGACAGTTTCTTGCGGGGCGATATCGACGGTTTTGGTGCGAATATCCAGCTGCATTTTTTGGTCAACTAGGGGAATGATCCAGTACAGTCCGGGGCCTTTGGTGTCTTGATAACGACCTAGGCGAAAGATAACACCACGCTGGTATTCTCGATCGATTTTAAAGCCATTTAACCCCAGAATGCCCGCTATCAACAGCAAGGGTGCTAGAAATTCCATATTAATTACCAGTTATCGGGTTCAAGTAATCACTGTGCGGTGACATCTCAACGACAATCTCCTCACTGCTGACCACTAATACATTCATTCTAGAGAGTAACCGGGCTGTCGGGGAAACTCATAACGAAATATTACAATTTTTAGGAATTGCCCAACCAGCAGCGATGACTCGACTTCCAGACCCCGACCTGAGATAAACTACAGAATGTTATCAGAATTTACCTTGATATTATGAGCGTAGTTAGCCAAGTCATCCTCAAAGCCGACGACGAACTTCGTTATCCTAGTAGTGGTGAACTACAGGGTATCGGGCAATTTTTAAAAACCGGTGAGCAGAGAATTCGCATTGCCGAAACTCTCGCTGACAATGAGAAAAAAATCGTCGATCAGGCTCAAAAACAACTGTTCAAGAAACGTCCCGATTATAGAGCGCCGGGGGGTAATGCCTACGGTCAGCGTCAATATAATCAATGCTTGCGCGATTATGGTTGGTATCTGCGTCTAGTTACCTATGGGGTATTAGCCGGAGATAAAGCACCGATCGAACAAACCGGCCTGATCGGGGTCAAAGAGATGTATAACTCTCTTAATGTTCCCATCCCCGGCATGGTGGAAGCGATTCGTTGTCTCAAAGAGGCCGCTTTAGCTCTTTTGACTCAAGAAGATGCCGTGGCAGCAGCCCCCTACTTCGACTTTATCATCCAGTATATGTCCTAAGCGATCGGGACAATCCCAACGGCCTGAAGTCTGAAAAGGGGCAAATTTCCTCTCTTTCAGGGTTCAGGCTTGACTTTTTTCAGTTAACTGATAACTGATAACCGATAACTGATTATGTTTTGGCGCATTGTACTACTTACTTTTCTGATTCCATCGGTCTATGGGGTGTTTGGCTGGTCGATCACCCATGAGCGTTTATCATGGAGTGATTGGTTGCTTGCCCGCGGTGATGAGATGAATTGGACTCTCACTAGCGAATGGCTAGAAATCATCATCTATATCCTAGCGGTAGGGGTTATTCTCTCAATTGCTCTAGGATTAACTCTGTTTAGTGACTTAATGCCGCTATTTTTCCGCAGTTGGTTTAAAAACGATATTAGCGCTGTATTATCAATTCTCGGCTGGTCTTTGGCGGTAGTCTTTATCTTCCACAAGTGGGCGGTATTTAGTCGAGTTTTAATTCTGTTAGCTGCTACTATCCTCGGTCGTCTAGAACTTCAGGAAGCAGGTTACAATAGGTGGCAAGTTTTCCTGATGATCACCATTCTCTGCTTAGGTAGTTTTGGCTTGGGCATTTGGGCTTATAATCTTTGGGGTCACGAATTGCATCGAGTTACTGCTGATTAATCTTATCTGGTGCGTGGGGTGCGGATTACTAATTTTGGTTTTTCATTCCAAGGTTATCGCCGCCTAACCCACCCTACAAAATTGCTTATCTCTAATCTTTAAAAAGTATGCCCAAAAAAAATAACGATACCCTCAAACGAGTCTTAATTGTTTCCTCTGGTTTAGTATTTCTGGCTTTAATGGTGGTGCCAACTTTAGGTTTATTAAAAAATAATAATTCTAATTCCCCCCAAGGCAATCAACCCGGGCAAGAGGCAACTATTCCTCCCGAAAAATTAGAAGAAATGGTCAAAGGTTATGAGAAAATTCTCGAACGCGAACCAGATAACCCCACTGCTTTGCAAGGACTGGCCCAAGCTCGCTTACAGTTAAAAGATTTTATCGGAGCCAGAGAACCTTTAGAAAAGTTATATCAAAAATATCCCGATAATCTGGAAGTTATGCTAGTTCTTTATGGAACAAGATTACAAACTCAAGACGTTTCTGGAGCCAAAAGTATCCTAGAAAAGTTAGTAAAAAACTATCCCCAAGAACCGAAGTTTAAGGAAGAATTAACTCGTTTAAATCAAGCGATTGCGGAGGCTTCCAAACAGCAACCCCCAGAACCTAAAAAGTAATGAAAAAAGAATTAATTATTGAAGCTGGGCGAAGTGAAAGACAATATTGGCGGGATTTATGGCAATACCGAGAATTATTTTATTTCTTGGCTTGGCGAGATATTTTAGTTCGTTATAAGCAAACTTTTATCGGCATTGCTTGGGCATTACTGCGGCCATTTTTAACCATGTTAGTATTTACCTTTGTCTTCGGTAAATTAGCCCGTTTGCCTAGTGATGGCGCTGCTCCCTATCCAATTTTGGTCTTTGCGGGGGTCTTACCCTGGCAATTTTTCGCCAGTTCTCTTGCTGAAGCTAGTAATAGTTTAATTGATAATGCTAATCTAATTTCTAAGGTATATTTTCCCCGGTTAATTGTTCCCACCAGTGCCGTTATTGTCAGTTTCGTTGATTTTCTGCTTTCAGGAATGATTCTGTTAGGGTTAATGGCTTGGTATAATTTTTTACCTAGTTGGCGCATTTTAACCCTACCTTTATTCATTCTCATGGCTTTTGCTACCTCTATGGGTGGGGGTTTATGGTTATCAGCATTAAATGTTCAATTTCGCGATTTTCGTTATATCGTTCCCTTTATCATTCAGTTTGGGCTATATATTTCTCCCGTAGGATTTAGTAGTAATATAGTTCCAGAAAAATGGCGTTGGTTGTACTCTCTCAATCCCATGGTGGGAGTCATTGATGGTTTTCGTTGGGCGATTATCGGAGGTGATACCAGCATCTATTGGCCTGGATTCCTGTTATCCTTGGCCCTAGTCGTTCTCTTGCTAGTCAGTGGTATTTGGTATTTTCGACGACTAGAAAAAAACTTCGCCGATATCATCTAACCCTGACATTAGCTAACTTTGTTAGATCAGAACTTTTTTAAGAATTATGATCGGCCTATAATAATAACTGTAGTCACCCCTATCCTTTAGGGACAATTCTTGGTTTAGGGTTGATGTCCTTCAGCGCAAGCGAGATTGGTTATGAAAATTAGCGAACTAGAAAACTACTTGGCTCAGGTTAAGTCAGAGATTGGTGACATCGATATCGTCTATCAATGTCGCAACCAGCACTATAGTTGGTTGGACAAAATTAGAAGCCATCAACTGAAAGTGTTAAAAAATACCGCCGACACTAAATTATTGATTTCTCTGCAATAGCCATTTTCTCTTGCTAGATGCAGGCCCTGCAATCCGGTTTATCTAATCTGCTTAACAGTTTATCTTTTCTTCGCTGTCGATAGGTTCTTAAACCAGCCGCGTCGCCAAAAGAAAATGATTAAACTGAAAGCAACGGTTAGCATCAACACCCAGACGAACACATAGCCCCAATACCATTCTAATTCCGGCATATTATAGGGGGATTTATCAGTATTAAAGTTCATGCCATAAATACCGACAATGAAGGTGAGAGGGATAAAAATCGTCGAGATTACCGTTAAAGTTTTCATAATCTCGTTCATTTTATTACTCACGGAAGACAGGTAAAAATCCATTAAACCATTGGCAAATTCTCGGTAATTTTCGATAACATCGAGGATTTGTACCACATGGTCATAACAGTCCCTTAGATAGGGTTTAATCGTTGTATCGATGACAATATACTCATCGCGTAAAAGGGTATTGAGGGTGTCTCTTTGCGGCCAAATTGCCCGTCGCAGGGAGAGTAATTCCTGACGTAGTTGGTAAATTTTTGATAAAGTCTGTTCCGTGGGACTAGCTAAAATTTCGTTTTCTAACTCCTCGATTCTTTCTCCGTAGGACTCTAAAACAGGAAAATAACCGTCAATAATGGCATCCCAAATTGCGTAGGCTAAATAACCCGATTTTTGCTGCCGGATGGAACCTTTATTTAAACGGATTCTTTCCCTAACTCCCTCTAAAGAATCATATTGTCCTTCTTCCTGGACGGTTAAAACATAATTCTTCCCGACTATTAAACTGATTTGTTCTAGCAAAAAACCCTGATGATCGATTAGGATGGCCATTGGCACTATTATTAAAATATAATTCTCGCATTCTTCTACTTTTGGTCTTTGGGGAATACTGACTATATCCTCAAGGGTTAAGGGATGTAAATGAAAAATTTCCCCCAACTCTTGCAGTTTATCTTCATTACCCAAACCGACAATATCAATCCAAGAGATGGAATCATTGGATAAATATTTAAGACAGTCTTTCGGTAAGAGATTATTAACTCTAGTGGCTTGTTGGGGGTTATAATTAATTAAAAATATCTCGGTAGCAACGGCATTTTCATCGATGGTGATTAACCCTGGCATCGTCCCAGGTTGGTTATAGTGATAATCGTAAAGGTGGGGTTTTGTCCGGGAGGATTTTCGCCCTTTTTTATACCTAGTTAATCTTTTGTGATTGCTCATAGTTGAGATCGATCGCTGTTGACCTTTTTCTTAGCATTGATTGCTCAAAAATTCCGCAATTTTTAGCTAACTTTAAGATTAGCGGCCCTTCGTTACTCTTTATGCTAAATCAACAGACAAGATGCCAAGACAACATACTTCTAACCGAAAAATTCCGAAAGTTTCTAAAGCCATAGCCTCTCCGTTTTATTAGTTTAAGTTTATTGTTGATTCCCTCGACCACCCCATTCGTTGTCCTTCGCTCGAAATAACTAATGATTTCTCCA
>SFAQ01000044.1:0-54608 GCA_007096525.1 Microcystis wesenbergii Mw_QC_B_20070930_S4 | reverse complement strand
ATCTTCGGAATCCATTTTATGTTGGTTCTCATAGACGCTAAGTCGCTTGGCAACAGCAATCAAAGCATCTAAAGATGATGTATATTGAATGGTCTGTTTACGCATTTTTCTTTTACTCCAAAATAATGATATTTTGATTATAAACGATCGCGCTCAAACAAAAACATAAATCGTCGGGTGCGAAGCGCGATAGCGTAACGCACCAATTATTCTTTTAGTTTCTTCTTTTTTATCAGTAGAAAAAGCATAAAGCCAAATATTAGAATCAACAAAACAACTATGATTTTTAAGTTCTGTCATAAATTTCTTCTCGTTTCATAAATTCTAAATTATCAACCTCTATAGGATTTTCCAACAGGTATTCAATCATATCAATTTCAGTTTCACCTTTATTGAGTTGATTTTGAGCTTTAAATGCGGCAATAAGTACCTGTATCTGCTGAATTTGTTCAGGTTTAAGTCCAGTTACATTAATATTTTTAATCATGGCTACCTTGAAATGATTTTTACTTTAATTATACTAATTACACCCTCTCACAATAATGCTCTTCCTTTTTTACATCTTTGACTAAAATTATCGGTGTTTATGAAGAGTTATTAAAGAGACGCAAACTCCGTCGCTTACGCCCCCAATTCATCATCAATCAAAGTTTACCGCTTGGATAACCGAGAAATAACCCGTTTAAAGTCATATCCCCCCGTAAGGAAAATTAGCCCGACTTTTTTAACAATTGTCGGCAAAATTTTGCTTGCTTTTTTCACGGCTTTTTGCAATAATATTTTTATAAGACTTTATTTATAATGGAGTGTTGGCACTCAGAAAAAGATAGACGGATTCCCATTATAAGAAAAGTATAACCGAAGCCGCCGCCCAAGTCAAGGGATCACTCCTTTTTTTTTGAGAAGTTTTCAAAGAAAAAAATCAAAGAGGCAAAATTTTGCTTGCTTTTTTCACGGCTTTTTGCAATAATATTTTTATAAGACTTTATTTATAATGGAGTGGTGGCACTCAGAAAAAAATAGACGAATTCCCATTATAAGAAAAGTATAACCGAAGCCGCCGCCCAAGTCAAGGGATCACTCCTTTTTTTTTGAGAAGTTTTCAAAGAAAAAAATCAAAGAGGCAGCCGGAGATATTCGGTTTTTCTTCACTTTTTGGGCGAAAAAAACCCTTTGAGGATGCCTATAATAGGAGATAGAAAGGGTTAAAAACTAAGAAAAAATGGCGGAGAGAGTCCAGAAAATCCTTGCCCAGTGGGGAATTGCCTCCCGAAGAAGGGCGGAGGAGATGATTGTGGCCGGCCGGGTGAGACGGAATGGCAAAATCGTGCAGTTAGGAGAAAAAGCCGACCCCGAAAAAGATCACCTAGAGATAGACGGAAAAAAAATTGAACCGGCCAATCGTCCCCAAAGATTGTATATACTGGTCAACAAACCCATTGGTGTGGTTTCTACCTGTAAGGATCCACAAAACCGGCCGACGGTGATTGACCTTTTGCCCGACTCCCTCGCCAGCGAGACAGGGTTACATCCCGTAGGAAGGTTAGACATCAACACCACTGGGGCTTTACTCCTCACCAACGACGGTCAACTCACCCTCACCCTCACCCATCCCCGTTATCATTTGCCCAAAACCTATCGGGTTTGGCTAGATGGTGCGATTGATAGACTTGCTCTCCAGCGTTGGCGAGAAGGTATCCTCTTAGGGGGAAAAAAAACCTTACCCGCACAGGTTGAGATTCTCAAGCAAACCGACCAAAAAACCCTATTAGAAGTTATTTTAGTGGAGGGAAGAAATCGGCAGATTCGCTGTGTAGCTGAAGAATTAGGTTATCACGTCCTGAAACTTCATCGCAGTGCTATCGGTCGTATTCAACTAAACTCCGGTAATAATTCCCCCTTACCCTTGGGTCATTACCGTTTTTTAACCCTTGATGAACTGAAATATTTAACAAGCCAGATTAACTAAGCTGAAAGTCAGCCCCTAATAGCGATATGTTTCGCCTTCTCCAATCACAACTCGATCCCCAGCATAAACAGCGCACCAAATTATTGGAAATCGGCGTTTATTTGCAAAAAAATCGCCTAGAACAGTCCCTTTCTCTCGAAGAAATTGCCCAGAAAACCTTGATCCCGCGCCATCGCCTAGAAGCGCTGGAAGCGGGGGATTTGGAGTCATTGCCCGAACCGATTTATATTCGTTGGTTAATCAAACAATTTGCTGATAGTCTGTCCCTAGATGGTGAGACGATTAGCCGACGTTTTCCCACCCAGGTAAATAACTTTTTTCGGGGAACAAAACCGTCTTTATCGCTGCCGAGTCTTCAAATTCGCCCGATTCATCTCTATTTTCTCTATTTAATCTTAGTTATTGGTTCCGTACAAACCCTATCCCACGTGCTGCAAAAATCGGTACTGCAATCGAATCGCTTACCGCCGCCTTCCTTGCCACAACAGCAAATTGTCCAACCGAAAAGCAACCCCCTTCAACCGGTAGCCAACAAAACCAGCAATAATCAGCAGCTGGTGGTGGAGGTAAAACTGGAAGATGACTGCTGGCTGCGGGTGGTGGTAGATGGCAAGACAGAATTTGAGGGTGTACTGCCCCAGGGAAGCCATCGCACTTGGCAAGCAAACCGAGAATTAACCGTGAGAGCGGGTAATGCCGGCGGGGTTTACGTTGCCGTTAATAATGCCAATGCTAAACAACTGGGGCAACCGGGCAAAGTCGAGGAAGTCACCTACCGGGCAAATTGAGCTAATTTATGCAAAAGGTTTTTTCACCCCTCGATCGCCTTCAGGGAGGGTTAATCGGGGCATATATTGGGGAATCCTTGCATAATCAACCCCTAATACCAGCCTTTAACTATGAGGCTACACCGAGGACGACCCTGCTTTTGCAAGCTCTGCAATCTCAGGAAGATTTGCCCATTGCGATCGCAGCTAGGCAGCAGTCGGAATCGGCGTTATTATTTGTGCTGTTGCCGGAGATTTTAACCTGGCCTGACCATCGGGAACGTTGGCAAGCTAGATTAAATTTTTGGCTGAAAAAGGGCTTAATTTCCGAGTTAACCCGACAAGAAGCGATAATTTGGGGAGAGGCAGTAGGTCTGTTATTAGAGGGAAAAAGGCCTTTAAATCAGTTAATGGGGCAATTACTAACTATTAACCCCAAGAATAAGCTATTAGAGCAGATTCAGTCAGCTTTAGGGCAAAATCATCCCTTCGAGTTCATTTTATCGGCTTGGGCGAAAGATATCTCACCTTTAGGAATTGCGATCGCGGCTTCTCTCTATACCTTTCTGCAAACGACCGAGGATTTCGCCGTTAGCGTGCGTCGCGCTAATTCTAGTCCCTATCAACGGCAATTAACCAGCACTTTAGCGGGAATTTGGGCGGGATTGTACAACGGTATCGAGGGGATTCCCCTAGCTTGGCGGCAAAATTTGCCGAAAGAGCCACTTAAACAGCAATTAATCGATAAAGCTGGGGAAATATATCGAATTTCCCTGGGCATATCTCCTCATCTTGTCCTATCTCCTCACACTGCCGTCGCTTACGGGGGAACAATCCAACCCCGTCCTAGCTTAAAATTGGTCTCTCAAGATAAGTAGGGTTTGCGGCAAAAAGTTTTTCCTAGTGGCAGGGTGTGGGGTGTGGGGTGTGGGATTTTACCGAAAGCCCTACTTAGTTTGAAAGATATTTTGTACCATTTTTTTATCTAAACCTGCGGCAATTTTATCTAATTCTGCTATTTCTCCTGTGTCTAAACTCCATCCTAAAGCACCTAAATTATCCTCAGCTTGCCGAACATTTTTAGCTCCGGGGATAGGAATTGTTCCCTTACAGATACACCAATTTAAGGCAACTTGACTAATAGTTTTATTTTTAGCTTGGGCAATAACTTCTAGGCAACTCATCAGAGGCGAAATAGCGGGAATTAATTGACCAAAAAGGAAGCGACGTAATCCTGGGGGTAAGTTTTTATTATCTCGATATTTCCCCGTTAATAACCCCAAAGCTAAAGGACTATAGGCAATAATTTTAATACCCAATTGATCACATAGTTCCTTTAATCCTAAGTCAGTGAGAGGATAGGTAGAAAGGAGAGAATACTGTACCTGTAAACTGGTAATAGGAATGCCGCGACTGGCAAACTTTTGATAGGCAGACTTCAATCTTTTCGGTCCAAAATTGGATAAACCGACTCCTTTAACTAACCCCTTTTCCAGACAATCCCCCAATCCGTCTAATAATCTTCCCTCCTGCCATGGCGCATAATTGCCCGTTGACCAGTGCATTTGCACTAAATCCACGGGGCGACCCAATCTGGTTGCCGAAGCTTGACAAGCTTTCACCATGGCATGACGGGTTAAACGCCAAGGATAAGGGGCGAGTTTGGTGGCAATACGGATATGATCAGCGTTATAACCGCTATATTCCCCCGTAAAGCGTCCTAATAGCTTCTCACTCTGTCCGTTGAGTTTGCCTGTGCCGTAGGAGTCTCCCGTATCAAATAGGGTGACACCCCGCTCGACGCAGAGATTAAAAACCGCTTGTAACTGGCTATCCATACTCTCATCGTAACCCCAGAGAAGACGATTTCCCCAGGCCCAAGTACCGCAGCCCATGGGGGGAAGGGATAGAGTTTGATGTGTGACTGTCAAGGGATTCATGGGTCAGTTTCTCTGGGTTTTTTCTCAAGCTTTCAGCAAGATATTTTATACTAAATCTGGTTATTAAAGACTGATTATTTATTCCCTTTTTGACTTTTGCATGAGTAGAAAACGGGTTTCTCCGAGTAGAAAACGGGTTTCTCCGAGAAACCCGTTTTCTGTACTAAATCGACTTGGGTTTTTGTTTAACAAATAATCCCCGCAACCAATAGTAAAAACTGTCGATATAAGTAAAGATTACCGGCACAACCACCAAAGTTAATAGGGTGGAAGTGGTAAAACCACCAATAACGGCAATCGCCATCGGTGCGCGAATTTCCCCATCTGCACCTAAAGCTAAAGCAATCGGTAACATCCCAGCAATTGTGGAAACGGAGGTCATAATAATTGGTCGTAAACGAGAGACTCCCGAATCAATCATCGCCTTAAATTGCGGTTTCCCTGCCTCAATGCCACTCAGGGCAAAATCTACTAACAGAATCGCATTTTTAGTGACTAATCCCATCAATAAAACTATGCCAATTAAAGCGTATAAACCTAACTCTTTTTGGGTAATTAACAGAGCGATTAAAGTACCACCAATCGATAAGGGAAGGGAAGTTAAAATCGCTAGGGGATAGAGGAAATTGTTATACAACAATACCAGAATCCCATAGATAGAAATAATTGCTAAACTTAACGCCCCCAAAAAACGAGCGAAGATATCGCGCATAATACGAGCATCACCAAAGGGTTCTTCTGTCACCTCTGGGGGTAGGTTTTTCATGATTGGTAAAGCGCGAATTTGTGTCACCGCACTTCCCAAAGAAACTCCCTCTAAATTAGCTCCAATATTAACCTGACGTTGACGGTTAAAGCGTTGAATTTCCGCAGGTCCACTACCTAAGCTAATTGTCGCCACCGAGTTAAGCGGTACTAACGTCCCATTACTGCTAGGAACGCGCAAATTTTGCAGAGTTTCTATCTCACTGCGTCCATCATTGGCAATTTTTACCCGGATGGGAATTTGTCGGTCAGCAAGGTTAAATTTAGCTAAATTAAACTCATTATCGCCGATTAAAGCTAAAGATGCAGTACGGGCGATCGCTCTGACCGAGACTCCCTGATCAGCAGCCCGGACAGGATCCGGTTGAATAATAATCTCCGGTTTAACTAAACTTACCCCGGAACTTACCTCGACAAAACCGGGTAAAGCCCGCATTTCTCGCTCTAATTTTTGGGCAGTTTGGGTTAAAATATCGCCATTTTCACTTTTTAAAATAATAGCGACATCCTTAGTGCTTCCTGCTCCCCCCTGCGCCCGAAAAGTCACTCTTGCTCCCGGTATCTTCTGAAAATCCCGGCGGGTTTGTTCCTCAAATTGCCGTTGAGTTAGCGATCGCTGTTCCTTAGGAACTAAATTAACATATATTAACCCGGTATTTACCCGTCCCGAATCTCCCGGAATAGCCAAAACATTAGCGACGGCGGGATTTTTTTGCAGTAAACTATTCACCTGATTAGCCACGGCAACAGTATCATTCAAAGTTGCACCGGGAGGCAATTCTAGACTGATCGTACTTAATCCGGTATCCCCGGAACTAAATAACCCTTTTGGAATCAAGGGAACTAACTGTAAACTACCGATAAAAAAGGCCAAAGCCGCCAATAAAGTCAGGATTCGATGACGTAAAGCCCAAGTTAACAAACTTTTGTAGGGACGAAAACGCGGGCGCGAGGAGGGATTATTATCACCGGTTTTCAGCTTTTTCGGCTGTAGAATATAGGCACTTAACATCGGGGTGACGGTGACAGCGATCAAACTGGAAAATAGGGTAGAAACCGCCACCGTAACGCCGAAAGGTTGAAAGAATTGCCCCGGCACACCGCCCATAAAAGCTACTGGCAGGAATACCGCCATAATTGCCGCAGCACTAGCTAAAACGGCTAATCCAATCTCTTTTGAGGCATCAAAGGCCGCTTGCAGAGGTTTTTTACCCATAGCTAAATGTTGATCGATGTCCTCCACCATACACACCGCGTCATCGACAAGATTCCCCAAAGCTAAAGCTAACGCCAGCAGGGTCATGCCGTTAAGGGTATAATTTAGGGCCTGCATCACCCAAAAAGTCGGGAAAATCGACAAAGGCAGGGCCAAACCCGTGATAATTGTGGCGCGCCAATTGCCTAAAAATAGACCCACCGTGATCACCGTCATCAGACAACCAATCAGGAGATCGCTCAGAAGGCTTTCGTAACTAGCACGAATTGAGTCAGCACGGGTAAAAATTAATTGAAATTCAATATCTTCGGGCAGTTTTTTCTTTAAATTCTCGATTTCTTGACGCACTGCTGTTTCTACCGTCACCAAGGTGCTGCCAGTCCCCCGTAAAATCGAAAAACCCACCACTGGCTGCCCATCTAAGAGGGCCATTTGTCGGGGATCACTGGAACTATCCCTAACTGTCCCTAAATTGCTTAAGGGGACGGTATCACCGTTAGGTAAAGAGATTTGATAATTTCTTAAATCTTCGATCGTTTCAGCGCTGCCGAGGGTGCGGACAGTTTGTTCACTACCACCGATTTCCGATCGCCCTCCGGGTAAATTAATATTAAAACTACGAATTTGGTCATTAACCGCCGTAGCCGTGATACCGTAGGCGATCAGACGACTGGGATCTAAATCTACACGCACTTCTCGATCGACTCCCCCAATCCGATTGACTCGCGCTACCCCCGGTACTCCCGTTAAAGCGCGGCCAATTTGACGATCGACTAGATCACTTAATTCGGCGATCGATCTTTTCGGGGAGGAGATGGTATAGTTCATCACCGCACCCCCGGCAAATTCTAAACGTTGGACAATTGGATCATTAGCATCTTGGGGTAAATCCTGTCGAATTTGCGCTATGGCATTGCGTACATCATTGGTAGCGCGATCGCTGTTAGTGCCAAGGATAAAGTTAACGGTGGTGGTGCTGCTGCCTTCGTTAACGGTAGAAGTAATTTGATCGATATTACCCAAAGCAGCCACCGCGTCCTCGACTTTTTTGGTGACTTGGGTTTCCAATTCCTCTGGACCGGCGCCGGGTTGATTAACGGTGATAATCACGGCCGGAATGTCAATATTAGGAGAGCGATCGATCCCTAATCCTAGAAAGGCAATGTATCCCATTAAGGCCATAACCAGGGAGATCAGGATCGTCGGAATGGGATTTTTGATAGACCAATTAGAAATATTAAAAGCCATAATTTCAGTTATCAGTTATCAGTTATCAGTTATCAGTTATCAGTTATCAGTTATCAGTTATCAGTTTTTAGTTTTCAGTTTTCAGAACGTAGGTTGGGTTGAAGCATGAAACCCAACGAACCCATGGTTTACGCTACCGCTAACCCATCCTACAAATAATTGTGCCTTTCTACTTAGCTTAACAAATTAGGTTTTAGATTCGGCCATTGTTATCAGTTTTCAGTTACCAGTTTTCAGTTATCAACTGATTACTGATCACTGATTACTGATCACTGATTACTGATCACTGATTGCTGTAATTTTGTCGCCATCACCGAGATAGGCTGCCCCTTTGACCACAATGCGATCGCCAGCTTGTAAACCGGTGAGAATTTCCACGCGATTATTCGGCATAATTTGACCTAATTGCACAGTTTTGGCGGTAACGGTGTTATCAGGTGCGACTAAATAAACTAGAGCTTGATTATCTTTTTGGGGTAAAACCGAGGTCATGGGGACGGTTAAACTATTGCTAGTATTCGTCACGATCGCACCTCGTAAAAACATCCCCGGTTTTAATCCTGTATTGTCGGTTAAATCGACTTTAACCGTTGCTTGACGGGATGCCTCATCGACGATGGGATTAATTTCGCGCACCTGTCCCGATAGTTTTAAACTGGTATTAGCATCGGAAGTGATAGTAACAGGTGCTCCGACGCGGATTAAGGGCAATTGATTCTCAGGAACCCTTAATCTTAGCTCTAAACGCCCATTTTCGATGATTTTAAAGAGAGCATTTTGACCGTTGGTGGTGTCCCCGATGCGAGCATTTCTTTCGGCAATTTTGCCACTAACCGGAGAAATCAGGCGCGTCTCGTTTAATTGGGCTTTAACAATGGCTAAACGGCTTTGAGCTTCCGCTAATTGGGCTGTAGCTTGGGCAATCACTTCGGGACGGTTGCCCGCTTGCAATTGCGCTAGTTGCTGCTCTGCTTCTCCTAAACGGGATTGGGTCTGTTGTACGATCGCCGCTTTGTTTCTTTCTTCATTGAGGACCTCATCGAGACGATCCCGGGCGATCGCTCCTTCCGCTTCTAAACTTTGGTTTCTCTGGACCCGTTTTTTAGCCAAATCCCAATCCGATTGAGCTTGACTAATTTCAGCCTTTATGCGTTGAATAGCTTGTTTAGCTCTAGCGATCTCCTCTTTACGGCTACCCGCTTGCAATTCTGCCAAACGCGCCAGGGATTGGGCGACATTTGCCTGTGCTTGGGTTAATTGCGCTTGTAGGACGGTATCATCGAGACGAGCGAGAATTTGACCTTGGCTAACGATATCACCCTCATCGACAAAGATTTCTTTGATTTGTCGTCCCGTCGCTTGGGAAAGAATCGGGATTAATTCATAGGCTGCCACGCTTCCGGTAGCTTTCAGGGTGCGGGCCACGGCAGTGGATTCTACCCTAGTGGTGGTTACTGTTTGTGCTGGTGCTTCATTTTTTGCCGCTACGGGCTGAGTATTGGGGTTTTGGGCTGTTTGGGGTCGATTAGCGAAACGAGTCGCCCCTAGGGTCAATAAAACCCCCAATCCCACACCGATAAATAAACCCTTTCCTCCCGATAGCCAAGAGTTGGTTTTTGTCGGTTTTGGCGAGTATTCGGTTTCCTCTGGCTCAATTTCGGGATTAAATGCGATAACTTCGGGAACTAGCGAATTATCGGCTGAATGCTGGTTATTTTCTAGGGTATCTGGCCGCACGATCTGCCCTCTCGGTAGATTCTGGATAAAATGTTAAGTTTTGTATCCATTTATAATCTAACGGAAAAAGGTCGCGGGTGGGGAAAGTGAGAAAGTGGACTTACTGTAAAAATTCAAAATTGTCGTGGTTGGTGAGGATTCAGTAGGCAGGAGAATTAAGAATGAGTAATAATCAATAGACCTGTCAGGAGAATTAAGAATGAGCATTAATCAATTAAATGCTCTATTTAGGGCTTTTATGCAATTTTATGTCTATTTTTCTCATTTTTGCCCTCTCAAAAATTAATTATGCAAGAACTCTTGTGAACATTTTTTACCCAATATCCAAGAAAGCCAAACTGTAACTCTTGTCATGTATTGCTTCTAGCAGGATATCGAAAGTAGTTTGCTTTCCGACCGTTCGTTAAGAAAAATGACTGGAAGGGTAATATTTGGCTATGCGTTTAGTAGCATGGCGGCAGAAGAAATGTGATTGTTATGGGCAAACCACAAATCGCCGTCCGAATTCCCCCACTCCTCCTCGCCGAACCAGTAGGTCGAGCGTGTTGGTAGAGGGATAGCGGAGGTCGAGAGAAAGATAGTAGAGTTAGAAAGTTTGGTTAAAGGCAAATGAGATAATATTTGGGGGAAATCAACACAATGACATTTAATGTGGTAGAAGTAAATGCCAAAGGTCAGGAAGTCGAACGAGAAAAGGGTGAAGCCTCATATTTCACCCAAGATTTGGGCAACGGCATCACTCTAGAGATGGTCGCCATCGCCGGTGGGACTTTCCTGATGGGTTCGTCAACAAATGAGAAAGATAGTTATGAGGATGAACGCCCTCAACATGAGGTTACTGTCCCCCCCTTTGCCATGGGTAAATATCCCATCACCCAGTCCCAGTGGAGAGCGATCGCCGAACGCACGGATTTAAAAGTAGAAAAAGACCTTGACCTCAACCCAGCCCACTTCAAAGACCGTCCCGACAGCGATCGCCGTCCCGTCGAACAAGTCAACTGGTACGATGCCGTCGAGTTCTGCGCGAGATTATCGAAGTTGACGGTTCGGGAATACCGACTCCCTAGTGAGGCGGAATGGGAGTACGCTTGTCGTGCCAGGACGACCACCCCGTTCTACTTTGGGGAAACCATTACCGGGGAATTGGCTAACTACATTGCCAGTAATACCTACGCCGGGGAAGCGAAGGGAAAATATCGAAAAGAAACAACTCCCGTGGGACAGTTCCCTCCCAATGCCTTCGGACTGTACGATATGCACGGCAATGTCTGGGAGTGGTGCGCCGATACCTGGCACGATAATTATGATGGTGCGCCGACGGACGGAAGTGTCTGGATAGAAAATGGTAATGATAATCGTTCTCCATTGCGGGGCGGTTCTTGGTTCTACTTTCCATTTCTCTGCCGTTCCGCTTGCCGCAACTTCTACTTCCGCCGCGACTACATCAGCTTCAGCTGCGGTTTTCGGGTGGTGTGTGGTGCTGGGAGGACTCTGTAACCCTTTTCCCCTTTTTTCCCTTTTTTCCCTCATTCCCTATTTTTTCTCTTTCCCTTTCTTTCCCGCCCAAAGGCGGGTCGATTTTGTAGGGGCGCAATGCTTGCCATTGGTGTCAACTTAAGCAAGAAGCTTAATTATAAAAAGTAGCTGATTATCGAAGAGTAAGGAAGTAAAAAATGGTAAAATAAGGCGGAGAAGTCAGAGGTGAGTCAGTGAAAACGCGCTCTAAGCAACGACCGAGAAAACAGGGGAATCCAGATTGGCGGCGACAACATCAATGCCCAAGCCCAGAAATCCCACAAGTAATAGAAGAACTTAAAAAATACCTAGAGCCAAGATTATTTACGCCGCTAAAATATATGCGAGGAAATCATGAAAAAATAATGAGAGATAGATTATTAACCTTACCCGTGATGGTCGCCTTATTGGTAAGCTTAGTCTATCGCCAGATAGCGGGATTAAGTGAAGCTGTAAGAGTCTTAAAAGAGGAAGGATTACTCTGGGTAGAACCTCTAGAAGTAAGTAAGCAAGCTGTATCCAAAAGATTGATGAGCTTACCTACAGAAATCTTGGTATTGCTGCTGAGAAATATTTGAGAAAAAAGAAGAGAAATGTCAGGTAAAATTAGCAGATCTGAGAAATGGCAAAAGGTGAGATAAAAATTCAGTGTTATTTGGATAGCTGAGGGTTCAACCCTAGAGCAGCTGAGGAAAAGGCTGAAAGCTTCCGAGAAGGAATCTGGGAAATTGGCTGGAAGAATAATGATGATTGTCGAAGCATTTACGCAAGTACCTGTGACAGTATGGTATCAGAAAAATGAGCGATGTAATGATAAAGTATGGGCAGAACAATTAATAAATGAGCTACCTACATCAGGCTGGCTAGTCGTTGACCTAGGCTTTTTTAGTTTTCCGTGGTTTGACCAATTTACTAAGGAAGGAAAATATTTTCTTACCCGCATGAGGGAGAAAACATCTTACCAAATAAAGCCAGTTTTGTCCGCAGGAAAACTTGAACGAGATGAGATTATTCCTCTCGGTCAGTATCGCTCTAATCCTTGCCATTCGACCGTCAGATTAGTCTCAGTTCTTTGGGGAAATACTTGGTATGATTATTTGACAAACGTGCTTGATTCTGAACAACTATCCGCTGAGGAAGTTGGTGATTTGTCTAGAAGAAGATGGCAGATAGAAGAAGCTTTTCTCTTAACTAAGCGACTCTTAGGACTGGCGTATTTATGGGTTGGACACACTAACGGCGTACAAATCCAAATTCTCACTACCTTGATTTTCTATACTGTTCTCACTCAGATAGTTCAAGATGTGGCTGTAGCTCTCCATCAGCCGCCAGAAAAAATTTCTGTCGAGATGGTTTTTAGAAGCCTTTACTATGTAGCTAAGGCTTTCTCTCGGTGCGAAAACCCAGATGTAATCAGCTATTTAGCCGAACGCGCTCAACTTTTTGGACTGATTAAAGCTGAACGTCAGCGACATCGAGAGAAAGAGGCTCTCCATCGACAAATATGGGAACCTCTTCCCTTAAGTTGACACCAATGGGCAATGCCAAACCCCTACAATAATGTAACATTGACGAACATTTTACCCCATGATGTCGGGAGAGCCGTTCTTAACCAGTAAACTCGAAACGAATGAGGGGGGATCCCCCCGCCTATCGGCACCCCCCTTATTAAGGGGGGCAGGGGGATCAGAGGCAAAATCTATCTTCAATTTAATTATAACTACTTACTTATGTGGACTTTTATTGATTTATTTGCCGGTATAGGAGGATTTAGAATCGCTCTAGAGAATCTCGGTTGTCAATGCGTTTTTTCCTCAGAAATCGATCTTCACTCCCAAAAGGTTTACTTAGCTAACTATGGTCATTTACCCGATAATCAAGACATCAGAAAATTAGAGGCAAAAACTGTCCCCGATCATGATATAATGTGCGGCGGGTTTCCCTGTCAAGCGTTTAGTATCGCCGGCAGAAAACACGGTTTTGAAGATGCACGCGGAACCTTATTTTTTGAAGTTGCCCGGATCTTACACGAAAAGAAACCGAAAGCTTTTATCTTAGAAAATGTTCAGGGTTTAGTCCATCATGATCGAGGTAGAACTTTAAAAACTATTTTAGATATATTAGAAAAGGACTTAAATTATTTTGTCCCTAGTCCCCAGATTTTAAATGCCAGATATTTTGGGGTTCCTCAAAACCGTCCCCGAATTTTTATTGTCGGTTTTCGAGAGGATTTAAATATTTACCATTTTTCCTATCCCCAACCAACCCAGCAAGAAACTTGTCTCGAAGATATCCTAGAAGAAAAGGAAGTCAGCGTTAAATATTATCTCTCTAATCAGTATTTAGAAACTTTATTTAAACACAAAGCTAGACATCAAGATAAAGGTAATGGTTTTGGGTATGAGATTATTTCTCCCGATGGTATCGCTAATGCGATTGTGGTGGGAGGTATGGGAAAAGAAAGAAATTTAGTTATCGATAAAAGACTGACTAATTTCACTCCTGTTACTCGTATTAAGGGAGAGGTAAATAAATTATTCGTCCGCAGAATGACTCCCAGAGAATGGGCAAGATTACAGGGGTTTCCTGATAGTTTTCGGATTGTTGTTAGCGATGTCCAAGCTTATAAACAGTTCGGTAATTCTGTGGCTATTCCCGTGGTGGAAGCGGTGGCAAAAGAGGTGATTAAAGCTTTAGATTTATCCAGAGATTCTCAAGAAAATATCAAGTTTCAAGAACTACAGGGGAGACAATTAGATTTATTGTCAATCTGAGGAACAATAACAATTTTTTCTAGGGGTTTGGGTATATTACAGCGTTTCTTATCAAGATGAAGTATAACCTAATTTGGTATTGACGACCGACGACTGGCTCCCCCAAACCAAAACTTTTTATCTCACCGTTAAGATAACTGCTATAATAATAGTTAATTATTTGATCAATGGGATTACTGTTTATGCTCAAGTCTGACTGGATTAAATTAATCAATGCTATTCGTCTCCGAAAAATTAATTATCAGGGTAAAGACGGTGAATTTAGTTATCGATGCTTTTACGACCAAATATTAGATTATAGAAAAGATTTAGAAAAAAAGAAAGATATCAAGTTAACTCTAGAAAAATCTGGACTGGAGTTTTCTGGCAAAAATAATACATTTTCTTTGACTTGTTTGTATAATTATGAAATACCCCCCGCACTTAATCAGCAAGAAACCTATCAGTTTGAGCAATTGTTAAAAAAGTCAATTGATGACATTTTTTCTGATCGTATTTGCACTGGACAAAGACCTTTTACACTAACCACCTCTTTCAGTAGTTCTGAGAATACAGATAACTTCTTTTACCATGCTGGTTTTTATGCCGCAGCTTTTCTATATGCTTTTGATGTCAAAGAACCAAAAATGCAGTTAATCGATCAAGAATGGATAGTAATTGATGAAAAACTAGGCTACTTTGATTTTGTTACCTATTTTAGCTATCCAAAAGCTATTCCTATCAAACTGCCTATCCCTAAATTTATCGATTTAAAAACTACATCAAATTTTCAATTAGCAGAAGGGGTAGAAATAAACGATTTAAAGACTACCTCAAATTTTCAATTAGCAGAAGAGTCAGAAATTGACGATATTAATCAGAGAGATTATGAGCAAGCTTCAAAATACTTAGATGAGATCAGAAGGGAAATTAAAGACGGTTTACTTGACAAATAATAACGTAAATAAGGAGAATAAATTGCTCTCTTGTCCTTTATGTAATAAGTTTTACTAATTGAATATACGTTCCTTAACGAGAGCTTGATTTTTTTCCTAAAAATAAGAGATTACAAGGACGCATTATACTAAATCCTGTTTAAAAAGTATAGGAGAGAAGGTATGGGGGATGGGGGATAGGGGATAGGGGGAAACAATCCATAACTGGGTTTTTAAAGTTAGATCGGCAGTTAATCACAGGATTAAAAACGGATTTAGTATTACACCTAAAATTTTTCTTAATAAATAGGCTATAAGCAATATTTTTTTAGCACTAAAATTAGGATTCTGACTAGATGCGGTTTCCCCCTAGAGGTAACAATAAAAGAGCAGCAGAGGTGATGGTTTCGCCGGTTATGCTTGTGAAAGGTATCTCTCTTATACTACACTTGTAACACCAATAGGTTTAGTATTTGGGAGAAGAAAATTATGCGGACAATCACACGCACCACCACCACCGAGATGGAAGTCACTAGCATTCGTCTAGAAAGAGTCCTCAAAGACAAGCTGAAAGAGATTTCCGGCAATCAAGGTTATCAAGCACTGATTCGCGATGTCCTATGGAATTTCGTTCAGCAGAAATCAGGAGATTATCGACCTCAGTTTTGTGCCGCCGATATAAGGGCAGTATTTAACGCTACAGCTAGAAAAAATGAGATTTGCGCTCTTACAGGCAATTTAATCCCCGCTAATGCAACAATGTTGTTAGGTTTGACTATCTATGGCGATTTAGTCCCGTTGAGTATGGACAGTTATGCCAATTTAAAATAAGTTTGACTAGGGTGGGGCAGAATGCAGTATTGCAAAGTTTAACTAGGGTTTGCGGCAAAAAGTTTGTTGGTGGGGTTAGGAGTTGGTCGTCAGGAGTCGGTCGTCAGGAGTTGGGAGTCGGGAGTCGGGAGTTTCAGGCTTTGTTGCCGTCTCTTTTTTGTACCAATTTTGTACTATAAGAAGGATAATGCAAAGTTTTTGATGGTCCCAATCCGATTTTCGCAGCATGAACATCGGATTTTAACAGGTCAAAAGCCTTATTTTAAAAGGGTTTTACCATTATTCAGCAAACCCTAACTAAGTAGGTGGGTGGAATTAAATATAAGATGAACGTAGGTTGGGCTTCGGCCGTGAGCTTTTGCCGAACGGTTGAAGTATGAAACCCAACGCCCGCTCATGTTACGAAGTGCGCTAACCCATCCTACAAATAATTGTGCCTCCTTACTTAAAAATATAGTCAAACATAGTCATTCATGGTAAAATCAGCTCATGAAGCTCTCAGACTATGCAAGAAAAGTAGGAGTCTCTGATCAAACCGCCTGGAGATGGTGGCAGAAAGGGCATTTAACAGGATATCAACTCACCGAAGGGAACAATTATCATTACCGAAGAAGGGGAGAAAAAAAACGATAAAATTGCCTGTATTTATGCCAGAGTCTCTAGTGCGGAAAACAAAGATAACCTTGAGCGACAGGCAGAGCGATTACAAGATTATGCTATTGCCAGAGGCTATCAAATTTATAAAGTAGTCAAAGAAATTGGCAGTGGCTTAAATGATAATCGTCCCAAGTTGGCTAAGGTTTTAACTGATTCCCACTAGAATATTTTGATAGTGGAGCATAAAGACCGCTTGGCTAGGTTCGGGACTAATTACCTTGAACTCCTCTTAAAAGAGATGGGAAAAACCGTTGAGATTGTCAATCATACGGAAACTAAACAAGATGAATTAATGGAGGAATTAATCGCCATTATTACTTCGTTTTGCTCTCGTCTCTATCGATTAAGACGCTCAAAACGGAAAACTGAAAAAATCATTGCAGAGTTAAAGGATAAGACATGAAATTAGCGGAAAGACACATTATTAAAAGAGGTCATGCTTTTTGGGATGAGATAGATCAGTTATCTTGGTCTTCCAAAAACCTCTATAATTCTGCTAATTATCTGAGCCGTCAAAATTTTATTTATGGTCACGGTTATTTGACTTATAACCAGATGGATAAATTAATGCAGAAGACGGAACAATATCAAGCTTTACCTGCTAAAGTTTCCCAACAAGTCTTAAGAAGATTAGACCAAAACTGGAAATCCTTTTTTGAAGCAAACCAAGCTTATAAGGTTGACCCCAGTAAGTTCTTAGGTCGTCCTAAAATCCCTAAATACAAAGATACAAAAAAAGGACGTAACTTACTGATTTATAACAAGCAAGCCATCAGTAAAGTTGCTTTAAAACAAGGGAAAATTAAACTATCGGGGACAAGGATTGAGTTTGCTACTTCTGTCTCTGAACAAATAGCTGAGGTCAGAATTGTTCCCAGATGCGATTGTTATGTAATTGAGGTAATTTATGAGCAAATTGAACAAACCTTAACTCAAAATGACTGGATAGCCAGCGTCGATTTAGGCGTAGATGTTTTAATGGCTGTAACTTCTAATCAACCGGGATTCATCCCTTTGTTGATCAATGGCAGACCGTTAAAGAGCTTAAATCAATTTTCTAACAAGCGAAAAGCTATTCTCCAATCTCAGTTGAAAGGAAATCAGAAAACGTCTAAGCGTATTCAACGCTTAACTCGATGCCGAAATCAGAAAGTTGATAATTATCTTCATCGGGCAAGCCGCTATCTGGTCAACTTATTACTTGAGAAAAATATCACCACTTTAGTTATTGGCAAAAATGACGGTTGGAAACAAAATTCTAACATGGGCAAAGCCAACAATCAAAAGTTTATTGGCATTCCTTATAACCGTCTGATTGAAATGTTAACTTACAAATGCCAATTAGTAGGAATTAAAGTAGTCGTCACTGAGGAAAGCTACACCAGTCAGTCGAACTTTTTTAACTTAGATCCGCTTCCTGTTTATGGAGAAACCGAAGAAATTCCTAAGTTTACAGGAAAAAGAATCAAAAGAGGTCTTTACCGTACTCAGACTGGCTTTCTCTGCCAGTCTGATGTATTAGCGAGCTATAATACTCTAAGAAAAGCATTCCCAAATGCGTTCAGCTATGGGATAGCGAGGTGCGTAGTTCACCCAAGGAGAATTAATCTCTCAAAGCCAAAATGAAGGGGGTTTCTGAAATGGAATCCATGTCTTGTTTATATTTGACTATATTTTGGTTAACTATAGTTAGTCCTCACCCCTAGAGATCAGGGAACCGGGAGAGGGGGAGATTATAGAATAAACAAAGGCAATCTCCTGACTCCTGATTACTGATGACTGAAGCGATTTTACGAGTGGTTTTAATCAATCCGCAAATTCCGCCAAATACGGGGAATATTGCCCGTACTTGCGCCGCAACCAAGACAGAATTGCATTTAGTTGGTCCCTTGGGTTTTGAAATTAGCGATCGCTATCTGAAGCGGGCCGGCTTAGATTATTGGCCCCATGTAAAACTTTTGTACCACTTGACAATTGATGACTTCTGTGTATATCAGCAAAAGAGCGGCGGAAGGGCGATCGGGTTTAGCGTGCGCGGCAGCAGTAGTTATGTGGAATACAGCTATCAAAGCGGAGATTGGCTACTTTTTGGCAGTGAAACCGACGGTATTCCAGCAGATTTATTAAATAAGTGCGATGACACGGTTTATATTCCCATGGCAGAACCGGGGGTGAGAAGTTTAAATCTTTCCGTTAGTGTGGCGATCGGATTATTCGAGGCCAGACGACAATTGGGATTTATTCGTTAGTGGGACATTTTGCCATATAAACAGGGCAAATAAACTGAATTGACTCAAAAAATTAGGAAATTGCTTTTATTTAGCTCATTTTTGCCTAAAAATAACTTTTTTTGCTAGTATCAGAAAAAAAAATAGCGATCACCGTCAATCTTGTCCGTAATAACAGCAAGAAATTATGTGGATTATCCTAGAGCAAATTAATTGTTGCTCCTTGTTAATTACATAATTTATTGAAAATAAAAAGGCAAGATGAGGCTCATGAATGTCTTCGACCTTTCTTCCAATACTTTTCGCAATTTACAGCTTTTTGATCGGCAAAAATCCACCTCTGGCTTAACTCAAGTCGAGATGTTAGTTACCATAATTTTATTAGGAATTCTCTTAACCATTGCCCTTTCTGTTTATCAGCGTTTAATGGCTTGGATTCGCTTAAATATCGCCACCTTTGAAATATCACAACAGTGGAAAAATACCCGTTATCAAGCCATGGGAGAAGGTTCTTATCCCCTATCTTTGTGTATGGCAGAAAGTGAAACCGAACAGATTAAAGTGGCAAAAGTGGAAGGAGACCAATGTGAAAATGTCACCGATTGGACTCCCATCACCCGCGGTGTTAGCATCGATACTAATAATTCTACCCTACGCCGAGTTAGTGGACCTGTGGGTAATCAAGGTACAATTTATCGCGCTAGTTGGGCCGATACAAAGGGGGGTTTAGGCGGTTCTTGGGGACAGTTAGGCAGAATTACTTTAGTTGCTCCCGGTACACCCGATAAACGCTGTTTATTTTTATTCCGTGTTGATGGTAGTTGGGATATTCGCAAAGATAATAGATGTGTGCGTTAAAGCTGATTTAAAACTAGGGAATCAGGCGATCGATTTGTTGAGCTAAATCAAAATCTAAGTTACTTAAACCTCCCAGGTCATGGGTAGTTAGGGAAAGGGTGACGCGATTGTAATTGATGGTAATATCAGGATGATGGCCTAGGGATTCAGCCGGAGCAACTAAGCGATTAACAAAAGCGATCGCTTCGATAAAATTGTTAAATTTAAAAGTTTTTTCAATCCGTTGATCTCGTAACTGCCAGCCCGGGATAGTCTGTAATTGTTGGGAGATTTCTCGATCGGATAAACGCGTAGCGGGCAAAGATAGGGCTAATTCCCCA
Source organism: Microcystis wesenbergii Mw_QC_B_20070930_S4 (assembly GCA_007096525.1). Taxonomy (GTDB): domain Bacteria; phylum Cyanobacteriota; class Cyanobacteriia; order Cyanobacteriales; family Microcystaceae; genus Microcystis; species Microcystis wesenbergii_B. The sequence goes on along the minus strand of SFAQ01000044.1, from coordinate 34,869 downwards.
GTTAACCCAATCATGAAAGCGATCGCTATTGCTAAAAATTGCTTCAACATTGAAGACACTCCCGTACTTTTGGTGAGCGGAAAAAGTGATCGATCACGAGGGCCTAGTCCCAAAATCTAACATTAACGAACACTTTACACCATAATTTCGAGACAGCCACGCTCAAAAATCTACAATTCTGACTGATAACCTTTCTGAGGGGAAACTTAAACGGTTTTCAGTCCGTCTGGGATTACACTAGAAAATACTCACTTATTCGATCGAGCCGTTCATGATTATTTCCGTCGTAGCACTGAAGGGAGGGGTCGGGAAAACCACCACATCGATTCATTTGGCCGCCTATTTTCAAGAAAAAGCTCCCACCTTATTGATTGATGCGGATAAAAATCGTTCGGCTCTCCATTGGTCCCGGGAAGATACCCTTCCTTTTATGGTAGCGTCCCAAGCTGGAGCGACGGGACTGGTGAAACAATACACTCATATTATCGTCGATACCCAAGCCCGGCCAGAGCCAGACGAGTTAAAAGATTTAGCTCAGGGCAGCGATTTATTAATCTTACCCACCACTCCCAATCATCTCGATATCGATGTCGCGATTAAAGCGGTAGAATTGCTGTCCACAATGACCGATAATTATCGAGTTCTTTTAACCCAAGTGGATTCACGGACAAAAACAGGACGAGAAGCGCGGAAAGCCCTAGAAGAAGCAAAATTACCCGTATTTAAGCGAGAAATTCCCCGTTTAGTTGCTTTTGAACGAGCGGCCGAAAAAGGAGTCATCGTCAAAGATTATCCCGACCCCCGGTCAAATTTCGGTTGGCTTTGTTACCAAGCGGTCGGTAAAGAAATTTTTGCCCTCATGACATAAATTGTTAAAAAAGTTAATATTAATATTTGTGTCATTTTTCCCCGAAAAGATACTTAATCTGCATGGGGACTTTTTGTAATCTTCCGTTAAGTGTTCACTCCTAAATCGGTAAAGTCTGAGACAATCAAAAAAGTCTGACTGTAGGAGAACCCTCTATGAAATTGGCCTATTGGATGTATGCGGGTCCCGCTCATATTGGCACGTTAAGGATCGCCAGTTCCTTTAAAAATGTTCATGCTATCATGCACGCTCCTCTGGGAGATGATTATTTTAACGTCATGCGCTCGATGTTGGAAAGGGAGCGTAATTTCACCCCCGTCACTGCTAGTATTGTCGATCGTAATGTTTTAGCCCGGGGTTCCCAAGAAAAAGTCGTCGATAATATTGTTCGCAAAGATCGCGAAGAAAGTCCCGATTTAATCGTTTTAACCCCCACCTGTACCTCCAGCATTCTCCAAGAGGACTTACAAAACTTTGTCGAAAGAGCGCGACAGGATGCCGAAGGAGATGTGCTGCTGGCCGATGTCAACCACTATCGCTATAATGAACTACAAGCAGCCGATAAAACCCTCTATCAAATTATCAAATATTATCTCGATAAGGCCCAGAGAAAAGGGGAAATTATCTCGGAGAAAACTGCTAAACCTTCGGTTAATATTATCGGTATTACCACCCTCGGTTTCCATAACCAACATGATCGCACAGAATTAAAGCGGTTAATGGCAGATTTGGACATTGAAGTTAACGAAATTATCCCCGAAGCTGCCTCCGTAGAAAACTTAAAAAATCTCCCCCGCGCTTGGTTTAATCTGGTTCCCTATCGAGAAGTGGGATTAATGACAGCCAAATATCTCGAAAGCGAATTCGCTATGCCTTACGTTGATATTACCCCCATGGGAGTAGTGGAAACAGCGCGCTGTATTCGCAAAATTCAAGAGGTAATTAATGTCCAGGGTGCGGCAGTAGATTACGAAGATTTTATCAATGAACAAACTCTGCATATCTCCCAAGCTGCTTGGTTTTCTCGTTCCATTGACTGTCAAAATTTAACCGGGAAAAAAGCGGTGGTTTTTGGTGATAATACCCACGCAGCCGCTATGACAAAAATTCTCGCCCGGGAGATGGGCATTCATGTGGTTTTAGCGGGGACTTATTGTAAGTATGATGCCGATTGGTTCCGGGAACAAGTGAGTGAATATTGCGATGAAGTGTTAATTAGTGATGATAATGGGGCGATAGGAGATGCTATTGCTCGGTTGGAACCGGCGGCAATATTTGGTACTCAAATGGAACGTCACGTCGGCAAACGTTTAGATATTCCCTGTGGAGTAATTGCCGCACCTATTCATATCCAAAATTTCCCCCTCGGTTATAAACCTTTCTTAGGTTACGAAGGCACTAATCAGATCGCCGATTTGGTCTATAATTCCTTTACTTTGGGTATGGAAGATCACCTATTAGAGATATTTGGTGGTCATGATACTAAAGAGGTAATTACTAAAGGTATTTCGGCAGATTCTGACCTAAATTGGAATAAGGAAGCGACGGCAGAATTGCAGAAAATCCCCGGTTTTGTGCGAGGGAAAGTCAAACGAAATACCGAAAAATTCGCCCGGGATCGAGGTATTGGTGAAATAACTTTAGAGGTAATGTATGCCGCTAAAGAATCCGTAGGTGCTTAATTATTTCTTGGGGCTGAAATTTAACAGCATTCAGCCCTATTTTTTTAGTTATTTACTTAACCCCTGAAGTATTCTTTCCTCTACTCCTTTCCCCTGAATTAACACTCCAAATCCTCCTAAACCGGTGGGATTGATTAATTGATGTAAGGCATCTCGACGCTGAAATATAGTTAATATATCGATTTTTCCTTGAGAAAGTTGATTTAATCTATCCCCTAATCCCAAAGCCATTAAAAATAATCCTTGCTGAGTAAAACCGAGATTTTTTAAGCCTAATTTCTCCCCTTGACGTTGTAAAGCAGTAAAATCCACATGAGTGGTAATATCTTGTTCTCCCACCCACAAATAAGGATGATCATGACGCTGATGTTGTCGATAACATTGTAGGGTTCCTTGACTTCTTTGGGGATGATAATATTTTTCGGCAGTGTAACCGTAATCTATGGTTAAAATATAACCTCGATCGAGTTTCCGATTAACCGTTTCTAACCAGTCTAAAGCTAATAAGTTTACCTCGGTTTGATAACCCTCCTGATAAACTGGGGAAGGAATATTTATCCCCACTAAATCAAAATAGTCTTTGATTCTGTCGGTGGATAAATCTCCGATAATCTCCTGAAAAGGTTCCCCCAATCCCAGATAAATTTCTCGTAATTCTCCCGACTCAATCACAACTCGATGGACAGGAAAAGCATCGATTAACTCATTACTAAACACACAACCCACAAGGGAATTATCGGCTAAATTCGGCCAACTTTGCCAAGATACCGAGGAATATCCCGCTAAAGTTGCCTGTTGTCTTTCCCTGAGTTTCTGAGATTGTTCGATAATTATATAACTGAGATTTTGATAAAAATCAGCATAGCTATCACTTAAATAATCAAGGATATCTTTCGCTAAAATTCCCGAACCTGCTCCCACTTCCACTAAAGTAAATCCTCGCGAATTGCCCAAAAATTCCGCCATCTCAAGAAATTGCTCCGCCAACAATTGACCAAAATCTGCCCCTAGGGACGAGGAAGTAAAAAAATCTCCTTTTGAGCCAATTTCTACTTTTCCAGAGGTGTAATAGCCATAATCGGGGTGATAGAGAGCTAAATCCATCCAGCGATCGAAGCTAATTCGACCCGCTGCTGATTGTCTAATTTCCTCTAGGATGATTGCTTCTAAATTCATCTTGATCGGGGAAGTGGGGAATTAGGAACTAGGAATTAGGAGGGCTGTATCTCACATTTGCAGAAATACCGACAATCAGCAATTATCGGTGACTCTTAAATTATTACAGACGTATCAGCAGCTGCGTGTAAGCATCCCACCGAAAAACTAATGCGCTCCGGGGTTTGGGGGCGGCACTTCGACACGCTCAGTGACCGCGCCACGCCCCCAACGGGGGGTTTGGGGGGTTCTACCCCCCAAAAGCTTGGATTGAGTCATAAAATCGAAAGTAATGCCCGATTTTAGCCGAGAGTGTCCCCGTAAAAATCCCAACTTGGTAGATTTACAAAAATTAACTTAACACTTACATCTGATAACTGATAACTGATCACTGATAACTGATTTACTCTCCCGCATGATAGGAACTGCGGACTAGGGGGCCGGATCTAACCTGAGAAAACCCCATTTTTTGGGCAATTTCTCCTAACTCGCTAAATTCTGCGGGAGTCCAATATTTCTGTACGAGCAAATGTTCCAGAGAAGGACGCATATATTGACCAATAGTAACTCGATCGCAGTTGATCGCGCGTAAATCTGCCAAAGTCTCGATAATTTCCTCTTTTGTCTCACCGTGACCGACCATTAAGCCAGATTTCGTCGGAATTGAGCGATCGATTTCCTTAACATAACGCAAAACCGCCAAAGAGCGATCATATTTAGCCCCGCGTCTAACTGGCCCTTGCAAACGGCGCACCGTCTCGATATTGTGATTGTAACAGGCAGGTTTTGCCCCCACCACCGTCGCCACCCGTTCCTGTTGACTTCCCTTGCCTCCAGCAAAATCCGGGGTTAACACTTCAATTAAAGTGTGGGGATTGCGTTCGCGAATGGCTGTCATCGTCCGCACAAACCAACTGGCTCCGCCGTCTTCCATATCATCTCTGGCCACAGAAGTCAAGACAACGTAACTTAAATTTAACAATTGCACCGCTTCCGCCACTTTTTGCGGTTCCTCCACATCGAGAGGCATGGGTGCATGACCCTTATCCACTTGACAAAAAGCACAAGACCGGGTACAGGTGGGACCCATCAACAAAAAAGTCGCCGTACCTTGGGCATAACATTCGCCGCGATTGGGACAGCGACCCTCCTCGCAGATAGTATGAATGTTCCTTTGTTTGATAATGCGCTGAACCGTGGAAATTTCGCTAGATTTGCCGATTGAACGCCGTAACCAAGCGGGTAAAGACGTAATTTCCTCGCGCCACTGTGGGGGTATATTGGACATGAGAAGTTAAGTAAGGTGTTGGGGATTGCAGTGATCGGTAATTAGTAGAACTCTTGCAAATTAATTATATGTTATAAAGAGAGGCTAACTAATTTTGGCGTTGCATAATATGAATGGAGGAAATCAAAATGCAATGCCCTGAATGTGAATCTACCCATATCCGTAAAAATGGCATCAATAAACAAGGTAAACAAAATCATATTTGCGTCACCTGTAGTCGTCAATTTATTGATAGCTATGAAAAACAGAAAGGCTATGACGAAGAAACGAAGCGAGAATGCCTAACTGCCTATGTTAACGGGATGGGATTTCGAGGTATAGAACGGTTGGCGTTGCTGATTGGAGATATGAATCTTTATTTTGTGATATTTTTAAAACCTATATCCAAACTAACGTTTAGATAAGATGCAAAGTTGGCATTCATACCTTGATTCAGCAACGCCGAATATTTTTACCTTTAAGGGATTGTTCAATGCGTTCAACCAATTGCTTAATACCGACACCAGTTGTATTCGCTATCAACCAAAATCGTCAACAATCCCGCCAGGCATGGTTACGAGAAAGTAACAACCGCAACGGGTTTGAGCATATTTGCGGGAAGATGCTCTCGATGGGGAGAATGATGGTGATGGTCCTGTCCATGATCATCTTCCGCTTGCCGATAGGCGTTGTCGAGGACCAAAGGCACACCATGGGGGGTATTGAGCACCGCCTGATGCCAGAGTTCCAGTCGTGAGTGGTAGGCCTCCCAATCCGTTAAGCCCCGCTCAACGCAAATGCGCTCTAGCGCACTGCACCAGTGGAAAAAATAGGTATCTCCCCGGTCGGGGTCGCCTTGGGCCTGGGCAGCTTTAATTTCTTGGCTAAAGATCTCTACCCATTCAGAACAAGAGAAAAAACCTTGTTTGAGCAGGAGATTACCAAGGGCGAAGGCTTCTGCTTCCCAGGAGTCGCGGAAAACAGGATCGCCATTGTCTTTAATTAATGGGGGAATAGGTTCTTGTTGTAGGGTTCGGAGATCCATGATTTTGATGACAAAATGAATAATCGTCAAGTTACCGGCGATGCTCGTCGAGTGTGATGTAAGGTTCGTAAACGTCGGCATAGATAGCAAGGCGGCGATCGCCAAAGTCTTCTCCCCAAATTTCAGCGTTTTCAAAGCGGACATTATAGACCGGCGCATAAAATTTTTGGAGCCCCCGGCTAGCAATTTCTGGATAAGGCGCGTAATAAACCCCCTGAAACTCAATCTGTCCTTGGGCATCACGTTTTTCTGCCGCCAAACCATAGTAGGCAAGGACGGTGCCGACTTTGCCGCGAAAATAGGGATACTCGCGAGTGTGGCCGGCGGCCAATTGATTAATGCACCGCACCCGATCACCAACTTGAAATTTAGGATTGGCACCGATTTTATCTATAGAACCCACAACGGTGGGATCGTATCGATCAGATTGATATCGTCCCTGGGCATCGGGTCGTCCACATCCTGGTACCGATTGGGTAAAGGCAACTTGACGAATGGCTTCCGCCCGTTGTTGCGCCGCTCCTGTGGTGATTTGTCGCTCTTCTAGCTCTTTGAGGGAAACTCCAAGGCGATCGCCATACATCGTAATCAATGAACTTAGCGCTTCCACCCAGAGCGCATCATAGGAATTATTCATATAATCCCGAGGGTTCATCGTTTCCCGTCCCCAGCGAGCAGCATCTATCCCCCAAAACGGGATTGGTTGATTCGGTTTAATCCCTTTCTCAAACATTGTACTAAGCAGGGCAAACATTGACCCCAGTTCCCCTTCCCAATCCTCTAGCCAGGCCTGACTTTCTGGCTGATCCTTATGGGGAATTTTTCCATAACCAGCCCAACCCTGTAGAAAATGCGGTCCTTCCATAGCGATGATCTCTCCTGAAAAACTCATTCAATATTGAGGTGAACTCTTGAATTAGACGTAAAGAATCTCGGCTCCCAGCATGGCATTGCGGGTAACGCGCTTGCGTAATTCGTTTTCTGTCAACCCTATCCATTGTTTCGGCATTTCAGGAATGACAAAAAATCGTACCTCTGAATTGGAATCCCAGACTCGCAACTCGTCGAGCTTGTTGGCGTAGGCTTGGAACTGTGCCTGCCGCTCTGCGGTGCCTCGATTAGCATCCTCCGCAAATTCTGCCAGAATGCCAAACGGATCTGAGATGCTCCGCGCTCGATATTGCTGGGATTTGTACCACATGGGCTGAGTCCCTAACAGAGCTTGAGGATAGCAGGAACAGACCGTACAAGTGACAAGATTATGCACAAACAAGGTTTTGCCGTGATGGGTTTGCTCCCCGTTAGCCACAATGCGGATAAATTCTCCTTCCGGGCCAATGGTCAGGCCAAACGTAAGTTGGGGGAGGAGATAAGGCTTGCCGGTATCGGGGTTGACAGTATTAAAAAGAAAGTCTCGAATTAACAACGCCGCCTGAAAGGGTTTTTCTGGCGGTGGTGCTAACAATTGGGCTTTCCAGTCAGGATTTGTCCAAGCATGGGCTACCACGGCCGCCCCCAAATGGGGCCCCACAAATTTTTCGTAATAGTCCACAAAGCCTTGAATGGCTTGCTCTTGAATCAGTTTTTTCTCAATCAGTAATTGCTTCAAGGCCAGGACTCGTTCCTTAATAGGTGGTAAAACCGGTTCAAGTTTGCCATTGGTGGATTTGAGGGGTATATCCGACACGGGAGCACCACCATGGATCGCTCGTGAGTCGTCAGGAGTAACCCCCTCATGGACTGGGGATTTTCCACTAACGGGATCACCGATGGTTTCTTTGCCAACGATAGTGGTTGCACCAGCGCTAAGACTGGCTAATCCTGCATTTCTCAAAAAATTCCGGCGGGATTTGTTGGTTTTCTCCTGTGCCGACGCTTGGGAAGCATTGGCGTTTTGATTCGGATCTTTAGGTTCCATAGTTTAAATGTGTAAATAGGTTAGCATGGGATAAATTTATCTGGACACAGAGTGATTGGGTCCTAAATTACGAGATCATGAAGTTCTGAAACCCTCCTAGAAGATGAACTGGGTTTTTAACTGCCATACCCAAACGGCCGGGTTGCTCTTGTTGTTTTCTGGGTTGAGTATCACGAGAAAACCTGGCTGAATCGAGAGATTGTTGTTGATATTGTGTTTGTAGGCTGCCTCAATATGCCAAGCAGTATCGCTTTCAGGTTTTAAGTCACGGCTTCCTTGGTTGACAACGCGGTAGGGGTTTCCCACCATCAGGGTGCCTACATTACCTTCTTTGAATAAATCCGGTAGGGCAACACCAAAATTCCACTCGAACAAGGTCGCGCCGTCACCCTTATCAACGCCATATGCTGGGTTATCTTGCTCAGCATGGGCAAAAACCAAGCCCACATCCCCTGTAAAGGCTAATTTTGGCATCGGTCGCCAACCAAAGCCCCAACTCAAATGATCCGCTGAGGTGGCAATGGAGACGGGAGTGCCTTCAATCTGGGCAGGGTTACTGTTATTCGGGGGAATCAAACTTGTGCCAAAGGGTTGATCGGCATATAAACTGCCCGTCTGACCCGAAACAGCAACGCCTGGCCCGGCTGGGTTATAGGAACGCACATAGACCAGAGTCATTCCCAGGGTATCCGTCGGAAACAAACTCAACTGGGCGATCACCGCGTTGCCGCCATTAAAAAGGCCCGTTTGAGGATTCCCAGCATTAAAATCGCCGTAATAGCCAGCACCAAAGGAAACCTTATCGCTGAACTTATAGTTAGCGGCGACCCCTGGCCGCGCCAAGGTTTGATAATAGATAGGGTCGTAGCGGCCAAATCGGCTAATGGAAGCCGTGTAGGGGGCAAACACCATAAACGGTTGGGTCGCATAAAGAAGTTCGCCCGAAACTTCCCCGCCAACGGCATCAATAAAAACGGAAAGATTTTCAATCGGTTGAAATTTATAAATTAAATCCGCTAGGCCAATGGAATTGTTATAGGGAGGGGCGTCGTAGGACAAACGAGTCTGATAGGTTCCCGTCACGTTTTCCGTAAAGCCGGAGAGCGAGGAACTGAACGGCGTCACATTGCTCGTCCACAGATCCACCGATAGATTATCCGTGCCACTAAAACTGGTATTTAGGGATAACAAGGTAGAATACTGCACCACGGGTTGATCTTTGAGGGCGACTGCTGGACGCACCACATCGACACCATTGACCCTAGGAATATAGCTGGCGGCGGTTTTATCCCCGGCCGCACCGGCAAAATACATTGTTGTCACCACAAGTAATTTGGTGGTGGTAGAAAATTGATGGTCTTCTAAATACGCTACGCGGGTTTCCAGGTTATCAAGCCTCGTTCCCATTGCCGCCAATTCAGCGTTAAAGCTTGGGCTAAGCGTTGGAGTTTTTCGATGTCTTCTTTTAAAACGGCGACGTTCTCCTGCAACAATCGCTCCATCGTGTTCAGACAGGCATTCAAGCCCGCTGCAAATTCATAACGGCTTAAGGGGCGATCACCTCTAAAGGTTTGATTGGGATAGCCAACAATACAGCCATATCTCTCGACTAGACTTTTTAGGGCTTCATAAGCCCAACTATCCAGTTGAACATCGCGTAACCCATTGACGTTGGTCACTTGCGCCATCGGAAGTGTACCCGACATTGCCGATAAGTCGCTGACACGAATCGCCTCTCCGTTTGGCAGTTGACCTGCCATGGGGGGTACAGGTTGCGCCCAAACAGATTGAACTATTTGGAAACCGACAATCGTCATGGCTAATGTTGTAGAAGAGCTATAACTTCGGAAAGTGCGAAACATGGAAATTAACTCCTTACCTAGTAATCAGTTATCAGTGGGGGGTTGGGGAGAAGGGAGAGGGACGACTAACCCCCCAAAACGAAAACTTCCTATCTCACCATAAAGATAACTGCTATAAGCTGAGAAAGCGAGTAAAGATCATTGTTAATCAAAAAGGAAACTTGAGCAATGGGACGACGGCAACGGAGAAAAATTTTCAATCTGGTCCTTCAAGGATTGGCGAGTTGCCTTTTAGTTAGTATATTTGTTCTTAATTCCCTGCCATCCCTAGCCCAAAATTTTCTGGTTCCATTTGCATCTCCCACGGGGACAAGGATTTTTGTAGCCGGGGATATAGAATATACTTCCGTGTATTTAGATGGATTTGCCTTATTTCAGATTGCCTCCCAAGATTTTACCGCTTCTAGGGTGGAAGCAGCCCAGGAACTCTCCCCAGTACAAAGACGGGCTAGGCGCATTGAAAGAGGCTTAAATAATATTATCAATGGGGGTTTTGATCCGACAACCTTGCAAGTAAGTCCGGCGACTCTCAATAATTTAACTGTGATTGTGGCCAAGGATAACCAGAAGTTACCGCAACAGGTAATTCTGACAGTAACAGAAGTTGATGCCCTGATCGATTCTTCTTCTGTTGCCGATTTAGCAGACCGATGGGTTAAAATCATCCAAACAGCTTTGCTCCAAGCTTGGCAAGAACGTCAGCCCGCCCCTCGTCGGCAACAGGTAATTACTGCCACTATAATTATTTTGGGGCTAACTTTCTTAAGCTGGGTATCAATTTGGTGGCAGAAACACCTAAGAAATCGCTTTAATCTCCTCAAAAAACAGGCTAAAAGTCAATCTGATCGGAATTTACCCATAAATTCCCCCTCCACCAAAGATCGCTCCCAAGAACCGATTTTAGCCTCTGTGGAAGATTCCTCTAATTTCCGTCAACAGGCTGATATTCAGCGACAACTGACGCTAAATATTCTCTGGAAAAGACTGGCTCTGATTGGACTGATACTGCTTTGGTTTGGCGGAATAGCGGCGATTTTGTATGTATTTCCTGAAACTAGGCTAGAAGGACGCGGGATAATTCGTATTCCTTTACGGATTTTTATCGAAAATTTGGGTTGAAAACCCCGCCCCTTTTAGGGCGGCTTTGTGTTAAAGTCTTAGTGGTCTAAAAAACCCGCCCTATCATAGATACTCCAAAATAAATATACTAGGTTGAAATTCCTGCAACGGGTTGACGATGAGTAAGGGGAAGCTGACGGCCGCTGGGAACTCCATGCTAGAGGCAAAACGTACCCTAGGTCGGTATGTACAAACCAAAATTAAATCAGTCGCCGGAGGGCATTCGGAGACTTTAACTGGACGTGGAGAAAGTGTCAGACTTAAGCAATTAAGCGTTTTTCGGTGAAGCGTCAACCCCATTCAGCGACCACCCTAAAAAAGTGGCGTGGTGAGGAATCACCGTCCGTTTACGGCGGTGAGGATGTCAATATCTGGTTGCTGCTGACATCAGTGAGCAATATGGTTAATCTCTACGTTAATTTTCGGCTACGGGAGTGGGTAGAGGAAGGAGCGGTGTTTTCCGAAAATTTGGAAAGGAGGATTCTGCGCGCTCCCACTTTATTAAAAGTTTGGCGAGAAATTATTACATTTATTGCTATTTTTCTGGGAATTTTGATTTTTTTTGCCTGGATGGGTCTTTCTTTCGCCTTTTTACTCACAGGAGCCGGTTTAGTGGGAGCATTGCTCACCTTTGCCTTTCAGGATCTTTTAAAAGATTGGATTAACGGTTTTCTGATTGTCTTTGAAGACCAATACACTGTTGGTGATATGATCCAGTTTCAGGAGTTTATTGGTTTGGTGGAAAATCTGAGTTTGCGAGCGACTCAATTGCGGGCTGCTGATGGACGTTTAATCACTATTGCCCATAACCAAATTATTAGCTCACACAACCTCAGTAAAGATTGGGCGCGGGTCAATTTTACCATCGAAGTCGCCTATGACACCGAGGCAGATGTGGCGATTGCTTTAATGGCAGCCATCGCTGAAAATATGGCTGTAGATCCACAATGGCAAGAAGATATCATCAATCCCGTGCAGGTTGCTGGTGTTAGTCGGGTTTCTCACACGGGAATGGAAATTATGCTCAGAATTGTCGTCAAAAGATTACGACAATGGGACATAGAAAGAGAGTATCGTCGTCGTCTAAAAATTGCTTTTGAGGAGAAAGGAATTCACATCGGTATCCCCCAACAAAGTTTCCTGATAGCACAAGATAAAGAACAATTCAAAGGACAGTTTTAATAGCTCTAGTCCTTGTTGCCGATATTTTTCGAGCAGGAGTTGTTGGTAGTCGTTTATTGGTTCCAGTGAATTGACAGTTAAGCCATCTACGCCTCCAAACCATTGTAACCACATTTCTATCAGTTTTCCATCAGGCTGAGTGTCAAAGGTTTTGACTCGATATTTATGGTCGAGAAGATCAATAAAGTCGCTTACTTCCTGAACAAGGACTTCGGGGAGTTGCTGTAGCTTAGAAATTGCAGTTTCTCGAATTGTCACAATCATCACCTCTACCAAGATTGCTAGTTGGACAACTTTAAACTAGGTTAGGTTAGATATCCTAACCTAGAAAATTTTTAGGAAGCTAAGGCTACCTCGACTATTTGTTGTAGTTCCCCATTTTGATAGAGTTCGATCATAATGTCGGAACCGCCAATAAATTCACCGTTGATATAGACTTGGGGAATAGTCGGCCAATTGGAATACTCCTTAACTCCTTGTCTTAACTCCTGATCTTCCAGAATATCGACAGTTTCGTAGGAAACCCCCAGAATATTGAGAATTTGTATGACGTTATTCGAGAAACCACACTGAGGCATTAATTTATTGCCCTTCATGAACACAATAACTTTGTTATTCTGAACTAATTGATCGATTCTGTCCTTAGTTTCGGGTGTCATAGGTCTAGTAGCTAGAATTTGAGCAAGAATAGCCAATCCTGAGACGTGGCATATCCTATCAGTTTAGCACAAGCCCTTGGCATAGCCTTAAAAAGGAAGATCTTCGTCCTCCTCCAAACTCTCTAAAATTTCGTTAACATCAGGCCTCCCGCGCACGATAGTCATATTTTCCAGAGACTTATTAACTTTAGTTTCTGCGGCCGAATTTTCTGGCACTGAATAACCCATATTGACCAGTTCACCATCAAAAGATTTCGCTAACTTTTGAGCAGCTGCCAAAATTTCACTAACATCGACATCTTGATCTAATGTCTCTAAAGATGAATCAAAATTTAAGATTTTTTGGGGCAGTTCTGTGCTAATAGTTTTGTCATTTTTCTCAATAATTGCTTCTTTGACCGGGGGAATATCCACCACGGTCATAACTTTATTTTCGGGGGTTATTGGTGGGATTGGTGCGGTTTCCGGTGGTGGTGGCATCTTGGCGGCCGGGGATTGGGAAACTTCCGCAGCCATGGCAGGAGTACCGGAACCTACCTGTAAATGAACTTTAATCCGGCGCTGAAAAACAGCCTCGAAAGCTGACTCAATATTAGTCAATCGTAGCCGGGCCATTTTTAATAATTGTTCTGAAGATATGCTCAAATAAGCGCTCGATTCTGACCTACTAAAAAGACTACCGTGCTGACGTAGGAGAGTGCGAGTAGTGGGGGGTTCCATTACTTCTAAAACCTGCTGCCAAATTTGTTCATGATTATCATCACTGGTAACAGTTTTAACCTCAGTTTTCGGCACTGCGACGCTAGTTGTCGGGGTGATAACTGCTGGTTTGATCGGTTGATTAACCGGCGCTGGCGCTGTAATTACTTCAGTCGGCCTCTCGGCGCTGGTTTGGGGACGGGAAGGCGCTACCGTGGCAACTAGAGGAATCACCTGTGCTTGCGGTAACAGTCCTAATAGAGTGACTTCTAACCAGAGACGGGGTTGAGTGGTGTTTTTTAGTTGCGTTTCGCTGTCTTTAAGCAGTTGTTGACCGCGGAGAATTTCCTCTAAAGACCAAGTACGCGCTTCCGTACATAATTCCTGCCAAGTGGGAGCGGTGACAGCGACCATTTCTGGACGATTAGGGGCGGTTTTAGCTAAAAGTAGGTTTAAATAGAATCCCGCTAGATTTTGCAAGACGATTAAAGGTTCCTTACCGCGATTCATCAGATGGCGACATTGTTCGATAACTTGATCGGGAATATTGCTATGAATGACTTTAAGTAGGGTTAAGAGGTCTCTTTCGGGGACTGCACCGACTAAATCCCAGACTCGCTCGGCCGTAATCGTTCCTGCGAGTAAACTTAATTGATCAAGAAGACTTTCGGCATCCCGTAAACCACCGTTAGCGATCTGAGCCACAAGGGTTAATGCTTCTAGGTTAATATCGATCGCTTCTATTTGGGCGATTTTTTGCAGGTGTCCCACCATCGCATCAAGAGCAATACGGCGATAATCAAAGCGTTGACAACGGGAAATGATGGTAGGCAAGACACGCTGAGGATCCGTGGTAGCAAGCACAAAAATCACTCGATCCGGCGGTTCTTCCAGAGTTTTCAGCAAAGCATTAAAGGCCGCCGTACTGAGCATATGGCAGTTATGAACTAATAACCCATTGGCAACAAAATTATGATTGTCCTCCACTTCTAGGTCATAGACGCTTTCTGTGTCACCTTCTTGAATCCCTATCACTTCCTCGAAATTTGTAAGCCATTGAGGGGATTTTATGCTATTGGGCCTGTATTGCACCGCAGCCACATTCACAGGGGATAGGATCTGATCGCCGATTTTGAGATTTTTTGCTTGTATCCATGCTTTTTCTGTTCTAATCAAATGATTACCAGTGCAATTAATCGTCCGATTTCTGGTTTGAATGGTTAAAGTTGCTTTTACGCCTCGGTTTAGCCATCGCAGGACTTTTTTATATTCCCACTCTCCGCTGCTCTCGTTGTAACTGAGAACTCGTTTTCCGAGAATCTCAGGATGATTAATGGGGATTAATCCCGTTTCGGTGAAAACAAGGCTATCCCCAGTCAGGCATTCATCGATGACATAGACTTTATAACGACATTGGACGGGGGCAAATTGCGATCGCTCGATAATTTCCCGAATGTTATCCACACCAGTATTACTAGCGGCATCAATTTCGATCACGTCTAAAGCGGAACCATTGGCGATCGCTTGACAGACGGAACACTTACCGCAGGGAATCGGCGTCGGATGGTCACTAGACAGACAGTTGAGGGATTTGGCTAAAATTCGCGCCGAGGAGGTTTTCCCCGTGCCTCTGGGTCCTGTAAATAGGTATGCAGGAGCGATTCGCTCACTGATTAAGGCATTACTCAGGGTCGTGGCGATCGCTGATTGTCCCACCAAATCGGCAAAGGTTTGGGGACGATACTTATGATGTAGAGGTTCGTAGGTCATGACTGGCTGAAAACTTTTTCCCCACCCTAGAGACTACTATTATCCTATGCCGATTCTTTTTCGGCACGAGAACAAGTGTATGCTTTTTATCTAGCCAGCTTTAATGCGGGATTTGCATCACGAAAATGGCAATTTAGCTAAGGCCTGTAATAAATTGTATTAATAACTACAATTTTGCCGAGAAAATCTGCGGACTATCTTAGTATGCCCAAAGATAGCGCCACCAATCAGACCCACTGCTTATGACTGAATCTACAAAAACCCAATGTCCTTACTGTGGAGTAGGTTGTGGTTTGACAGTCACCCCCGGCGCGTCGGCCGGACAAGCATGGAAAGTCTTCGGGGACAAGTCCCACCCCTCCAGTCAAGGTATGATCTGTGTTAAAGGGGCCACCGTAGCGGAATCAATCGATAAAAATCGCCTCAAAACCCCGATGATCCGCAATTCCCTCCAAGAGCAATTTCGTCCTTGTACTTGGGAAGAGGCATTCGATCGCATCGTTAACCAGATCCAAACTCTAATCGCTCAGGGGGAAAAGGAAAGTATCTGTCTATACGGTTCGGGACAATTTCACACCGAAGATTACTACATCGCCCAAAAACTGGTCAAGGGTTGTCTGGGAGTCAATAACTTTGATGCTAATTCCCGTCTCTGTATGTCTTCGGCCGTGGCCGCTTACCTTGACAGTTTCGGTTCCGACGGTCCCCCCTGCTGTTACGATGACCTAGAATTAACCGATTGTGCCTTTCTGGTGGGGACAAATACGGCCGAATGTCACCCCATCATCTTTAACCGTCTGCACAAGTATCTCAAACGTAACCAACAAGCGAAATTAATCGTCGTTGATCCCCGCAGCACCAAAACCGCCGAGGCCGCTAATCTCCACCTAGCCATTAACCCGGGTACTGATATTGACCTATTTAACGGTATTGCTCACCTGTTACTGAATTGGGGTGCGATCGATACCTATTTTATCGATAAATGCACCGGGGATTTCCCCAAATACGCCGAAATTATCCGCCATTATCCCCCCGAAATCGTCGCGCGTAAATGCGGTATCCCCATCGAGGATTTAGAAAAGGCTGCCCGCTACTGGGCCGAATCGAAAAGAGTGCTTTCCCTCTGGTCGATGGGTATCAATCAATCCAGCGAAGGCACGGCCAAAGCCCGCACTTTAATCAATTTACACCTAATGACGGCTAATATCGGTAAACCGGGGGCTGGTCCTTTTTCCCTAACCGGACAACCTAACGCCATGGGAGGACGGGAAGCCGGCGGCCTCTGCCATCTTCTCCCCGGTTATCGTTCCGTCAAAAATCCCCAACACCGGGCCGAAGTGGAACAAGCTTGGGGTTTACCTGCTGGTCGGATTTCTCCCGTCCCCGGTCGCGACGCTTGGAGTATGATTACTGGTTTGGAGACGGGAGATGTCAAACTTCTTTGGATTGCCGCTACTAATCCGGCTGTTAGTATGCCTGATCTAGAACGTACCAAGGCCGCCCTGTTAAAATCACCTTTTACTATCTATCAGGATGCCTACTATCCCACAGAAACCAGCGCCTATGCTCATTTATTACTGCCAGCGGCCCAATGGGGCGAAAAAACGGGAACAATGACCAATTCTGAGCGCATGGTGACGCTAAATAAAGCTTTTCGTCCTCCCGTCGGTCAAGCTAGGGCCGATTGGCAAATTTTCGCCGAAGTTGGTCGCCGTTTGGGTTTTCAGGCACAATTTAATTTTCAGGATTCGGCCGAGGTACATTCCGAGTTTGCCCGCTTGACATATAAACGTCCTTGTGATATGACAGCGATTAATTATGATCGCCTGGCCGAGACTCCCCGACCGTGGCCCGATTCCATCGATGAAATTTCCGCTCCTAAAACCGCTAATTCTGGGGAATTACTGGGGAATTTAGTTAAAGATGAAGATAAAAGCGAAAAAACAGCCGCAAAACGCCTTTATACCGATGGTAAATTTAATACTGCCGATGGACGTGCTGTTTTCGCCGCCTACCACAGTAAAGGTCTAGCGGAACCCCCGGACGATGATTATCCCCTAGTGTTGACCGTGGGGCGTTTGTACGGTCACTGGCACACCCAAACTCGCACCGGCCGCATCGAGAAAATTGTCAAAATGCACCCCGCACCTTTTCTGGAAATTCATCCCCAAGATGCGGCAAAATTGGGCATAGAAGTTGGGGAATGGGTGGAGGTGCGTTCTCGTCGCGGTTCTGCCCGTTTTCCCGCTTTAATTACCAAAGCAATTGCTCCTAATTGTGTCTTTGTGCCGATGCACTGGGGGGCCCTATGGGCAGAAAATTCTGAGGCCAATAGTCTCACCCACCCGGCCGCTTGTCCGATTTCCCTGCAACCAGAATTAAAAGCTTGTGCTGTCAAATTAATCCCGTTGAAGTCTTTAGTTAATGCCGAATTATCTCCCGGTCAATTTCTGGCAACTCCCCGATAAAATTTGGCTTTTTTTCTATCTACTAAGTGGCGTTTGGGGAGTAGAACCCCCTAAAAGCTTGGATTGAGTGATAAAATCGGGAGTAACGCCCAATTTTAACAGAGAGTTTCCCTTTAAAAATCCCAACTTAGTAGATTTATAAAAGTGAGATGCAGCCTATTTAATTCTCAGGAAAAAGC
Organism: Microcystis wesenbergii Mw_QC_B_20070930_S4; assembly: GCA_007096525.1. Lineage (GTDB taxonomy): Bacteria > Cyanobacteriota > Cyanobacteriia > Cyanobacteriales > Microcystaceae > Microcystis > Microcystis wesenbergii_B. The sequence continues at coordinate 16,996 of SFAQ01000044.1, read as the reverse complement.
CTGTATAATGATAGCTATAGTTCGATTCTTACCGCAGGATTATACCTATGGCTAAGTCCAAAAAACACAATCTGCAATGGATCAAAGAAACCCTCGATTTAAATCCAGATCATAACTGGAAATCTAGTCCGGGTAACAGTATTTTTGTAGCTGGTCGCGGCGCAGTTCGCTTTGAAGTTCCTCAAGATTGGCATTTTGAACCCGATGATAATTCCTTTCGTTTTTTAGATAGAAAACCCCCCGATGATGATTGTCGTTTAGAGGTTTCCTATAATTTACTTCCCCCCGGAGATTGGAAAGAATTACCCCTGAAGGGAATGGTCAAAAAATTAGCTCGTGAAGATAGCCGCAATCCTCATGAAATCGGCGAAGTTATCCAAGAAAAACGCCAAACTGTCCGCATTGTTTGGGTGCAAATTCAATTCATCGACCCCCAAGAAAATCGGCCAGCTTATTCGCGCCTTGCCGTGGGTATTGGTTGCGGGGTTCAATGTTTAATTACTATGGATTATTGGGTCGATGATGCGGAAAAATTCACCCCCGTCTGGGATACGGTTATCTCCTCGCTGGTGTTAGGTTTATACATTCGCGATCCCCGCAGCGGTTTAGCTTTCCCCGACTAAAGGTAATAGCAATTTTGCAGGAAAATTTCCTTGACAAAAAACCTTAATTGTGATAATAGAAAAATCGATCGCTCGACTCTGGTGGGGATAGCTGCCGGTCCCCGCATTGACGGGATGTGCAGGAAAGCAAGAGGCACTCAGACTTAAACGCAAGCTATGACCTTGAGGAATAGTGATAAAAGTGGCCTGCATGGCAATATTTAGGAGCAATTCGGGATTATTTACCCGTTTATAACCCTGAGTGATATTAAAAACTCGACCATCGGGGGTAACTTGAGAAACCACCGCGCAGATATCGAAACTAACCGCATCTGCTTGACAATAACAATCCAGACGGGGACTACCTAAAATCGTTAAATCTTTCTCTAGGGGGGGAGAAGTGTAGGTAATCACATCACTGCGACAGTCTAGCATGGTGCGATCGAATATTCCCCCCGGTAGGGCGCTATGACCTCCTAAAGATGGGACCGGTCGCCAAGGATCGTGAACGATGGTATCCTCGATCGCAGGTTCTAACAAAATCGCGCTTAATTTCCCCTCATCCTCGCGCAGATTGGCTAAACCTTGACTAGCAAGATAATAAATTTGCTGATTTTCTGTTGGAAATTTATCCAGATATTGCCATTGATTAGACCCCATTTGAAATAGATACATAGGAGGATTTTTTAATAACTCTACTTCCTGACCTTTTAAGAAATAATCAAACCATTGCAGCTGCATTTTATCCACAGGACTAATTGCTTGTTGACCATAATCTATCTCTCCTACTTTTCTCCCCCAGGGTAGATGCGTCCAAGCACCAATAATTAGCTGTTGGGGATAGATAGAATGCGCTTGCATTTCTTGGTATAAACTCAAAGTTCCCCGGAGATGAGGATCGAACCAACCTCCGATATGTAACATCGGTAAATCGATATTTTTTAAAAGGTGTTGCGGTGATAAATTTTGCCAGTAGTCATCGGGAAGATAACGAGTAATCCAATCGTGATAAAAAGAATCGACGGCTAAATCTTGTAGAATTTGGGGAGAGGCAGCAACAGGATCAAAAAGTGGTAAATTTCGGGAAGCTACCCAGAGTTTTTGATAGGCAGTTTCGTCCCCTTTTAATCTTGCTGTTTCCGCCGCTAATTGTATTGCCCAAGCGAGATTATATTGTAAATTAAATGCTTGATTTTCATAGCCCCAATCTCGATATAAATCGTGAGCAATCATAGCTGGACAAATAGTTTTTAAAGCACCGTGACCATTAGCAGCCGCGTATAATTGGGTCATTCCCTGATAGGAAAAACCATACATTCCCAGCACACCCGTATTATTAGGAATAGTTAAAACCCATTCAATAGTTTCTAATCCGTCGCTAATTTCATGGGCAAATAAATTAAAATTTCCCGTCGAGTTTCCCCGGCCACGGACATCCTGAATTACCACAATATAACCCTGACGTGCATACCAGCTAGGATGGGCATAAACCACCGTAGAAGCGATCGCTTTTCCGTAGGGTTGTCGCATTAGTAAAATGGGAAAAGATTCCCGACTATCGGGACGATAAATATCGGCAGCTAAACTAATTCCATCTTTGGTGATCAAACTAGCTGTTTCTTTTTTTATAGGGTAGGGATTAAGCATTATTATCTCTTGCAGATAAAAAATAGTGCCAGGGGGCTCAATTTAAGATTACTTTCAGTCTAGTATATAGCGTTTGTTGCAATCATGAGCTACATTGACATCCTCACCGCAGATGAGGATGGGGATTATTCAGTTCAATAAAATTAACCGTAACTGCCGAGAGTGAACTCTTATCGGATGTCTTTCGCTGTTAGATGAGCAATAAAACCATAGCCAACATCAATTAGGAACTAGCCCATCAAAGTATGGACTCTGAAGATTTTTATAACCCGTCAAGTCATTCTTCGTTTTACTTACCGAAGGCTGCATCTAATTTTTGTCAATCTACTAAGTTGGGATTTTAAAAAAGAAACTCTCGGCTAAAATTGGGCGTTACTTGCGATTTTATGACTCAATCCATGCTTTTGGCGGTTTATACCCCCCCAAACGCCAGAGCGCATTAGATTAACTGTCAGATACTTACAGGCGATTGTGCAGATTTTTTGTACCAATTTAAGAGTCACTGATAATTAAACCTCTTGCATAATTAATTTTTCATGGTTCAAAAACAGCAAAAATAAGGATTAAATGGCATAAAATTTGTAAATAGACCATTTAATTGATTATTATTCATTCTTAATTCTCCTGACTACTGACTACTGGCTACTGACTCCTAACCCTAACAACGATTTTTGATTTCTGCAAGAGGTCTATTGCTGATTGTCAGTATTTCTGCAAATGGGGGATGCAGCCCTTACAATAGAGGATTACCTGGATTATTTTTGCGGGGGGCAATCGGTGATTCTCAATTTTTCCCTAAGGATTGTAGCGGCCAAAGGCAGACTATTCTGTAAGTTTTCACTCTACAAAACCTATCGGGTGGTCAGTAGCGCCCCCGTCGATGTCCTCTGGCAAAAATTAATTAATGTGGCCGATGTCTCTTGGCATCCTTTGATTGCCAAGGCTGATGTTCCCTTGGGTTTAATCGCTAAACCGGGGTTAATCTATCAAGCTGTCACCCGTCTGACTCCCATTCCTATCCGGGTTTTCGTGGAAAATGTCCGTCCTGGGGAACTCCTCAGCCTCAGAGTTCTTGCTATCCCCGGTATGGAACAGAAAATGACCTACCAAGTGGAATCAACCCTCTGTGGTACTTATATTTCCTATTCTGTCACCCTGCGGGGTTGGCTGTCCCCCTTTATCTGGTGGTTAAGTCGTCCCTATTTAGCCAAAGTCGCCGCCCAACTAGCTCACGCCGCCGAAGAATTAACGGCCTAAAACTGGGGGCAGGGTGTGGGGTGTGGGGTGTAGGGTGTGGGGTGTGGGGAGAATACATAAAAGCTGTCTCGGAGTCTCCTGACGACCGGCTCCCCAAAACGAAAACTTCCTAGCTCACCAATAAATAATCTGCCAAAGGTCAAGATCTAAGTCACAATAGTATATGGATAGACTTAAACAAAATTTTATTCAGCTGCATTGGTACATATAGTCTACTGATATCATCCCGACGAGTTGAGCGCAACAACCTCAATCCGCCGGGATGAACTATCTCTAGAGACTTGACTGATGAAGTAAGCTCTACAGGAGGGAATTATGGGGGAATTAAACACAGCCGAACTTCTAGTTAAATGTCTAGAGAATGAAGGGGTGGAGTATATTTTTGGGCTACCCGGGGAAGAAAACCTCGATGTTTTGGAAGCCCTAAAAAACTCCTCGATCAAATTTATCACCACCCGTCACGAACAGGGGGCGGCTTTTATGGCCGATGTCTATGGACGCTTGACGGGAAAAGCGGGGGTTTGTCTCTCCACCCTAGGACCGGGGGCGACTAACCTAATGACAGGGGTAGCCGATGCTAACCTCGATGGGGCGCCCTTGGTGGCTATCACTGGCCAGGTGGGAACCGATCGGATGCACATTGAATCCCATCAATACCTGGATTTGGTGGCCATGTTCGCCCCAGTGACGAAATGGAATAAACAGATCGTCCGGCCAGGTATCACCCCAGAAGTGGTACGCAGAGCCTTTAAAACCGCCCAAAGTGAGAAACCGGGGGCAGTTCATATCGATCTGCCCGAAAATATCGCCGCTATGGCTGCCGATGGTCATCCCTTGCCCCTCGATAGTCAGGAAAAAGTTTACGCTTCCTATCGGACTTTGAATATGGCGGCGGCAGTGATTTCTAAAGCCAAAAATCCCTTGATTTTGGCGGGAAATGGGGCAATTCGCGCGAATGCTAGTGAAGCTTTAACGGAATTCGCCACGGCCTTGAATATCCCTGTGGCTAACACTTTTATGGGTAAGGGGGTGATTCCCTATACCCATCCTCTGGCTCTTTGGGCGGTAGGATTACAGCAACGGGATTTGATTAGTTGTGCCTTCGATCGCAGTGATTTAATTATCGCTGTTGGTTACGATTTAATCGAGTATTCCCCGAAAAAATGGAATCCAGACGGGAAATTACCGATTATTCACATCGGCATGACTCCGGCGGAAATTGACAGCAGTTATGCCCCGGTGGTGGAAGTGGTGGGTGATATCACCGATTCTCTCATCGATATCCTCAAACGGGCCGATCGCCAGAATAAACCAACTCCTGTCACCGCAGGATTAAAGACGGAAATTCGGGCCGATTACGAAACCTATGCCAATGATACGGGTTTTCCGATCAAGCCACAAAAATTGATCTACGATCTGCGTCAGGTGATGGGACCGGAAGATATCGCTATTTGTGACGTGGGCGCTCATAAAATGTGGATGGCGCGCCAGTATCACTGCGATTGTCCCAATACTTGCATTATTTCTAACGGTTTCGCCGCTATGGGTATTGCTATCCCTGGTGCGATCGCCGCTAAGTTAGTTCATCCCGATAAACGCATTGTAGCGGTGACGGGGGACGGCGGTTTTATGATGAATTGTCAGGAATTGGAGACAGCTTTGCGGGTGGGAACTCCCTTCGTCACTCTCATCTTTAATGATGGCGGTTACGGTTTAATCGAATGGAAGCAGTTAAACTATTTTGGGACATCTTCTTTTATTAAGTTTGGTAATCCCGATTTTGTTAAATTTGCCGAAAGTATGGGATTAAAAGGCTATCGGGTGGAATCTACTCAGGATTTGATCCCGACACTAGAGGAGGCTTTCCGGCAAGAGGTTCCCACTGTTATTGATGTTCCCGTCGATTACGGCGAAAATCTGCGTCTTTCCCAAAAATCGGGCGATTTAAGCTGTCAGATTTGGGAATAGAAGTTGATAGCGTTGACAATCCCCAAAAAACCCCCTAACCAAATCTCAGTTAGGGGGAAGTAATTAGGTTGGCTTTGGTAACGTTAGAAAACCCGATCTAGAATAACCATTCTAGAACCGCCTCATCTTTAGTGTTGGTATTGCGAGAGGGGGTTTCCCGGGTAAATTTCATGTGGATAGAACGATTTTGTTCCCCATCGGCGGCTACGGCCATAATCGGATAATCGATTAAACCGTCTTGGAAGGACATCTGATAGCGGAAAGTGCCATCGGAATTGAGTTTAATCGGACGACCACCGATAGTTACCGTGGCATCGGGTTCGGTGGCACCATAGACGATTAATTCGGCATCGGCAACTAACCAGAATTTGCGCGGACGTTGTAGGGTTTCCGAAGCACCCATACCGATACCAGAAGCAGTCATCCCGATACCGGAAGCGGTTAGTCCCGATACCGTGGGAACTGCCCACATACCAACCCCGGAGGGGAATACATAAGAACTGATTACTTCCGACATCGGTACGGAACCAGCGACGTGCTGCATGGAACCAAACAAGGAACCGGCCACCCGTAGGGCCTCCATATCGCCGACACTCTCGAAAATTTGGTCGTAGATGGGGCTAGTTCCCGTGGTTCCGGCGCTGCTGCCGTAGCGTTTGCTGGGGGGGACGAGTTCGTAAACAGTTTTGCCCACCAGTTCTTCTTCCCAGTTAACGGTGACAAAAATATCTTCAATCCAGTCGGAAGGATAGACGGGAGGAATCCGTACTAAAGGAGAACGGGCCAAAACTAACCAACGACCATCAGCACAACGATAACCGATATCGATAACATAATCTCGATCGCTGACTGGAATCGGTAAATACCATTCCCGGGCCAATTCATCACAGAGATATTCTTGGACGCTATGGGCGCCTTGGCTATTGAGATCGATATCGGTGACATCATAAAGACGCAGGGCTAACTGTTGTCCCCCTTGACGACGGAGATCTTCTTTTGATTCGTTGGGGATATCCCAGTAAGCATAGGCCCACTGAGGATCGCGAGGTAGGAGGGTAATGCGGTTTTCACCGTAGCCACCGGGCAGATCTCCTAAACCATCATCCACTGAACCTAGGATATCTTCGATCGGGTTAGCTTGACCTAATTCAAATTTTGCTGCTTCCACTGGTTTTTCCTCTTTAATAATAGATTTAAAATTGCCGCTTACTCCCATAGCTTGGGTAATTGCCTCGATTAACTGCGTTTTCCGCATCCGACTGTAACGAGAGATGCTGTATTGACTGGCAACTCGTCGTAGTTGCCGCAAGGTCATCTCATCTAAGGGGGGGTATTCTGGATCCATGAGTTGACGCTCTCCGATTAGTTACGACGGCAAATGTTTTTGGGCATTTGCAAAAGCAGTGATCTGGGTAATCCTTCTAACTACTCATCGATTGCTGTGTGAACGAGAGATCCACTCGATGGGGATCAAGGGAATCGCTTGTTATAAATACCTATTAAACAGCAAGATTCCGATTTTGACCAAGTACATTGTCATGGTTTCTTGATAATGCCGCCAAACCCTTGATCCCAAAGAGATTGTTATATCAGGAAGTTTTGATATGCTGTGCTGCCTTGAAACTGTAGGCGAGATTTTAGTACAAATATTCTACACTGATCACTGATCACTGATTTGTACTCCGATCCCGATCGCCTGTAATCTGATATTGAGACTTTTAGTTAAGGAGACTGAACCGCTTGGCTACTCGTGTGATTATTGTTCGTCATGGACAAAGCAGTTATAACGCAGAGCAGAAAATACAAGGTCGCAGTGATGGCTCGGTTTTGACGGAAAAAGGCCATCTGGACGCGGAAAAAGTAGGAAATGCCCTCAGTCAAATCGATATCGCCGCTTTTTACTGTAGTCCTCTCCAAAGAGCCAAATCTACTGCTGAGGTGATTCAGTCTCGTTTAAATCACTCTCCCGTCATTCAACCCACTCCGCAGTTACTGGAAATCGATCTGCCTATCTGGGAAAATATGGTCAAAGAGGAGGTAAAAGCTCAATATCCCCAAGAATATCGGGATTGGCATCAAAAACCTCACGAATTTAAGATGATACTGCCCGATGGTCAGGAACATTATCCCGTTCTCTCCCTCTATCAACAAGCGCAGGATTTTTGGCGGGAAATTATTCCCCAACACGAGGGCGAAACTATCCTCATTGTTGCCCATAACGGCATTAATCGCTGTTTAATCCTCAGTGCCATCGGTATTCCGGTTTCCTTATACCATTCCCTACAACAATCTAACTGTTGCGTTAATGTTCTCAATTTTACGGGTGATTTTGGTGATCCTGTTCAGGTGGAATCCCTCAATCAAACGGCCCACTTAGGGATAGCTTTACCCCCACCGCGTCCTCCTTTCCAAGGTTCTAGGCTGCTACTGGTCCGTCACGGAGAAACCCAATGGAATCGGGATAAACGTTTTCAAGGTGTGCGCGATATTCCTCTCAATGATAACGGCAAAGCTCAAGCTGAGAAAGCCGCCGAATTTCTGCGAGAAACGGCGATCGATTACGCTGTCACCAGTCCTTTGTCCCGTCCCAAGGAAACTGCCCAAATTATCCTGCAATATCACCCCAATGTCACCTTGGATACCCAAGGAGATCTGACGGAAATCTGTCACGGACTTTGGGAAGGCAAATTAGAGGAGGAAATTGAAGCGAGTTTCCCCGGGATGTTAGAAGACTGGAAAAATGCCCCGGAAACCGTGCAAATGCCGGAAGGGGAGAATTTACAGGAAGTTTGGGATCGAGCGATCGCTTGTTGGCGGCAAATCGTTAAAACCTATAGTAATAGTGATCAACCTAAGACAATTATGGTAGTAGCTCACGATGCTATTAATAAGGTGATTCTTTGTTATTTATTGGGTTTAAAACCTGCCAATTTCTGGAATATTAAACAGGGAAATGGTGCGGTTAGTGTGATCGATTATCCCAAAGGAGTTGACTCTCAACCCGTCCTGCAAGCAATTAATATTACCTCTCATCTAGGATCGGGAATACTCGATCGCACGGCAGCCGGCGCTTTATAACAGTTATCAGTTATCAGTTATCAGATTTGAGTTTTAAGTGAGCAGTATTAAATAGCAAGTTTCCTGCTGTCTTTTCTACTGTTTACAGTTAGAATTGATCAGTGATCAGTTAGCAGATTTGAGTTTTAAGTGAGTAGTATTAAATAGCACTTGCCTACTGTCTTTTCACTGATTACTGATTACTGATTACTGATCACTTCTCACTTTCAATCTGCTTGTCAGCCGGTCAGCTGCCCTTGGCTTTCTTAATTAACAACAGACTGCCCCCAAGTATGGCGAAAGCAACAACCGCATTGGGTTCAGGAACTTTGGTGGCAAAGGAAGCATTGTCAATACTAAAACTATCGACAGCTGTTGTATTATTGGCAAAGATAACAGAACTAAATTCTGCTGTCCCGATAATACCGAGAAACCCATTCTCTCCACCAATTGTAGGATTGATAGAAATAGTTTGGTCTCCTGTGCCATCGAAATTGCCAGTAAGAGTTAACTCATCAATGCGGGAAAAGTCAGCACCAAAAGCCAACACGGTAGCAGGAAACTGCCAGGTTATGGTATCAGAAGCACCCGTAAGTGTACCGGAAGCATTATCGTAAACACCAGAATTGACGATGCTGACACTGTTGTTATTAAACGGAGGATTAGGCAGTGTGGGAGGAGCGGAATTAGTGGAAACAATCCCTGAATCTAGGGTAATTGACTGTGCCGAAGAAATGGGATTGCTAAAGGTATCAGTGGTAATCTTGTACGAGGGGTTAGTGGCGAGTGCCGCTTCCCAGGCAGTCCGATTTGTATAAATGGTATAAGCACTAACAGAAGACACGCTACTTAACAGTAGAGTTACTGTCCCTGTGGCGAAAGCTAAAGAATTAAGGGCATTGAGCTTCACTAGGTTATTTCCTCTCATTAAAGGTGAATAAAAACCAGAGTATCAGAGCAGGTACGAAAAATCCTCTCATCTTTGTACAGAATAATTACAACCCACTTTCCGCACTTCTTAACATTCAATTGATAATTTTTACTAACATATTGCTGACAACCCATTGCCAGTAAGGATTATAGCTAGAATGATGGATTTTCATCAAGGTGAAGAATTGTAATTTGTTTTCTCAGAAAAAATCAATTATTGAAAATGTTCTCAATAGTAGTTTCTACAATGAAGCTTTTTCGTCAAAACATCGTGGGGAATGTAAAAATATATAAAGGTATATGAAGATGTGCGGAATGTCGGATTTAATTCCACCCACCCACTTAACTAGAAGCTAATAATTGATTCTCAATCTGTCTAACTACCGTTAGTGCCGAATAGCTGACTCCGGCAGTGCCTTCTCCCGGATGGGTGGAATCTCCCACTAACCAAAGATGGGGGATGGGAGTGCGCGTCGCTACTCCAAAAGGGCCAAAAGTGGACAATCTTTGACCAATACCGCCGACAATGCCCTGATTTCGCCCCGTAAACCGTTCAAAAGTGCGAGGTGTAGCTGATTCGATATGAACGATGTGCTCAGGACTAAGATGGAAATAATTACCGAGACGCTCGATCGCCTCTTGGGTGTATGCTGCTTTTAATTGCTGATAATTATCTTCTCCTTTTCGCCACCAAAGACTGGTATCGGTGAAGGAAGAAGCAATAATCGTCGCTTTTCCCTCTGGGGCGCGGCCATCCCCTTCTTTACTCACGGAAACAAACAAAGAGTTATTTTCGCCGATTATGCCATCGTAATTGTAGAGGAATTGCAAATGGGGGGGACAATCGGGGGGAATAGCAGCGCGATCGACTCCTAAGTAGGCCACAAAAGCACCGGATGCGGGGGGAAGTTTTTCGATTCTCCGGTGATAAAGACTGGGAATGGCTTCGCGATCGATTAATTGTGGTAAATTTTGGATCGGGATATTAGCCACAATCTCATCGGCCATTTCTGGATATATTTGACCATTTTTTTGATTTCTGACGATAATTCCCGTGGCTTTTCCCTTTTCTGTCAGTATTTTTTCGACTGTGTGGCGCATTTGCAATTTACCGCCGTATTTTTCCAAAGCTGTTACTAGGCGATCGCTTAATACTTGCATACTACCCTGAAGGTGGGATAAACCTTGGGGAGACTGAGAAACTGCTAAAGCGGTGGCGGCATAAAGTAAAGCGGTTTCATCGGCAGTAACTTGGGAATAAAGCTTTAACTGGAGATCAAGGAAGGTTTTTAGGCGTTTATCCCTCTCTAAGCCGTATAATCGCAGAGCATCGCCCACAGTCATCAAAGTAAAGGGAAAGGTAATAGCAGTATCTAAACGCAAAGCGGCGATTAATTGCCCTAAATCCCACCAGTTGCGCGGGGGTAAAACTGGATCGCGACTTTGAAAACGCCAACTAGCTTGAAAGAGTTTTTGTAATAATTGCCAAAAAGGTTCGCTGCCCGGAAATTGTTTTTGTCTTTCCTCTTGCCACTTTTGCCGATCGCGCCAGACATTAATCGGATTGGTTTCCCCCGGCAGAAAAACGGCACAAGCGGGATCGCAGGGGACAGAATCGGGTAAATCTATCCCTAATTCGGCAAAAATGCGCTGATGAATGCCCCCTACTTCTAATCCTGCCACTTGAGTTGCCCCCACGTCAAAAGTAAAACCCCGACGGGAAAAAGTCGAGGCACAACCCCCAGGTACAAGCGCCTGATCATATACTGTGACTTGATAACCTCGACGTGCCAATAATGCCGCCGCCGTTAGTCCGCCAATCCCTGCACCAATAACGGTAATTCGCGTCATTTTCTTAACAATTATTTATATTTATTTTTATCCTAACCCTTTTGGCAGTCAGGAGTCAGGAGTCAGGAGACAGGAGACTCCGAGACAGGAGACTCCGAGACAGGAGTCAGGAGGCAGCTTTTATTATCCCCACTTCCCCACACCCCACACCCTACACCCCACACCCCACTTCCCCACACCCCACTTCCCCACACCCCACTTCCCCACACCCCACTTCCCCACACCCCACACCCCAACCAATCTGCCAGGGAATCTTAACAGTTTACCCGCGCCCCTAGGGTGTCTAAAGCCAAAATTTTGGCACTAGAGTTAATCCCCACTTGCTGCCAAGCATTTGTCATCTCTGTGGCCGTTTTTTGGGCATTTTCAGGGTTAGTTAAAGCTAATAGGCTCGGACCTGCGCCACTAATTACCATCCCGTAAGCACCCGCGTTAATGGCGGCTTTTTTGACCTTTTCGTAACCCGGTATTAAAGATTGGCGATAGGGTTGATGCAGTTTATCCTCTAGGGCAATTCTCAGCCAATCGCCGTTACCCGTCTCCAATCCCCGCAATAATAAACCCAAGCGGGAAATATTGAAAATAGCCTCCTGACGGCTAATTTTTTCGGGCAAAACCGCCCTAGCTTTTTCCGTAGCCAGTTCAAAATCGGGAATCGCCAAGACGGGAATGAGATTTTTTTGCCAAAATACTTGACAAATAGCCCAATTTGTGCTATCACCTGCCGATAGCTGACAGTTGCCCCGCAAAGCCGGCACCACATTATCTGGATGGCCCTCCAATGCGATCGCTAATGCCTCGATTTCCCCCATAGATAAAGGATTTCCCGCACATTGATTGGCAGCCACTAACCCGCCGACAATAGCAGTAGCAGAACTACCTAAACCTCTAGCCAGAGGAACCCCTAAACCGATCTCGATGGCTATGGGGGGCGGATTCTGTCCTATTTTTTGATAAACTTGCAAAAAAGAAGTGTAGATTAAATTATCAGCACCTTGGCTAACTTTAGCTGATTCAGTTCCCTTGACAATAATGCTGACAGGGTTAGCTGTCGTTGCTGGCAGCAGGGTAAAAGTAAACTGATTATATAAAGTTAAGGCCGCTCCGAGACAATCGAAGCCGGGCCCAATATTAGCAGTGGTAGCGGGAACTGTTACCGTAAAAGTTGTCATGGTTAAGCTTTTGCCTGAAGATAGCGGCGATTTACCTCCTCCCAGTTAACCACATTCCACCACTGTTTTAAATACTCAGCCCGTTGATTACGATATTTTAAGTAATAGGCGTGTTCCCAGACATCATTGCCCATAATTGGCTGTAATCCCATCATTAGGGGGCTATCTTGGTTAGCAGTGCTGATAATTTCCAGTTGTCCTGACTGATTTAAAACCAACCATGTCCAACCACTACCAAAAAGTTTAGTACCTGCTTGGTTGAAAGCGTTTTTAAATTCCTCGAAACTGCCAAATTTAGCGATTATTGCCGCTCCTATTTCTCCTTTTGGTTCGCCACCGCCATCGGGGGACATAATCTGCCAGAACATCGTATGATTAAGATCGCCGCCGCCATTATTGCGGATAGTGGTACGAATATCGGCGGGTAAAGAATCAAGATTTTTAATTAATTCTACTACTGTTTTTTGCTGCAATTCTGGATATTTTGCCACTGCCAGATTGAGATTATTAACGTAGGCTGCATGGTGTTTATCGTGATGAAATTGCATCGTTTCCTTATCAATATAAGGTTCTAGGGCATCATAAGCATAGGGGAGAGGAAGCAGAGTATAGGGGCTATTGGCAGCAAAAGCGGGACGGTTAAAATTTCCTAGAGTTGCTGTGCCAAGGGTAGCACCTAAAAGATAAAGAAATTGACGGCGATCAAGAGGCATATTCTCAGAGCAGATGTTCCGATGATCAATTATCCTATCGATCGGTGCCTTGGCAGAGAAAAGTTTTTTATTTTTACCTGTCTGCTATAGCAAATAATGGGTTATTTAGGACGCTTTCAATTTTCAAACTCTTATCTGAAGAGGGTTTCAGCGATGGATTGTCCTAAGCACCTTGGTCTTTGCTATATAAGATGTAAAATTTTTTTGGTAATTGCAGGGGGATTTAAAAAAATTTGTTTACTAAAATTAAGAGTTAAATTTGGAAGGTTTCTAGACCGCATTTTTCCGCAAGTAGGGATGGAAAAAATCCCATCCCCATACTTTGTCAATTTATCGTTTTTGTTTGAATTGAGAACCGATGCCCAAAAGTCCTAGACTTAATAATCCTAAAATTGCTGAAGGTTCGGGAACCCGTTCGCCAGTCAGACTAAAGGCAAAATCTGTCGCAAGTTGACTGCGGTTCCCAAAAAAGTCTTGATAAGAAACACCATCGCCCTGACTGCTGATGTACCATCCCCACTGGGGCGGAAAACCAATCGTAGGAACAATAGCCAGCCAATAGGTTGCACCCGCTTGGGCGAGGAAAGTATTGGTCAAATTCGCACTATAACTATAGGTGGGACTGCCATTGTTGTCTGTGCCGATAAAAGTTTCCCCCGCATTCCCCGTTATCGTTTCCGAGAAAAGCAAAGAACCGGGCTGACCAGCGTTATTACCGAAAATAGAGAGGGCAAAGGAGGAGATGGCTGCAGGAGCGCCACTAAAATAACCCCCCACCCAGTCAACACCATCAACTAAATTGTCACTGGAGAAACTAAAGTTGTCGTAAACAGTGGCAAAATTACCTAAAGAATTAGTATCATTCTGGGATGCGAAGACGCTGCCAGAGGGGAAGTCAGCAGCTTGGCTAAAGATAACACCAGCTTGGGCGGCTTGGAAAGGAGCTAGGATGGCTAGAGTTGCCCCCGCCACTAATAAGTAATGCTTACCCCCCCCCCCGCATTTTTGATTAGTTTTGCTGATAATTGAGTCATTTGTAATACCCTCTTTGGTAAGTTTTCTCCCATTATATTACTGTTGTATTTTTCAAAAGACTGGTATTGCCCGCTACCAATAAGTAATGCTTACCCACCCCACATTTTTGATTACTTTTGTTAATGTTTGGTCTATGGAAACCTCTTCTTTGGTAGGGTTTCTTCGATTGTATAATTGTCTTTGCCTCTCTTGGATATTGGCTGAAAAATGTTCACAATGTCAGATTATGGGCTTAACGCCTGCGCCCCTACATTGCACAATGACCTAAAATACTTTTTCAGCAAGCCTTTATTTTATTACCATAAACGATAAAATTTTTTCAACAAGCGGGGCGGAATTTTTAGATAATAACCAATAATAACTAATTGATTAACTAAGGTGGTTTTGCCAACTCCTAATTTTTGCCAACGTCTTGCCGAGGTAATCACCGCTGCAGAAACTAGGGCTATTTTACCCCTTTTTTTCAATCTTTGTATTAATTCAAAATCTTCCATAATTGGTAACTCAGGAAAACCGCCCAAATCGGCTAATATTGAGGCTTTTAAAAATATTCCTTGATCTCCGTAGGGAAGAGAAAGCCAGCGAGAACGCCAATTAACTAATTTTTCTACTAAACGCAGGGTTTTTTCCTCTCCATCAATTTTTAATTTAAAAGCCCCCGCTACTATCCCAGATTGGGATAAAGTATTGATAATTTGTTTTTGAAATTCATGGGGAAGTAAAGTATCTCCGTGCAGAAATAACAAAATATCTCCTTTCGCTATTTTTGCTCCTAAATTCATCTGAAATGCACGACCTTTTCTGGGTGAAATAATTACTTTAGCTCCCAATTGTTCGGCTATTTCTCTAGTTTTATCTGTACTTCCCCCATCGACAACAATAATTTCTACTCCTGCACCTATCTGTTTTAACGTTGCTGCAATTCTTAACTCCTCATTAAGAGTAGGAATGATAATACTAAGATAATTCATCAGGTTTTAAGGTAACTAAAGTCAGAGGATTTAGGGGCAACCATCGGGTAAATTTTCCTACAGATACCGAGGGATTGATTTCGATTTGTAATAACTGTTTTTCCGGTAAAAAAGTTAAACATTGCTGCCAGTTCTCCAGAGTGGCTAAAGCTGGAGTCAAAAGTCGATACCAAATTAGGTTAAACTTCATCTTTATGGAAAGCGAAACTCTGTTCTAAGATAGGTGGGACAATGCCGAATATTAAAGGAGACGATGGTGCGCTCAAAACCATCTTCAGCAATAGTAAAATTATCGCAGTGGTCGGGCATTCTGAGAAATCGAGCCGCGCCAGTTATCGAAAATTTGCAAAATAACTAGGAGACCAAAGAGCATCTTTCCCATAGGGTTTAGGATAGCCAGCTTGTCCATACCTACGACTAGAAACCCCTTTTAAAGAATTAACCATTACAGAAATAGAAAGTTTCGGTGGGTATTCAATTAGTTATCAGTTATCAGTTATCAGTTATCAGTGGGTAAGTCATCAGTTATCAGATGTGAGTTTTTAAGTGTGCAGTATTAAATAGAAGTTTCCTACTGTCTTTTTAATGTTTAATGTTTAATGTTTAATGTTTACTGTTTACTGTTTACTGTTTACTGATCACTGATTATAGAGTGTCTTTCTTTTCGTAGATGGCTTGACATAATTATCAGACCTAGTTAAAATAGAATGCAGACACACATATTTTAACCCAATGAAAGCAAGGTATCAATACCGCCTTTACCCAACTAACCAACAAAAGAGGCTTTTGTCTCAATTGTTCGGGTGTGTGCGTGTTGTCTGGAACGATACCTTAGCTTACTGCCAAGAACTCTATCAACAAGGAGAAAAAAAGCCAAAATATACCGAGTTGTCCAAAAGACTAACTCAGATTAAAAAAACAAAAGAAAAAGTTTGGCTGACCGAGGTTTCTTCTATTCCTTTACAACAGTCTTTAAGAGATTTAGAGACAGCCTACTCTAACTTTTTTGCATCTTGTAAGGGAGAAAGAAAAGGAAAGAAAGTCAAACCTCCTAAATTTAAAAAACGTAAATCTAAACAATCAGCAAGATTTACCGATAATGGCTTTACCGTCAATCAACACCACGTTACTTTAGCAAAAATTGGTGATTTAAAAGTCGTTTGGAGTCGTCCATTACCCTCTAAACCTTCTAGCGTCACCGTGATTAAAGACGCAGCCGAGCGATATTTTCTTAGTTTTGTTGTTGAGATTCAACCCGAAACTTTGTCAGATAACGAGCAAGCTGTAGGAATCGATTTAGGGATTGCTACTTTTGCCACATTAGACACAGGGGAAAAGATAGAAGCACCAAAACCGTTAAAGAAACGATTAAAACGGCTTAAAAAAGCACAAAGAAACCTTTCTAGAAAACAGAAAGGAAGTAAACGACGGGAAAAAGCCAGAAAACGAGTAGCTAAAATCCACGCAAAGATTAAGGACACTCGCACTGATTTCTTACATAAACTGTCCACTAGAATTGTTCGTGAAAATCAAACGATAGTTTTAGAGGATTTAAACACATCAGGAATGGTTAAAAATCGTAAGCTATCCCGTGCTATATCAGACTTAGGCTGGCGTTCTTTTCGAGATATGCTATCAGCAAAGTCCGATAAATATGGGCGTAATTTTCGGATAATTTCCCGATGGGAACCAACGTCTCAGCGATGTTCCTGTTGCGGGAATATCGGCGGGAAAAAGGCGTTAAATATCCGTGAGTGGGAATGTCTTTTCTGTGGAACTTTTCATGATCGAGA
>SFAQ01000043.1:0-67773 GCA_007096525.1 Microcystis wesenbergii Mw_QC_B_20070930_S4 | reverse complement strand
GAAAACTTACTGCGGCAAATTGCCCAAGAAATCGAGCAAATCAGCGATAGTCGAGAACAAAGTAATCTGGCTGCATCTACCGCAATTCTAGCTGGGTTAGTATTAGAGAAAGACATCATCCAACGATTATTGAGGAAAGACATCATGAAAGAATCAGTTATCTATCAAGAAATCTGGTCGGAAGGTTTACAAGAGGGACGACAAGAGGGACGACAAGAGGGACGACAAGAGGGAGAAGCTAACCTCGTTTTACGTCAATTAAATCGGCGTGTAGGGGACATTTCTCCCGAATTATTGCCCAATATCCGCAGTCTTGACCTAGAACAGTTAGAAAACTTGGGAGAAGCTTTGTTAGATTTTCAGTCACCACAAGATTTAGAACAATGGCTGGAAAATTGCCGAGTTAGTTAGTACAAAAAAACTAAATGCAGTCCCTCTATTAGTCACATCTTTCCTAACATAAAATTTGACGAAAAGAGAAAAGTGTGCGGGATAGCTCAAGGGGGTTCTACAATACTAAATCCGTTGAGTAACGCACAGAAAACGGGTTTCTCGGAGAAACCCGTTTTCTGCTCATGCACTCATGCAAAAAGGGGAATAAATAATCAGTCTTTAATAACCAGATTTAGTATAAGGATTGTATAAGCCAGCGCAAGAGGGCAAAATCTTGATAAACTGAGAGGATAACTATCCCAGACAATCCCCATGACCACTCACTTTATTAGTGCCGAAATCGACCTACAGGAAACCCCGCAACAACTGCAGCAAGAAATCGAAAAAGAATTAGCCAAACGCGGTGAACCCTTGCGTTGGGCAATCACAGAAGTGGATCCCGAGAATAATCAGGTAAAAGTCGAAGCGATTGTCACTACTGCCTCGTGAATTCCCGTCCCTATACCGCCGTACTAATTATTCCCACCGGCATCGGGGCAGCGATTGGCGGTTATGCCGGGGATGGCATTCCCGTGGCCAGAGCGATCGCCCAAGTTTGTGATCGCCTAATTACCCATCCCAATGTCCTCAACGGCGCACAACTGTACTGGCCTCTGGACAACACCTATTATGTGGAGGGTTACGCTTTAGATCGTTTTGCCCGGGGGGATTGGGGATTAAGTCCCGTCCATCAAAATCGCATCGGGTTACTATTCGATCGCGCCATTGAATTTGACCTCTTGCAAAGACACCTTCAGGCTGCCGATGCTGTCCGGGCTACCCTAGGCTTAGATATCACCGATTACGTCATCACCGATGCCCCCTTAAATGTGCAGTTGCGAGAGGCAGCCTCCGGGGCCAGTTGGGGAACAATTGGCAATCCCGACAGCTTGCTGCGGGGAGCAGAAAAACTGATTAAGCAAGGACGGGCGGAAGCGATCGCCATTGTTGCCCGTTTTCCCGACGATACCGATAGTATTGCCCTGGCTAATTATCGCCATGGTCAGGGGGTGGATCCCCTTGCCGGGGCCGAAGCGGTGATTTCCCATCTGGTGGTGCGACAATTCCAAATACCGGCGGCCCACGCTCCCGCTTTAAGTCCGCTGCCCCTCGATCCGCAACTTTCCCCTAAGGCCGCAGCCGAAGAAATCGGTTATACTTTTTTACCCTGCGTTTTGGTGGGTTTAAGTCGCGCCCCCCAATTGGTCAAGCAGCCCAGTCCCGATGCTATTTGGAGCCGGGAGGTGGACGCGCTGATCGTTCCCGCCAGTGCTTGCGGCTCTAGCACAGTTTTGAGTTTTTGTCAAGAAAAAACTGTACTGATTGCCGTGCAGGAAAATAGTACAAGAATGAAGGTGGCCCCGGAATCTCTAGGGGTGAAAGCAATTAGGGTACACTCATATACAGAGGCGATCGGTGCGATCGTTTGTCAACGGGCTGGGGTTAGCCTCGCATCTCTTCGCCCTAATTTAAACTCTTTACGCTGTTTATCCGAGAATCCGTGACTAATTCCCCTAATTCCGAATTTGATCCCCTGACACGCACACAAGTCCTCACCATTATGGCGGTAACGGCGATTATCTTGCTGGTAGTCGCCAAAGTTTGGCAATATTTCGGTGCGATCGCTATTCCCGCCATTCGCTGGACTCTCCCGGATTTCCTGTTCGGATTAGCCTTAGCGGGGGCGATTAGTGGAATTAGTGGACTTCTCTATCGTTTTTGGCCTACTTATCGCCATAGTGCTAACGCTTACTTAGAATTAGTCATTAAACCTTTAGCATGGCCCGATTTAATTTGGATTGGATTGCTGCCGGGGTTAAGTGAAGAATTATTATTTCGCGGGGTGATTTTGCCGGCTTTGGGCTTAAATATCTTTGGTTTAACCGTTTCTAGTCTGATTTTTGGTATCCTCCATTTTAGCGGTTCCCAACAATGGCCCTATGTTATCTGGGCAACTGTTGTCGGTTTTGCCCTCGGTTATACCGTCATCATCACCGGTAATTTATTAATCCCGATCCTCGCTCATATTGTCACCAATCTCTTCGCTAGTTTTCTCTGGAAAGTACAGCATAGTAATCAGTAATCAGTTATCAGTATTAAATAAAAGTTTCCTACTGTCTTTTCACTGATTACTGTTTACTGTTCACTGTTCACTGAAAATACTCCCTTCTCCCCAATTCATAATTGATAATTCCCACTTCCCCATCTCCTGTCTCCTGTCTCCTATCTCCCGTCTCCGAGTCTCCTCTAAAAAACATGGAAGTACAATTTCGCGAATTTAATCCTTTTGATGTCTGGTTTTGGCTGGAATTTTCCACAGTTCCCTCGAATATGGAACAGCAATATGTAGAAGAAGTTTTTGCCTCTTGGTTTTATTTGGGTAAATTAGGGGCTTTTAATGCCGAAAACCTACAGGTACAGGAGGTGGGAGTCGATATTAGTTATATGGAATACGATCCAGATAGGGCCGAAAATGCCTTTATGTCACCGATGCACAATATGACCGATTTTGAATACCTAGGTACTTGGGGACGTTGTTGGTTTGATCTTGGTACTAGCGATCCTATTGCTTTAGATATTTTAATCAATGCCTTGACCCAATTAAGTAGGGATTTTGTCGATATTAAACGTTTAATTATCGGGGGAGAAAATCAAGATTGGCCAGTTAGCGATCGCGGCAATTATCTCTTTAGCGAATAATTAGGGTTTACTGAAAAAGTTTCTTGGTGGAGTCAGAAGTCAGTAATCAGTAATCAGGAGATTATTTTTATTTATTCTCCCATCTCCCCACAACCCACACCCCACACCCCACAACCCACAACCCACACCCCACACCCCACAACCCACACCCCACACCCCACTTCCCCACACACACCCTACACCCCAGTTAAAAACATCTATGCTTAATCTCGTCTCCCTTCCAGAAATTCCCGCCGCCGCTTGGAAACGTCCTCTGGGCAAAGGTTGGGAAAAACCCTACAGCGTCCGCTACGCCAGCAATTTAGATGATGGTCCTTGGCATGGGATGCCCCTAGGAGGATTTGGAGGGGGGTGCATCGGACGTTCCCCCAAAGGTGACTTTAATCTCTGGCATCTGGACGGTGGTGAACACAGTTTTAATCGCCTTGCGGCCTGTCAATTTAGCATTTTTGAACAAACAGAAGACGGAAGCGCCCAAGCCTACGCTATGGCGACGGAAAGCCCCAAGGATGGAACTTTATCGCGCTGGTCGTGGTATCCAGCCGAAAAGGGAAGCTATGGGGCCCTTTATCCCCGCAGTTGGTACGAGTACAAAGATGTTTTTCAGACTCAATTAATTTGCGAACAATTCTCACCGGTTTGGGCGCATAATTATCAAGAAAGTAGTTATCCTATGGCCCTATTTGAATGGACGGCTCATAATCCCACCGATAAACCGATTACTATTAGTATTATGCTGACTTGGCAAAATACAATCGGTTGGTTTACTAATGCGATTAAATCCCCAGTGGTTAAGGTGAGAGATGATGGTAGTCCCGTCTATGAATATCAATCAAAATGGGGGGAAAGTGAGGGTAATTATAATCAATGGATTGTTGATAATTTCCGCGTTGGCTGTCTAATGCGTCGGGATTACGAAAACCCCGGGGAAGGGGATGGACAGATGGCGATTGCCAGTATTACTAATCCGAGTCTAGAGGTATTCTATCTGGGTAAATGGAACCCTGCCGGCGATGGGGGCGAGGTTTGGGACTATTTCGCCATGAATGGCTCTTTACCGGATATTGAGGACGAAACCCCCGCCCAAAAAGGGGAACAAACGGCCACGGCCATGGCGATTCGTTTTACCATTCGTCCGGGGAAAACTCGCAAAATTCCTTTTATTTTAGCTTGGGATTTACCTGTAACGGAATTTGCCCAAGGAATTAACTATTATCGTCGTTATACGGACTTTTTCGGGCGCAATGGTCAAAATGCTTGGGCGATGGTACGCACAGCATTAAAACACGGCGATACATGGCGAGAAAATATTATTAACTGGCAAAAACCGATCCTAGAACGCAGCGATCTGGCCGATTGGTTTAAAATGGCTTTATTTAACGAATTATACCTCCTAACTGACGGCGGCACTCTCTGGACGGCAGCCACGGAACAGGATCCTATCGGTCAATTTGGGGTCTTAGAATGTATTGATTATCGTTGGTATGAAAGTCTTGATGTGCGTCTCTATGGTTCCTTTGGGTTACTGATGTTATGGCCGCGCTTAGAAAAGTCCGTCATGGAAGCTTTTGCCAGGGCAATTCCCACCCACGACGATACTCCTCGGATTATCGGTTATAACCAAGCTAGTGCCATTCGTAAGGCTAAAAATGCCACTCCCCACGATTTAGGTGCGCCCAATGAACACCCTTGGCAAAAGAGTAATTACACCAGTTATCAAGATTGTAATCTTTGGAAAGATTTAGGCAGTGATTTTGTTTTATTAGTCTATCGGGATTATTTATTAACGGGGGCTAAAGATGAGGATTTTCTGCGGGAATGTTGGCCGTCAATTGTCCTGACTTTGCAATATTTAAAAACCTTTGACCTTGATAACGATGGCATCCCCGAAAATTCCGGCGCACCAGACCAAACCTTTGATGATTGGCGTTTACAGGGAATTAGTGCCTATTGTGGTGGTTTGTGGATAGCAGCTCTAGAAGCGGCGCTTAAAATTGGGGCAATTCTTGGAGAAGATACGGCAATTTTTGCCAGTTGGTTACAGCAATCTCGCGCTATTTATCATGATACTCTCTGGAATGGAGAATATTATAATTTAGATAGTGGCAGTGGTTCCGATGTGGTGATGACTGACCAATTATGCGGTCAATTTTATGCCCGTTTATTGGCTTTACCAGATGTGGTAGAAAATCAATACACGCAATCAGCTTTAAGTAAGATTTATCAGGCTTGTTTTCTCAAGTTTCATGGGGGAAAATTTGGGGCGGCAAATGGGTTAAAACCCGATGGTACTCCCGAAAATCCCGAAGCAACTCATCCCTTAGAAGTTTGGGTAGGAATTAATTTTGGGTTGGTGGCTTTTTTCCTGCAAATGGGAATGGAAAAGCAAGGATGGCAAATTACGGAGGCAGTGGTGCAACAAATTTATGAAAATGGCCTACAATTTCGCACCCCGGAAGCAATAACGTCGGTGGGAACTTTTCGCGCCTGTCATTATTTACGCGCCATGGCTATCTGGGCCATCTATGGGGTTTTGACAGAATTTCAGGGCTAAGTTTTCTTTTGGACTAACACTAGGTCGCCTTTTGTGAGTATTAATGTACCAACTTTTTAGTATGCACAATCATGGCTTTAAGTCAATAGCCTTTACAAAACTTCAAAAATTGTCACATAAAGAAATGTCACCATTAGGGGCTTTTTTTGGGGAATGGTATCAATCCAGTCCTCTGATTGTCGCGGTTTTGCGTTGATTTGAGGCTTAAAGGTTAGACTAAGCCCACAGCATACCACGATCATACCAGATTAAGAAATATAGGCAACCCCGATTTTCAGCCAAATTTTGGCAAATTCTGGGAAAATCAAAATCTTGTAACTCACTTGTTACATTTAACTAATTAGCTAAAGCATTTAAATCTTTTAATTTTTTATTCTCAAATCATAATTTTTACTTATTGTTATCCCTTCTCTCCACTTCCCACTCTCCACTCTCCCATACCTTTTAAACAGGATTTAGTATCATTAGGATAACGACTATAGAATATTATGAGACTAGAAAGAGAAGATTTTGATTGGGCGGTACAACAAAACCTAATTACTGCCAGTCAAGCTGAAAATTTATGGACAGCTTTTTTATCCCGTTATCCCGAAGAAGATGAAGTTAATCGCCCTCGCTTTAATTTTGCTAATGTGGCCTATTATTTTGGGGCATTAATTGTTATCTCCGCCCTGGGGTGGTTTATGAACGAAGCTTGGGAGAGTTTCGGCGGTGCAGGCCTATTTTTTATCGCCCTATTTTATGCAATTTGTTTCATTTTTACGGGGAAAAATCTCTATTTTCAGCAAAATCTCAAAATACCCGGAGGCCTTTTATTTACCATGGCAGTAGCCATGACTCCCTTAGCAATCTACGGTTTACAACGCTGGACAGGATACTGGCAAGCGGTCGATCCGGGCATCTATCGAGATTTCCATACATGGATTAAAGGCAGTTGGTTTTTAATGGAATTAGGCACGATTATCGCAGGATTAATAACCTTGAGATTTGTTAAATTTCCTTTTTTAACTGCACCGATCGCTTTTAGTCTGTGGTATATGTCAATGGACTTAACCCCTTTACTATTTGGAGAGAACGAATATACATGGAGACTGCGACTGTGGGTATCCTTTTGGTTGGGAATTGCCTGTTTAATAACTGCCTATTTAATTGATGTGCGTCAGCGTCGTAGTCGGGGAGATTTTGCTTTTTGGCTATACCTATTCGGATTGATTATGTTTTGGTTTAGTCTATCTCTCCTCATCGATGATAATGAAGCGCAACGATTTTTGTACTGTTTAATTAACTTGGGATTGATGTTATTATCCGTCCTGCTAAAAAGAAGATTATTTGTGGTTTTTGGAGGTATCGGAGTATTTGCCTATCTTTCCTATCTCTCCTATCGTCTCTTTGCCGATTCAATTTTCTTTCCCTTTGCCCTAACCGTCCTAGGACTTGGTATTATCTATATGGGAGTTTTGTATCAGCGTCATTACCCAACCCTGGCTAGATTTATTGAAAGTTATATTCCTCTCGAATGGCGTAATTTATTACCCAAAGATAGATAATTAGGAGAAATGGTTTTTCAGTGATCAGTAAACAGTAATCAGTAAACAGCTTCTGACGGCAACAGGGAAAAGAAAGAATCTGGCAATTCTCCTACCTAAAAAGAAGGTGTACATCAAAGCTTTTAGCCTAACTAATTAGGTTTTAGATTCGGTCGATTGAACTGAAAACTCACATTTGATAAATGATAACTGACAATGTTACTTGTATGCGAATACTTTTGGTGGATGATGAAAAAGAATTAACCGAACCCTTAGAACAAATTCTTGATCAAGAAGGCTATGAAGTTGATATTGCTGATAATGGTCGGACGGGGTTAGAATTGGCACAAGAGAATAATTATGACCTCTTAATTCTCGATTGGATGTTACCCCAGCAATCCGGATTACAAATCTGTCAATATTTACGCAATCAGGGGGACACCACTCCCGTTTTATTTCTAACCGCTAAGGATACCATAGACGATCGAGTGGCGGGATTAGATGCCGGCGCTGATGATTATTTAGTCAAACCCTTTCAACTGCGAGAATTATTAGCGAGAGTCCGCGCTTTATTGCGTCGTTCTCCCAATTTTGAAGCTAGTAATAGCAGTAAATTAAAATCTGCTGATTTAGAACTCGATAGCGAAAATCAAGTGGCCTATCGTCACGGTCGCACGATTAGTTTATCAGCAAAAGAAATACAATTGTTAACTTTATTTATGACCCATCCAGGGCAACTTCTCACCCATGAACAAATTTATCAGCATCTCTGGTCAGAAGGAGAGCAACCTAATAGTAATGTGGTTCCTGCCCTGATGCGCTTGCTGCGTCGTAAAATCGAAGCGGACGGAGAAACACCTCTAATTAATACTGTCTATGGGAAAGGCTACCGTTTCGGGGAAAATTAGGGGATGCTGAAAGATAATAAGAATAAGTAGCTGGTTATAATTAAATTAAAAATGGATTTTAGGTTCGATCCCCCCTGCCCCCCTTGATCAGGTTCGATCCCCCCTTAATCCCCCCTTAATAAGGGGGGCATCTGATAATTTTTAACGCCTACTTACTTAGCAACTGATTACTGATTACTGATATATGTTATCCTGCCTACAAATTGAAAATTTTACCCTCATCGATCGCTTAGAATTAACTTTCGGGAACGGATTAAATGTACTGACCGGTGAGACGGGGGCAGGAAAATCGATTATATTAGATGCGATCGATATTGTTCTCGGTGGTAAAGTCAATCATCGCGTCATCCGTCAGGGAAGCCAACAATCAACCCTAGAAGCGACTTTTTCTCTGACTCCAGAATTAATTGCTTGGCTAGAAAGTCAGGAAATTGACCTATTAGAGGATAATAGTCTGACCATCAGCCGGGAATTAGTGATTACTAATAATTCCTTGCGTTCTCGTTCTCGGATTAACGGAGTCGTCGCTAATCGCCAACAAATGGCGCAAATAAGAGATTTTTTGGTAGAAATCACCGCTCAAGGTCAAACAGTTCAGTTAATGGACGCTAATCGACAGAGGGAATTATTAGATCTCTACGGGGGTGAATCGCTGCAGCAGCAGCGGGAAAAAGTAGCCACAGCCTACCTTAACTGGCAAGAAAGCAAGAATATTTTAAATAATAGGTTGCAATCGGAACAAAATCGCCTACAGAGATTAGATTTACTAGAATATCAACTAAAAGAACTAGAATCAGCTAATTTAACTGACGCTAACGAGTTGGAACAGTTGGAACAGGAAAGAAACCGACTCTCCCACGGTGTCGATTTGCAAAATTCCAGCTATCAAGTCTATCAACTACTCTACCAAAACGATCGCGATCAACCCGCTGTCGCTGATTTGTTAGGAAAAGCTGAAAATATCTTGACAAATATGATGGTTTATGATACGAGTTTAGAGCCAATTTTAGAGATGGTGCGATCGGCATTAAATCAGGTGGTGGAAGCGGGACAGGAAATCAACGTTTATGGGGATAGTCTAGAGGCAGATCCCGAGAGATTGAACGAGATAGAAGAGAGAATTGTCCAACTTAAGCGCATTTGTCGCAAGTATGGACCAAGTTTAGCCGAAGCGATCGATTATTATCAGAAATTACAGCAGGAATTAGCGGAGTTGACGGGAGAAGGACAATCCATTGAAGAATTAGAAAAAATTTGTCAGCAACAGGAAAAAATCTATCGAGAAACTAGCACCCAGTTGACCTTTTTGCGACAAGAAACCGCTAGTCAACTAGAAAAACAATTGGTACAGGAATTAAAACCTTTAGCCATGGAAAAGGTGATTTTTGTCTGTCGGATTGCTCCGGGTAATCCTAGCAGTCTGGGAGTCGATCAAGTGGTATTTTATTTTAGTCCCAATCCGGGGGAAAAAATCCAACCTTTATCCAGTACCGCTTCCGGAGGAGAAATGAGTCGTTTTCTCCTAGCGTTAAAGTCCTGTTTTTCCCAATCCCAATCGGCAGCGGCAACCCTAATTTTTGACGAAATCGATGCGGGAGTATCGGGAAAAGTTGCCCAAGCAATTGCCGATAAATTAGATCAATTAGGTAAGCAATATCAGGTTTTGTGCGTTACTCATCAACCCTTAGTGGCTGCTTTAGCTGATCACCATTTCCGAGTTTATAAACAAATGATTGCCGAAGATAATTCCACTAATCTCTCGGAAATTCGCACGGTTGTCCGGGTTACTTCTCTCGATAACCGTCAGACGAGAAGGGAAGAATTGGCACAATTAACGGGAGGAAATTCGGCAGCGGATGCTCTCGCTTTTGCCGAGTCTTTATTGGAGAAAGCGGCTGCCAAAAAACAGTAAGATTTAACCTTGAAATTGACTGATTAACCAACGTCCCACCTGACTTTGATCCTTGCTGCGTGCCTGTTGTAAAGCTGACTCTAAAACCGCAAGTTTTAAATTAGGTAAAACCTTTGATATGTCAATTCTTTTGCTACCTCGATCGATTATTTCAAAAGCGAATATTTGGGGATAATCGACGTTAACACTCCAATATTCACTAACTCCTAATTCTTCGTAGAGTAAGCGTTTATTACCTAAGTCATCATTGAGGGTAGATTTTGAGATTTCAATGACTAAATCTGGTGGGGGATACTGATTTAAATCAATCAGCGAAGTACCGTAGGGAATCAGATTAGCTTTCTCTGCAAAATAATAAGATATATCTGGTTGAACTTCTCGATAACCAGACTTGCGAAAACTGCAATTATCTTTGGCACTAAAGGCCAGATTTTTTAGGGTGGCATAGAGACTAACAGCGAAGATTAAAATAGCATGATCGCTGGCATGATCGTTACCAATAGGAGTCATTTCTAATCGATAATAGCCATTGTAATAATAACTTTTTCCTTGATTTTCTGGGAAGTTGTTAATTGCTTCTAAGTATTCTTCCCAACTACCTTTAATCCATAAATCTGTCGAGATAGTAGTTTCTAGCTGTTGCATAATCTTCGCCTCGATTTTATGGGGTTAACCTTGAAATTGACTGATTAACCAACGTCCCACCTGACTTTGATCCTTGCTGCGTGCCTGTTGTAAAGCTGACTCTAAAACCGCAAGTCTTAAATTAGGTAAAACCTTTGATATATCAATTCTTTTGCTCCCTCGATCGATTATTTCAAAAGCAAATATTTGGGGATACTCTACCTTAACACTCCAATATTCACTAACCCCTAATTCTTCGTAGAGTAAGCGTTTATTACCTAAGTCATCATTAAGGGTAGATTTTGAGATTTCAATGACTAAATCTGGTGGGGGATACTGATTTAAATCAATAATCGAAGTCCCATTTGGTATCAGATTCGCTTTCTCTCCTAGATAGTAAGATATATCTGGCTGCACTTCTCTAATTCCTTTTTTACGATAAGAACAAGTGGGGAGTCCTTGAAAAGGAATTTCTTTGAGGATAGCGTAGAGACTCACCCCCAAAAAGACAACATGATGATCTCTAGCGTGTTCAAATCCAATAGGAGTCATTTCTAATCGATAATAGCCATTGTAATAATAACTTTTTCCTTGATTTTCTGGGAGGTTGTTAATTGCTGCTAAGTATTCTTCCCAACTACCTTTAATCCATGAGTCAGTCATCCCCCTAGTTTCTAGCTGTTGCATAGTTATCCGATCCCGCTTTGAACTTTTTCTCTAATTATAGCAACTATTGATCAAATCAGAACCAGGGAACCGAGCAAGTATAATGATAGAATAGGTTAATTTAGTAAAAATTAGCCCAATTATGACCACAACTTATGATTATATAATTATCGGTGGTGGTATCACCGGTTCCGCATTAAGCTATGAACTAGCCAATCTAGGCAGTCGAGTCCTCTTATTAGAAAAAGAAACCCATCCCCTCAACGCCACTTTCTACAGTTACGGAGGTTTAGCCTATTGGTCGGGCACCACAGAAATCGAGAGAAAATTATATCAAGAAGGTCGAGAAATTCAGCGCAATTTATCGCAGGAATTGGGCATAGATAACGAATACCGGGACCTAGAGCTAATTCTCACCGTGAACCCCGAAGATGATCCGGCTACTGTGGCCGAAAAATTTGCTATCTTTGCTATTACTCCCGAAATTCTCGATCCGCAAGAAGCGATCGCTTTAGAACCTCTATTAAATCCCGCAGCTATCTCCGGAGTTTTACGACTGCCTCACGGTCACATCAACCCCGAAAAAACTAATCTTGCCTATCAACAAGCTTTCCTGCGTCTGGGAGGCAAGATTATTCGGGAAGCTGTCATCGAATTAATTGAAACTGCATCGAGAATTACCGGCGTAAAAACTCCTAAAAATAATTATTATGCCGGGGAAACTATCGTCTGTGCGGGGGGATTAACCCGGTCTTTACTGCAAAAATCCGGTATTGCTGCTCCCGTCTATTTTACCCATGCCCAGGTGATCAAAATTCCCCCCACTGAGATCAAATTAAACACCCTAGTTATGCCCGCAATTCCTGCTAGATTGCTATTAGAGCAAAAAATCACCCAACTAGAAAAGCAGGGCATTTGGCAGAGAGAAACCCCAGAAATAATTGCCAGTGTTTTAGAAACGGGAGCGGTACAATTCCGGGATCAAAGCCTTTATCTAGGGCAAATTAGCGCCATTATCACCGATCCAGACGCGATTTTAAACCCTCTGGCCGGGGAAAAAGCAATACGGGCCGCCGTGGGGACATTGCTGCCCTCTTTAGCCTCTCTCCCCGGCAGCTGTCATCATTGTCTAGTGGCCTTTGCTCCCTCGGGACGGCCCCTAGTGGGAGCGATCGCCGATAAACTGGGATTGCAGGTATTTTCTGGTTTTACCAGTACACTTGTATCGGCTCCGCCCCTGGCCCGACGTTTTGCGCGTCACCTGCTCGGGGAAAATGACGAGATAATTAGGGTTTGCTGAAAAAGTTTTTCGTGGGGTGTGGGGTGTGGGGGTTGGGGGTGTGGGGTGTGGGGTGTAGGTTTTTACCCATTTTCATCTGGTAAATTACCTAATTTTCAGGGAAAAAGTCCCGGAATTTTCCCCCCGATCCCTCCCAGATCTGGGACTTTTTGATTGACCAAAAGTCTAAAAGTCTTACCCAACAAGGTTTTTAGATTTATTTAGCAAACCCTAATTGCTAATTGACAAAAGTTAAGAGAGAAATTAACTGATGGTTGCAATTAACCCTAATCGACTTTTTCCAACTGCCAAAGAATTTGGTTTCCCTCGCGTCTGACCCGGGAGATTACCCAATTTCGCCACGGCCAATGGTCGCCGCGACTGGTAACGGCCCCTGGATTAATATCCATTAAATCGGCCACTTCGGCGCTGGTAATCAAATAACCGCGATTGGCCACTTCATCGGCAATGCGTAGGGTTTCGATCAGATTTCTTAGCTGGTCAACTCTTTCTCCCCGGGGTAATTGGATTTCATCGCCAGCGCTATTAGGTGGTTCATTCATGGTGATGGTCTGGTCAAAGTTGATTAACAATAAAAATTGTCGGTTAAGGCAAACAATCAAGCTTCCCCTATCGTTATTCTATCGATTTCATCAATAATAGTCCTCATCAAAACAGTCCTAAGCTGTTCGTAATTTAAATTGCTTGTTGAGACGAGGCAAGAGGCAAGAGGCAACAGTAAAGGGATTGGGGGCGGTTCGGCTAATCTAAGAGTAAGCGGTTTAAATGCGTCTTAGCTTATCTTCTCGAATCTTACTGTCACATCTTTACTAAAACCCCAAAAACCCCTTGACAAAAAACACAGAATATAGTACGGAAATCAGGTAAAGTGGTTAGCGGTCACTGATAACTGATCACTGATAACTGATAACTGAAAATAACTGCTATAAAATTGGACTAGCCTTTTTCCCCAGAAAAAAATTTCTCCATCCATGACCTTAATCCTCTACAACACCCTCAGTCGTCGCGAAGAACCCTTTACCCCCCTCATCCCCGGCATTGTCTCCATCTATTGCTGCGGCATTACCGTCTATGATTATTGCCATTTGGGTCATGCGCGTACCTGTGTGGTTTGGGATGTGGTGCGGCGTTATTTGGAGTATCTCGGTTACAAAGTGCGCTATATTCAGAATTTCACCGATATTGACGATAAAATTCTCAATCGGGCTAAAAATGAACACACCACCATGGCAGCCGTGGCCGAGAGATTTATCGAGGCCTACTTTGAGGATATGGCAAAATTAGGAGTCAGACCGGCGGACGCTTATCCCCGGGCCACTCATACCCTCGACGGTATCAAGCGCCTAGTCTATGAATTAGAACAAAAAGGCTATGCTTACCCCAGCGATGGCGATGTTTACTATTCCGTCCGTCGTTTTTCTGATTATGGCAAACTATCAGGGCGAAAACTGGATGATTTGCAAGCCGGGGCCAGCGGCCGGGTAGAAACCGACGACCCGGAAGCAATCAAGAAACAAGACCCCTTTGATTTTGCCCTCTGGAAGGGGGCAAAACCGGGGGAACCTAGTTGGGATTCTCCCTGGGGCCAAGGTCGTCCGGGGTGGCATATTGAATGTTCGGCCATGGTCAAAGAACAATTGGGAGAAACTATTGATATTCATGTGGGGGGAAGTGATCTGATTTTTCCCCACCACGAAAACGAAATTGCCCAAAGTGAAGCGGCTACGGGTAAACCCCTGGCCCACTATTGGTTACATAATGGCATGGTTAAGGTGGCCGGGGAAAAAATGTCGAAATCCCTCGGTAATTTCATCACTATTCGCGAGTTATTGGCAAAATATGACCCCTTAGCCGTGAGATTATTAATTTTAGGCGCCCAATACCGCAAACCGATCGATTTTTCCGATGAGGGATTACAGGCGGCCACTAATGGCTGGCATACTTTACAAGAGGGTTTATCCTTTGGTTATAAGCATCTTCCGCCCGATAATCCCGGAATTACCGACCAAGAGCTAGAAAATCGCTTTCAAGAGGCGGTAAATCACGATTTTAACTTTGCCGGTGGTTTAGCGGTGTTATTTGAAATCGCTAAGGAATTACGCAAGGAGGGTAATAATTTAACCCATGCGGGTAAGACAGACAGCAATCTGGCCCAATTAGCGGTAAAATGGCATACTTTGGTGAAATTGTCTAGGGTTTTGGGCTTAGAAATTGCCGCCGACCAGGGAGAAACCCCTGTTTCTGAGGGAATTAGTGCAGCGGATATCGAAAATCTCATCCAACAACGGACAGAGGCGAAAAAAGCGAAAAATTACGCCGAAAGCGATCGCATTCGCGCACAATTAAAAGCCCAAGGCATTACTTTAATCGACCAACCCGGGGGAGTGACTAAATGGTTAAGAGAGGGAGACTAGAAATTCTTTGACCACTTCCTCCACCCTGCGATTGCTGCCATCCACCTGATAGTTTAATTTCTGCATAGCTGTGGAGGTAATTTTGCCGGTGAGTTTGGCTAAAACCCCTCGCAATTGCGGATATTTTTGCAAACTATCCCGGTTAAAAATCGGTACCGCTTCGTAGGGAGGAAAATAGCGTTGATCATCTTCTAGGATGACTAAATCTAGCACGGGAATTAAGCCATCGGTGGAATTTCCCGCCACTAAATCCACTTGTTTGGCTGCTAAAGCGCGGTACATTAACCCTAAATCCATCACTTTCGGGGGTTGGGCAAAAGTTAGGCCATAGGTGTTCGCTAACCCCTTGTAACCGTCTTCCCTTTCCAAAAATTCATAACCAAAACCCCCTTGCCAATTGGGGGTATATTTAGCCGCTTGCGAGAGAGTTTTAAGATTGTATTGACGGGCGGTTTCTCCCCGGATAACAATGGCGAAAGTATTCTCAAATCCTAAACTGGGAAACACTTCTAGATTAAATTTTTCTGGATAAATCTCTTGCAGCTTTTCAGAGACTAATCGGGCATCGTTCAGGGGTTTTTCTCGCAAAATTCCCGTGAAAGCCGTGCCAGAATACTCCACATAACCGTCGATTTTACCTGCTTTCACCGCTTCATGACAGATCAGAGTACCACCGAGATTAAATTGACGTTCGACCCGTAAATTCGTCTCTTTTTCGATCTCCTGTGCCAAAATTTCCCCTAAAATCACCTGTTCGGTAAAATTTTTGGAACCGATCACCACTGTGCCGGGGGATGAATGGAAAATTTGAGTCAAGAGGAAAGATAGCAGGGCCAACCCGATTAAACCTAATCCCCATTGCCATTTAGAGGGCTTTTTTGGGTGTTGCGAAGGGGAAAAGGTCTTTTCTAGCCGACCAAGACTCCAATCGGCAACAAGGGCTAAAAAAGCGGCAGGAATTGCCCCCGCCAAAATTAACTGATTATTTACCGTGGCAATACCGCGAAAAATAAACACTCCCAAACCACCGCCACCAATGGCAGCTGCGATCGTAGCCACACCGATAGCAATCACCGTCGCGATTCTCACTCCTGCCAAAATTGTCGCCCTGGCCAGAGGTAATTCGATATAGCGCAGGATTTGCCCGTCGGTCATACCTAGGGATAACCCGGCTAATTTTAATTCGGGATCAACTTTTTTGATGCCCAGATAGGTATTTAAAACAATTGGCAGTAAAGTATAGAGAGTTAGGGCAACAATAGCGGGGATTTTGCCGATTCCTCCCAAAAAAGGCACGGAAATTAAAAAGCCAAATAGGGCTAAACTGGGGATAGTCTGTAGGGTGTTAACGATCGCTATAATTGGTTGAGCGAGAATAGCTTGACGACTAATTAAAATACCTAGAGGAATCCCGATTAAGCTACCCATAGCCATGGCTATTCCCGTCAAGAAAAGATGCTCTCCTGTGCGAAAAGCGATTTCCCCCCCATAATCTAGCCAAAAACTATCCATAAACTTCTCTTAAAGCTGCCGCTTCATCCTATTGTATAGAATAAATAGTATCTATTAGTTCCAGTCTTGATTTAAAGATTCTATCATCATCTTGACATTATTTCCTCCCTAAAGACAAATGACTAACAAATTTAATCCTCGGGCTAAAACTGTTGCCGATTGGGCCTATATCGGTATTGATAAACATTTTCATAAAGTTCTTAAACACGAAGCTGGGGTTTTACTCGATCAGGATACGGAAGAATTACATCAAATTCGTGTGGGAATGCGTCGTCTTCGCAGTACCTTAACCGGTTTTGCCCCCGCTTTAACCATGCCGAAATCTGCCGATCAAAAACGGGTGGGTAATCTGGGCAGAATTTTAGGAGAATTGCGGGATTTAGATGTGTTAAAAGAGGCTTTTGTCGGTCATTATCAGCCAATTTTACCCCCGAAAGAACAGGATTTACTTAAGAAAGTTTTACAAGTTCTCGAAAGCCAAAGAAAGAAGGCTTTTGCTAAGGTAGAAAAGCTGTTAAAGTCCGACAAATTTCTCAATTTTAAGGCAGATTTTGCCAGTTGGTTGGATAATCCCACCTATCAACCGATTGGAAAATTAGATATTGCCACGGTTTTACCGGACTTATTATTACCCCAAGCAAGTCGATTTTTACTCCATGAAGGCTGGTTAGTTGGGGTAAATTTAGAGGAAGATCAAAAAGTAAGAGAGTTTTCTAGTCAAGAAATTGATGACTTATTGGAAAAAGAAGGATTATTACTGCACGATCTCCGTAAAGAAGCCAAGCGTTCCCGCTATAATATGGAGTTATTCACTCAGTTTTATGGCGACAGATATCAAGAGTATCTAGAAGATATTAAAAACCTTCAAGGTATTCTCGGAGAAATGCAGGATTGTTGTGTTCTCTCGGATTTTCTTAGCCAAATTTTCCCCAATTGTCTTGCCAAGGAAATGCCCACCTTACTAGAAATTTTTCAAAATATCCGTCACCAAAAATGGCAAGAATGGCAACCCCTACAAAAGAAATTCCTTGACGCTGACACCAGAAAAAGTCTGCACCAGACAATTTTACAGCCTATTTTTCGGACAAATAGTGTAGAATTAGAAGCTAATCCAGAATCCTGAGATTAGAAACCGATGAATTTTTTTCAAAAGTTAAACCACGCCATTAGTCAAAACCAGAGTCTGCTTGTCCTCGGTTTAGATGCTAACCCCGAAATGATGCCCTCCACCCCGGGAGAATTAATCGTTAATTTAGAACGGTGGCTCAAGTTTATTATCGATGAAACTGCCCCTTTTGTCTGTGCCTACAAACCAACTTTAGGTTTTTATCAAGCTTTGGGAGCGGCGGGGTTAGAATTATTACAGCGAATTTTAAAGGCAATTCCCCCTCATATCCCGGTAATTTTGGATGCTAAACACGGTGATATTAATACTAGCAGTATTTTAGCCGAGACTATCTTTAAAACTTGGCAGGTGGACGCAGTTACTCTCAATCCCTACTCCGGACAGGATCACGTTGCTCCTTTTTTAGTTTACCCCGAGCATGGCGCTTTTATCCTCTGTCATACTTCCAATCAAGGCGCGATTAATCTGCAAGAATTTCCCAGTCGCGACAATCCTTTTTATCTGCAAGTTGTCAAAGAAGCTTGCACCTGGGGAACTCCCGAACAAGTATTTTTAGAAGTGGGAACTACTCAACCAGAGATTTTGACCAAGATTCGCAATTTTGCCCCCGAAAGATTGATTTTATTACGCAGTATTTGGGAAGACAAAAGTAAATTCTCCGAGTTAATTACGGTGGGTTTAAATAGTCATGGTGAGGGTTTATTAATTCCTGTCCCCCAAGACTTTTTGTCTCAACCCGATTTGGGGGCAAAAGTCAAGGATTTACGAGAGGAAGTCAACAAAATTAAACAAAATCACCAGCAAGAATCGAGCAAAGATGATATTTGGACTGCTAACGTTTGTCTTTTAAAACAACATCCTCATCAGGATTTAATTCTACAATTATTTGATATTGGTTGCTTGATGTTTGGCGATTATGTGCAAGCGTCGGGAGAAACTTTTTCCTATTATATTGATCTGAGAAAAATTATCTCTAATCCTAATATTTTTCAGCAGGTAATTGAAGCCTATGGAGAAATATTAAAAACCTTGACATTTGACCGCATTGCTGGTATCCCCTACGGTTCTTTGCCCACAGCTACCGGTTTATCTTTATTATTAAATCATCCGATGATTTTCCCCCGCAAAGAAGTAAAAGCCCACGGCACAAGAAGATTAATTGAAGGTAATTTTCAAGTGGGGGAAACCGTGGTAGTGGTGGACGATATTTTAATTTCTGGCAAAAGTGCGATCGAGGGGGCAGCAAAGATTAAATCGGCGGGATTATTAGTTAATGATATTGTTGTTTTTATCGACCATGGTGGCCCCGTTAAAGATAAACTTCGTAGTCATGGTTATCAACCTTATTCGGTTTTAACCCTAGCAGAAATTACCGATACTCTCTACGAAGCGGGAAGACTGACAGAAGCAGAATATAGCTGTTTTTTAAATCGATCCCATTGATATTTGACTATCAGCCTTGAATCAGTTACCAGTTACCAGTTATCGGTATTAAGTGTGCATTATTAAAAGGCAGCTTTCCGCTGTCTTTTCACCGTTTACTGTTTACTGATCACTGATTACTGATTACTGATTACTGATTACTGATCACTGAAAATTGTTAAGAAACTTGACTGCGTAACACCTTTAGGGGATTCAGGAGCTTGCTTTCTTCTTTTTCCTCAAAAATAGTTAAATCTTTGGGTTTACAACGTTTTATATCCAATTTAATTCCCTGCGCTCCTTCTGTTTTCAAATCTTCTTCGTAACCAGCTTGAGCGACTTCAGCCTCATCTTTAGCGAGAAAAGGACCGAAATAATAAGTACATCTGGGATAGTCGGTTTTAATCTCGACCCAGTAGGCTAATCCGAACATTTCCAGTAAGCTAATCAAAAATTCTTTCATTTCGTTCCCCATCTAAATCTACTCTGGTGGTTTTGTCACGTTCGTTTACATTTCGCAAACTTCCTTCCTATTTTATTTATACT
Source organism: Microcystis wesenbergii Mw_QC_B_20070930_S4 (assembly GCA_007096525.1). Taxonomy (GTDB): domain Bacteria; phylum Cyanobacteriota; class Cyanobacteriia; order Cyanobacteriales; family Microcystaceae; genus Microcystis; species Microcystis wesenbergii_B. The sequence goes on along the minus strand of SFAQ01000043.1, from coordinate 48,131 downwards.
TTTTCCTTTTGGCTATTGGGAGTGTCGAAAAATACAGATTCTCAGTCGGGGGAATTTTGCCAGCGTTGACGGTAAACCTCGTAAAGAGCCATACCCGCCGCCACCGAAGCATTGAGACTGGGGGTTTTGCCAGCCAAGGGGATAGATACCAACTCATCGCAGGACTTTTGGGTTAACAGACTCAACCCCTCTCCCTCCGAACCTATGACCAATCCTATCGCACCCGTTAAATTGATTGTGTGTAAAGATTTACCAGTTTTTGCCGCCGTGCCGTAGAGCCAAAAACCAGCCGCTTTTAATTCCTCTAAAGCACGATTGAGATTGACCACCCTGGCGACGGGTAAATATTCCAAGGCCCCCGCCGCCACTTTCATCACCGTCGATGTCACCCCGGCGGCGCGACGTTGGGGAATAACTACCCCCTGACAACCCATAGCTTCGGCGGTGCGAATAATTGCCCCCAGGTTATGGGGATCCGTAATGCCTTCAGCGATGACGATGACGGGGTGACGACTTTTGCCCTTAGCTTTTTCGATCAGATCGGCTAATTCGATATAATCATAGGGGGACATCTGGGCCGCAATCCCCTGATGATTGGCCTTATTGGTAATCTGATCGAGACGCAGATCGTCCACCTCATCAATTACCGTGCCGTTGGCCTTGGCTTTTTCTAAGAGGGTATGATAACGGGGATCGTAACGGAGTCGATTGACCACCCAAATCCGATTAAGTTGGCGCTCCTCCTCCATGGCCGTTAAAACCACCCGGCGCCCGTAGAGCAGATCATCAGCTTCCTGGTTTTCTGGAGTTACTGCCGGGGATTTAGTCAGAATTGGCCCAGTTTTTGGCCGCGAGGGCCGGCGAGAATTACGATTATCGGACTTGTCACGAAATGGTCGATCGCTCATGGTTGGATGGATTAAGAGTAAAGTCGGGAATCGTCCCTGAGGGCTATAATTCTAGTTTTTCTAATAGTTGATGTAATCTTGAGGGGTCTTGCAGATAAAGATAGCCGAACAGGGTTTCTAAACTGCTGGCCTGCTGATAGACTTGGGCTGTCAGACGACGGCGTTTTCCCGTGACCGCATTGCGTCCCCGGCGCAGAATTTCTTTTTCTTGGTCCGTCAGATAGGGCTGCAGTTGTGCTAAATCTAAAGCCTGTTGTTCGGCCCTGACTTTGCCCACCACCTGAGCGTGATAGTCTCCCAGACGCTGGGGCGGCAATAAATAATAGGTGCGGATGTATAACTCATAAACAGCATCCCCTAGATAGGCCAGAGAAGCGGGCGATAATCGGTCAAGACCCTCTAGGAGTGGTGAACCCTCGCCACTTAGCTGTAAGCGAATTTTTTCGAGAGGAGATTCCACGATTTACGCTTTTTCTAGATATTCGATCGCCGCTTCCAGGGTGGGTTGCAGGGAAAAAAACTTCTCCAATCGCACCAGTTTTACGGTTTGAGTTACCCGCGCATTGGTAACAATTTGTAAACTGCCTCCTTCGGTTTTGGCCTTTTTCACCAATTTTACTAAAGCCCCTAAACCGGAGCTATCGATAAAATCAATCTGAGCGAGGCTAATAATCACATCCTTAGGACCTTGCTCCACATAGCCTTCGATCACCTTACAAAAAGTCGGTTCGGAAAAGGCATCTAAAAGACCCGTCAAACGGAAAATTTGGTACTTATCTTTGACCTCGCGCGTGCCTCGCAAGCTGACGGTCAAGTTAATTGCTTCTGGAATAATCCCCTCCTAGCTCTAGAGCGGTAAAAATCAAAACCCTAGTATATCCTAAAAGTTTACGACCGACCCTTTTTTGCCTCCCGCATTAAATCGACAAATTTGGCGAACAGATAATCGGCATCGTGGGGGCCGGGACTGGCCTCGGGGTGGTATTGTACCGAGAAAAAGGGCAAAGACTTGTGTTTTAAACCCGCTACGGTGCGATCATTGAGGTTGAGATGGGTAATCTCCACTTGCGGATTTAAAGAGGCTTCCTGCACGGCAAAACCGTGATTCTGACTGGTAATTTCCACCTGCTGCCGCAGTCCACAGGGTTGATTTAACCCGCGATGACCAAATTTCAGTTTAAAGGTTTCTGCTCCTAGGGATAGGCCTAAAATTTGATGACCCATACAGATGCCAAAAGTGGGTTTTTCCCCTTGCAAAAGTTGCTTGGCTAGGGCAATACCTTCGGTGACAGCCGCCGGATCTCCCGGTCCGTTAGAAAAGAAAATACCATCGGGATTATATTCGGCGATTTTTTCCGGGGGAGTGTCAGCGGGAACCACAATCACCCGACAACCGTAGCTGGCTAAACGCCGGAGAATATTGCGTTTGATGCCAAAATCGATCGCCACCACCGTTAACGGTTCTTGATCACTATCAATTGGCGCAAATTCCCAGGCGGACGGGGTGGGAGTCGTCCATTCGTACACTTCCTTGGTGGTTACTTCCTTAACTAAATTTAACCCAGCCATACTGGGGGCCGCCTGCACCAGCCGCAGTAAATCGTGATAATCGAGTATTTCCGTAGAAATTGCCCCATTCATCGCCCCAACCGAGCGAATTTTGCGGGTCAGAGACCGGGTATCGATGCCATAGATGCCAATAACATGATGAGCGGCCAGATAATCTGGTAGGGATTGGCTAGAACGCCAATTACTGGGCCGGTGACAGATATTTTTGGCGATCGCTCCTTTCACCCGGGGACGAATTGACTCCTCATCCTCGGGGTTAACCCCCGTATTTCCCAATTCCGGATAGGTAAAAGTGACGATTTGACCGGCATAACTGGGATCGGTGAGGACTTCCTGATAACCGGTCATCCCCGTGTTAAAGACAACTTCGCCGACGGTGGTTCCCTTGGACCCGAAGGAATAACCCTCGTAGGCCGTACCATCGGCCAGAACTAATAAGGCTTTTTGACTAGCAGCACTTGATATCATCGTCAATTTTTTAATCTTGAGTAGTGGTGAGAAACAGAAGTCAAGGATAGACTAGAACAGGGACTAGAAAACGAATTGCTTAGTTTTAATTGGCTAGAGCGTTTTATGATTAAGAGTACGTCCGCTCAAGGACGACAGCTTCCCCTGACTAGCCATCGGCAAAATCCTATCGCTTAAAAAATAACTATATAAGTAATATGAGTCCAAGAAAACTGACTGATGCCACGAAAAAAGAAATTCTTAAGCTTTATCGGGAAACGGAGGCCACCACTTCCACGTTAGCCGAGCGTTATGGCGTGAGTAGTTCTACGGTCAGTCGTTTTCTCAAAAATTCTTTTTCTGGCGAGGAATACGAGCAATTAATCCAGAAAAAACGCTTGGCCCGTAGTCCCCGTGGCCTCGAGGAGGAGGAAGCAGCAGCCGATTTACCGGAAAAAGCGATCGAGGTGATTAGTGTTCGAGCAGCCCAAATCGCAGCTAAGGATGAGCAGGCTTTTGAGCAACCGATCGCTTCTGTGGAACAATTAACCCTGTTAATGGATACCGCTTACCCGCCAGAAGCAGATAATTCGGAAGATGCAGCAATTAATGGCGATAAGACCCTAGAAACTGCTAATTTAACCGAGTTTTTCGTCGAAGCTATCGAGGAAGAGGAGGAGGAAGATGAGCTTGACGAGGATTGGGATGAAGAGGAGGATGAAGATGAAGATGAAGACGAGGAGGAGGAGGAACTAGCGGGGAGCTATTTAGGCCCGACTATCGTTAAAACAGCCCAATTACAGATATTACCCCTGTCGGCGGCGGCTTTTCCCAAAACCTGTTACTTGGTCATTGATCGCGCTGCCGAATTGATCACCCGTCCCCTCAAGGATTTTGCCGAATTGGGTAAGGTTCCCCCTCAGGAAATCCAGCAGCGCACTCTCCCCATCTTTGAAAGTCATCGCATCGCTCGTCGTTTCTCCAAGCGCAAGGAAAAAGTGATTAAAGTTCCCGACGGTCGCCTGATCGAAAAAGCTCACGCTCAACTGGAAGCTAAAGGGATCACCCGTCTGCTCATGGATGGTCGTATCTACGCTTTAGAGTAGGGAATTAGGGGATAGGAGACTTTTCAGTCTCTTCCGAACCCGTTGCTGAGGGTGGGGACTCGCGCAGTTGAGAGAATTCAGCTTAGATGAGTTTACCCGAAGAAAATATGTCAATTTCATTCAGAGCAGAACTAGCTTACCAATAATCGGCTATTAGTGAGCGAGGTTTTTTCTGGATTTATCACCAGGGTTAGTGTAGTTCAAACTGGTATTACTTACCCAAGTTTTGGTTATCTGGTCAATAAAATACCGAAATATGCAAGAAAACGCAACCGCCGAGAATGTTTATAAGTTTTCTAGTACCCTATCTCCTTCCGATCCCAGCTATGTGGATAGAAGGGCCGATCTAGAATTGTACCAAGCTCTGATGAACAGTCAGTATTGTTATATTTTCAATTCTCGCAAAATGGGCAAGTCGAGTTTGACAGTACGCATCCAAACTCAAATTGAAGCCCAAGGATTTGCCTGTTCCCGTATAGACTTAAATGAATTGGGGACATCAGTAGATCAATCTAGCTGGTATCATTCCTTAATTCTTGAAATTGCCGAACAATTAAAACTAAACATGACGGATTTAGAATCCTGGATCGCCAGTCAATCTGTTTCTAATGTTGGGTTACTTAGACAATTTATTAAAGAAATTTTATTGAGAAAAATTTCAACCATTATTGTTATCTTTATTGATGAAATTGATGTGGTTAGAAAACTACCTTTTGCTACTGATGACTTTTTTGCTTACATTAGGTCTTGTCATGAAAAGCGAGTTGTTAATTCAGATTTTAATCGTATTTCATTTGTTTTAATTGGCACGGCTACCCCCAATCAATTAATTCAGGATAGTCAAAGAACTCCTTTCAATATTGGTAAAGCAATTGAATTAAATGGACTGTCGTTAGAAGATAACTGTCAACCCTTGATGCAAGGACTAGAAGGGTTGGGTGTTTCCCCTCAAGAAATTCTACAAGAAATTTTTAGCTGGACTAATGGTCAACCTTTTCTAACTCAAAAATTGTGTTATTTAATGGCCAAGTTTAAAGTTCAAATACCTCGGTCTCTCTTATCAGCTTGGATGCGAGATTTTGTTTATAAACACATTATTGATAACTGGGAAAAAAAAGATGAACCTGCTTTTTTATCAAGTATAAGAGAGCGACTTATTTATCATCCTGACCAAGGGTATTTACTAAGGGTTTATGCTAATGTTTTAAAAGGTAAATTGGTGAAAGCGAGTAACACACCAGAACATGATGAATTATTACTATCTGGATTAGTTATCGTCGATAATCAGGGCTATCTTAGAGTAGCTAATGCTATTTATCAGGCAATTTTTAATCAAAAATGGTTATATAATGTATTAGCAGCTAGTCGTCCTTATCAATCGGAAATTGCTAAGTGGGAAGACTCAAATTTTACCGATACAAGTTGTTTACTGACAGGGAAAAAGTTAGAAGAATCTAAAAAATGGCAAGAAGATAAAGAATTAGATAGTGTCGATTATCGTTTTTTAGCCGCATCTGAAAGCATTACTCGTCAAAAACAATCTCGTTTATTTATGGTGGCAGCGGGAATATTTACTACCATTGTTACAGGTTTACTTGGGTTGGGATTTTACCAGTCATGGCTGCTACCTTACTTTTATAAAATCCCCTATACTAAGGAGCCTCAACTATTTAGCCAAGGCGAAAAAAAGCTACTTATCAAACAGGAAAATTTTTATAAAGATCGGGGTATTTTGGCTTTTCAAGATGCTAATTATTTGGAAGCTAAACAGTTATTCAAAAAAGCCTATCTTGCTCATCCTGAAGATGCAGAAATCTTGATTTATTATAATAATGCTATCGCTTATTTAAGTAATAATTATGTGACTTTGGCGGTGGTTATTCCCAGTGGCAAAAAAAATGAAATTTCCCAAGAAATCCTTAAAGGTATTGCTCAAGCACAATATTTATTTAATAGCCAATTACCGACAAATGCGAATAACTTATTTTTAAATATCGTTATTGCCAATGATAATAATGATGAAAAAGTTGCTAAGATAGTCGCTAAGGAAATCGTTAAAGACCCCAAAGTTATTGGAGTAATTGGACATTATTCTAGTGAAGCCACCTTAGCGGCTTTACCTATCTATGAAAGAGCCAAAATTACTTTAATTTCTTCTACAAGTTCCTCGAATGTAATTGAGAGTGAATACTTTTTTAGAACCGTTATCACCAATGAAAAAATTGGTGAAACTTTAGCTAATTACGCCAGCAAACATGATCTAGATAAGGTAATTATTTTTAATAATTCTAACCAGATTGATAGCCAAGAACTTACTCAAGAGTTTCGTCAAGCTTTCCAAAAAAAAGGCGGTAAAATCACTAAAGTAATTGATTTAGCATCTTCCCTAGATATTGACGCAGAAGTTTTAAAAGCATTCTCCCAAGATCAAGTTAGAGGAATTGTCTTATTTCCCAGTTTGGAATCAGCTTCTGTGCTAGTAGAATTATCCCATACTCTTGAACAGTTGAACACCAGCACCACTCTAGATCTGAAAAATAAGCTAGTTCTTTTAGGGAGTCATTCCATGTATGAACATGAAATGTTGGTTGATAGCGGTAAATTTATTGATAATTTAGTTTTGGCTGTGCCTTGGTTTTCCCATCTAATTAAGTCCCAAAATTTTGTCAGAGATGCTCAAGCTTTATGGAAAGAAGATATTAGCTGGCGAACCGCTACCAGTTATGATGCGGCCCAATCATTTATAGCTGCTATTAGAGCCTTGCAATCCCAGAATAAAATTTCTTCAGAGTTGATACAAGAATATTTAGAAAACCTCAATCTTTCGGCCAGTTTCACCTCAGGGAATTCCCTCAGGTTTGTAGATAATGAATCCGAATCTAATCGAGAACCAATTACTGTGAGGGTTAAGAGTAAGTTAGAAGCAAAACTTGAAAACTCAATTCAGTTTCACTTGGAATCTCAACGAGACTAATCAAGCAAGTCGTCAAAATATACTTGATACAAATTGCAACGCACCTCTAGGGTATCATAATTTTTGTCGATCAGTCCCAATCGTTCCAAAAATTGGACAGATTCTCCTTTCATTTGAGCCGGAGTCAGAGCTTTTTTCTGAAGAATTTGCCTAAAAGTATTCCGTAGGTTAGCATTACTTTTCAGATATCTCATCAGTAGGAAAAAATGACTTTGAAATGGCTCTCGTCCCTGCAAGGCATCATCTAGAACCTTTTCTAGAGAATTCCCTTCTTGCAATTTTACCAAGATTAACTTAATTAAATAAGGATTACCTCCCACTAAGTTCATGACCTTGTTAACATCTGATAACGTCCAATTAATGCCATTAACTTGAGCGAAAGAGAGAACTTGTTCCGCATTAAAATCCGATAAACTAGCCACATAACCTACACCAATTAAGGGAGAGGCATAAAAATCGTAGTTGCTATAAAATTCCGTTGAATGAATAATAATTAAGCGCAGTTTCCGCCAAGGTGGGGAACGTCTTTCATGCCAACTTCTGAGAATACCACAAATTTCATTACCGAGGGTTTCAGTTTCCAAAATTGTATCAAATTTTTCAAAGACAAAAACCAGCGGATTAGCGCTGGGTTGGAGAACATATTCCTCTAAATATCGTCGAGTTTTGTGGGCAGGAGTTCCGGGACGAGACCAAAATTTATCGAGAAGAGATTCGTTAATCTTTAATTCTTGGGTAATGGTACGACAAATCGACAGCAGCAAGTCTTCACAACTAAGGGCAATAGTGGCTTTTTCCTCCTCACAATCAATGATAACTGGTTGATAATTATCTTGTTTGAGATGATGGACTAACCAATTAACTAAACGGGTTTTGCCACTATTATGAGGTGCGCGAATTCTTAGCAACGATTGTTCTTGCTGAAGAACTTTGAGACAATTTTCCTCCAGAGGTGGACGTTTTACATAATCCTTAATATAGGTCTGATAATCCTGTTGTTTTTCCTCATCTAAAGAGGAGAAAATAGCAGCAATTGCGGGAGATTGATGTTTACTTTTGTTTGCCCACTCTTGATCAAAGCTCCTTAGGTTAGTTAAAATATCATGACCCCGTTGCCAAAAAGTAATTTGAAAAGTACGAATTTTTCCTTGATTATTGAGACGATGATCTTCCAAAATACCTAAAAACTTTTCGTTAAGATATTCCGTCAAAGCATCCCGAATTTGCCATAACTCCAGCTTTTGACCACATTTTTCGGTCAGCATTTCTAAAGCATTAAGTTCGGCTTGAATTTTCAATTTTTTCTCATTAATCCAGCTAAATTTAATAGCCAGATTTTCACAATTATCTACCTCGTAGTTAGCAAACTTTAACAGAGCATTAAGCAGATATTTGGTTCTTTGCCTGGGAATATCCCCATAGGTAACTTTTCTAGACATTATCTCAAGTTTAGTAATTAAGGACTTTGCCGGTAATTGAAAAATTTAAGTAATGATTTGGTTACGGATTAAACTTAAAACAGTGACTTTCCTATCCTCCTTTTTGAGTGCAAGCTTCGCTCCCCTGTTTAACGGCGTGCGCTAAATCCAACCGTTCGAGAAAAATTTGACCTGTCAGTTCGCGAGTTTTCAATTGATGCCATTCAGGTGCAACAAGATTGATTTCAGAGGGGTATTTGGGCAGTGGAAACAGAAATAATCCTTGCCGCTGCTACTGATCCCAATATTCTCTGACTTGCTTACTCGAACGATAGCGGATTTTTCTAGAGGGTACCTCAAAAAATAGATTTACTTCAGCATTGCACCGCCTGAAACCCTGATGAAACCTTTGTTGATTCTCAATTAGTGTGAATATTTTCTCAATAAGTCCAATTTAACGAGGTACTCTAGACAACCTTGACCACATCTCTCAAAAAAATTTTCCGCAAAACCCCGAAGTTCCCCAAGGTTTTTCTCCACCCCCAAGTTACTCACACTCCAGTCTGGGATAGCAATTGAGGGCAAGAAAAATTAGCCTTTGACTGTGGGTGTACCCACAATGCCATAATCAACCACAACAAAGTTCAGATTTTCTTAAATAGTCTTTTTCCCCTTGCTATGGCAGCACTTTGACCGATATCTGTCTGGCTATTTTGTGCCGAATTAGACAACTCCACTGGATGACCGACTATGACTAAAATTGCTGATATTGCCTACGTTACCTATCAACATCCGGATTTAGACCTGTGCGAACGTTTTTTGAGGGATTTTGGCCTGATTACCGCAGTTAAAACCGATACAGCCTTGTATATGCGAGCTAGAGGCAAAAAACAGTTTGTCTATGTCGTAGAATGGGGAAAAGAAGCTAAATTTGTCAGTTTTGCCCTAGAAGCGACATCAGAATCTGTCTTACATGAACTAGCCACTTTAGCCTCCGCTTCGACCGTGGAAACCCTGTTCACCCCCGGCGGTGGTCAGCGCATCAAAATTATTGACCCCAACGGTTTTAACCTAGAATTGGTCTATGGTATCGAGGAAGTGGAACCTTTGCCGATTCCTGAACCCCTAGAATGGAATCACGCTAGTCGGAAAACCCGTTTAGGTCGCACCCAAAGGCCGAAAAAAGAACCCGCACCTATTTTACGTCTAGGTCATCTAGCTATTGATGTCAAAGACTTTGAGGAAAGCTATCACTGGTATCAGCAGACTTTTGGCTTAAAAGCAACAGATTTAATTTATTACGGCCATCCCAGTTTACGAGTCGGGGGTTTTCTTCGTTGTCAACGGGGAGAGGAATGGGTTGATCATCACACCATCGCCATGTTGCAAGGTTCTCACCCCAAAGTCCATCATACTGCCTTCGAGGTGCAAGATTTTGACTCTATTAAAATCGGCCACGATTGGTTACGAGAAAAAGGATGGACTCCTGTGTGGGGTATTGGTCGCCATTTGTTGGGAAGTCAAGTGTTTGACTATTGGCAAGATCCTTTCGGTAGCCTCATTGAACATTTTACCGATGGGGACCTTTTCGAGCAAACCACCGAGCCAGAACTTCACGCCGGGGGGTTAGATATTCTCTATCAATGGGGACCGGCGATTCCCGAAAGTTTTTTAGGTTAAACCGTTGAAAACGTCTCATAAAAGGGTTTAGATGATGAATATTGCTGAAATATTTCAAAAAAGACGCTCTACTCGTAAATTTCGCACCGATGCCATTCCCGAAGAAATTTTAGCCGAAATTTTTCGTTTGGGATTCCAAGCTCCCTCTAGTTATAATTTGCAACCATGGCGATTTATTGTGGTTAGAGAACCAGAAAATAAGGCAAAATTGCGAGAATTCGGCTTTGAACAAGATAAATTAGTCGATGCACCCGTGGTTTTAATCTGTTGTGGCGATCGCCAAGTTAACCATCGTGGTTACATTAATCAAGTAATTGAGTTAGGAAAGCAAGAGGGGACGATTTCCGAAAAACGGGCCGAGTTCATGCACATGGCCATTCCGCCTTTTTTCCAATTTAAACCCTGTTATCAGTCTCCAGAAGCTTGGAGCAACCGACAAGTTATGATTGCGGTTACTTATCTCATGATAGCGGCGCAAAGCTTGGGGGTGGATAGTTGTCCCCTAGAAGGATTTGTGGCTAAACCCTTGCGCGAGTATTTCCAAATTCCCGATACGGTCGATGTCTGTTGTCTCTTAGCCTTGGGATACGCCGATGAACCCTTGAGCGAGTATGGGGGACGTTTTGGGACTCAGAAGCTCTGCTATGGCGAAATTTACGGAGAAACCTTTAATTTAAGCCCAAATCACCCCTAGAATTCTAGTCGCCCCCCCGTCACCAGAAACTTTTCCCGGTGCGAGAGGATTAAATCTTTGTTTTCGATTCCATTGAATAATGGGGAGTAAAAAAATGACTCTTTGTTTAGATAATAAGCTTAATTTGTCAGAAATAAGCAGTTTAGTCGATATTATTCGTTATCGCGCCCAATACCAACCCCAAAAAACGGCTTATACCTTTTTAGTCGATGGCGAAACCGAAGAAAAACGCCTTACCTACGGGGAATTATTTCTGGAAGCTCAAACGATTGCCAATAGTCTCCAATCCATCCTATTACCGGGGGAACGAGTTTTATTAGCATACCCTTCGGGATTAGAGTTTATTACTGGGTTTTTCGGCTGTTTATTAGCAGGAGTAGTGGCAATTCCAGTCAATTTGCCCAAGAAAAACCAAAAGATGGCTCGCTTAACTTCTATTATTAATAATTCGCAAGCAAGCTTACTTTTAAGCACACAATCGGAATTAGACCAATTAAAAAGGCAACTAGACAGAGATATTCCCTTTCTAGCTACGGATAGCTTAATCGGCAAAAGTTTAGCCGAAGACCACCCCACTCAGATAAAAGCAGATACCTTAGCCTTTTTACAATACACCTCTGGTTCCACGGGGACTCCCAAAGGAGTGATGGTCAATCACGAGAATCTTTTGACCAACCTCCGAGATTTAGATTTAGGTTGGGAACACGATGAAAAGAGCGTTATGGTGACATGGTTGCCAACTTTTCATGATATGGGGCTAATTTATGGCATTTTACTGCCCTTTTATCGAGGATTTCCCTGTTATCTCATGTCCCCGGTTTCCTTTTTACAACGTCCTCTCGGTTGGTTAAATGCCATCAGCAAATACAGGGCCACCCACACTGCCGCCCCTAATTTTGCCTATAAACGTTGTCTTGACAAGATTAAAGAGGAGCAGCTGGCGGATTTAGACTTAAGCAGTTGGAAAGTGGCTTTAAATGGCGCAGAAACCGTCAGAATGGAAATTTTGAGCGAATTTGCTCGTAAATTTGCCCCCTGTGGTTTTGAGTTTGCCGCCTTTTGTCCGGGTTATGGTTTAGCCGAGGCCACCTTAAAAGTTGCTGCTGTCAGGAAAAATCAAGTTCCTCAAATCTGCTGGGTTGAAAAAGCCGCTTTAAACCGTCATCAAATCGTTTTTACGGAAAAAAGCCCAAATTCTCAATCCTTAGTCAGTTGTGGACAAACAGAAATCGACACAGAAATTGCCATTGTTAATCCTGAAACCTGTCAACGCTGTCCCTCCCAGCAGGTGGGAGAAATTTGGGTGAAAGGCAAAACCGTTGCCCAGGGCTATTGGCAACATCCCGAAGCTACAGAAAAAACTTTTCAAGCAGTTATCGCCGATACCGGACAGGGTTTTTATTTGCGTACAGGGGATTTAGGTTTTATTCATCAGGGTCAACTATACATCACCGGACGCTTGAAAGACCTGATGATTATTCGCGGTGGTAACTACTATCCCCAGGATATCGAACAGACCGTAGAACAATGCTATCCCGACTTTTGCCCCAGTGGAACTGCCGCCTTTACCGTAGAAATCGAGGCAGAAGAAAAGTTAGTCCTGGTTCAAGAGGTAGAAAGAACGGCAATTCGCCGTTTTAACCAGCAAAAAGCCCTAGAAGCAGTTCGTCGAGCGGTTTTTCAAGAACACGAATTGCAAGTTTATGATATCGCTTTTATCAAACCCGCATCTCTGTCCAAAACTTCTAGCGGCAAAATTCAACGCCACGCTTGCCGTCAACAGTATTTAAACCAGCAACTTCCACTAATTTCATCTCCTATGCCGACGCTAACCCCCCCCCTCAGCAGTCACCAAGCTGACCCCACAACCGCTAGTCAAGAAAAAACCGAGCAAATCTTGACTTGGTTGCGAGATTACGCCAAAACTCGCATTAATTCCCATCTGATTGATGACCGTCGTTGTGTGCCGCCCTATATTGTCATGGATTTTGGCAATCAAGGACTGATGGGAATGCAGATTCCTGAGGAATACGGGGGAATAGCCCTTAATAATCGCAATTTTTTGCAGGTGATGGAACAATTAGCCGCCATTGATTTAACTCTGGCGACGATGGTGAGTCTCAATAACAGCTTAGGTATCCGTCCGCTGCTCAACTACGGGACTATTTCCCTCAAGCAAGAATTATTACCTCTTTTAGCGACAGGAAGACAATTATCCTCCTTTGGCATGACGGAACCAGAAGCAGGATCGAATATCGGGGCAATTAGTACCGTTGCAGTGCCGGATGGCCGAGATAAATGGCGAATTCGCGGCCTTAAGCGTTGGAATGGTTCCGCTTGGGCCGGAATGATTAATGTTTTTGTCCGTTTGCTTGATTCGGAAGAACCGGGGAATAACGGTTTGACAGGTTTTCTTGTCCGTCAAGGTACCCCCGGTCTGCGTTTGGGACCTGAATCCCTAACTATGGGATTACGGGGAATTATGCAAAATGCCATCTATTTTGAGGATGTTTTAGTCACTAAAGAGCAATTGCTGGGAGAATTGGGCAATGGCACTGAACCCGCCGACGATGCTTTACTTTATGCCCGTTTAGGTATTGGCATGATGGGAGTTGGCGGCATGAAACGCTGTCTACAATTAATGTTACGTTATGCCAGTCGTCGTTCGATCGCTACCGGTAAATTGCTAGAAAGTCCGATTACTTTAGCCCGTTTTGACCATTTAACTGGGGCTACGGTGGCCTTGTCCAGTCTCTTAAAGTGTATCACCACCGCCTTAGACCAAAAAGTGGCCGTTCCCAGGGAAATGGCCGTTATTGCCAAGATTACGGGGGCTGATTACCTCTGGGAAGCGGCCGATAGTCTCGTTCAGATGCTCGGGGGTAGAGGTTACATGGAAACTAATCTTGCCCCGCAAATTCTCCGGGATGCCAGAGTTTTACGAATTGGCGAAGGTCCTAACGAAAGTTTGAAAATCTTTTTGGGCAAAAGTATCACCCATACGGACAAATTAGGCGAATTTCTGACAAAAGTTCTGGAAGCGCCCGAGATTGCCCTGCAACTCCACACCACTGCCCAATCTATTAATCAGCGTTGTCTCCAGTCTAATCTCTGGGGTGATCGTTCTGCCGCCTTAGCTTGGGCTTATTCTTTAATCGGAGAATTGGGTTGTTACGCCGCTTTAGTAGCAACAACGGCGAAAATGGCCCAAATTCACCCCGGGGAAAAGTACAGTCATGCCCTAGCTTGGAGTCAATTGCAGTTTGATTTATGTGTGCAGAAAGCTCTCCGGGGAACACCCGAAGAAAACTTTGCTTCTTCGGTGGCAACTATCCGCGATCGTATCCTCGATTATACTCAATCTATTGATGATATCGAACAACGTCTAGAGGGTTCCGATTATCAACTCGACAAGTTATTGACGTTGGAACCAGAAACTAAACAGACTCATCCTCAAGCTGAAACTTCTCTGGTCGAAATTGCTAGTCAACCGACGCAGAACCGAGTAAATAGCCCCTCTAGTCCGAAAAAGTCCCTTCTTAGCCAACAAACTCCCGAAAAGGTGGAAATGTGGTTAGGTAATTGGTTACACCAGAAATTAAAGGTCAATCCAGCCACTATCCAAACCAGCCAGTCTTTTGCTGATTTTGGCTTAGATTCAATTTTTGCCGTGGAATTAGCCCAAGATCTTGCCGATTGGTCGGGAATCCCCGTCGAAGCCACCATTGTTTGGAATTATCCCACTATTGATAGTTTGGCAGAATATTTAGCTAACCAGATTAATCAAAGCAATACGGCGGCTGAATCGGCAAATAATCGAGAAAAAAGCGAAATTTTAGCAGTTTTACCCCAAATATCTGAAGAAGAAATCTCTGCTTTCTTTAGTTAATCGCTGGTGGGGATAGGATAGCTAATTTCCCTTGTCCTATCCCCCACCTCGGAGTCACGGGGACAATTGTGACTATGCCACTAAATTTTCCCATCCCGACAGTATCAAGGTTTTTCCCGCTTATCCGTGACTTTTTCCCAAGCATAACCTGAGATGAAAGTGACGTGACATAACAAGACAAGAGTTGTTAGGAAGATGAATCAACAAAAACAAGCTTTTTTAGAACAATACAAACACCTCGATGCAATGGTCAAAGCGCAAACCGAACCCATCGCTATTGTGGGGATGGGCTGTCGTTTTCCCGCAGGAGTCAATGATTCCGCAAGTTATTGGCAGTTATTGGTTAATGGCATCGATGCAGTAACAGAAATTCCCCTAGAACGTTGGAATATTGCCGACTATTATCACCACGATGCCGATGTTCCGGGGAAAATGTATAGTCGGGAAGGGGCATTTTTAGACAAAGTTGACGAATTTGACCCAGCTTTCTTCGGCATCTCACCCCGGGAAGCCGCCGCCATGGATCCGCAACAACGGTTACTGTTAGAAGTCTGTTGGGAATCCCTAGAAAATGCGGCTATTGCGCCCGAAAGTTTGATTAATAGTCAAACTGGCGTATTTATGGGCATTTTTCGCGATGATTATGCCCAATTGTGTTTTCATCAAGGCGTAGTCAATCACATTGATGCTTACAACAGTTTAGGAACCAGTCGCGCTATTGCCGTCGGCAGAATCTCTTATCTATTTGGGTTTCACGGTCCGACTCTGCAAATTGATACGGCCTGTTCCTCCTCCCTCTTGGCAGTACATTTGGCCTGTCAAAGTCTGCGCGGCCAAGAATGTAATCTCGCTTTAGCGGGGGGGGTGAATCTGATGTTAACCCCGGCCACTGCGATTAGTAATTGTAAATTAAAAGCCGTTTCTCCCCAGGGTCGCAGTAAAACCTTTGATGCTTCGGCCGATGGTTATGGTCGGGGCGAAGGTTGCGGTGTCGTGGTCTTAAAACGTCTCAGTGATGCTCTCCGAGATGGCAATCTTATTTTCGCCCAAATTCGCGGTTCGGCTGTCAATCACGATGGAAAAAGTAATGGCTTAACCGCCCCCAATGGTCAGGCACAGGAAGCTTTACTCAGACAAGCCCTCGAAAGAGCGAAAATTCAACCTAAAGATCTGCAATACGTCGAAGTTCACGGTACAGGTACATCTTTAGGAGATCCCATCGAGGTTTTATCCTTAGGGAAAATTTATGGCCAGGGTCATAGCCAAGATAATCCCCTGATTTTGGGAACCGTGAAAACTAATATGGGGCATCTGGAAGGAGCTGCGGGGATTGCGGCGTTAATTAAGACAGTTTTACAGTTACAAAATCAGCAAATAGCCCCTAATCTTCATTTTAAGAACCCTAATCCCTATATTCCCTGGGAAAAACTGCCGGTCAAAATCCCCACCACTCTTACCCCTTGGTTGGTCAGAGAAGGAGTCCGACGGGCTGGAGTGAGCGCTTTTGGGATGAGTGGTACTAACGTCCATTTAATCGTTGAGGAAAGCAATTTTGAGCGGCTTGGTGACGAAAAACCTCATTTAGAACGTCCTTGTCATTTAATTACCCTTTCGGCGAAAAGTGAGCCAGCCTTACGGGAATTAGCTCAACGCTACTACGATTTTTTAAGTCAAAATTCCCAGACGGTTATGGCAAATGTGGCCTATACCGCTAATACTGGGCGATCGCATTTTGAGCATCGTTTAGCTATTCCCTTTCTGGCTCAAAAACAGCTTGAGCAAGCTTTAAAAGACTTTATTAGGGATGAAAATCGCTTTTCAGGTCAAAAAAGTCTTTTAACCTCGAAAAAAGCCCCTAAACTGGCTTTTATGTGTACGGGACAGGGTTCACAGTATCCCGGAATGGCTAGGGAACTCTACGAAACGCAACCGACTTTTCGCCAAACTTTAGAGAAATGTGACGAAATTTTACGGAGCTATGGGGTGAAATCCTTACTGCAAGTGTTATATGGGGACGAAAAAACCAGTCAGTTGATTAATCAGACTTTTTACAGTCAAATTACCCTATTTTCTCTGGAATATGCCCTCGCTCAACTCTGGTTATCTTGGGGAGTGAAACCCGATGCTCTCATCGGTCATAGTTTAGGGGAATATGTGGCCGCTTGTTTAGCGGGAGTCTTTAGCTTAGAAGACGGTTTGAAGTTAATTGCCCATCGGGGACGCTTAATGCAGACATTACCGAAAAACGGCATAATGGCGGCAATTTTTACCGATTCCGACACCGTGACCAATCATCTGAGGAAGATTAGGGGCATCTGTACCATTGCTGCGGTCAATAGTCGAGAAAATACGGTCATTTCTGGCGAAACTGAGGCTATTAACCATTTAATCGCTAACTTCAATCAGAGAGGCATTGAAAGTCAGACTTTAGCGGTTTCCCATGCTTTCCATTCTCCCTTAATGACGGGTATGGTGGGGGAATTTGCCAAGATTGCCGAAACTATCACCTATCATTCTCCGCATCTTCCCCTTATTTCTAATCTGACTGGGGATGTTATCGATGCAGAGATAGCAACTTCCCAATATTGGGTCAATCATCTACTTTCTCCCGTAGAGTTTGCCCGGGGTATAGAAAGATTAGGAGAGTTAAATACGGAAATATTCCTAGAAATTGGGGCCAAAACCACCTTAATTAGCCTAGGTCAGCAAAATCTCCCCGACCAAGGTCTCTGGTTAGCTAGTTTATCCCCAAAACAGTCGAATTGGGAAACCCTACTCCAAAGTTTAGCAACCCTTTATGTAAAAGGGGTCAAAATTGACTGGAATGGATTCGACCTGGATTATTTACGCGAAAAAATCCCCTTACCGACCTATCCCTTCCAAAGAAAACGCTATTGGTTAGATTACATTGATTCTCAGCTAAAAACCCCGACAGTAGCAGCAGCTTTCCACCCCCTCCTACAGCAACAGCTGCATCTATTGGGGTCAAAGGATGTTCACTATCAATCCTCTCTTTCTCCCTGCTCTCCGAGCTATCTGCAAGAACATCAAGTTTTTGGCCAGGTAGTTTTCCCGGCCGCGGCCTATCTAGAGATGATTATAGTGGCAGCCGGTCAACAATATCCCAATCAGCAGTTTACTATTGGCCAATTGAGTCTGAATCGACCCTTAATTTTCTCAGACAACCAGAGTAAAAAGGTACAGTTAAGCTTACTAGCGGGGGGACAATTTCAGATTCTCAGTCTTGGGGAAGGGGAAGTTTCCCTACTGCATCTATCCGGTAATTTAACCAATGAAAACCAGGACTTACCCAGCTGCAATTGGACAGATATCCGGAACCGTTGTCACCAAAAAATCGAAATTGCACAGCATTATCAGGACTGTTTAAGTAAAGGAGTGAACTATGGGGAAAGTTTTCGAGTTATCCAGGAACTTTACCGCAATCAGTCCGAAATTGTCGCAAAAATTCAACTTTCTTCCCATCTACTCTCGCAAGCGGTGGATTACCAGCTACATCCTGTCTTACTTGATGGTTGCTTTCACGCTATGTCGGCACTATTTCCCGCAGGGAATAGCACCTATCTTCCCACTAATATTGACCGATTGACCTTTTCGGGAGTTAAGGACACCTCTATATACTGTCATGGTCGCTTCAGCCATAGCAATTTGCAAAACGGCATCTTAATCGCTGATTTAACTATTTTCAGCGAATCGGGTCAATTAATTAGCCAAATTGACGGATTAACCTTTCAACAGGCCCGGCCAGAAACCCTCTTTTCCCAGACCAACGACCTCAAGGATAGTTTATACGAAATTACTTGGCAAGCCACGGACTTGACGGGAATGGATTGGACAGAAACAGGAGATTGGTTAATTTTTGCTGACAAAAAGGGAGTGGGGCAACAATTAGCCGAAAAATTGGCGCAACAAGGGCATAGATGCCAACTTATCACCGAAAACAATCGCCAGACTTGGCAATATTTCCTCAAAAAACCCTATCAAGGTCTAATTTATCTCTGGGGAATCGATGACGACCAAGCTTTAGAAAATAATCAAAACCTAGCCGTCACTCAGGAGCGAATTTGTGGAACTTTGCTGGAAATAGTGCAAGAACTAGGCAAAATAGAGGTTAATTACTCTCCTCGCCTCTATATTGTCACCCAATCGGCTCAATACATTTCTTCTCAACCCACAGTGATTGCCCTTGCCCAAAGTTCCCTCTGGGGATTAGGACGGACTATTGCCCTAGAACACCCAGAATTGCGCTGTCTGTGTCTAGATGGAGATAAATTTCAGGATAGCCACACCTTAGCCCTAGAGGTGTTCCAATCTTTACAAACTTCGGAGGAGGAAAATCAAATCGTTTGGCGGCAAGGCCAGAGCTATGTGGCTCGTTTAGGGCGGTTTATCCCGAAATCGTCGCTAAAAAACCGAGAAATTGCCGAAAATGCCACCTATCTTATTACTGGTGGTCTAGGGGCCTTAGGGCAGCAAGTGGCTAATTGGTTAAGGAAAAAAGGAGCAAAATCCCTCGTCTTACTGAGTCGCCGGGGAATAACTCCAGAAACCCAACCAATTATAGACCAATGGCGACAAGAGGGAACCAATGTAGAAGTTTTTGCCGCCGATGTTAGCGACTTTGGCCAAATGCGTCGGGCTTTTGAGATAATCGAGCAACAGTTACCCCCCTTAAAAGGAATTATTCACACGGCCGGGGTGTTAGAGGATGCCAGCTTATCCAAACAGACTTGGGAGAAATTTGAGCGTGTCTTTTCCCCCAAAATACTCGGCGCTTGGAATTTGCATCTCCTCAGTCAAGAAGTGGATTTAGACTGGTTTATTAATTTTTCCTCGATGGCCTCGGTGTTAGGGTCTTCTGGACAGAGTAATTATGCTAGTGCTAATGCCTTTTTAGATAGTCTAGCCCATTATCGTCAAGCGCAAGGACTACCGGCCCTGACCATTAATTGGGGTCCCTGGGCAGAGGGTGGTATGGCCGAAAATTTAGGCGAAAAAGCCAAAAAAAGGCTAATTAAACAGGGTTTTACCCCTCTTGATCCCCAAAAATGTTTGCATCTCCTCGAAACATTGCTGACGACTTCTCGGACACAGGTAACTGTCGCTTCTCTCAATTGGGATAGCTTTTTTAACAGTTTCGAGAATCAAAAAATTCCGCCTTTATTACGAGATTTCCAGAGTTTTTCAGCCCAAAAATTAACTCCAGACAATAATTTTATTGATGTCTTAATTACAGTACCAATTGAGGAGCGTTTTGCGGCTTTGACTGCTCATGTTCAAGGTATTGTAGCGGAAATTCTCGCTATTCCGGCTAGAGAATTTACCCAAGTTGACCAAGGTTTTTTTGAGTTGGGGATGGATTCTTTAATGACGGTGGAATTACGAAATCGTTTAGCCAAGGATTTAGGTAAATCTCTGGCGGCAACTATCACTTTTAAATACCCAACAGTGACCAGTTTGGTCGATTATCTAGTAGCTGAAGTTATTGACCTTGACTTTAGTTTAAAACCCTTAGCAATAGGAGCAAATCAAGATAGCAATCTTGATCCCCTAAACGAAGAAGATTTATCCCTAGAAGAATTGTCCGATTTACTGCTACAGGAGTTAAATTCCTTAAGTTAGAAAAGCAGACCTCAAACTCTATCTAAATAACCTGTTTACCATGACACAAACACCTGCCAAAACTGATCAAATGAGCTTAATAAAAGATGCCTTAAATCAAATTAAGGTCTTAAAAACTAAGCTACATACCCTAGAAAAAGCTAAGAATGAACCAATTGCAATTATTGGTATGTCCTGTCGCTTTCCCCAGGGAGCTAATTCCCCGGAAACTTTTTGGGAATTATTGCAATCAGGAACCGATGCCATCAGCGAAATTCCGCCGCAACGCTGGAATATTGACAATTATTACGATCCTAAGCCCGATGCAAGGGGAAAAGTCTATACCCGTCACGGTGGCTTCTTAAATCAACCGATAGATCAATTTGACGCTGATTTTTTTGGTCTTTCTCCCCGGGAGGTGGCACAAATGGATCCGCAACAGCGATTACTGCTGGAACTAGCCTGGGAAGCTCTGGAAAATGCGGGAATATCACCCTTAAATCGGCGAGGAAGTCAAACGGGGGTATTTATAGGCATGATGACTCAAGATTACTCCCATTTTAGCCATCATCCCGATCTGATTGATGCCTATACGGGAACGGGAAATGCTAAAAGTGTAGCTTCGGGACGTTTATCCTATCTTTTTGGATTTCATGGCCCAACTTTAACGGTTGATACTGCTTGTGCCTCCTCTTTAGTCGCTGTTCATTTAGCTTGCCAAAGTTTACGCAATAACGAGTGTGAAGTTGCCCTAGCTGGGGGGGTCAACCTAATGTTAACCCCCTTCGTTACTATCATGGAATCCCGCGCCCAGATGTTGTCTCCTGACGGTCGTTGTAAAACCTTTGATAGAACAGCGAATGGCTATGTGCGGGGAGAAGGCGGCGGTATTATAGTTTTAAAGTCTTTATCTGCGGCTATTCGGGATAATAACTTGATTTTAGGACTAATTAAAGGTTCGGCCGTTAACCATGGTGGTACGAGTAGCGGTTTAACAGTTCCCAATCAACTTAGTCAAGAACAATTGATTCGTCAAGCTTTAAAAAATGCTCAGGTAAAGCCAGAGGACATTAGCTATATTGAAGCCCATGGAACTGGCACTTCTTTAGGCGATCCCATTGAATTAGGTGCATTATCGACAGTTTTTGCTAAAAATCCCCAACCGGTTTGGGTTGGTTCCGTCAAAACCAATATCGGCCATCTAGAAGCGGCCGCTGGTATTGCCGGACTGATGAAAGTGATTTTATGCTTGCAACATCGACAAATTGCCCCCCATCTCCACTTCCAGCAACCGACACCCCATCTAGACTGGGAAAATCAACCGCTGAAAGTTCCGACTAAAAACCGTGAATGGGTTAGTGAAAATTCTGCTCGTTTAGCTGGAGTTAGTTCTTTTGGCTTAAATGGCACTAATGCCCATATTATTCTCGAAGAATACCCTTACGAACCTCAAACGACTGCGGCACCTGATTCATCGCCCTATCTGTTCACCCTCTCAGCCAAGACTGAATCGGCTTTAATCAAACTAGCCCAAAAATACGCACATTACCTAGAAAATGCGAAAAATATTGCTTTAAGCTCCATTTGTGCTACTAGCAATCGCAGTCGCTCTCAATTACCCCATCGTTTCACCTGTATTGTCTCTAGTCACTGCCAACTTCAAGAAAAATTAGCCGCTTTCGTTCAAGGTGAACCCAGTTCTTTTCGCCAAAAAAGTGAATTTAATGGCAAAAATCGGGCAAAAATTGCCTTTCTCTTTCCGGGACAGGGTTCTCAATACCCCGGTATGGGAAGGGAACTATACCAATCCTATCCTCTATTTCGTCAAACACTCGATCGCTGTGCTGAGATTCTCCGTCAATATGGGGACTATTGCCTAACGGAGATTATTGACCAAGAAAATCATCTCAATCAAACTTTTTACAGCCAACCTGCCCTATTTGCTCTCGAATACGCCCTTTTTAAACTCTGGGAATCCTGGGGAATTAGCCCCCATGGGGTTATGGGTCATAGTTTAGGGGAATATGTGGCCGCCTGTGTTGCTGGAGTCTTTAGTTTAGAAGATGCCTTAAAATTAGTCTTCTATCGGGCTAAATTGATGGATTCTGTGGGAAAAAGTGGTTCAATGGTCGTTATATCGGCTAGTGAAGCTGAAATTATTCCCTTAATTGCCCCCTATCAATCTCAGGTCGCTATTGCCGCTATTAATGGTCAGGATAATATTGTCCTGTCCGGTGCTGCAGAGACCATAGAAACCCTGGTAAAACAGCTTCAGGTCAAAAATCTGAAAATTACCCGGTTAAATGTCTCTCAAGCCTTTCATTCCCCTCTGATGGAGGAGATTTTAGACGAGTTCCGACAAATTGCTGAAACTATCACCTATCATCCCCCCCAACGAGCCTTAATTTCTAACCTTAATGGCAACTTAGTCAATTTTGAGGTCACTACTCCCGATTATTGGTGTCGTCATCTCCGGTCTTCTGTTCGCTTTGCCGATGGGATAAAAACCTTACTGGACAACGGTTATGAGCTATTTGTCGAATGCGGCTCCCATCCCGTTTTATCGGGCATGGGCAGCCTACTGGATAAAAATTATTCTTGTCTTTGGTTGCCCAGTTTGCGTCGTCAAACCTCTGACCGACAACAGATCCTCGAGAGTGTCAGTCAGCTTTATCTGCGGGGATTCGCCCTGAATTGGCAAGAGATAACGGCCAATCAAGACAGTAAACCCTGTATCTTACCGACCTACACCTTTGAAAGAAGTAGTTATTGGCTAAAAACAGGCGACTTGACCCCAGAAGAAGCGCAATTATTGCCTGAATTGTCGAAATATCTCCTAGAAACACCGCCGCAACCGCCGGAAGTTGTCAAAACCACCACTGCATCATCTTCTGGTCATCTAATTACCCTTGACTCTTTGTTGGCCACACCCGCAGAGAAACAGCTTAAACAACTAGAAACCTACATTATCGGTGTTTTAGAACAGATTACTGGTTTATCCGTGGTCAAGCTACATACCAAGCAACCGCTCTCTAGTTTAGGCTTAGATTCTCTCATGTCCAGTCAATTACGACGTCAACTAGAGGAGGATTTAAAAATTATTGTTCCCGTGGAATACCTAGCGGGATTGAGTATTGAGCAGTTTTTACCGCAAATATTCAACTTAATCACCCAAAATTCCCAACCTGCAACTAGCAATAAAACTCCTCTCCCCTCAAAACAGAAAAAACCAATCAAGACGACTAAAGCCGAAAATATCTCTAATGATCCGAAACTTTGGCTAATTCGCAAACAAGCTAATCCTAACGCCCACATTCGTCTATTTTGTTTTCCCTACGCTGGTGGGGGTGCCTCCGTATTCCAAAATTGGCTGAATTACTGCCCCAAGCAAGTGGAATTGTGGGCGATTCAACTACCCGGACGCGAAACGCGTCTTCAGGAAACTGCGATTACATCGCTAAAATCCCTGATTAATCGTCTCATTCCGATTCTGACTCCCTATTTAGACCAACCTTATGCTTTTTTTGGTCATAGCATGGGTTCTTTAATCAGTTTTGAATTAACCAGAGAATTGGCTAAAACTCGGCAAAATCTACCCCAACATTTATTTATGTCTGGATTTCGAGCGCCTCAAATTGTCAATCCCGATTTACCCATTCATCGTCTGGGAGATGAGCAATTTTTAGCAGCTTTAGGTCATTTTCAAGGAACTCCGGAAACTCTCCTCAAAAATCCCGATTTAATGGCGGCTTTTTTACCAATTTTACGAGCAGATTTCAAACTCCTAGAGACCTATTCTTATCAACAAGGTCAACCATTAAATTGTCCTATTACCGTTTTTGGAGGCGACAACGATGCCAAGGTTTCTGCACCTCAATTACAACAATGGCAACTGCAAACCAATCAAGATTTTGTCCTGCATACCTTACCAGGAGGACATTTCTTTATCAATCAACATACGGAGAAAATTATGAAAATAATTTGCCAAAGTTTACGAGAGTTTCCTGAACAAATGACTGCCTAATTAACCAATTATTCAAGGGAGAAAAATCATGACTTTAGATTACAAAGAGCAATACTGTATTATTGGGGCTGGTGCCGCAGGATTAGCGGCGGCTAGAGCCTTAAGCAAAGCCAAAATTCCCTTTAATGTTATCGAATCTGCTCAGGATGTTGGGGGTATTTGGATTTATGACCGTCCCGATAGTCCAATGTATAAAAATACGCATCTAATTGGCCATAAAACCACACAACCTTTTTCCGATTTTCCCATGCCAAAAGATTACCCAGATTATCCCAATCATCGGTTAGTCTATGAATATCTTCGCAATTATGCCGCTCATTTCAATCTCTATGATTTCATGGAATTTAATCTCAGCGTAGAGAAAGTAAAAAAGGTGGGTAACTTTTGGGATGTCAGCCTTAGCAACCAAGAAACCAGACGATACCGAGGAGTTTTAATCGCTAGTGGTTATCACAATAAACCGAATATTCCTCAATTTACTGGTCATTTTGACGGTGAAATTATCCATGCAAAAGATTATGATAATCCTGCTCAACTAAATGCTAAAAAAGTCCTAGTAGTTGGAGCGGGACAATCAGCCATGGATTTAGTCGTCGAAGCGGCTATCAATGGTAGTAAAACTTTCCATAGTACCCGTCGTGGCTTTCTCTGTATGCCGAAATTTTTGTTTGGTTTGCCCCCAGAATGGGTGATGATTAACACGCCAATTATGAATCTAATTCCAGCCCAAGAACACATGAAAATGATGGCTTTATTATCACCAATAGCTCTATTTTTACAAGGAGTTAATCTCAAAAAGCTCAATATTCCTACAGACTGTAAAAGTAACGGTCTAATTATTCCCAACAGTGACCAACAAATCTATCGTTATTATGTGCATGGAGATGTCAGCCATAAGCCTAATATCCAAGAATTAGACGGAAAGAAAGTTATTTTTGCCGATGGCAGTACAGAAGAAATTGATCTGATTATCTACGCAACTGGTTACAAAATTGAATTTTCTTTTATTGACAAATCGGATTTGAATTGGCAAGAAGGAACCACCCAGCCCAACCTCTATATGAATGTTTTTCACCCAGAGGAAAATAACCTGTTTGTCATCGGAATGGTTCATCCCACTGGCACCCACTGGCGAGTATTTGAAGAACAAAGTAATTTAGTGGCAGCTTATCTACAAGCTCAGGATAAAAAATCCCGGTTTGTCTATAAATTTGAAAAGCTAAAACGTCAAATTAGTTCCAATTTAAGCGCCGACAATAAACACCATAGCGGTACTCACTCCTTAGTGATTGACAAATTGGGTTATATACGCCAAGCCCAAGGATTAGCTCGCCGATTACTGGCTTAAATCTCCCACCATAATTCACCCCCTGAAATCCCTCTATCTTAACTCCAATGCCCTACATTATTGAGACAGCTACCGGTTTTCCAGAACATTACTATCCCCAAGAAGTTCTAGAAGTCAATATCAGAAATCATTGTGCTAATCTTCTTCAAGATTATTGCCTCAGAAATCATCTCGACTTCCAGGAACAAACCTTTTTTGATTTAGAACAAATTCATCGTTTTTTCAGTAATGTCAAAATTCAAGGGCGATACTTCACCATTCCCCTAGATGAATTCGATGCCGATAATCCTCCCGGACTCGCCCAAACCGTTCGTCAAATGGTCGATCTAACTATGGATTTAGTAACATCGACAGTAACTAATTTGCTCAAAAAAGCAGCTCTTTCTCCCAAAGAAATCTCCCTAGTTACCTCCGTTACTGTTCTTCCTTCCGTTCCTTCCCTAGAAAGTTTACTCCTCAATCGTCTAGATTTTTCCCTCGATATCAAGCGGCAAGCGTTATCGGGTGTCGGCTGTTTGGGAGGCGCCCAAGGATTAGCCAGAGTAAACGATTATCTGCAAGGACATCCCACCGAAGCAGCGATTTTGTTTACCACCGATCCCTCCTCTGGCCTTTGGCAAGGGTCAATTCATGGCGATTTAACGGGATTATTGGGACAATTACCCGAAGATCCGTCTCAATATAGCAATATCATTATGACCCTTGTGGTAGCGGCTTTATTTGGCGATGGAGTCGGCACGGTTCTCTTAGCGGGAGATGAACATCCCTTAGTCAAGCAAGGTAAAGCAAAACTGAAGATTATCGGCACTCAATCGCTGTTAATGCCCCACACAGAGCATTTAATGGCATTACCTTTAACAGACTACGGTTTTCGCCAAATTATTCGCCCAGAAGTCTCTGATTACGTCAAGGGTGGGGTGAGAAAAGCAGTGGCATCTTTACTAGAAAAAACAGGAGTTTCCCTCGACGAAATTGTCTGTTGGATGGTGCATCCGGGGGGGCCAAAGATTCTCGATGCAATAGTTGAAGAATTCCAGTTAGAACCAGATACTTTACAGGTGAGTTGGGATATTTTGGCGAAAATTGGCAATATTGCCTCTGCTACTATCCTCTGCATTCTCGATGAAACCCTTTCCCGTCCCCATCCTCCCACGGGTTCCTACGGATTAATAATTTCCATGGGGCCTGGATTTGCTCAAGAAGCCATTTTAGTTCAATTCTAAGGATATTTAAGGATGTTAAGCCAAATAGTTTTCATTGCCCTGATTAGTTACATTATTGTCCAACGAGTGCGCGTTACTCGTCTGAGTAAACAGAATATGGCCAAAGTCTTAGCGGAAGGTGGCAAACTGCATAGTTCTAATTATGTGGGATTCGTCAAGATTTTCCAATCTAGCTGGATGCTTTGCATGATCGGGGAAGTTTATCTGCTCGATCGACCTTTTATTCCAGCATTGGCTTTATTTTCCCTAATTACTACTTTTTTAGCTCAAAAGCTCCGCTATGCCTCCATTGAAGCCTTGGGCGATCGCTGGATTCATCAGGTGGTCACGGTTCCTCAGACACCCGTGATCGACAATGGCATTTATCAATATATCCGTCATCCTAACTGGTGCGCCATGATCACGGAATTAGCGGTGGTTCCCTTGTTTCATACCGCTTATCTGACATCTATAGTCTTTAGTCTCCTGAATGCTTGGTTATTAATCCAACGCATTCCGGCTGAAGAAGAAGCTTTGAGTCAAGACACCAATTATCAAGCAGTTTTCGCCAATACTCCCCGTTTTATTCCTAGTTTTAGCGCAATTTTCTCTCGCAAACAGCAACCGCTTAAAAGTTAATTGCCACGGATAGCAGGGCCGGTTCCCTACGGCCCTTTAATTACCCTTCATACCTGAATTTCAAGGAGAAAAAAAATACTATGGACTCTCTAATTGTTTCCGAAAATATTATTAGCGACAATTTAACTAACGCTCTACAGGAATGGGAAAATTTATTAGGCTCCGAATATGTCAGCACCGATAACAAAAAACGCCTAGAAGCCGAGACCGCTACCTACGAAACCCATGCTAAAATCCCGGCAATTATTCGCCCAGGTAATCGTCAAGAAGTCCAAGAATCTCTAAAAATTGCTAATCGCTATCAAACCCCTGTCTATCCTATTAGTACGGGTAAAAATTGGGGTTATGGTTCGCGAGTTCCTAGCCGCACCGGTTCGGTTTTAATGGATTTGAGTCGATTAAATCAGATTTTGGATTACAATGAAACCCTAGCTTATGTAACTATTGAAGCGGGTGTTACTCAGCGACAACTCTACGATTTTTTGCAGAAAAATGGCAATAAATTATTAATGAGTGTCACTGGTTCGACTCCTGATTCTAGTATTATTGGCAATATTCTCGAACGAGGTGAAGCCAAAGGACCTTTGGGCGATCGCTTTAATCATGTCTGTGGAATGGAAGTAGTTTTGCCCACCGGTGAATGTGTTCATACGGGATTTAATCGCTTTGAAAACTCCCAAATAGGGGCGGTCAATCGTTGGGGAGTCGGTCCTTATTTTGATGGAATTTTTACCCAATCTAACCTGGGAATCGTCACCAAAATGACTTTTTGGTTAACCCCCTATCCTGAATATT
This sequence comes from Microcystis wesenbergii Mw_QC_B_20070930_S4, assembly GCA_007096525.1. GTDB lineage: Bacteria > Cyanobacteriota > Cyanobacteriia > Cyanobacteriales > Microcystaceae > Microcystis > Microcystis wesenbergii_B. Next base: position 19,819 of record SFAQ01000043.1, on the reverse strand, counting down.
TTCAGGCTTTTTTCTATAGCATCGATCAAGAAAATAAATTAGAGTTATTGATCGATAAACTACGTCAACTGAAAATGGCAGGGGTAATTAAAACGACCTTCCACATTAATAATAACTACCGAATGTTGTCCATTCAACAACAATATCCCTGGCAGGAATGCCAAGAAAAAACTCCTTTACCCCCCGATTTATTAGAACAATTAAGTCATCAATGGGGTGGCGGTGTTTGGATAGGAGAAGGTGCTTTATATTCGGCTTCACCAGAACAGGGAAAAGTCGAAAGAAACCTAATTGAAAAAGCCTTGAAAGGAATTGTCAATAAACTTATGTTTTTTGATGAAAATAAGTTCAAAATGGCCAGCAAAATGAGTCCCATTTTTAAAGTATTTACTGGTGTGGAAATTAAGGACAAGGTGGATTTAATTTATCACAAAAATCCCCAACGAGGAATGATTACCGAAAAAGTGCTGAAGATGGCCTATTGGCGCAAAAAAACGCCTCCCACCGATAAGTTGAATTTAGATCTGGATGCCTGTGGCATGATTTGGTGTGTTCCCGCCGTTCCTTTTCTGGGAAATCATCTCAGAAATGCTCTCAATATTATCAGCAGCATCGCTCAAAAATATGGTTATGAACCTAATATCGGCATTAACTGTATTACCGAGCGGAATATCAACATCAATGCTGCCATTTTTTATGATCGATTGCTAGAAGGAGAAGACCAAAAAGCCTTAAATTGTCACGATGAAATGTTGGCAGAATTGATCAATCAAGGCTATTATCCCTACCGTCTTAGTACCCACTCTATGAATAGTTTACCCCTAGCCAAAGACGATTATAGTTGCTTAATCCAGAAAATTAAAGACAGCTTAGATCCCAATCACATTCTCTCACCCGGTCGCTACGAATTTCTTTAAATAAGCCTAACAATCTACTGCTAACTGCCCATCTCTACCCCAATTCTAATGACTTCTAGCACTTCTAGCAAATGGCAACATCTCCGAATAGATTATCTTCCGTATATCACTGGTTGGTTTGGTAACTTTATCGTTAATAATGCCCTTCTAACCATGCTAATCTATCGCTACGACCCTGGCATTCCCAATGACTATAACTTATCCATTTTATTGCCCTCTGCTTTAGTGGGGATAGCGATAATGATTAGCCGTATTGCTGGGGCTTTTGTGCAGCCAGTAGTCGGTTATTTTTCCGATCGCTTTTGGAGTCCTTGGGGCAAAAGAAGACCATTTATACTGGCCAGTTTAGTCCCTTTAATTGGTGGTTTTATCCTGTTGTTTAATCCCCCTAATAACTTAAATCAAACCACTTACTTCATTTATTTAGTCACCATGCTTTGGGTGTTTTATGTGGGTATGGCATCCTATCATGTTCCCTATTTAGCCTGGTTGCCCACTCTCGCTAAAAGCCCAGAAGGAAGGGTTAAATTATCAACTCAAATCGGAATTTTTGGTTTAGTTGGTGCCACCATTGGTGGGATTATTGCCCCTTGGTTAACTGATAGCTATGGCTTTCAGGGAATGGGTATTGCTATTAGTCTTATTGGGCTAATTACTCTAGCTATGCCCTTGCTAGAAAAAGAAGAATATAGTCCTTCTAAGGGGAAATATCCTAACTTTAAAACCACCTTAACGGCGGCTTTTACCAATCGGACTTTTTGTATCTATATGATCACCATGATTTTGGCGTGGATGGTGATTAGTATTATCTCGGTGATTCCGACTTTTTTAGTAATTGCTCTCCTCAAACGAGAGGTAAGTTTTGCCGCCGTGATTAATACTATTATCGTCGGTAGTGCCTTGGCTGGATTTACCCTGGTTTTACCCTTAGCGCGAAAATATGGCAAAAAACTGGTTTTTCAAGGTTCTTTAATCTGGGTTGGTCTGGGTATGATTGCCATGGCCTGTGGTCGTTTTTGGTGGCAAGATTCTTTGATTCCCTGGTTAATCCTTTCGATCATCGCTAATTTAGCTCTAGCCAGCTTTTTTAGTCTGCCGAATGCCATGTTATCGGACATTATCGATCAAGATGCGGAGCAACAGGGAATGGGACGAGAAGCAATATTTTTTGGAACTAGGGGGCTACTAATTCAATTTAGCCAAGGTGCGGGGTCTTTTCTAACAGGATTAATCCTTTCTTTCGGGAAAACTCCTGATAACCCCTGGGGGGTACAAATTGCCTTTTTGTGCGCCGGTATATTATCCCTAGCAGCGGCTTTTGTCCTCCGGCCTTATGCGATCAAAAAATAGTTCTTTCCTCGCTAATCTGTTATTACTTTTGACTAAACCCTACTCATTTGGAACTGGATTATGACTTCCCCCAATCCTGTCACTAAACAGCAAGAAACTGCCATCAAAAAACTGCGATTGCCTTGGCGATTAATTATTACTGGTATCCTAGCGGCCACCTCGGTTTTTGCCTATCCTACCCTGCGTAATGTCCTCTTAGAAGACACCTCTGAATCCACCACCTCAAAAGAAACCGCTTCGTTAGCAATCGATAAGAGCAAGACGGCAGCCTTACCGGTGCGAACCTTAACTTTAAGTCCTGTCACCCATCACCAAGAACCGCGCCGTTATACGGGTAATATTGTGGCTAAACGGACAAGTGAACTAGGATTTGAGCGTTCGGGACAATTAATTAGTTTATTGGTTCAAGAGGGTCAAGAGGTACGCCGAGGTACTTTAATTGCTACTCTAGATACACGCAATTTAGAAGCACAAAAACAAGAACTCATCGCCCAGCGATCGCAAGCCACGGCTAAACTGCAAGAATTACAAGCTGGTTCCAGGAAAGAAAGTATCGCTGCAGCCCAAGCAAAAGTCCGAGATCTCAGGGAACAATTAGCTTTAGCCCAATCTAAATACCAAAGACGGCTAGGATTGTATCAAGAAGGGGCAATTACTAGAGAACAACTCGAAGAAGTGCAAACAGATGTTAATGCACAACAAGCGAGAATTGATGAAGCCCAAAGTCAATTAGATGAACTCAAGGCCGGTACTCGTCCCGAATTGATTTCTCTGCAAAAAGCCGTTATTGACCAATTTGATGCCCAACTGAAGAATATTAAATTAGAGATTGAGAAAAGCCAACTTCAAGCCCCCTACGATGGCACTATTGCCCTCCTTCACGTCAATATTGGCACTGTTGTTTCTGCAAGTAATCCGATCGTTCGTTTAGTGGAAAGTAATAAACTGGAAGCGCGTATAGGGGTTCCCATTGACCAGTCCGAAAACTTACCAATTGGCAGTAAACATCGTTTAAAAATTGGTAACAAAATAGTAACAGGACAAGTCACTTCAACCTTGCCGCAAATTGATCCAACTACCCGTACCGCCACGGTTATTTTAAGTTTAAATCAGACTCAGGGCCTGATTCCGGGGCAAGTGGTCAGCCTAGAATTATCTCAATCAGTTCCACAATCGGGCTATTGGTTGCCCACAGAAGCTTTAGTACAAGGCACGAGAGGATTATGGTCTTCCTATGTTCTAGGAGAAGCTAATCCCGATAATCCTCGACAGTTTACCGTCAAACGCCAAGATTTAGAAGTTCTAGCGATTCAAGGCGATCGCTTGTTGGTGCGCGGGACTCTCACCTCCGGTGATCGAGTGATCGTCGAAGGGGTTCACCGCATTGTACCCGGGCAAATGGTGGAAATTTGGTAGTCAGCGGTCATTAATCAGCTTTATTATCCCTAATAATCTCCAATGAATAACTTATTTGAACGTAAACCTAGATTACTAATTCTGACCTTAATTCTGATTATTGTCTGGGGATTGTCTTCCTTTCAAATTTTGCCGCGCATGGAAGATCCCGAAACAATTAATCGAGGTGCCACCATTACCACCAATTTACCCGGTGCCAGTCCTTATCGGGTCGAATCCCTAGTGACCGAAAAAATTGAACAATCTCTCTCTAGCATCAAAGAAATTAACCTGATTGAGTCCTCCTCAGAATTAGGGAGTTCCACGGTCAATATTCAACTTAAAGATGAAGTCACTGATGTGGATCCCGTCTGGTCACGCATTCGCGATCGGATTACCGATGTCATCCCGGAACTACCCCCAGAAGCCCAAAGACCCTTATACGAAGAAGGATATAGTAAAGCCTTTAGTTTATTGACTGCCATCCTTTGGGATCTAGATACCGCTCCTAATTACGCTATTTTACGCCGACTTGGCCAAGAACTGTTCGATGAATTAGAAGCCCTTTGGGGAACCGAAAGGGTCGAATTAGTCGGGGTTCCGGCCGAGGAAATTTTAGTCGAAATTGATCCGGTGAAATTATCCTCCCTAGGCCTAACCGCCGTCGAAGTTGCCCAACAAATTCAAACCAGTGATGCCAAGGTCGCCGCCGGACAACTTCGCAGCAATCGCAATAATTTATTATTGGAAGTCGATACCAGTTTAGAATCACTCTCTCGGATTCGAGCAATTCCGATTCGTTACAGTAATGAGGGACAATTTACCCGTTTAGGAGATATCGCCCTAGTTACCAGGGGAATTCAAGAACCGCCGCCAGAACTAACTATTATTAACGGTAAACCGGCTATTGTGGTGGCCGCTATGATGGAATCGGGGCAACGCATAGACGAATGGACAACGGCAGCCCAGGCCAAGTTAGATCTGTTTCGACCCTCTCTCCCCCAAGGTGTGAGCCTCAAGATAATTTTTGCCCAAAATCGTTATGTGGCTAACCGAATCGATGGATTATTCAGCAACATAATCCTAGGGCTACTCTGTGTCATGGGGACAGCTTTTGTGATGATGGGATGGCAGTCCGCCTTGGTAGTAAGTCTATCCTTGCCCTTATCGATCCTGATGGTCTTTGCTGGTATGAATCTCTGGCAAATTCCCCTACATCAAATGTCGGTGACAGGAATTGTTATTGCTTTGGGACTTTTGATCGATAACGCTATTGTGATTGTCGATGAACTGCAAAAAGGACTACGGACCGGAATAGCTCACGAACATATTGTTGCTGAAACCGTTAAACAGTTAGGGATTCCCCTCTTAGCTTCTACCCTAACCACGATTTTGTCTTTTATGCCGATCGCTCTTTTGCAAGGAGGCACCGGCGAATTCGTGCGTACTATCGCCCAAACAGTGATCTTAGCCTTGGTTAGTTCTCTAATTTTGTCCCTAACGATTATTCCTATTCTCAGTTTACGTTTATATCAACTGACTCATCGATCGCACCAGACAAAAACCCATTGGTGGGATACGGGAATTAATTTACCGCTCCTAACGGGGTTGTATCGCCAAATTTTGAAGTTAATTCTCTATTTTCCCGTATTAGGTCTGGTTATTGGCTTGATTATTCCAATTGCTGGCTTTGTTGTCGCCGGCACTCTCCCGGAAGAATTCTTTCCGCCGGCAGAACGAGATCAGTTAACCCTAGAAATCGAACTGGCCCCCACCACAACCCTAGAACTAACTCAGGTAAAAGTGGCTCAAGCTGAAAAAATACTGCTAGATCATCGAGAAATTGCAGAAGTTCACTGGTTTTTAGGGCGTAATGCTCCCCCCTTCTACTATAATCTCTCCGATGGCGTCAAAGACTCTCCTAATTTTGCTCAAGCATTGATTCAACTTCGGCAAGTTTCTGATGATCCCCAATTGATCGAAACCTTACAAAAACAATTAAGTCAAGCTCTACCGATGGCTAGGGTATTAGTCAGCCCCCTAGAACAGGGTCCACCGGTGGGCGCTCCGATCGAAATTAGGGTTTATGGCTCAGAATTGGAGATGTTAAGGAAAATTGGCGAGTCCTTACGGGAAGAACTGGCAAAAATACCCGAAATAACCTATTCTGTTGCTGATTTAAGTGAAATTCAAGCTAAATTAGCCTTAAAAATTAATGAAGAAAAAGCTCGACTGATTGGTTTGGATAATGCGGCGATCGCAAGTCAATTGGATAACCTTTTAGAAGGTTCTGTGGGTGGCTCGATTTTAGAAGCAACGGAAGAATTACCCGTACGAGTCCGAGTCGGTAATCGCGATCGCGAGCAACTGCCACAAATTGCCTCTTTAAATATTCTCGGTAATTCCGCCACTGCTGAACGGGCGAATATTTCCCTTTCCTCCGTGGCAGAATTTGATTTTCTCCCCGAATTAGCCACGATTCCTCGACGAAATGGCAAGCGAATTAATACGGTGAAGGCCTATGTTCAAGCTGATGCGATCGCTGCAACGGTTTTAGACGAATTTCGCCAAAACTTAGAATCGGGCAAATTTTCCCTTCCGCCAGGGTATCGGCTCGAATTTGGCGGAGAGGAAGAAGAAAGAGATACAGCTGTGGCTAATCTAATTGCTAGTGTGGGAGTCTTGACGATTCTAATGCTATCAACCCTTGTTCTTTCTTTTAACTCCTTCCGTCTTGCTGCCCTAGTTACTGTCGTCGGTATTAGTTCAATTGGACTAGCCTTATTTTCCCTCTGGTTATTTGAATATCCCCTAGGATTCATGTCGATTTTAGGCACTATCGGCTTAGTTGGGGTTTCCGTTAATGATTCTATTGTCGTGGTAGCGGCTTTACAAGCTTTACCCCCCCATCTTCAACGCCAACGAAAGGCAATCCGGGAAGTGGTCATTGCTTCCACCCGTCACATTCTCACCACTACCTTAACCACGGTGACGGGATTTGTGCCATTATTTCTCTACGGCGGGGCTTTTTGGGAACCCCTCGCTATTTGTATTTCCATCGGGGTGATCGGAACCACCCTAAGCGCACTGGTATTTGTCCCGTCGGGATGGTACTATCTCGCTCAAGCCCAAAAGGTTTCCCCTCTGTCTGTTTCTGAGTAGCTTGATTAAATACCACTTTTGTAGAGACGTTGCTGGGCAACGTCTCTATTGATTTGGGTAAAAATAGCCTGAAAGTCCTCTCGGCTCCACCGCCCTGATCCGAGAAAATAGGGATAATTGGCTGGGTTAAATATAATCGAGTTTGAAAAATAGATAAGTTTTTTAACAAGAGTAGTTTCAGATACTAATTAGCCGATGGACTGGGGTAGAATTGGGAAAACCAGTCAAACTGTTTTAGCCAAGCTATTTAACTATGATTAAAATTAACTTGCTGTTCGGGTTATCTTCTCTTAAAAAATCGATAAAAAACTTTACATAAACTCAAAATAGAGGCTCGTAAATTTCTCATCTAAAAGCTTAGTGAGTTATCAGACAAAGTTTTTAGGTGCTTTTGTTGATTACTTCTTAACCACCATCTTAAAGTAGAAGAAGGGAGATGAAAGTTAATCAGTTACTAAGACTCTACGAACAAGGAGAGCGGGATTTTTTAGCCATTGACTTGATGAGTCTAGATCTACAACAAGTGACTCTAATCGCTGTCAATTTTGCTGCGGCCAATTTGCGCGGAACTAATTTGAGTCGCTCTTTTTTGACTAAATCAAATCTGCGGGGAGCGAGTTTGAATTGGGCGAATTTAACCTATGCCAAATTAAGTCAAGCGCAATTAGTGGAAGCGGACTTAACCAAAGCCAATCTGACCGGGGCCTTTATGGTACAGGCAAACCTGCGTAACTCGCGCTTAAGTGGGGCGGATCTTTCCCATGCTAATCTCCGGGGGGCGAATTTATGCGGGGCGAATTTATGCGGGGCGAATTTATACTTAGTTAATCTCTTGGAGGCAAACCTAGATAAAGTCAATCTCAATTGGGCTAATTTGCAGGAAGCGCGGTTAAGTGGGGCTAAATGTCGTCAGATTTCCGCAAGGGAAGCCAATTTTAGCGGCTCTTTTGTTAAAGAGGTGGACTTTCAGGGGGCTAATTTAGAAAGGGCTAATTTTAGCGAGGCACGTCTGACGGGTGGTGATTTACGCGGGGCTAATCTAGCGGGTGCTAATCTAGCGGGAGCGCGTTTACAAGAGGTAAATCTACAGGGAGCGGACTTGAGAGGTGCTAACTTGACGGGGACTTGTTTTGAGAGTGTCACCGGTTGGACAGAAACCGCCCAAGAAGATGATATTTTTCCCCTAGACTGGTTTCAGCCCCGTTTTGCCACTTAAAAGTTAATATATCGGCCGAAAGCCCTTCCTTTTCCTATCAATTAACGATTAGCTGGACTGGTTAATCTTTGGTTAGGAATAGGAATTTGGGGAGCATTATTCGGCTCATCCTCGAAGGGTAAAGGAGGGGGAGGAGGAGGAGTGGTAGCGGTGGGAGATGGTGCTGGAGATGGACTGGGATTAACGGCAGCGGGGGGACTTTTCGGGGTGACGACAGGTGCGGGAGAGCTAAAACCGAGGATATCTTTGCCAAAGGGAAAAACATTCGTCCAGCGTTGAATATTAGGGTTGCCAAACCAATCTTGACGGGACACCTTCACCGCCAGGAGAGGTGCGATCGCTCCTGATTTTTCGGCCGTTATTAATAAATCAATTTTATTAAGACCCTGTTGTTGATTAAAACGACTGATGATAGTTTTCTCTGCTAATTGCGATGCTCTAGTCAATAATCCTTCGTAGGATTCTCCCTGTTTAACTCTGATGGGAAGATTAACAGTGGATTGAGCTAAAACCACATCAACGGCGATAATTCCCGTCAGCAGCGTTAAAACACTAATAGACTTGTACATAGGACAGATGGTTAAACAGACAATCCTTGGCCAGGGTCGGGAGCTTCCCTGTTAGGGTTCCCCGATCGCCTTCTTAAATTACCACGATCGATCTCTGGCAACAATTAAAATTTTCCAGTAGCCAAATCGTCCTTGGCTCCTAGCAATAGAATTCCGCCCACGCTAACCTGAGAGTACAGCGTGGGGTTTCTCGACTATTCACCCTAATTTCGGTAAACCCATACTATAGTTCTGGACTCTGGCGTTGAGATTATAGCTAATTTCGCCTTTTTGCAGGAGAGAACGGATAAAATGTTCTAGATCTGAACCGATGCGACGGAGATTATATTCGCTCAGTTCTTCCCCATTGTAGGATTCCACCAATTCATCAAACTTACTATAAACCTTATTGAGAGCCACTTCTTCCCAATTAAATTCATTATCGGGATCCACATCAAGAGTCAAGACATTGTTACTCTCGATTAATTGATTATTTTTTACTTCAGCCGTATAAATGCGAATATGACGGGTCGTGGATTTTAACAGCATGGAATCTTCAAGGTAAGTTAGACGCTATCTCTAAGATTTTGCCATGATTTGCGGAATTGGGGAAATGGGGAGTTTTTTTCAGTGATCAGTAAACAGTAATCAGTGAAAAGACAACACTGTTACTGTCACCCATATACTGCTCACTTAACACCCCCACTGATAACTGGTAACTGCTCACTGAGAGGGCTGCCTCCCGAACACTGTTTACGGATCGACCAGAAACGTGATACTATGATAGATTGCAGTATTTAAGCAGAGATCACGAGTCCTATGGCCTTAACCCAGACCAAAAAACAAGAACTAATCAGCCAATATCAGGCCCACGAAACCGATACAGGTTCATCAGAGTTACAGGTAGCCTTCTTAACCGAGAGAATCAACCAACTGACCGAACACCTGAAAGCTAACCCGAAAGACCATGCTTCTCGTCGGGGATTACTCCAGATGATCGGTCGTCGTCGGGGACTGTTAACCTATATCCAGAAGAAAGATCAACAACGTTATCAAACCCTGATTGGTCGTCTCGGAATTCGCCGTTAAGCATACCCCCCTTGCATCCCTACCATGGCCTCTGAATCGAAATCGACGGAGAAAAAACAGCGTCTCCCCTTTGAGCCGCGCCAAAATAAGCGAAAAACCCCGAAAATTGCCCCTAGTCCCGTGCCACCGCCGATAAAAAATCGCTCCGAGGAAACCAGCTTAAAGGCGATTCCGCAAGTGGTCAGTCAACGGATGGCCAAACGGATGGCGGTATTTTGTGGCCTTCCAACCGCATTGGGGATAACTTCCTTTTTTGGCTTCTACTGGATTATTAGCCACAATCTTCTCGAAATCCCTTCCTACGTCGCCATGCTCGTCAGTTTAAGCCTATTTGGTCTAGGTTTCATCGGTCTGAGTTATGGCATCTTCTCCGCTTCTTGGGATGAGGATCGGGTGGGGGATTGGCTAGGATGGCAAGAATTTCAAGCTAATTTTGGCAGAACGATCGCAGCGTGGCGGTCCGGCAAAAAAGAAGTGGAAGAAAAATAGATAACCTCTAGAAATCGTCAACAATAGAGATTAAAGAAAAAAATAAAGGGTTAATGCCATGATTATTGTCATGAAAGTTGGTTCCCCGGAAATTGAAATCGAGCGCGTCAGTGCCGAATTCGAGGCATGGGGATTAAGTCCCGAGAAAATCGTCGGTAAGCATAAAGTCGTCATCGGTTTAGTCGGAGAAACCAGGGAATTAGACCCCCTACAAATCCAAGAATTAAGCCCTTGGATCGAAACCGTCCTGCGAGTCGAACAACCCTTCAAACGCGCCTGTTTAGAATACCGTCACGGGGAATACAGCGAGGTTTTAGTCCCCACTCCTAACGGTGTTATCCCCATCGGCAGAAATCATCCCGTTAGCATTGTCGCCGGCCCCTGTTCGGTGGAAAATGAAGCCATGATCGTGGAAACTGCCAAACGAGTGGCGGCAGCTGGAGCGCAATTCCTCCGGGGTGGCGCCTACAAACCCCGCACCTCTCCATACGCTTTCCAAGGTCACGGGGAAAGCGCTTTAGAATTACTAGCGGCGGCTAGAGATGCCAGTGGTTTGGGTATTATCACGGAAGTAATGGACGCGGCGGATCTCCCTAAGATTGTCGAAATAGCCGACGTGGTGCAAGTGGGGGCCCGCAATATGCAGAATTTTTCCCTCCTGAAAAAAGTTGGGGCGCAACCGAAACCAGTCCTACTCAAGCGCGGCATGGCGGCCACTATTGAAGATTGGTTGATGGCGGCAGAATATATCCTCGCGGCAGGAAATAGCAATGTTATTCTCTGCGAACGCGGTATCCGCACCTTTGACAGTAAATATACTCGCAATACCCTAGATTTATCCTGTATTCCCGTTTTAAGAACTTTAACTCACCTGCCGATCATGATCGATCCTAGCCACGGTACGGGTAAATGGGAATATGTACCGACTATGGCCATGGCTTCCCTGGCAGCTGGGGCCGATTCCTTGATGATCGAGGTACATCCTAACCCGCCGAAGGCCCTATCTGATGGGCCGCAATCCTTGACTCCGGACCGATTCGATCGATTAACTCGGGAGTTAGCGGTCATTGGTAAGGCGATCGGGCGTTGGCCCCAGGTTCCGGCACTGGTTTAATAAGATAAAAAGGGGGTGAGTTAACCCCCTTTTTTGGGCATAAATTTCGCTTTTCGGGGCAGTTATGGTGACAGTTCCTCTAGAGTTAAATACTGAGCAAATTAGGGGTGAGAAACGGGTAGTTTTTAATCATCTCAGTTGGCTATCCTATCAGCAAATTTTACAGGCCCTAGGGGAAAATAATCGCGCCCACTTATTTTATGATCGTGGCACTTTAGAGATTACTATGCCCCTAGAAGAACACGAGTTTTATCGAGAATTAATCGGACGTTTTATCTATTTTTTGGTGTCTGAATTGGGTTTAAAAATTAAAAGTATGGGTTCCACAACTCTAGCTAGGGAAGATTTAGAACGGGGGGCAGAACCTGATAATGCTTACTATATTCAAAATCAAGCTAAAGTGCTAGGGAAAAGAATTAATTTAACTCAAGATCCGCCCCCAGATTTAGTGGTGGAAGTGGATATAACCCACACGGATATTAATAAATTAGCACTTTATGCCCGTTTGGGAGTGCTGGAATTATGGCGTTTTAATGGAGAAATCTGGCGCATTTATCGGTTAGAAAAGGGGGTTTATCAGGAAGAAGAATTTAGTCCCACTTTTCCCCTAGTTCCGAAAACTAAACTCCAGGAATTTTTAGCCACTGCTAAAGAGGATGAAGTGAGGGCAGAAAAAAACTTAAGAGAATGGATTGTTAGTCAACTAGCTAAAAGTTGAGGTAATTATGGTGACAGTTCCTCTGGAGTTAAATACTGAGCAAATTAGGGGCGAAAAACGGGTAGTTTTTAATCATCTCAGTTGGTTATCCTATCAGCAAATTTTACAGGCCCTAGGAGAAAATAATCGCGCCCATTTATTTTATGATCGTGGCACTTTAGAAATTACTATGCCCCTAGAAGAACACGAGTTTTATCGAGAATTAATTGGATTATTTATTCGGATTTTGGTGGTAGAATCGGGTTTAAAAATTAAAAGTATGGGGTCCACAACTCTAGCTAGGGAAGATTTAGAACGAGGGGCAGAACCTGATAATGCTTACTATATTCAAAATCAAGCTAAAGTGCTAGGGAAAAGGATTAATTTAACTGAAGATCCGCCCCCAGATTTAGTGGTGGAAGTGGATATAACCCACACGGATATTAATAAATTAGCACTTTATGCCCGTTTGGGAGTGCCGGAATTATGGCGTTTTAATGGACAAATCTGGCGCATTTATCGGTTAGAAAAGGGCGTTTATCAGGAAGAAGAATTTAGTCCCACTTTTCCCCTAGTTCCCAAAACTAAACTCCAGGAATTTTTAGCCACTGCTAAAGAGGATGAAGTGAGGGCAGAAAAGAATTTAAGAGCATGGGTTGTTAGTCAACTAGCTAAAAATAATTAACTAGGGTTTGCGGCAAAAAGTTTGTTGGTGGGGTTAGGAGACAGGAGACAGGAGAATTAAGAATGAGTAATAATCAATTAAATGGTTTATTTAGGGATTTTCTGCCAGTTAATCTGGCTCTCCCCTACTTGTGGTCATAAGAAAAAGTTATGAAAAAGTCAGAGATTCAAATTTTCCTAGCTCACGCTAGTGAGGACAAACCAGCAGTTTTGGCACTGCATGAGCGCCTTAAGCAAGCGGGATATAAACCTTGGTTGGATAAAAAAGACCTGATTGGGGGGCAAATTTGGCGAGATGAAATTCCGAAAGCGATTAAAGCTAGTCAGATTTTTCTCGCCTGTATGTCAGCGAAATCGGCTAATAAACAGGGATACATCCAACGGGAGTTGAGGATTGCACTTGATACCTTGGGAGAGATGCCATCGGGGACAATTTTTTTTATTCCCATGAGGTTAGAAGAATGCGAAATTCCTGATCTGCGACTTGCAGAAGTTGGCTTGAATCTGCGAGACCTCCACTGGCTTGATTATTGGGAAGAAGACGGATTTGAGCAACTAGAAAGAGCAATTACCTATCAATTCAAGCTTGAACCAGAAGAGCCAAAACAACTGTTATCAGTATTTAACTTTGAGGTGGTGGGAGTAAATGCGAAGGGTGAGCAAATCAAAAAAGAGTTGAAACAGTCCCAATATTTCAGGGAAGATCTGGGCAAAGGCATCACCTTAGAAATGGTCGCCATTCCGGGGGGAACTTTCCTGATGGGAACAGAAGATGAGGAAATCGAAAGACTGGTTAAAAAATTTAATTGGGAAGGATTTAGAAGGGAAAGACCACAACATGAAGTAACTGTCCCACCCTTCTTTATGGGTAAATATCCCATCACCCAAGCTCAGTGGCAAGCGATCGCCTCTCGCACGGATTTAAAAGTTAAACAAGACCTTGATTTCAAGCCAGCCTATTTTAAATACCGTCCCGATAGCGATCGCCGTCCCGTGGAACAAGTCAACTGGTACGATGCGATCGAGTTCTGTGCGAGATTATCAAAACTAACGGTTCGGGAATACCGACTACCGAGTGAAGCGGAATGGGAATACGCTTGTCGTGCTGGAACCACCACCCCGTTTTACTTTGGGGAAACCATTACGGGGGAATTGGCTAACTACAATGCCAGTAATACCTACGCCGATGAACCGAACGGAGAATATCGAAACGAAACAACTCCCGTGGGACAATTTCCCCCAAACGCCTTTGGACTGTACGATATGCACGGCAATGTCCGGGAGTGGTGCGCCGATACTTGGCACGATAACTATGACGGTGCGCCGACGGATGGCAGTGTCTGGATAGAAAATGGTAATGATAATCGTTCTCCTCTGCGGGGCGGTTCCTGGGGCTACAATCCTACTTACTGCCGTTCCGCGATTCGCTACGACTACTACTTCCGCCGCGTCAACCGCATCAACAATTACGGTTTTCGGGTGGTGTGCGGTGCTGGGAGGACTTTGTAGCAGAAAAGAATTTAACTTAGTGTCAACAGACTTTTAAAAATTAGGTGGGCATTGCCCACCCTAATCTTAGGATGGCGGTTTGTAGGTAGAAGCAACGGATAATTCCTTTAATTGCTTCGCTGCCACTGTTGAAGGTGCAGAAGTGAGTAAACAACTAGCTTGCTGGGTTTTCGGGAAAGCAATCACATCGCGAATTGATTCTTCTCCTGCTAACAACATCACCAAGCGATCTAAACCGTAGGCGATACCACCGTGGGGAGGGGTTCCGTATTCAAAAGCTTCTAACAAAAAGCCGAATTTATTATAGGCTTCCTCTCGCGATAGACCGATGGTAGCGAAGACTTTTTCCTGTACTTCCCGTTGATAGATCCGCAAACTGCCGCCACCGATTTCAATACCATTAAAAATCATATCGTAGGCGAGGGCGCGAGCGTGGGCTAGATCGTCTAAATCTTCGGGATTGGGGGCAGTAAAGGGGTGATGCAGTGCTTCTAGGCGTTTTTCCTCGGTGTTGTATTCAAACATCGGGAAATCCGTCACCCAGAGGAGGTTGATTTTCTCCGGATCAATTAATCCCAATTGTTCCCCTAAAACTAAGCGTAGGCGGGATAGGGATTTATTGACTGTATCGGTATCTCCTGCCCCAAATAAGAGCAGATGCCCCGGTTTTGCGCCAGTCTTCTCGATTAAAGCCTGTTTTTGTGCCTCTGTCAGGTTATCTTTAATCGCACCGATGGTATCAAAATCGTAGTCTTCGCGCACGCGGATGTAGGCGATTCCCTTCGCCCCCGCATCGGTGGCTTCTTTGAATAAATCCCCACCCGGTTTGATTCTGACGTTAGAAATCGCCTCGTTACCGTTGGGAATCGGTAAAACTTTCACCGTCCCCCCACTAGCGATCGCACCTGAAAAGACCTTAAATCCCGAATCGGCAAAAATCTCCGCCACATTGACCAATTCCAGGTCAAAACGGGTATCGGGGCGATCGACCCCATAGCGTTCCATAGCCTCAGAATATGTTAAACGGGGCAGGGGTAGGCTTATATCGATATTTTTGACTTTTTTGAAGATATGAGCGATTAAAGCCTCATTCAGGGCTAAAATCTCAGGTAAAGAGAGAAAACTCATCTCCATATCCAACTGAGTAAATTCCGGTTGACGATCAGCGCGCAGATCTTCATCGCGGAAACAGCGGGCGATTTGATAGTAGCGATCCATTCCCGACACCATTAATAATTGCTTAAATAATTGCGGTGATTGGGGTAAAGCGTACCATTGGCCCGGGCTGACACGGGAAGGAACCAGATAATCCCGCGCTCCTTCGGGAGTCGATCGAGTTAAAATTGGTGTTTCCACTTCGATAAAATGCTGTTCATCTTCGAGAAAACGGCGCATTTCCTTGACAACCTGGTGACGTAGTTGTAAATTCTGACTCATACGCTCCCGGCGTAGGTCTAGATAGCGGTATCGCAAGCGCACATCTTCCCGGACCGATTCACTTTCGGAACTGGAGACGACAAAAGGCAGTTGTTTAGTAACCCCGTTGAGAATCTCGATGCTAGTGGCGTAAATTTCGATTTCTCCGGTGGCAATGCGCGGGTTAAGGGATTCGGGAGGCCGTTGACTGACTGTTCCCGTCACCTTGATGACATACTCGTTTCTGACGGTTTCAGCGATGGGATAGGAAGCGGGAGTTCGTTGGGGATCACTGACGATCTGGACAATACCACTGCGATCCCGCAGATCAATAAAAATAACGCCACCGTGATCGCGACGGCGATCGACCCAACCGAAGAGGGTGACACTTTTTTCAATTTCGATCGCGCTAAGGTCGCCACAGTAGTGAGTTCGCATAGTCTAACTAGAGAATTACTTATATTACGAATGTAGTATAGAAAGGATGGGGCCAGAAAAAAATCAGACGGCCTTGCTCATTATGCCAGTATTTTGTCGCTTTTGTCCTCTTGTTTAGGGTATTTTTATGGTCTTCTAGTCCTCAGCTATCGGCTTTTCGCAGATCGGCTATAATCAACAAGGCTCATCTAGCAGTTACCGATTGTGAACGATTAAAATCATGAATTGCTTAGAAAAAAAAATGGTGGAACTGTTAAGAGAACTCAGGGAAGATCACCATATTTCAGGGGTAAAAGCAGAATTCGAGACGGAAGGAACCCGACTGACGGAAGCGATGCGGTTGAAAGAAATTAGTCTGAAAGCGGGGGTGGATTTTAATCTGAAAATCGCCGGTTGCGAAGCGATCAGAGATATCTTTGATGCGGTTAATTTAGGAGTTGATCGCTTGATTGCTCCCATGGTAGAAACAGCATATGCTTTACAAAAATATCTGCGGGCAGCTGGGAGGGTTTTAGCCGATCAAGGGGTGGAAGATGTGGAGTTATTAGTTAATATCGAAACGATTACTGCCTGTGAGAATTTTCAGGAAATGTTGGCGATTCCAGAGATAAAATCTCTCCATGGTATCGTCATCGGACGCATGGATTTAGCCTGTTCTTTGGGATTAACTCGCCGGGATGTGAATAGCGAGCAAGTTTTAGCTCTGGCTTTACCTTTGGCAAAAAAAGCTAAGGCTGCCGGTTTGACTGTGGCTATTGGGGGTGGGGTGTCACTGCATTCTTTACCGTTTTTCAAAATGTTCTGCCAAGGACATTTTGACCGCTTCGAGACGCGCAAAGTTATCTTTGATTGTCCCCAAGCTTTGGATAATTTTAGTTTAGCTTTGTCCAAGGCGATCGAGTTTGAATTACTCTGGCTAGAGAATAAAAAAAATTATTATGGTGCTATTGTTCGTGAAGATGACCAGCGTTTAGCAATCCTCCATGATTTACTTTTTGGTTAAATATATTGGACTGATTATGAATAAATTCTCTTAATTATTTTACAATGGTAACTAGGAAGCAATTTAACCCACTTTTGTTGTTTCTTTTTCTGAGGATTTAGATGATCCAGAAATCTTACCAACAGTTTCGACAATGCCAGAGTCTCTAAAGCACGAACTTCTGCACTATGCCAAGTATCTCATAGAAAACCACTCAAAGGAATATATGGAATGAACGCCTTTCTGTAACCATAAACTCCTTTGATAATGGAAAACACCTCAAGAGCGGAGAAATCAATCAATGTTTACCACAATAGAAGATAAACAATCCCTTTCCCTCGAAGCATTTCTTGCCCTTCCAGAAACTAAGCCTGCTAGGGAATATTATCATGGAATTGTCACTCAAAAACCTATGCCCAAAGGAAAACACAGCATCTTACAATTTGAGTTAGCCTCTGCCATTAATCAACAGACTAAACCTCAAAAATTAGCTTATGCTCTACCTGAATTACGTTGTACTTTTGCAGAACGTTCAATTGTGCCAGATATTGCGGTGATTCGTTGGGAGAATTTGCCAAGAGATCTAGATGGAGAAATGGCTGATCAATTTTTACGTTATCCCGATTGGATTATTGAAATTATGTCTCCTGAACAATCTGTTACCTTAGGGATGGAAAAGATTATTTTCTGTTTACAACAAGGAACAGAATTAGGTTGGTTGATTGATCCTTCAGCAAAGTCAGTCACCGTTTTTCAAACAGGATTACCGAAAGTACATATTGCAACCGCAGGCAATAATCAGCCTTTAGCGGTGATTAAAGGATTAGAAAGTTGGCTAATATCAGCAGTGGATATTTTTGCTTGGCTAAAGGTTTAATTTGTTCTATCAGCATCGTTTGGTTTATCAGGTTCTTCTCTCCTCTCCCATACAGTCTTAACCAGTAATTTAGATAGTTAACAGCTTACCCGCAGACTTTCCTCGCAGCACATCTGGTCTATTTTGTCAAAAAAACTTTTTCGTTTTAACATAAGTACACATATTTTTGGCAAAAGATCTTTTTCGTCAAAGGAGCAATTGGCAAGTTTTTCCTGGGGACGAATTAGTAATCCTAGACATGGTAAGGGTTTCAAGGCACAAGGCCTAAAAATGCACAAAGTAACCCAATTCTTGGATTCTAGCAGCAGGCTGTAACTATTGCAATCTCGTTGACAAATAGGAATTTTTCTCAATTAATTGTTAAGAAAAGTAAAGATGAAGGAATGTAAATTTAAATCTTCTCAAGTGTATTCAGGTTTTGATAAGTTTTTATTATATAAAGACCAGTTATCAGATTTGATTTTTCAGTGAACGGTATTAAGTGAGGAGTAAGCTAAGACGCATCTTAACCGCCTATCCTTAGATTAGCTGACCCCCCCTTGCCTCTTGCCTCGTCTCAACAAGCAATTTAAATGCGCGGGCAGCTTATGAGAATCTTCTCGTTTCTCTGTGGAAGGAAGAAGAATAGACATCTCCAAAAATTATAACCCAGTCACAGCTTGCTTTTAGTCTGTGTACTAATTAAATAGTTCGACAACTGAAGCGTATATCTATCGTTGCTAATTCAATTTCACTGAAAAAATATGAGGCAATTAAAATAATTTTTATTCGGGTAGATTCCTTAACTAGAGAGACTTTTGGTCTTGAGATAATATTAGGTCGAGGTCTAATAGGAATAATTTTCGGGAAATATAGTCTTACCTCGTTGCCAAGGTCTCCCTTGCAACCGATTTTCAGGGGTTCTACCTCTTGTGTAACCCATCAGGAAACGGAGGGAGACCCTCCCTTGTCTCGTGCCAAGGGAGAAATAAATGCCCCTTCAATCAGTCTTGAAGGGGCATTTATTGTATTTTTAGTGGGCAATTTAGCCGACTTTCATCGCTTAAGTTTGCGCTTGAGGGTTGCACCTGCGCCGAGAGTACCGAGGGCGAGGAGACTGAGGGTTGAGGTGATCTTCGGTTAGGTGAGGAGTCAGTAGTCAGTAGTCAGTAGTCAGGAGAATTAAGAATGAGCATTAATCAATTAAATGGTCTATTCACAGATTTTAGGCAATTTTATGCCTATTTTTCTGATTTTTGCCCTCTCAAAAATTAATTATGCAAGAACTTTAATAAAGCTTCCACCATCCCCAGCAAGTGTTAGGCTAGGATTTCCCTGTAGCTTGATGTTCAAGGTGGAAAAAGTCCCCAATAACGCCACAGAACCGTAAGCGGAACGAGCACCAGTAGTCGGAGGGGGAGTGAAGGGAGAAAGACCAGCGCCAGTAAAAGGATTCGCATCGGCGATGATTTTGTTCGTGGTATCGACTGTTAAGCCATCGCCACCACCACCGTTACCGCTCAATAAACTGAGTGCGATCGAACCATTGCCCGGATCAGAGAAATCATAGATCATCGCCTCAAGATTGGCGACGTGAAAGATGGGATTAGTCACCGGCGAGCTAAACTGAATCTTTAAAGTCGCAGTCTGGCCAGTCTGATTAAACATTGTATAACCTACCCGATCACCTAAACTTTGGAATGGAGTATAGATGTTGCTGTAGCTGTATTGAGGGGTAGTATTATCGATTGTTGTTCCTTCCCAACTTGTCGGGTTAATACCCGCAATATTGACACTCCCGTCGCTGAAAGCGAGGGATTCTTGGTTCTTGGTTCTTGGTGGGAGCATCTCACCTTTGTAATAAGTAGAAATGCTTAATGAACTCAATAAAAAAGTTAAAAAAGGCAACCATTTAGATAGGCAGAGCGATGACGAAGGACTTGCGGTACATTACCAG
>SFAQ01000042.1:0-7182 GCA_007096525.1 Microcystis wesenbergii Mw_QC_B_20070930_S4 | reverse complement strand
TCTGGTAATGTACCGCAAGTCCTTCGTCATCGCTCTGCCTATCTAAATGGTTGCCTTTTTTAACTTTTTTATTGAGTTCATTAAGCATTTCTACTTATTACAAAGGTGAGATGCTCCCTAAAGATATTATCCTCGAAACAGTGAAAAATTCACTCCTACAGGTGAAAGAAGGCAAAGCAGTTTATGAACGGGACTCGGTGCTATTCGACAAAATAGAGTATTCTTTCCCCGTTTTAACTATGCTGTTGAAAGTTGCCCTAGAGAATCAGGGTAAACTTAGTGTTCTTGATTTCGGTGGTTCTTTGGGGAGTCATTATTTCCAATATCGAAATTTTTTAGCAGATGTTAAGGAACTTCAGTGGAGTATTGTCGAACAAGCAAAGTTCGTTGAATGCGGTCAAGAATTTTTTGCCAACAATGAATTAAAATTTTACTATGATATTGACAGTTGTTTACAGGAGAGAAATCCTCAGTTAATTCTTTTATCGGGAGTAATTCAATGTTTAGAAAAACCCTATGAGATGTTGGAGCAGATTTTAGAGAAAGACTTTAAATATATTGTTTTTGATAGAACTGCATTTGTGAAAGACAATCAAGAGGAAATTTTAACCCTACAAAAAGTTCCCCCCAGTATTTACCCTGCTAGTTATCCTGCTTGGTTTTTAAATAGGAAGAAATTCGTGGGTTACTTTCAAGAAAAATATCATCTCATCAGTGAGGGTGATGGTGTGGACAAAGTTAATCTAGAATCTGATTATAAAGTATTTATTTTTCAAAGTAAATAAGATGCTAAAGAGAAGCGAAGTAATATCTATTATTGAACGGCAGCAATTTTATCCTACTTGGCTAGGATTATTTGTTAATCCTTTCTATTTTGCCAGAAAAGGACTCCTAGAAAATATCCGAGATTTCAGCTACAATATCAAGGGAAAAACTCTCGATATAGGTTGTGGTAGTAAACCCTATGAAAGATTGTTTCAAGTATCTGAGTATATTGGTTTAGAGATTGATACTCCAGAAAATAGGGCTGGAAAAAAAGCCGATTACTTTTATCAAGGGGATTTGTTCCCTTTTTCTGACAATTCTTTTGATTCTGTCATCACTAACGAAGTTTTTGAGCATATATTTAATCCCGAAGTTTTTCTATCTGAAATTCATCGAGTTTTAAAACAAGATGGAATATTTCTCATGACTGTTCCTTTTGTTTGGGATGAACACGAACAGCCCTATGATTACGCTCGTTATTCATCTTTCGGTATAAAGTTTTTATTAGAAAAACACGGTTTTAAAATTAGAGAACACCGAAAGAGTATGAATGATATTAGAGCTATATTTCAGTTAATTAATGTCTATTTATATAAAATAATCTCTCCTAAAAGCAGGTCATCAAATTTGCTCGTTAGCTTGTTTTTAATCTCCCCCTTTAATATTTTGGGAGAAATTCTTTCAAAAATATCACCTAAAAATGATGACCTTTACCTAGACAATATTATTCTTGCCAGCAAAACTAAACCATCATGAACAACTTTAAACAATTTACTAACAAAAATATTTTGATTACTGGAGGGGTGGGATTCATCGGTTCCAACCTTGCTAGAAAGCTAGTAAACTTGGGAGCAAATGTTACCCTTGTTGATAGCTTAATTCCTGAGTACGGAGGTAATTTATTCAATATTCACGACATTAAAAATCAAGTTACCTTAAATATTACCGATGTTCGCGATCCATTTGCCATGGCTTACCTTGTACAGGGTCAAGATTTCTTGTTTAATTTAGCAGGTCAAACCAGTCATCTTGACTCGATGAATGACCCACAAACTGACCTAGATATTAACGCATCTGCTCAATTATCTATTCTAGAAGCTTGTCGTAAACATAACCAAAATATTACCATAATTTTTGCTAGTACCCGTCAATTATACGGCAAACCGGAATATCTTCCCGTGGACGAAAATCATCCAATTCGACCCGTTGACGTTAATGGCATTAATAAACTAGCAGGAGAATGGTATCATCTTCTTTATAATAATGTTCATAAGATTCGTGCTTGTGCTTTGCGGTTAACTAATACCTACGGGCCTGGAATGAGAGTTAAGGATGCGCGGCAAACTTTTTTAGGAATTTGGATTCGGAAATTAATTGAGGGAAAACCGATACAAGTTTTCGGAGAAGGAACTCAATTAAGAGACTTTAATTATGTGGATGATGTGGTAGATGCTTTGTTAATGGTCGCTGGTAATGACAAAGCCAATGGAGAGGTATTTAATTTGGGTAGTTCCGAATATATCAACTTAAAAGATTTAGCTGCTCTCTTGGTAGAACTTTATCAAGATGGAACCTATGAACTAATTACTTTTCCCCCAGAAAGAAAGATAATTGATATTGGCGATTACTATAGTGATTACACCAAAATTAATCAGGTTATCCACTGGAGTCCACAAGTTTCGCTAAAAGAAGGATTAAGCAAAACCTTGAACTATTATCGTCAAAACTATCGCCATTATTGGGAACTATAAAGCTATGATTTTAATGAATGATTTTGCAGCGGAACCCGAAGAACTGATACAAGCACAGATAAACGCTGTGGAAAAAGTTATTAGGTCAGGATGGTATATTTTAGGAAAAGAAGTTAGTAACTTTGAGAATATTTGGGCTCAACGATGTCAGGTTTCCCACGCTGTTGGAGTTGCCAACGGTATGGATGCCATAGAAATCGGTTTGCGTTGTTTAAACTTACAATCAGGGGATGAAGTTATCACTACTCCTATGACCGCTTTTGCTACAGTGTTAGCAATTATAAGAGCAGGTTTAGTACCAGTTTTAGCTGATATCGACCCTCAGACCGGATTATTAAATCCTGATAGTGTAGAACGCTGTTTATCTAATCGGACTAAGGCGATTTTATTAGTTCATTTATATGGACAAATTGCTCAAATCGATCGCTGGCTAGAATTAAGCGATAATCGTAATATTATTTTATTAGAAGACTGCGCCCAAGCTCATCTTGCCCGTTGGCGGGGAAAGACAGCAGGCAGTTTTGGCATCTGGGGGGCCTATAGTTTTTATCCTACCAAAAATTTAGGAGCGATCGGTGATGCGGGTGCTTTAGTAACCAATTCAGAAACCATTGCTAATCGAGCTAAAATATTACGAAACTATGGTCAAAGTCAGCGTTATCATCATCCCGAATTAGGTTTAAATAGTCGCCTCGATGAACTACAAGCAGCCTTACTTTCCGTGCGCTTACAATGGTTGGAATCTTTTACTCAAAGACGACAGCAAATAGCTCAAGCTTATTTTCAAGGTATTGATAATGCCAAGATTAAACTATTAGCCCCACCAAAAGCCCTAGAATCCCATGTTTATCACTTATTTGTTATCCTCACCCAGGAGCGAGAAACTTTAATGCGATATCTTCAAGAATATGACATTAATACTCTTATCCATTATCCTATTCCTGTCCATTATCAACCACCTTGTCGAGAGTTGAAAACCGACCCGCAGGGCTTAAAAAATACTGAATATTATGCCGAACAATGTCTATCTATTCCTTGCCATCACCAAATCAACGATCAAGATATTAATTATATTATCGAGGTAATTAATGACTATAAATAACACCCAAGTAGAACATTTTTGCACCTTGTTTGATAGTAATTTTCTGCCTATAGGAATGACTTTACACTCCTCCCTGATGCTTCATGCTCAACCTTTCCACCTCTGGATTATTTGTATGGATAAAAAGGTAGAAAACCAGCTAAAACTTATTAATTTATCCTTCGTAACTCTCATCCCACTGCCAGAGGTAGAAACTCCCGAATTATTAGCAATTAAAGATTCAAGAAGTAAAGGGGAATACTGCTGGACAATTACCCCATTTACTTTTACAGCCGTTTTTACTCGTCAACCAGACATAGAACAAGTTACTTATCTGGATGCCGATTTATTCTTCTTTGATAATCCTCGATGCCTGCTACAAGAATTAGACGAAAATAAACGATCTATTTTGATTACCGAACACGCCTATGATCCGCAATATGATCAAACTTTAAGCAGCGGTAGGTTTTGTGTACAGTTTCTCACAGCTAAAAATAATTATCGGGGATTAAATGTGATACAATGGTGGCAAGATAAGTGTTTAGATTGGTGTTTTAATCGCTTAGAAAATGGTAAATTTGGTGATCAAAAGTATTTAGATGTTTGGCCGATACTTTTCCCTGATGATATTTGGATAGTTCAACAAAAAGAAAGAACTTTAGCCCCTTGGAACATCAGGTTTTTTGAAAATATTTTAGGTAAAAATCTTCAGCCTGTTTTTTACCATTTCCATAGCTTAAGAATTTTGAATTATAACAAATTATTATTATGTGTTAACTACTCGATCGGACAGCAAGGATTAGAATTATACAAAATTTATACCCAATATCTCAACGAGAACCTGAATATTTTAAAATCTAATAATTTTTCTATTCCTTGTATTGACTACCTAAAAGGTTGGTCTTGGAAAAGAATTATTAAATTTCGTTTCCAAAAGAAAATATACTTTCAGTCAATTGACTGATAATAATCAGAGCAATAAATCATAAATTAACCAGAATATCTAGGTCATTCTAGAAAGCGATCAAGTATAATATAAGAACACATATTCCCGCGCTTAAAACTATGGTTGCTACCACCTCCCCCCAAACCCAAGCAGAAAATACTCTCAGCGAGATTCTCATCGAAAAAATCAGCCAACTTTCCCCCTCTCAACAGCAAGAAGTTCTTAACTTTGTCGAATTTCTCCAGTACAAAAAACAACCTAAAAAGACTATTTGGGACAAAATTGCCGAGCGAGTCGCTCAACTACCCCCCGAAGTTATCGAGCAACTCCCCACTGATTCCTCAGAAAACCTCGATCATTATCTATACGGAGCACCCAAAAAGTGAAATTAATTTTTGTCGATACTTTATACTGGGTAGCCTTAGCTAACTCAAGGGATCAATGGCACGAAAGAGCAATTGAGTTACAAAAAACTGTATCCAATCACCGCTTAATCACCACAGAAGCAGTTTTAATTGAATTTCTCAACTATTTTTCTTCCTTTGGTTCTTTCATGCGTCAAACCGTAGCAGGAATTACCCATGATATTCTTGATGATCGAGATATAGAGGTGCTGCCCATAAATTCAGCGCTGTTTTTATCGGGATTAAACCTGTACGAACAAAGACTAGATAAGGGTTATAGTATGGTCGATTGTATCTCAATGATTGCCATTAAAAATCGAGATATAAGCGAAGTTATTACCCACGATAAACACTTTAGTCAAGAGGGTTTTAATATCCTTCTTTGAAATCTAGTTTATTGTCATTAACTTTTGATTACAAATACCCCAAAAATAACCGTAATCTATGACCAAAAAAGCCGATATAGGTAGTAAAAGACTAATTAGTTTAGCCCCTGATAATTGGGCAAGATGGTTAACCCAACAACCCGACGTACAAGTGCAGGAATTTCTTAACTCAGAATTTCAATGGGTGAGTCGTGCTAACGATGTTCTCCTAAAAGTTTATAGCCCCCAAGAGGGAGAATTTCTGCTCCTTAACGAAATCCAGTTGCGCTACACAAAGCAAATGCCCCAAAGAATCCGAGCTTACGCAGCCTTAGCCACAGAACGCTACAATTTGCCCGTTTATCCCGTCTTAGTTAACATTTTACCCCATCAAACTAACTCAAGCATTCCTAGCCGTTATAGCTCAGAATTTATGGGAATCCGTGCCTATCAAGAATATCGAGTAATTAACCTTTGGGAAGTATCAGCAAAAATAGTATTTCGAGAAAAAATATCGACACTTTTGCCTTTCGTTCCTATACTAAAAGGAGGGGGAGAAGAAACTGTCGTTCGCACAGCCCTGGGAGAATTAAGGGCAAATGAAAGCCTACAGGACTTAGAACCCTTACTTTCCTTTTTTGCATCATTTGTCTTAGAAATACCAATAGTTCAAGAAATTATGAGGTGGGATATGACCGTATTAAGAGAATCGCCCTGGTATCAAGAAATCCTCAGAGAAGGATTGCAGCTAGGAGAACAGAGAGGTATTCAATTAGGACGACAAGAGGGACGACAAGAGGGACGACAAGAGGGACGACAAGAGGGAGAAGCAGAACTGATTATCCGACTTT
Source organism: Microcystis wesenbergii Mw_QC_B_20070930_S4 (assembly GCA_007096525.1). Lineage (GTDB taxonomy): Bacteria > Cyanobacteriota > Cyanobacteriia > Cyanobacteriales > Microcystaceae > Microcystis > Microcystis wesenbergii_B. The sequence continues at coordinate 1,019 of SFAQ01000042.1, read as the reverse complement.
TTACCCGACGGTTTGGCAGTATAGATTTAGCTATAACTGAAAAAATTAAATCTCTATCTATCCCGCAATTAGAAACCTTAGGAGATAGAATTTTAGACTTGGGCAGCCGTGAGGAATTGCTAAGTTGGTTAAATGAACAAAGATAAAAATTATTCCCTAAAAATATGCTTTCTCCTAGCCTTTTCCAGACTCTAACCCTAGAAGATTTTCTCGGTCAGTACCGCAATAATCCCCGCTACGAACTTGCTGAGGGAGAAATAATCGATTTGGAACCTACGGGCCCCCACGAAACCGTTAGCGGCAAACTCGCCAGCAAAATCGCTATCGCCATTAATAACCGACAATTGCCCTGGTTTATACCCCGTACTTGTCTAATTCGTCCCTTTAGCGACCAAGCTACGGCGCGCCGTCCTGATATTATTGTTCTGGATGAGACTGTACTCGATAATGAACCTCTCTGGGAACGAGAACCAGTGATTACTCTCGTTAGAAGCATTAAGCTTGTGGTAGAAGTATTTAGTAGCAACTGGGAGTCGGATTATGCTCGTAAAGTCGAAGAATACGCCCTATTAGGTATTCCCGAATATTGGATTGTCGATTATCGTGGGTTGGGAGGAACTATTTTTATCGGTAAACCCAAGCAGCCGACCTTTACTGTTTGTCAACTGTTAGGGGAAGATTATCAGCAGCAGCAATATCGCCTCGGTCAAGGGATTTTTTCTCCTTTATTTCCTGACCTGCAACTGTGTTTAGATGAGGTGTTACCTCGATAGACAAAAATGAAAATTATTCCCTAAAACTATAGTTTCTGTTCCTATCTCTCAGACAACTCTAGAAAATAGTTTTTACACAGATTTCTCTAAAAAGACAGCAAGAGGTGTTAACTTGGCTCTTCTCGGCTTTGTGTGATAATTTTTGCTTATGGAATCGTGAAATGCTTACTGGACAAGACTTTTAAGACTATTTTGCGGATATTCTATCAGTATAGACCTCGTTTCCACACAGAAACCAGAAGAGCC
>SFAQ01000041.1:0-17732 GCA_007096525.1 Microcystis wesenbergii Mw_QC_B_20070930_S4 | reverse complement strand
GAAAAAGCGAGAATCAAAGTAGCCAAAATTCACGCTCAAATCACCGATAGCAGAAAAGACCATTTACATAAGCTAACCACTCAATTAGTTCGTGAAAACCAAACGATTGTGGTTGAGAATTTAGCCGTCAAGAATCTGGTCAAAAACCCGAAATTATCTCAGGCAATATCTGACGTTAGTTGGGGAGAAATCACTCGACAATTAGCCTATAAATGCCGTTGGTATGGGAGAAATTACCTCGAAATAGATAGATGGTTTCCCAGTTCTAAAAGGTGTAGTAATTGTGGGTATATTGCCCTTGAAAATGCCGTTAAATGTTCGAGAATGGGATTGTCCAGACTGTGGGACGCACCATGACCGAGATATTAACGCCAGTAAAAATATTCTGGCCGCAGGACTTGCGGTGTCAGTCTGTAGAGCGACCATAAGACCAGAACAGAGTAAATCTGGGGCGGCAGATGCGGAACCCCGCAAGGGAAAGAAGCAGAAACCTAAATCGTGAGGTTTGGGAATCACCGTCCGTTTACGGCGGTGAGGATGTCAAAACTACCATAAAGTGAGAAATTATGACAATATTTCTAAGGATTGCCAGAAAAAAAGGATCGCCACGCTGCTGTTCCGATCGCTCCTCCTAAAAGGATAATTAACGTCCAAACTTGATTTTTTTGGGTTCCTTCCACCTTTTCTAGTCTTCTATCCATCCCATCGACTTTCTCAGTTAGTTTTGCTTGTCCTACCTCTAGCTTAGTTAGCCGTTCGTCGATTTTATCAAATTTCTGGTTAAAATCCTTCTGTAGGCTATCAAATTTCTGGTTAAAATCCTTCTGTAGGCTGTCAAATTTCTGGTTAAAATCCTTCTGTAGGCTGTCAAATTTCTGGTTAACATCTTGTTGCAAGGTATCGATTTTTTGGGTGACATCCTTCTGTAGGATATCGATTTTTTGGTTAACTTCCTTGATGCTATCTTTGATTTCCTTGAGGACGGATTCAAGACTATAAGTAACGGTTTCGTTAGACATTTTCGTAAAATCTCTAGGAGTAGGTTTTCTTAAGCGATCCTTGTTGATAGTACAATAATTTTATCTCTAGATTACTGGAGAGAACGAATCTGCAATTGATAATAATCCGCATCTAAACCCTTATTTTGACCAGTATCCACAGAATTAAGCTGTTTTTGCAGTGCCAAAATGCGATCACTGGTAGCCGGATGGGTGCTGAGAATTGCGGGGGTAGAACCGCCTTGTTGTGCTAATTTTCCCATAAAGGAGATCATCGCCTTGGCTGCATAACCGGCCTCAGCTAGATTGTTTAAACCCAGTCGGTCTGCTTCTAACTCATCCTTGCGACTATTGGGCAGATTATAGGCGAGATTGACTCCCAATTGTACCCAAGTTTTTGTGTCTAATCCCGCCGCGCTGAGAAGTCCTTGGGCGAGGGCATTATTGCGTAATTGGGTGATAGAATGACGACCGACGATATGGCCGAGTTCATGGGCAATCACGCTGGCTAATTCCGCCTCATTATCAGCAGTTTTAATCAATCCCGTGTGTAAATAGACAAATCCGCCCATAGTAGCGAAGGCGTTAATACTATTGTCGCGCACCACTTGAAAAGTGTAGGGAAGGTCAGGGCGATCGCTTGTTGCCGCTAGTCGCTGCCCGATTTCTTGGACATATTGGTTAATTCTGGCATCTTTGGACAGTTTTATCTTACCCGATTCTAATAAACCCTGATTAATCTGCCTACCGAGAGCGACTTCCTGCTGAGGAGAAATAGTGGCGAGTTGAATAACTTGTACACCGCGAAAAAGTAAATCCATCCACGAGCGTGCGAAACTAGTTTGGGGATTGACAATCCCGATACTGAGGGTGAGCAGCAGAGAAATTATTGTTAGTAGCCAAAAACGGTAAAAAATAGGGCGCATAGACGATTCGATCGCATAAAAACCTCATTCCCATTCTAGACAGTCCCTATCACCCTTTGTCTGTTACTGTCCCCGATTGGTTTGATAGACATAAAAGTTAAATAAATCGAATAAACTGCCAACAAAAGCACAGGTGACAGCGATGGTTAACATTCCTTGTAGGGGATAACCGTCGCCGAAAATGGTTAAAAATTGCAGGATTTGGCTAAAACCGGTCTGAGAAACCCAAGTAAAGCCGGGGACGTGACTGGTAGCGAATAAAGCAGCTAAAATAGAACCCACCAAGAGGACGGGGGCAACAAAACTTAATAGGGTGGAAAATAGCAGCGAACGGAGCAAAGTAAGCATGGATGCTGATCTCCAGAGAATTAGCGGGCGATCGAACGGGAATAGGAATCTACACTCGCTCCCCTATAGAATATACGTTCATCTCGGCTAGGGGCGCTTTTTTAAAAAATCTTAAAATATCATTAAGATTCTTGGTTAAGAACGATTAAGTGGTACACAAAAGTCAATGCAATAATTGCTCAGGCAGCCTTTTTCAGTGATCAGTGAGGGGTGGGGAAGTGGGGAAGTGGGGTGTAGGGTGTCGGGTGTGGGGTGTAGGAGGGAAAAGTACCACTTTCATGCTTGGCGGTGCCAACTGTGGCACCGGGACTGACTCGGAGGCTCCTGACTCCTGACTCCTGATAACTGGTAACCGATAACTGATAACTGATAACTGGTAACTGATAACTGGTAACTGGAACTACCTGAAGCATTGATCCCCGTGGTGTGGTACTGTCAATTCAGTGTATTTATCGGCACTGGCTTAAGATTTGTCGCTATTGTCCTCCCCTTCTCCTGTCGCTGTTTTTGAGGCTTTCTATGACCGACATTCCCTTCACCCTAGACCAACTGAGAATTATCAAAGCGATCGCTGCCGAAGGAAGCTTTAAACGGGCGGCAGATACCCTGTATGTATCTCAGCCGGCGGTCAGTCTTCAGGTACAAAACCTCGAAAAACAGCTAAATGTGCCGTTATTTGACCGAGGCGGTCGGAAAGCCCAATTAACGGAAGCGGGACACCTACTCTTAAGCTACGGCGAAAAAATTATCACTCTCTGTCAAGAAACCTGTCGGGCGATCGAAGATCTACAAAATCTGCAAGGGGGAACCCTAATCATCGGTGCTTCCCAAACCACGGGAACCTATCTTCTTCCCCGCATGATCGGGATTTTTCGCCAAAAATACCCAGAAGTATCCGTACAGCTACAAGTTCATTCCACCCGTCGCACCTCTTGGAGCGTTGCTAACGGTCAAGTGGATTTAGCCATTATCGGGGGAGAAGTTCCCGCCGAATTACAAGAAACCCTGCGGATTATCCCCTACGCAGACGATGAACTGGCTTTAGTCCTGCCTATTTTTCATCCTCTGTCTAAGGTAGAAATGATTCAAAAAGAGGATTTATATCGACTAAAATTTATCACCCTCGATTCCCAATCGACGATTCGCAAAGTCATCGACAAGGTTTTAACCCGTTGCGAGATCGATACCAAACGCTTAAAAGTGGAGATGGAACTTAACTCGATCGAGGCGATTAAAAATGCTGTACAATCCGGTTTAGGGGCGGCTTTTGTTTCGGTGACAGCGATCGAAAAAGAACTACAAATGGGAGTTATCCACGCAACTAGAATTAAAGATGTGGAAGTGAGACGCACTTTATCGGTAATTATTAACCCGAATCGTTATCGATCAAAAGCTGCCGAAGCTTTTACCCTAGAAATACTACCCCAATTCTCCACCTATCCCGAATATCTGGCTGACGACCACAACTTTGAACCGATTCCTAACTCGCAACCCGCCGAAATTATGAGTAAATAAGTCGATCGAGATGGGCAAAATCTCTCTCCGAACATTTAAGCTATCTCTTGGGAAAATTACTGCCGGGATAAATTACTTTTTGATCGACTTTAATCCAATGGAGACTCTCTAAACGATTTCTAAGATTAGTAATAGTTACTCCCAACTCGTCGGCGATCGCATACAAATGTCCCCATTTAGTCAAGTCACGGCCCTTGATAGCTTTCTCTAACTCACTCATCGGCATTAGTAAACAACTGGCAAAATATTGGGCTTGCCATTCAATTCTTTGGCTAGAATCAACTGTCCGACACAGAAAAGGTTGAATTGTCTCTAAGGAATCTCCCTGATTGATTCGATCCAAAAAGTTAGAGACGGCCGTTTGATTAATATGAAGGACAAAATGACCAATTTCATGGGCTAAACTCGAATTTTTAAAACCTTCTTTTGCCAGGGATGAATTTTGAGAATCTTTTAAGAATTTTACATCTTCATTGAGAATAATTTTCTTTTCTGTGGGAATAATCATGGCGGCGATTTCTCCCTCTTGATCTGGCTTTATATCTGTCCATTCAATAGCCAAGTCAAAATGATCGGCCGCTGCTTCCGCAATATCGCAATTTTTTAAGGGACGACGACGATGAGCTTTTACTTTCTTGAGAATATTGTCTGCCTGAGCTTCAATCACTGTTTTGGGAATAAAACTATAGGGTTTAATAATATGCAAGATATTTACTCCTCTGGTTCTAATTTTGTCGCCTCAGAAATAATTTTTTTGGCAAAATTGGGATTGTCTTTCATGCGACGCAATAAAATCGGCATTTGTTGGTATTTTTGAACTAACTCTTTGAAGACTTTTTGATCATCTGAACTCAGTCGTCCCGCCAATTCCCCTAAGGTTTGAGCATTTAATTTTAAATGAGTCGCTAAGGACTCAATAACCTGCTGACTAGGAGGATAACCCGCATGATCATTTTCTAGCTTCGATAGATAGGTATAGTCCACCCCAATCAACTTAGCTAGTTCTCTCTGACTATATTCCTCTTCTCGACGAGCTTTGCGGATAACCTGTCCAAATGTTTCTGACACTGCTTTTCTCCCAACCGCTCAAAAAAATTATATCAAGGGTTGACTATTTAAATCAACATAGGCTAAAGTTAGTTAATTGGCGTTGATTATTTTAGTCAACACAAAAGTAAACACTAGGGAAAAAATCGTGTCCTCCCAGTTTCCCCAAAAGCCTTGGTATCCTCCGATGAGCTATAGTCTTTGGCGATCGCTTAAACCAGCGATTGGCTATGAGAATTGGCATTGTCAGACAAAACGTGGGTTTGAAAAAGCGCGAAACAAAGAACCAGAAGTTAAAAGGTTGCTATCAGAAGATAATCAGCCGCAAAAAATTGGTAAGTTGGCACAACAAGGAGTTTTTGAGTTTCATCAAGAGTCGGTGAGATTATCTGATACCGATGGGGTGGAACAAGTGGCAGAAATCCTGCAATTAAAGCAAGAATCGCCAGAAATTCAAGCTAGGGTTTTAGTAATTTTAAACAATTACTATCAACAACCAATTTTACTGAATAAAGAGATTATTAATTTATCTAGAGGCGATGAAGGTTATCCAGAACCTATTGTTATCGAGCAAGGTAAATATCGGTTTAATTTGTCCGCTGCCTTTGATTGTATTTTTAGAGAAGCTGATGACACCATACATATTTTAGATTTGAAAACCGGTCAATCTAATTTTGATCGTCGTCAGGCTCATATTTATTTACTAGCGGCTAGTTACCGTTATCCTCAGAAAAAAATTGTCGCTTCTTTTTACAATTTAGAAACCCAAACAAGCTCAGAAAAAATATCCCTGTCTTCCGAGGCAATAGAAGCAGTTAAAATCGAACTAGCTTCCCTGTCAAAAAAACATCAACAACAACTAAAAAAATATAAAGATCACCCCAAAGATTTTTATCATATTTTTCCGCCCCAAAGTGGCTATGCCTGTCGTTATTGTCCTTTTACATCGATTTGTGATTATGCAAATAAGGAGGTTTAGATTATGAATTACACAGCAGCTAACACAGCCAATTTTCCAACATTTTTGAGTGAAATTAGTTCCTTAACTCTCAAGAATAATTGTTTAAATTGTTTTAAGCTTAATCATCAAGTTACTAGAAAAATAGGTAATCGTTTTAGTTGGCAATTCAGTCATAAGTTTCCCGATGTGGTGGTTATTTTTGAAGATAATTGTTTTTGGGTATTAGCTAAAGATGAAAAATCTCTTCCCTCTCCACAACAGTGGAAAGAAGCTTTATCAGATATTCAAGAGGTTTTACGAGAAGATATTGGCGATCACTATTATTCTATTCATTGGCTAAAAGACTGGCAGATAACAGCTTTAGTTACAGCACAATTAGCAGTTAGAATTCTGAAAATATTTGGTAAATTTTCCTATCCAATAGTTTTTCCCAAAGATAGTCAGATAAGTGAAAACCAAGTACAGGTAAGGAGAGAAGTTAACTTTTGGGCAGAAATCATCAATGACACCGATCCAGCTATTTGTTTAACTGTTGAAAGTAGTATTGTCTATAGTGGAGATTTAGAACAGTTTTATGAAAATCACCCCTATAGACAAGATGCTGTTAAATTATTAGTAGGTTTAAAGGTTAAAGATAGAGAAACCAATGGAACGGCTAAAATCATTAAAATAGCGGGTACAATTGGGGAAAAAAGAGAGGAACTATTAACAAAAGCCACAGGTTCAATTAGTCGAAGAAAATTAGAAGAAGCTCATCTGGCGCAACCAGTGGTGGCGGTACAATTTGGCAAAAATCCCCAGGAGTATATTTATCCATTGGCAGCTTTAAAACCCTGTGTAACAGATAAGGATGAGAGTTTATTTCAAGTCAATTACGGAGAGTTATTAAAGAAAACAAAAATCTTCTATGCTGAACGACAAGAACGATTAAAATTGTATAAACAGGAGGCACAAAATACTTTAAATAACTTTGGGTTTCAGTTAAGAGAAAAAAGTATTAACAGCAGAGAATACCCCGAATTATTTTGGACTCCTTCTATTTCTCTTGAGCAAACTCCCATCTTATTTGGTAAGGAAGAAAGGGGAAAAAAAAGAGAAACTCTCAAAGGATTATCGAAGGGTGGTGTATATAAACGTCATCAAGAATATGAAGATCCTGCTCGTAAAATTCGTTTAGCTATTCTGAAACCAGCTAATTTGAAAGTGGGAGATTTTAGAGAACAATTAGAAAAGCGATTAGAACTTTATAAATTTGAGACCATTTTGCCAGCAGAGAATCAAATAAATTTCTCTGTTGAAGGTGTAGGATTTGAAAAAAGAGCTAGACTGGAAGAAGCAGTTGATCAATTAATTCGAGGAGAAATTCCTGTAGATATTGCTTTAGTATTTCTTCCTCAAGAGGATCGCAATGCTGATAATACTGAAGAAGGAAGTTTATATTCGTGGATTAAAAAAAAGTTTTTGGAGCGTGGAGTTATAACTCAAATGATTTATGAGAAAACTTTAAATGATAAGAGCAACTATAAGAATATTCTCAATCAAGTTGTCCCCGGAATCCTAGCCAAATTAGGAAATTTACCCTATGTCCTTGCTGAACCTCTAGAAATTGCCGATTATTTTATTGGTTTAGATGTGGGAAGGATTCCTAAAAAAAATCTTCCGGGGAGTCTCAATGTTTGTGCCAGTGTGCGACTATATGGAAAACAGGGAGAATTTGTTCGCTGTCGGGTAGAAGATAGTTTAACCGAGGGAGAGGAAATTCCTCAACGTATGCTGGAAAATTTTTTACCGCAAGCTGAACTAAAAAATCAGACAGTTCTCATTTACAGAGATGGTAAATTTCAAGGAAAGGAGGTTGACAATTTACTAGCAAGAGCTAGAGCAATTAAGTCTAAATTTATTCTCGTAGAATGTTATAAAACTGGCATTCCTAGACTTTACAATTTTGAGCAAAAACAGATAAATGCTCCTTCAAAAGGATTGGCTTTTGCTTTTTCAAAGCGGGAAGTTATCCTGATAACCTCCCAAGTGTCTGAACAAATAGGTGTTCCTCGTCCCTTGCGCTTAAAAGTTCATGAATTAGGAGAGCCAGTAGATTTAAAACAGTTAGTTGACACTACCTTAAAATTAACTTTACTTCACTATGGTTCTCTCAAAGACCCCCGTTTACTTATCCCTTTATATGGAGCGGATGCTATTGCCTATCGACGCTTACAAGGAATTTATCCTAGTTTATTAGAAGATGATTGTCAATTCTGGCTTTAGAGAGGAAAATTATGTAAATTCTCCTAAGTACAGGACAAAAAGCTGGAAAAGTAGGCGGGAGTAGGGTTTTATGAGAAATAACACTAATCTCGAAACCCCTAGGAACTAATATAACGCATTGAAACAAGCTCTCAAACCTCCTAAAGGGATGGCACGGAGCAAGACTCTCTTTCCTCGCTCTATTCTTACTGGCTCTGTTGAAAGTAAAAACCGTCAACCTCAAGGAATTAGCCCTAGGTTTTGAAGGTGGGGCATTAGTAGAGTCCCATTACAAACGATGACAAAGCTTTTTTGGGGACTTCGAGAGAGATTACCCTCAAATAGCTCCCATTGTAGTCCAGTGGCTCCATATCCCTCAACCCTGGGTATTGAGTATTGACCGCACCAATTGGTCATTTGGTAGTCATCACTACAACATCCTCACAGTCGGCATTGTCCATGAAGGGGTAGCTATACCCATTCTCTGGTGGATGCTCAAGAAGAAAAAAGGCAACTCAAACAGCGATGAACGGATGCGAACGGTTACTTTCTTGATCTCCGCAATTATTTTGCCCACTGCTGTTATTGTATATCTTGAATCCGCAAAAGTCCCTATAATTTAGCCAATAACATTATTTTTCTTTTTCTTCAATTAATTCCGATTCAGTTTTTTTCATTAAATCTGAGGCAAATCTTTCACTAAATCCCACTAAAAAAGCACAGGAAAAGATAAATAAATCCTGACGGGCTTTGTTGGTTATTAAACTAGAAGAATTTTGATCTTGGCTAATCATAAAATCAATTTTAATCAACGTATCTGAGCTAATTAAACTAAAGATAAAAATACCTAAAATTAGACCAATTAATGGTTTAAAGAAACCAATAAAAAAAGGAATGAGGGGGTCGTCATATTTTTGGTCTCGAAAGTCGATAATTCTGAGTAAAATACTTGCAACACTTCCCAACACTCCTGCTGTTGCCGCATAAACTAAACCATAAAATATATGCCGATTAGGATGTATCGTATCACTCGATGATTTTAAATTTTCTGAATAACTACTAGAAGGAATGGGGACTGGGGAGTTTGCTTGAGGTAATGGTTTTGAAATAAGTGACTCCTCTTGAGAGTATTTCTGTTGTAAATTATCATCAAATTTGTAAATTTCTTCAGCAGAAAATTTGAGAGCAATAATAGATAAAAGAGTTGTCATAGATAAACCTAAAAATATTTTGAATGGGACTGATTTTACAGAATATATATAACTAAATACATTCAAAATATGTCCCCATAAAAAATAGCGATCATTAGTGATTTCCTTTTCTATATTAATTCTGAATTCTCGAAGAGCATCAACTCCGACTTTATTGGTTTTTGCCATGAGCAATATATATTTAATTTCCTCTAATAACAAAATAAATTTAGTTGGATCATTGTTAAAAATAAACCAACCAATTTTCCAGCTATTACTTTTTTTATAAATCAAATAATTCAGATGATGAATCTGTTGAACTAACTTAGTGAGTTCTAGTTGTAATTCAGGAGAAATTATCGGCAAAACCTCTAATAAAACTTCCCTAATATCCGCATTTAAGGCGTTAACATCGTCATTTTTTTTTACTGGAGTGGAAGTGATCATATTTTTTGGGACTTTTTAGATTGATTAATAGAATGAAAAGGCTATAGAAGAGAGAGGTTTTCAAACCAGTTTTTTGATAACTTTCTAGCCATAAGACGGTAGATTAACTGATTGAATTTCAAAAGAGCGAGAGTTCTTTAACCCCTTTCTCGTTGTCACATTAATAAAACGTTTGACCCTGGATAATTGTGATATATTTGTTACATTTAGTTACTTAAAATCAAATTATCCCTGGTTTGAGTTTTTGAATTTACCTCAAAATCCTCTCCTCTTAAACAGCTATCTAATTGATCTTGTAATATATTAGTATTAATTGCCTCTGTGCTAATTAATACTAATTGGGTAAAGGGTGGATTATTACCCCATTCTTCGCCTATTTCTAAGGTAATTCTCGGCCCCACTTGTTGCAAAATTACTCTTCTATTGGGATATTCAACAGTAGATAAAATACCCTTAGCTCGCAATACAGTTACGGGTAATTTCCCTAATATTTTTCCCAGGGTTAATAACTGAAAAGGGCGAACACTTTCATAACTCCAAGTATGAAAGTTATCCGAGTGATTAGATTTTAATTGACTAGATACAGAATGAACGGGAAATGAGTCCCTAAATCCTAATAATAAATCTAGGGAAATATCCCCATAACTCCCTTTTAACAAACGCACCCATGGTGCTATTTTTTGGATAATTTGATTAGCATTAATTTGTGCTTTTTCATCAATCAAATCAATTTTATTGAGAACCACAATATCAGCGGCCGAAATTTGATCAATTAGCAAATCTTGATAGTTAATTTTTCCAGATGGTTCACAAATTTGGGGTAGATAGGTCGCATCAACTAGGGTAATAATGCTTTCTAAGCGAATTATTCTACTTAAAACTGGACGCTTTAGGGTTTGTAACAGGGTATAAGGGTTAGCAATTCCACTGGCTTCAATTAATACCTGATCTGGACGGAGAGATAGAATTTTCGGGAGAGAATTAACCAGATTATTTTGTAAAGTACAACAAACACAACCTCCCTCAAGAGTGATTAGATCACCGTCTCTATTTTTAATTAACATCTGGTCAATATTAAGACTACCAAAATCATTGACCAGTATGCCAAAACGGCGATCGCTTTTACCCTTAAGAATGCGGTTAAGTAAAGTAGTTTTACCAGCACCTAAAAAACCGGTCAGCAGTGTTACTGGTGTCTTCCAGAGATTTGATGACAAAACCATTATACTTGTCCTCCCGATGGTTGTTTATAGATGACTCCCCGTTTCATGACAAAATCAACTTTACCAGTAACATTAATATCCTCAAAAGGATTACCCGGCATAGCGATAATATCAGCAAATTTCCCCACCGCTAACGCACCAATATTCGGCTGCATTAATAATTCAGCCGCTACAGTAGTTGCAGCTTTTAAAGCGCGTAAAGGAGTAATACCATTTTGAACCATCGCTGGAAACTCTTTCCAGTTATCTATATGAGGAAAAGTTCCTGCATCAGTACCAAAAGCAATCTTAACGTTACTTTTAGCTAAATTATCAGCACAAGCAATCAGTTGAGCGGCATATTTTTGATATTTAGCGTGTTGCCACGAAGAACGATTTTGCCAATATTCAGGATTATTAGCATTGCGAGCTTTTTCTAAAACAGTGTATTGAGTTGGTACCAGATACACTCCTTTCTGTTCCATCAATTGCAAAGTCTCGGAACTGGCAAGATTACCATGTTCAATGGAACGTACCCCCGCATTAACAGCACGTTGAACCCCTTCCCCTCCATAAGCGTGAGGACAAGCAGAAATACCGAAATCTTTGGCGGTACTAACCAGAATATTCATCTCCTCTTGGGAATAGGTGGTTTGACTGGGATCGTCCGTAGGAGAGCTAAAACCCCCTGTAGCACAGAATTTAATCCAATCTGCTCCTGAGCGAATTTCTTCCCGTACTATGCGGATAATTTCCGCTGTTCCGTCTGCTACTTCAAATTTTTCTGGTCTGAACTGAAAAGCAACTAAAGAGGTAAAATCACCATGCCCTCCTTGGGCTGAAATCAGGTGAGGTGCTACTAATAGATCTGGTCCAATAATCCAGCCCTTGGCGATCGCTTTTTTGAGATCGACGGTAATAAATTCTGGATCGGGACAACCCACTTCCCTTACAGTAGTAAAACCGTTCATTAACAGTGTTTTCAGGGGATTTAAGCTATAAAGGGTCATTAATGGCACTGTCACCATATAAGGATTTTCTGGAATTGTAGGATCTCCTTCACAGAAGGTAATATGAACATGACAATCAATGAAACCAGGGGTAACGGTGTGTCCTTTTAGTTCAATAATTTGAGCGTTGCTGTGATCAACTGTTGCAGCGATCGCAGTGATATTGCCATTTTCGACGCGAATTTCCGTGGCACCAAGGGGATTATCAGCCAAACCATCCCAATATTGATCGGTTACGATTACATAATTTGGGCTAGTGGAATTAGTACCAGTCATAGTTGTTTCTCCTGTTGTTAATTTTTTTCAATGACCTACTGTTTCTTTAAACTCAGCCTCAAATTGAGTAAAGGAATTAGGAGCAATATTAGAAGATGGATTCCACTCCATCTGGTAACTACCTGATTTTCCCTGCTTGATGTTACATAGCGTAGCGTTGACAATTTGTAGGTGAAATCTAGCACCCATAAGAGTTACTCCTTTCTGTTCCTACTAAACCAGGATCATCTTGTGGCCAAAACTTTCCCTGTTGCCCAGAGGAAATCTGTTGGAGAGAACTAACAACATAATAACCATAAGTAGGGAGGCACAATTATTTGTAGGATGGGTTAGCGCACTTCGTAACATGAGCGGGCGTTGGGTTTCATACTTCAACCCAACCTACGTTCATCTTATATTTAATTCCACCCACCTACTTACTTGTTAACAGATCGAGTTAAGTCCAAGATTTATCAAAATGAAACCGAAACCCAGAGCAATTATGCTCAATTGCTAAACCGGAAAAACTTTGATCGCTTTTTCGTAGTACGCCTGACGATCAGCTAGTCCGTTAAGACCGCCATTCACTCGTCGGGTGATTTCTGCCACCGTTGCACCGCGATCGCAAAGAGCATTCATGTTATTGTTATGCCACCAAAAACCGCCACTGGTAAAAGGATAGGTGGTACTAACATAGTCAACTCCATTCATAACTTTCGGATCATGAATATAATTCGCAAAAGCTTGATAGTTGCTGCGTCCCGTTAGTTGAATAACGCCCGCTCCTTTATATTTGGGACCATCCCCTGGATCAATATTGCCTAGATCTTTCCGTCCGTTATACTCCTCACCGCTACCGAGTTCTTTCATCCATTTCAAGCCTCCACTTTCATGGGCAGTTTGGCTTAAGAAATGACACATTCGGGGGTGAGTGTTAATTTCAAAGCGATTTAAGCAAGAATTGAGGTCTGCTAATTGTCCATCGCTGATGACGTTACCGTAGATAGATTCAGCTTGAGCTTTGGAGATTAAATTACTACCGCCTGGTAATTCTTGAAGATCTAGTAAAAGTTTTGCTGAAGATGCTCCTATGGTATCCGGTTCGCCTTCTTTAATTTTTTGCTTGAATTGCTCAAAAGCTTGTTTGGTTTGGGGTCCATAAATGCCATCAACACCATTAGCAGGAAGTAATCCGAGAACTTGCAAACGGGTCTGAACTTCTCGGCAAAGTTCGGAATCTCCTGCTAAGGAATCAATGGGTTTAACGAGGTTTTGTTGAACGATGTCTTCTAATTTCATAGTGTTGATTTCCTGGTTGAGGTTTTAATAATGGCGATCACTGATTTAATTAAGACTAAAAAACTAAGATAGTTTAGCATCCATTGTATCTAAATCCTGCTCAGATAGGGTTAGAGTATCAGATAAATTGTTAGTCAGTGGCCACTCAATATCGAGTAAATTAAAGTAGGCTTGAATATGTTGAAAATAAGCCTCTTGAAGAAACTGTTTCATTGCCGTTGTTTGTGGTTTTGTAAATATACCACATTGCCCTTTCATAGCAAAAGTTGTTGGATTAAGGTGCTGATAATTACAGTTTTTAACCTTTTGAATTTGTTTGTTTACCAGTAGAGAAATTTGTAAAGATTTAGTAATATTACAGGGTTGGTAAAGGGTGGGAATTTGAGCAAGTTGGGTGGTATTCCAGGCATGGGGAACAATGTCTAAACTATTCCATAATCGGCTGGAAAGATTGAGTCCTGGCTCTGTCGTTTCATAGTAATTAGCAAAGTCTTGATCGCCAGGGGTTGCACCGGCGGAAAATTGCGTATAAACCTTGACTTGTGTGCCTTTTGGGTTCCAGCTTGTCTGATTCTCATAAAGCCATAACGCCATAACAGGAGCTAAGGCTCCTCCCAAACTATGACCTGTAGTAATAATTTCTATTGGTTGTTTGGGCTGTTTTTGTATTTCCTGAGTCAGAAAGTCTAGGAGAGATAAATTGCTTGAATTTTTCATTCCTTGCAAAATTTTTATCCCCGCATTTGTTCCCTCAGAAATATTACCTTGTTCTGGGTTTGTGCTAGACCAGGGAACCATATTATGGGTGTTAACATCTTCCTGTAACCAGTCAAATACAGACTTGGGGTTGGTTGCGGCGATCGCCACTACATATTGAGGATTATTTGTTGTTAGATTTTCACCTTTAGCGACATACATAATATTGTCCCAGACCTGACTTTTGGGATCGTGTCCATAAATAACAGGACCCCAAACTATCGTCCATTGACCGATTTTTGTTTGGACATTAGAATCAGCCAAATCAGTTAGTACTTTGTTACTATCACTAATATTAGCCAACATCGAAAGACAGAAAAGAATTTGCTGTTGATCGTAGCTAGGACTCATTGAATTGTCTCCTAAATTTAGCAATGGTTGTTTTGAGAATGATTTGAGAGGCTACTTCATCAAGCAGTGGGTAAACAGTCAGTCTGGATAAACATTCATAATATACAGCCAAATAGTATCTGTATATTTTGTTTTTTCTGTACTACCCAGAAAGATTTCAAAATAGGAACTACTGTTATAGACATGACGAATAATGTTACAATATTCGCTGTCTTCAATCACCTCAAAATTCGCCGCTTTATTTGGAATCAATCTGATAGACTGCCTTCCCTGATCCGCCGCAAAACAAAGATGAATATCTAACGGGACTCCCCGCCAGGCTGGATCATCAAAACCAAAAACCGAAAACAATCTCGCATTGGCAACTTCTAGGGGAATATTGTCGGGTTTAAACTCAAAAGGAATCGTTCCTGTATAGGCTTCTCCCTGTCTGTCACCAACAAAACTACAGGGAAAATGATTAAAATTCCATAACAAAGATCCATCCTCATTTTTAACGGTGATCACATAGGGATCTTTGCATTGATATAAAACCATTGGTTAACGACCTCCTAACTGGTTGTGCTAAGTTTTGTTAATTAGATAAGCGATCGCCTTTCATTCGGCTGATCCAAAAAGCGATCGCATCCTGTACTTAGAGTCTTGATAGACTTGTCCTATAGCGTCCTATGCGCTTAATAACCCGTCTTGGAATCTACCACTCCAGCAACAATTCCGGTTGTTGCCCAACCGACGGCAACTGGATCGCCTGTCACCACACCAAAAACTAAGGCAGCGGCTGAAACAATATCACTGATCCATTCGTGATGCACACCACTAGTTGGATCGTTTGCTACTAACATTCCATTCTCAGGAATGCTTGAGCTTGGACTATAGGCTGCTAATGTACTATGGAAAACACCACTTGAACCCGTTGCACATAGATAATTCAGATTAGCATCTGCAATCGTAGCCCAGGGCGATCCCGAGATGCTTTGACTTTGTTGGGCGGCATTGCCTACCCTGTTGGTATTCACATCGCAAACCCACATACTTCCCATAGAGGAATTGCCAGGATTGGACGGAGCCGTAGCAATAAATACCGCACCATTTGGATAGTTTGAACCATCAGCCTGACCAGAGTTTGGTGAATAGGCCAAAGATAAAATTACCTGACCATTGGGTACTGTCCAAATAGGAGATATTCCCGCATCAAAACCACTATAGGGCTGATAGTGTACAACACCCGATGGTGTCGCAAAATAAAGACCTTTTGGTCCTCGACAAACAGCAGCTGAATATACCATCGGACTGCAATATTCAGCTAAATACCCGTAAAGGCTAGGATTTGAAGATGGGTTTTCGGCATTGAAGATAACCCCCGTAGCCTCTGATACGCCGCCGAGTAGCAGACAATCGTAATCAGTTAGCGTCCCCGATGGAAAAAAGGTCAGAGAGACCGCAGTTTCCCCCGTATAAGATGTATTTGAACCTACATAAGTTAAGGTCGGGCCGCCTGTATATTCTACTCCATCCTCAAAAGCCACCCAAGGCCAAGACACACTATACCAATAGAGGTTGCCATTAGACGCTGCCACGTAAAGAAGGTTTGCGGGATAATAATAGAAAAGTCCGGCAATTGCGGCATCGGGTTCACTATGTTCAGAAATTTGAGTCGTGACATTACTACTTGTAAATTGATTGCCCCCAGTAGCGGGAGTAATGCTATTAAGCCAAATATTCTCGTTGTTAGACCCGTAAACAAAATAGTAAGGTGGTGAATAGCTAGTGTCACCGTAATTCAACAGAAACTCAATGGCAGTAGTACTGCCACCACTATTGTCAAGATTACTCACGCCTCCTAAAGTATAATTTGGCGGGGTTGGATTTGGTGTAAATTGCCCAACTGAGATACCACTTTGGTAAGCCGCGACGACAAAAGTCGTGTTAATAAAACTACCAGCAGGAATGGTGATTCCCGATATACATTGAGTGTAAGGAAAAGACATGAGCTAAATCTCCTTGATAAATTGATTTGAACTTAAAGGAAATTACTTGAGAGGTCAAAGGTTAACACTTTCAGTATTTAGCTCTGTCCTCACCATTTAGAGTCGTGCCGATTCCCACTGCCGACTATTACGCGATGGAATAACTAGGTTAATTTCATGGCGATCGCTATTGGGTCACTTTGATCGCCCTACCCAACGACCTTCTACTAATAAATTGAGAAACCAGTTTTGTGAATTTTTTCTTTCGAGCAAATTCTCTAATTTAAAGTTGCAGGAACTATTGGGACGAATTTTCGGCAAATTTATGAGCAACTTTTCCGCCAAAAGCAGCCGCTAAAAAAGCAAACGTTAGATTCGTCCCCACAGGCCCAACATCCTTGCTGTTAACCAATGTGTAGGAACCAAATCCGATCGCTGTAATTAATGCCATAAAGCACATTAAACGAATGGCTGAATTATTACCATTATTGTCTTGTAAAAAACTGCTAGAGGATGATTGATTAGAGTCAGAATTAGATGTTGCAGTGGGCGTAGTGTTAACCATTGGACATTCTTCATCGTCAATGTAAGTAATAACCCTTAGTGGTGCAGAAAACTTCTGAAAGACTTGTTGCACAAGGAGTCCGAATTAGATAGGGGATTGTCAGGAGGAGCAACTTTATGAGATGCTTAAGTTCCGCAACTAAAAGTTATCCCTATCTGGGCTCCCCTCCCCCATGTTCAACTATTTGGGCAACTAAGTCAATAGATTAAGCTCAAAAACGTTGAATCTCGTCATAAAACTTTACATTCAAGAGCATATTAAATCTATACTTTAGATGTTCATAATCTGAGATTGATTAAACTTTTGACATCCTCGCCGCCGTAAAACGGACGGTGATTCCCAAACCTCACGATTTAGGTTTCTGCTTCTTTCCCTTGCGGGGTTTCGCACCTGCCTTAACAGATTTACTCTGTTCTGGTCTTATGGTCGCGACCCGGACTGACACCGCAAGTCCTGCGGCCAAAATATTTTTACTGGCGTTAATATCTCGGTCATGGTGTGTCCCACAGTCTGGACAGTCCCACTCTCGAACATTTAACGGCATTTTCAAGGGCAATATACCCGCAATTACTACACCGCTTAGAACTAGGAAACCATCTATCTATTTCGAGGTAATTTCTCCCATACCAACGGCATTTGTAGGCTAATTGT
>SFAQ01000040.1:0-17454 GCA_007096525.1 Microcystis wesenbergii Mw_QC_B_20070930_S4 | reverse complement strand
GCGATGGGAACACAAACGGCGATTTCTCAACAGATTATCGCTCGAGGAGCAGATTATGTTCTCTGTCTCAAAGCCAACCATCCAACTCTCTATAATCAGGTAAAAACTTGGTTTGAAAATGCTATGGCTCAAGGTTTTCAAGGAATTGAACACAGTTAGGAGCAACAGGTAGAAGCGGGACATCATAGAAGAGAAAATCGCCCAGTTTTTGCGGTGTCATTGCCTGAAATCGGTCAATTATACCAATCAGAACAATGGGCGGGACTGAAAACACTGGTCATGGTTATTAGAGTCAGAAATCTTGGGAACAAAGTAACTCGTCAAATTACCTTCTATCTGAGTTCCCTGGCTGCTGATGCCGCCCATATTGGTCGGGCTATCCGCAGGCATTGGGGTATTGAAAATCAACTCCATTGGGTTCTCGATGTGACGTTTGCTGAGGATAATTCTCCTATTCGTAATCTTAATGGTCCTGAGAATTTCTCTTTATTGCGGCGGATGGCGATAAGTTTGCTTAATCAAGAAACTTCGACCAAACGTAGTCTTAGGCAGAAAATGAAGCGAGCATCCATGAATACAAATTATCTGCTTGAGGTGCTGGCAGTGACGCTACCCCACTAGCACATTATGAGCAAAAATTTCTTGCGCTTGCCCTGTCTTGCAGCAATTGGTTATCACTGACTGTCATCGAGCTTGATTAATTTTTGTCCTTTCTTGACGGCGGCTCCTTCCCTCACGTTTATTAATTCAATTCGCCCTGAACGCTTCACCCCGATGTCGGTTTCGTAACCCTCAATGCGTCCGCTAAATTTTAAGATCTTTTTGTCTGCTTGTGGCTGATTGCTACAGACTAGGTAACCAATGCCGCCGCCGATCATTAGTATAGCCAGTAAGATCAAAGGAAGGGGTTTCTCGCGATGTTCTGATTTAGGCATTGTCATCGTTTAAGTCCCGATATTCCAAGTCCTAAAGCTAATCCTATCAAGCTAACTAAAGGAGAAGGCTCAGGAACAGAAACAGGCTGTACATCAACATTCCCAGTTTCAGATAATTGTGAGAAGAAGCTACTAACATCATTCCCCAAAATATCAGTTGCTTCTAGTAAAATAAATTGTCGGTCTGGTAAACCATCGTTGCGAACTTGAGAAGTTACTTCAAAAACAGCCGTTTCCAGGTCTAAAATTGTTCCTGGTACTACTCCGGTTAAATTGGTTCGTGTTAATTCGCCAATACTAAAGTTGGGATCGGGAATAGGAATGCCAGAAAAAATCGGGAATAGAGATATATCTTCGGGGGAACGGAAGAGGGAGAGTAACTGAAGTTCATCCAGACTTCGGAGTACCCTATACTTTAAAGTTTTCAAAGGATTAGAAAGTCCTGTTGTATCCAGCTTGACAGTAAATGTAATTACTTCACCAGGATTAGCAGGTAAATCATTAATCGGATCGCTGTCAAGTTGAGTACCAGAAGGCGATACAGTAAGGGAAGCCCCATAAACTGGACAGCCAATTCCCACTAAAGCCGTTATCAGTAATAAAGGTTGGATTTCTGTTAAAATTTTCATCTAAACTCCTAAGACATTTTCGATTTGTGCAAGGATTTCTGTAAGATTTGTTGAATCTGCTCTAACAATAGCTGCTTGTGGGTTTTGAGAAAAAAATGTCCCCCTGAATAGAAATAACTTTCAAATTGTTGGGTGGTGTGACACCGCCAAGCCAAAATATCTTGGTAACTGACCATTTTATCTAAAAGGCCCCCAAAGCTAAAAAGAGGACAGGGTAGAGCCTCGATAGTCCTACTATTATAACTCTCGCATACCAAAAAGTCATCTCTGACAATCGGCAGCAACACTTCCATCCACTCTGGAGAGTTGACAATCTCTTGAGGAAATCCTCCAAATTTTAGCAAAAAATCCCTTATTTCCTGAAAATTCATATTTTTACAGGAAGGAAAACTATGGGGAAGATGGGGGGCGCAGTGGGCCCCAACGAATAAAGCTAAAGGAAGAGGACTCTGATCTAGATAGCACTGGTAGGTCAGGGAATAAGCAATTAAAGCTCCCAAACTGTGTCCGTAAAAAGCATAAGGCTGCTCCAAATAGGGTACCAATTGATCGTAGAGTTCATCAATTAAATCCTTAAAGCTAGTGAAACGTGGTTCATGAAAACGACTCTCTCGACCCGGTAATTGAACAGAACATACAGCGATATCATCTCCGAGAAATTTATTCCAGTCACTAAAGCAGGATGCTCCTCCTCCGGCAAAAGGAAAACAAAAAAGACGAATAGCAGCCTGTTGAGAGATTTTTTTAGTTACCCAACGAGTCATTTTAGCTCAAGTTCCTAACTTAAAAAGTCGCTTAGTTTGTTGAAGCAGAAGCCGCAGGTGTAGAATCTTGGTTTTCCAAGAAGAGTCAGCTCTTTGACAAAGAATCGACAAAGGAATCCATAGCTGCATCTCTTTTAAGTGATGGGGAGAGCCATGGGTATCATCAAATTCTTGGAGACACAATCTTGGAGTATGTTGTTGCAAAAAATACTTCTCTGCTAGGGGAATAATTTCATCTCGGCGACTAAAAACATAATTTAAGGGGATTGATAGAGAATTGAGTTGAACGTCAGACAGAGCCATAGGGGTAAGGGTTGCCAGTAAGTCTTCAACCTGTATCTGTAAAATATGGGCAAGGGTTCGTTTAGTGGTCAATGGTACCTGGTTCCACCATTTTTGGTCTGTAAAAAAGTGATGAATAGGAGCGCCTACTGTGGTGATTCCTTTGACACTTTGCTCCTGTAAAGCGTGTTGAATTGCCAGATGTCCGCTAAAACTCAAAGCAACAACATAAGTATTAGTAATATCTGCTAGTGGACTTAATCTATTGAGGAGGGCTGAAAACATTTTCCAGGCATTTATGCCATAGGGAAGGGTATTTTCTCCCACGCCAGGCATTTCCGTAAGAGCGATCGCCATTCCTAAAGCATCTGTTTTTTCTAAAAAAGCCACCCATTGTTCTTTAAGAGAAACAATTCCACCGAGAACAACCAGCAGAGGTTGTTTAGCCAATTTATTATTGCTTTTAAAATAGACTTTGAAATGCCCTTCTGTTTGAAGGATTTCTAGGGTTTGAATTTGAGTTTTAGTTGATAACCATTGGTTAAAAGCAGCAACACAAGCTTGATGGGCTTGTTGTCTTTCCTCGGATTGAACAAATGGGAAACGAGCAAGATTGTAAAGTCGTACTGCTTCTAACCATCGTGCTTTGTGTTCCAGTAAAGGAGCATCTTTTGTCCACTCATAAACCCAAGAGCCGGGTCCATTGCCCTCCTCACAAGTGATTCTTTCTAGAATCGACTGGCAGTAAGGGAAAGTTAATCCTTGAGCTTGTCCATGGAGTAAAACCAGTTCTTTTAGTTCATCTAAGTAGTTCATTGTTTATTAGGAGCTATCTAGGTACAGTATCTTACGGTCACTTCACTAATTTTCTGACTTGCTGTTCATAACAAATCTTCTGCCAGATAATTCTTTGCAGCCAAAAATTCTTGTTAAGAATTCTATAAATTGTTCGCCGCAGAAACGTCATCAAATCGCTCTGAAAACTAAAAACTTTTTCTTGGCGAAGTTGAATATTCCTGACAGTTTCAATGTCTTTTTCTCTAGATTTTTGAAATTTTTGTAAGGACTCTACTCCGACAATATTATTGGGGTTGTCTTTGAGACATTTTTCCACAATCGGTGCTAAGGTGATCGCATCAATAATTGCATGATTAACCCCCTGCCCTAAAATGGGGGATAAAGTATGAGCAGCATCTCCAATTAAAACTAAACCAGGGCGATACCAAACAGAAACAATCGTTGTAAAAATTTCTAAAAACGATGTGTCTTCCCAAGTTTTGATATTTTCTCGGGTACTTTCTGCGATATCTGGCTCTAACTCTCCTATCATTTCATGTAGATATTTAATACCTTGTTTCTTAACAGCTTTTAGTCCTCCTTTAGGGATGTTAAATCCTACTCTTACTGTATCAGGATAAGTTGGCAGAAATAAGGCATGACGATCTCGCATAATTTTAACTCGACAAGTTGAGTTTTTCCATTGGCGAGGTAAAGGAAGTCTAAACCACAAAACATCTCGGTTTAAAGGGATTTTTTGATACGGCAATTTAGCTAAATCACGAACCCTGCTGAATCGCCCATCTGCTCCGACTACGAGGTTAGCGTAAATCTCTAATTTTCCCTCTTCAGTTTGACAATGAACACCTAAAATTTTTCCTTCTTTTGTGATTAAATCATTGCACAATGCTCCTCGAAATATTTGAAATTCTACGTAATTAGCAGCTTTTTCTAATAATGCTCCTAAAAGGACAGGTTGGGGAAGATCGATAGGATACTTATACTTATATTTGAAATTGTGAAAATTAATGTCAAGAACCTTTTCTTCATTTTCGACAATTTCTAAGTTGTTAGTAGAAATGAATCCTTTCTGTTCTAGTTTATCTAAAATCTCAAGATAGTCAAGAATATAGACAGAATCAGGAGAAAGAGATTCACCACGAAAGGAACGATCATAATGCTTGGCTTGTTCAACCACAATGACTCGCAGATTCTTTTTTACGAGTTCAAGGGCCAAGGTCAACCCCGCAGGTCCACCGCCGATGATACAAACATCTGTCTGAATTGATTTCATAAATTTGACTCCTAATCAATGAATTGTCACCAAGACTGCTGCAACCATTATAGTGAGATCATCTCACTTTTGTCAATCAATCACACCAGTGGCAAATTTTTAGAACCCCTGATTCCGGCAGCCAAACCAGGAGGACGACATTTTTATTCATAAAAATTATCGAGGTAATCTTTTATGTCGTTAAGAATATCAGCGGACATTGCACCATCAATAAGACGGTGATCAAAAGTCATGCTTAAACGCATTAAATGGACAATTTTAATTTGTTCATCTTGAACAACAGGTTTAGCTTGGATGCGCCCAAGCCCAAAAGTTAGTGTAGTCCCACCGACAGAGAAAAAACTCTGGATAGGTTTATGTCCTAAAGAACTTACAGAAAAAGTTCCTAGTACATTTTTTTTACGAACAAGATTTGCTCCAATTAAATTAAATAAAAGTTGACTGATCCAGAAAGGAAATTTCTGCAACTTTTGAATACCTGAAAATTCTTCAATGTCCGTAAAATCTTTAGCTTTATAATAGTCAATAATCTGTTGAATCGCTGATAAAGAAAGTTGATCTGCATTAGGAACCAAAGCGGCAACAACTACTCGTTGTTTACCGATATGTTTATCTAGAGTAAACTTAGCATTAACTGTTTCATATTGGGCAATTTTGGGAAATACACCGCCTGAAAAACTACTATTAGCTTCTGGGTAGTTAGAAATTACCCGTGCAGCAGCATAAATAAAGTAAGTGATAATGCTGTATTTCGTTTGGTTTTCTTCGATGTGTTTAGCTTGCAATTCGAGAATTTTTCTCATATCAACATCTGTATCAATAAATACGGGACTACAATTTTTAGCATATTGCAAAAAAACTAAAGTATGTTGGCGTTCTTTGGGAAAAGGAAAAATTTTGGTCATAGCTATCCTTGAGCAATAAGATGATAAATTTCTTCAAGATTTTGGGACTGAAGTAAATCAGGAAAGGCAATTTTTTTACCTGTTTTAGCTTCCAAAGAAACAATTAAACGAAGTAGATTGAGTGAGTCCCATCCTGATAATTTATCAAAAGAAGTCTTGAGGTCTTGTTCTGTAATGGGAAGTCCAAACAAGTCTTGAATAAGAGTGACTAAATCTTTCTCTGTCATAGTCTCCATGAATAAAAACCTCCATAATTAGCTTGTAGTTTAATATGGTTAATTGACTGGGGTATACTCTCTAGAAAATGGGCATAAAGAATCCGATTTTCCGTTTCTTCAACAATTTTAAAACCATGCTGCTTGTAAAAATAACGAACTTTTTGATTTTTGAGAGTAGCGCAATATTCAGCATATATTTTTTCAATTCCAGTTTGCTTAGATTGTTCTAAGATATTTTCGAGACTTAGGATTTCAATGCCTCGGGAAAAGACACGACAACTCAGCAGAAAATTATCCAAATAGAGTGTGTTTTTGTTTTCGGAATCTAAATGCAGAAAAAATGCCCCAATAATTCCATTATCCCCAAATTTGTCTCGAGCATGAATGCCAACGATAGTGCTAAAAGGCTGCTGGAGAATTTCACTAATTTCTGCCTCTTGATACCGTTGTGTAGTCATATTAAATTGATTGGTGCGTAAAGTCAATTGTGCAATACGAGCTAACTCTGATTTTCCTGGAGTGAACAACTCTACTTCAAGTTCTAGCTGTTTTAAATAATCCTCAATAGAATCAAATTCAGTAAGAAAGTTCTGGCGTTTAATCTCATCAGAATATTTAAGATTGCGGCTATAATCTTCTTGGGTAATTTCTAGAATGTTAAACCATCCTCCTGACAATAAACTTCGGGCAAAAGTTGCTGGATCTTGCTCAATTTCAATGACTGTAACTTCTGGAATTTTGCAGCGTAAGAGATTTCTTTCAAATTCACTATCATCAACAAATACCAAACTGTCTGGACTTAAATTGAGAGATTTGGCAATGCTCTGGATGTTGTCAGATTTGGGAGACCAATTAGCATAAATTTGCAGAAAATCTGACTCCCTAAGTACCATTTTGGGGTGATTTTGTAAAACATTTTTAACATTTTTTTGGTCATTTTTACTATTAATAGCCAGTAAGACTCCTTGGGCGGCAAGTTGTTTAATTACCTTTTGAAAATGGTGGTAAGCTTCCCCAACTAGGCTATCTGACATTTCGATTCCTTCTATGCCATCATCCCCCAAAACTCCCTTCCAGAGAGTATTATCAAGATCGACGACCAAACATTTCTTACTTTGTCCTTTGAGAGCGCGACTAATTTTACTAATTTCTTGGGCATAATGATACAGTAAGGATTCAGTGAGGTGCATTTTTGTATACTGACTAAGACGGTCATCAGATAAGCCTTGAGAGTCTGGCAAAAAAGGCTCTATATCAATCACCAGTAGTCCTTTAAATTGATGAGACAATTTGAGAAGACGAGCATTAAACTCTTTCCAGTAAGCACTAAACATTGCTTTTGACTTATAGTCAATAAACTGATTGAGGCGGTTGATCGATAAGGGAATCGTATTTAAAATCAGTAAACTTTGGCTATTGTGAGTGTATTGAGTGATAATTTTTTCAAGGTGTTGAGCTTTATTTTCTAAAGCTTGTTCGAGTTCCTTAAGATGCCAAGGTGTGGCTAATTCATCAAAAATAACGTGTTCATCCAGCAAAAAAACCGTCATATCAGGTTGGTAATAATAGAGGCTGCTATTAGGATCAAGTAGCTCATAAGTATATTGTGCGTAATCACTGAAGTAAGGCTCAACCCAAATATTTTCACGCAGGTGAAAATATCTTAAAAAAGGAGCAATAGCTTGCAGGACAAAATTGCCAGTTAAAGCTATTTTGAGGGGTTTAATTTGGGGACAACTGGCGATAATTTCCGAATACTTTAGGGGGTTAAGTAATTGTCCTACTCTGGCAATTTCTTCCTGGGTATTTAGATAATTGAGGGACTCAATTACCCAGTGAAATTCCGTTGCCAATTGCTGGTTTTGTTGCCAGTGGCGAAGTTCTTTGAGGATTTGTTCTGAAGTCATTGAATCTGGAGTAAGCATGGTTTTCTTGTTAGATTTTCGAGAGAGCTAAACCGCCTTTAATCCACTTAGAAGACTCAACTGTAATGCCTAGCGCCCGTTGTCCAGACTTCATTAAAGAGTCTAAACGTTGCAGTTGCAGAAAGGGTAAAGCATTGCCGTTATTTCCTGTTTCTGCTACACAGTTAATCGTTTTTTCTTGGGGAAGATTGAGAAATTCAATAATGCGCTGGGTCATATTGCCAGATAATTGAGGTGGCAGGATGAAATCAATACTATCTAAGTCCCACTGCATTTCATCTAGAAGATATTCGAGAATTTCCTGAGACATTTCTGGCACTCTCTTTTCTATTGCTTTGTAGTCTTCCTTGATAGTTTGTGAACCCTCAGTATTAACCTTAGAACTGCCAAACCAGTTGATCATTTGACCAGGTGCTTGATGGATGCCAGTCAATTGATTGAGAATGCTTTTGAGGACTAATCCACTTGGATGAACATCGGTTGTCATAATCGCTGCTCCAGCACCATCACCAAACAGCACATAATTAACCAACTCGCTAGAGGAGAACTGGCTAAAGTCCTGATTGAGATCGATATACTTAGCGCAAACGTCACCACCAATCACAAGACCTTTCGTGTAAGAACCACTCAGGAGAAATTGTCGAGCCACATCCAAAGCCTGAATAGCTCCTGCACACCCCGATTGGAGTTGATAGGTAGGAATCAAATTAAGTCCCAATTTCTCAGATACCAAATTTACCGTCGCTGGCATGAGGTGGTCAGGAGTGGCAGTAGCCATGACAATAAACTCAATTTCCTCTACTGAGTAACTCGAGTTTTTGATCGCTTGTTGTGCAGCCTTGGTACAAATTTCTGCTAGAGTATAGACAGCTTGACCACTGTTGATATCGATGGCAAAGTGCCGAGTTTTATTGCCGATAAAGTGATCGATCCATTCCTCATTCATCTGAAAAACTCGGGCTAAATCCCTGTTTTCAATGGGATTTCCGGGTAAAAACGAACCTAATCCGACGATCGTTGCTGGTTGTTGAATTTGTCCCATCATTCTCCACTTCTTGCTGTATTAGTAATAGTTAATTGCTGGATTTTCTGGTCTAAAAAGTTGGCTAAATCTTGCACGGAAGTGACATGGGAAAGCAGTTCTGTCACGGACAGATTCCCTACTTCTGGAAGAGCTTGCTCAATTCTATTTTTTAGCTGCATAAGCATGATGGAATCATAACCTATATCCTCGCTAAATTGAGCGGTGGGAGCAATTTCACTAGGTTGATAGCCGCCGATGGAGGCAGTTAAATCTAAGACCACAGCCAAAATATTTTGTGGGGTTCTCTGCTGCTCAATAGCAACTGGGGAAATCGCTGAGGAAGCTGGTGATGTTGCCATGATTTCCTGTTGCTCGACAGATGTAATCTTTCCTTGAGTCGATTTGTTTTTAACCCAATAGCGCTGCTTTGTTGAGAATTGATACCCAGGCAGACTAATCTTTTCTAAGCTCTCAACGTTGTAAAGAACATCCCAGTTGAGGACATTCCCCTCTAGATATAATTCGCTGATGGTATTGTAAAGGGTTTCAATATCTTGACTATTAGCTTGTACAGAAGGCAACCATTTAGTGGCGGACTGGGGGTGAATTAATTGTGCTAGGGCGGTCAAAATTGGCTTCGGACCAATTTCAATGGCATGAGTTATGTTAAATTTTTGTAAGTGCTGGCAGGCTTGAAAATATTTAA
Source organism: Microcystis wesenbergii Mw_QC_B_20070930_S4 (assembly GCA_007096525.1). Taxonomy (GTDB): domain Bacteria; phylum Cyanobacteriota; class Cyanobacteriia; order Cyanobacteriales; family Microcystaceae; genus Microcystis; species Microcystis wesenbergii_B. Next base: position 7,995 of record SFAQ01000040.1, on the reverse strand, counting down.
CTGGTTTAGCAATGTGATTCGTCCAGTATTCAGCATCCATCGCTGTTTTTTGAGTCAGCAATTCACCCGTGAGGGAAGAGATAATGGGAAGCTTGGGATGTGAGTAATTGCACTTTGCCGCCTCTTGGTGAAATTTCTCTAAGATCGGCTGCATCAGAGGAGAATGAAAGGCTTGAGAAACCTGTAAAAATTTAGCTTTAATGCCTTGCTTTTGACAGTATTTCTGAATTTCCGCTACAATTGTAGCTGTCCCAGATAAGACGAGGCTGTCCTCCCCATTATAGGCGGCGACAGCCAGCTGCTCTTTGTGTTGAGTCAGCCAGGGGGTAAAGGTTGCTTCCCCTGCTTGAACTGCCAACATTCCACCCATCCCTGGGGGTAAACTTTCCATTAGCTTACTGCGCTGACTGACCAGAGAAGCGGCATCATCGAGGCTCAGAACTTCTGCTATTACGGCGGCAGCGTATTCCCCAATACTGTGTCCAATCATGACACAGGGGTTAACTCCCAGGGCTTGCCAGAATTTGGCGAGAGCGTATTGAATGGCAAACAAAGCCGGCTGAGTAAATTGGGTTTGGTCTAGGAGAGCTTGCTTGCTTTGGTTAAAGATGATTTCCTTAATCGACACTCCCAAATGGGTTTCAAAGACAGCATCACAGGCATCTAGATGAGTACGAAATAAACCATTCCCTTGATATAGGGAGCGAGTCATACCGCTATATTGAGATCCTTGCCCAGTAAACAAAAATGTGCTCTTGGGTTGGACATTGGGTTTAATTTGCCGAAAGCGGGCTTGAGCCACCCCTTGAGGCTGGAGATACTCTCGTAATTTTTGCCTGAGATCAGGGAGGGAGCCGGCTGAAAATGCCAGTCGCGTTGGTAAATCTGCCTTGACTCGGTTTGAGCAATAACAAATCGCGGCGATCTTGCTTTCTGAGTGTTGGCTAAAATAATTGAGATGTTCCTCGATATTTTCTTGTAAAGACTGGGGCGTTTTAGCAGAGAGGGTAAAAAGGCCTAAAGGGGATTGGCAACTATCAGGATGAGGTTGGTTGACCGCTTGATAGTTTTGTAATACCATGTGTCCATTAGTTCCCCCTAAACCAAAAGAACTTAAGCCTGCCAAAATTACTGCTTCAGCCGATAAATCTAGGGGTTCTTTGGGCAACTGCAAGAATTTTCCATTGAGTTGTAAGTGTGGATTTTCCTCCTGACAGTGTAATGTGGCAGGAAGGCACTTGTGATAGAGGGATAAAGCCACTTTTATTAAGCCAGCAATCCCCGCAGCCCCTTCTAAATGTCCAATATTGCTTTTGAGTGAGCCAAAGTAGCAGGGATGAGGGCGGGGGACTTGGTGAAGCTGCTTGAGAGCTTTAACCTCAATTAAATCTCCCAGAGTCGTTCCTGTCCCATGGGCTTCGATAAAAGTAATCTGGGAGGGGGAGACTTGTGCCTGTCGATACGCTCGTTCCATAACTTCTTGTTGTGACCAGCGATTGGGAGCAGTTAGCCCCTGCCCCCGTCCGTTTTGATTAACGGCACTGCCTTTAATAATTGCATAAATTCTTTGATGATCTGCCACCGCCTCACTCAAACGTCGCAGGACGACCATCCCTAACCCTTCCCCTCGACCAATACCGTTAGCCTGCTGTCCAAAAGGCTTGCACCGCCCATCAGGAGCGGATAATCCCGCTTGGGTATAAAAGATATTGAGAGCGGGAGTGAGAATTAGGTTAACTCCCCCAGCTAAAGCCCAGTCACATTCTCCCGCCTGCAAGCTGTTACAGGCATTATGAACAGCCACTAACGAGGATGAGCAAGCGGTATCAATAGCCAAGCTCGGTCCTTTAAAGTTGAACTGATAAGAGATTCGGTTAGGAACCATACAGTAGCCATTACCTGAGCCAACTTGGGCGGTAATATTCTGATAATCTGTCAAGTGTAAATGAGCCCACTCATTCCCCATAATACCGACAAATACACCTGTATAAGAGCCACTTAGCTGAATGGGAGAAATACCAGCATCCTCGATCGCTCGCCATGCTATTTGTAGCAAGAGACGCTGTTGGGGATCCATTGATTCGGCTTCCCGAGGAGAGATACCAAAAAACTCTGCATCAAAAGCGTCAGGATTCTCGATAAATCCTCCACACTGGGTGTTCATACATCCCGTCTCTGAAGGATTTTCGTTATAGAAAGCATTCCTCTTCCATCGGTTCTCAGGAATCAGGGAAATGGCATCCTGACCCTTGTATAATAACTGCCAAAACTCCTCTTTATTTTTGACCTTGGGGAAGTGACAATCGAGCCCAACAATTGCGATAGATTCCATTTTTCAACTCCTGGTGTAGGTTAATTCAAGTAATCGGTGTCCCTAATTCTTGCTCTAAAAATTGAACCATTTCATCAATGCTGGGATAGTCCCAGACGAGGGTAGGTTCAACCGGCATTTTGATTAATTCTTCTATATCCCCACAGAGTCTGATAGCATAAACTGAGTCGAGTCCATAGTCAGCAAGATGTTGATGGGGGTCGATTTCGCTGGGGTTTTTCTCGAGATAATGGGCAACCTTTTCCACTAACCACTGAGTTAAACTTTCACGGCTAAATTCTTCAACTAATGCTGCATTCATCTGGGGTTTCTCCTCTGTAAATATTATCAAGTAATCGTAAGTCCCAAGAGAGCTAAGGAATGAGGGTAAAACTTTTACCCTGATTGAGCCGCTCAATCATCTCAGACAACAGTTCCTCCTCATCAAAATTTGGCTCTTGCCTGAAAGAATTGGGTGAAAGTTGAGCAAGTAACCGATTGAGAGCAGCAAAGAGCCACTTTCCCGACTGGAAGAAGGGAACGTCTAACTGAGGATTATAAAGATAAGTGTTGATGCAGGCTATGGCAGCTGTAATAATAGCATATTTTGCTACTAGATAAAAACCTTGAGGATCAGACAAGGGATTAGGGCTAGTTTCATGAAGTTGTTGGACTTCCTGAATCAAGATCACTAACTGGTCATGAATAAGAGCAATTAAGGTTCGCAACTTCTCACCCAGAAGATTACGCGGGACAGAGTTGCTAATTTCATTGGGGTTATTGAATAGCACGTTGAGAGACCGCACTATATCATCTTCTCCGTTGTTAGTGATTTTCAACCGACTCGCCTGAAAAGATGGCAAAGTTTGCCCAAAGGTGTAAATATAGGGATGATCCTCCTTGGGATAGGCCAGATCTGTCCAACTTTTGTTCGCTAGAAGCTGAAGTTGAGGCAAAATCGAAGCTTGGCAAATGACCAACCCCGCATGACCAAAACTCACCACTGGGTAATCCCGCAACAGTTTCTGAAAAATTGCCGATTCCCCTTCCCGCAAGTAGAAACGCGCTCCCAGAATCAGGGACAGGTTGTTGAGTATTTGCTTGAGAGTGTGGGGAACGAAATACTTGGTGGTAGCCGAGTAAACACTCATCTGTTCAGGGAGAATATGGAGAGCGCGTGTTACAGATAAAGATAAACAGTCGGCGATCTGTAAATCAAGGAAAGCATTTACCAGGGTGGAGCGAGCATGAGGAATATCGGCAACTGACTTATGATAAAGTTGGCGGTTGACAGCAAAATTGAGAACAATTCTCAGTGCTGTGTCTCCGGTGGCAATAGACATCGATGGCAGAATAGAGCGAGTAATTTGAAACGCTTTTAAAGAAGTTTCTACCCCACTACCAAGTTTGCCAAGCAAAGACGTAGAGGGAATGAAAGACCCTTGAAAATTAATCCCCGCAATTTGACAGCCTTTTACCCCTACGGTTTGATAACGAGAGAGATAATGATAGCTTCCCTGAGTCAAATCATTTTTTTCGATGAAGAACAAAGAATGACTGCGTGATCCAGGTTTCTCTGAGGTTTGAGCAAAAAGAACCAAAGCTTTTGCTCTCTCAATATTGTTAATAATCTCTTTTTTGCCAAAAAGCTGAAATCTATTTTCCTGCTGACAAGCCTTTAATTCATTATGAATAAAGTCATTGCCGTGAGCCAATTCGTGGTAGGCAACAGATACTTTTTGATGATCTAGTAGTAAATCAGCAAGGCGTTTTTTTTGCTCCTCACTGCCATTAATCCAGACATTGACTGCTGCTATAAAGGAGGTTATACCATATCCCAACCCTAACGTTATATCACGCCGAAAGATACTGCGGAGAACCTCTACCATCGTATCGTATCGACTCAACTTTCCTCCAAGTTCATCGGGGACAAAATAGTGGCTTAGTCCCCATTGATCAAGTTTTCTTTCGGAGTTTTCAGGGATGATTCCCTGTTCATCCCCTTCTAGGATGTTGGTATAGCTGAAGATTCCCTGTGTAGCATAAGGATCTCCTAAGTATTGATCGAGAGATGCTGCATCCTGATTGTGATAAATTGTTTTTGAGGGATGGTTGTCCGTTAACATAACATACTCTCTTTATAAGATAGATTCACGTTCGCTTAACATGGCTGAATTTTCACTCAGCTTTAGGGGAAATAGAGAAAACAAGAGGTTGTTAGAGTATTGCTGCTCTAACTGTTCAAAGAGAACTCTATTCGCACCAACACAGGAATTGACTGGAATATTGAGTTGACTCAATAGCCTTTCGAGACAAACCCTTAACCAGATACCCTCATCCCAAATCGATTGAAATAGGCGAGCCTGTTGTGATGAATGATTGTACAACCACATTTGTGTGCAAGCGGCAGCGGCGTAAAGTAAACTATATTTTTGGGCTAAGGTAAAATACCTAGTGGGGATAGCATTGATCACCCAATCTGTAGCAAGAACTTCACTGTCAAGCTTTTTAATTTCAGTGACAATCTGATTGACATAGCCTTGAATGGCATATAGATGATGAGACCCTTGCTTATTAGACTCAGCTTCTATTAGATCAATGACTTGAGCAAGACTATTTAAGATAGTATCTTGTCCTCTTGTTGTCAAGCTAAGAGCTTCTCGATTCCAAGAGGAGAGTTTAGTGGTCAGTGTAAATATGTCAACAACTCTTGCATCTTGCTTGATATAAGAAAGCTGGCGTAACTTAGCGAGCGATTTTAATTGATTTACAATCACTTGTAAATTAACCAGTGTATTCCCGTCAAATAAGCCAACGAGTCGATGATCTCGTTCTAGTTTTTGAAATCTGCCATATTCAAATTCCTTTAACAAAAAACCACGTGCCCCCAAGAGGATTGCCAGTTGCTCAATCATTTGCTCAACCCGAGTAGGAATAAAATATTTGGCAAAGGCCGAAATCAAACTCATTTGCTCACTCAGTACATGAATAGCCCGCACACTGGTAATCCCCAAAACTTCACAAATCAACAAATCTGAGAAGGCATTGAGTAGTATTTGACGAGAATGAGGAATCTCAAGTAATTTTTTGCCGTAAAGTTGTCGGTTGTCTGCAAATTTATAAACTAATCTTAGGGCATTATCTGCTGCGCCTAAAGATAGAGACGCACATAGGGTACGAGTAATTTGGAGAGACTTCAGCACAATTTCTAAACCATACCCTAATTTACCTACTAGGGACTTGGAAGAAATCCAAGCGTTATTAAATTGAATTCCGCTAATATCGGCACCTCGAATCCCATGAGTCTTGATTTTTTTGAGACAGGTATAAGCTGGTTGAGTAAGGTGTTTTTTTTCAACCAAAAAGACGCTATACCCCCGAGAGCCTCCTTTAGTATCTGTACGAGCAAATACTGTCAAGTTATCAGAGCGATTGGCATTATTAATCAGCCACTTTTCACCATTGAGTAAGAAACCATCTCCAGACAATTCTGCCGTCAGTTCATTGGACAGAATGTCACTACCATGACTTCTTTCTGTAAGAGCAAGAGAGACAATTTCACCTTGACAAATGGCTTGTCCGAGATAGGTCGCTTGCTCTTGAGTTCCGCTAACCCAGACGCAAACTGCTCCTAAGTAGGTTTTGCCATGACCAATGGCCACTGTTAAATCCCGCCGCGCTACTAAGCGTATCAGCATGAGAATTTGTTCATAATTGTCCAGGTCACCACCAAATTCAGTAGGAACGTAATATCGGTGCAATCCCCAATCGTTTAGCTCGGCACAAATATCATCAGGAAAAGCTTCTTGAATGTCGAAGGTCAAACTATTTTTGTAAGAGAAGATAGCTGTTTTGGCTTGGGGATCTCCCAAATAAGCTTCTAGTGATTGTGCACATTTGTGTGATAGATTATCCATTCCTACCTCATTGGAGTCCTATGATTGAAGTACGGTTGCCGATTTCCTAGTGATAAAGAAGGATAGGTCATGCTCCCATTTGTTCAGAACGAAGTTTTAAGGCTTGATTCATAGATTGAAATCCCTGGTGTACCTTAGTGGTTAAATATTGAGCAAACAAGGGGACTAGCAAGCCCGAAAAAATTTCACGTTGAATTAATCGGATGTGATTTTCTTCAAGTTGTTCAAGACTAAAAATATGTTCTCCATCGAAAATTCCAGGTAACCCAAAATGTCCAAGCCAGCGTAATTCGTAATTTAACTCGACTTTTTGCACTTTCGGACGAAAAGTCATCGCTTGACCACCAGGAGGCTGAATCGTAATTTCTAACTGCGCTCCCTTGGTTAGCTCACCTTTGATCTGGGAAATAAAGGGATTCCACAGAGGAAAATTCTCAAAATCAGTGAGATTCTCCCAAACTTTTTTAATCGGTGCTTTAATTTCGATTTCTGTGTACAGTTCCATTAATGTTAGTCTCCTTATGTCATAATTATCCTGATTGGTCTAATTCAACCTGTAAATGCAGAAAATTCCTATTATTTTAAGAATTATGATAACCGTTCAGGGGGGGGGTGTCAAGCAGCCAGTGGTATTGACCCTATAGAAACCTGAGTTCGATGTAAGTGAAAACGCAAAAAGTCAATAACATCAATACTTTTGTCAATAAAAAGGGCTGGCTCTTCGGTTTGTGTTATGCAATGGACGGGGGTTATAAGGGATGGAACCCTTATTTAGAAAGGGATTTGGCGATTTTTGTCGATTGTTTTTGATCTAGAGCGAACTAATCAATTAAATCTCTTGCCAGATAAGGATTTAGTCGATTTATGCCCCCCTATCGAACCATACCAAGTAACGAAGAACCAATATTTTTGGCATTAAGAGTTTCTTCCATCTTCATAACTCGGAAAGCAACAAAAAAGCACCCCCTCGCGGGAGTGCCTTTTCGTTCAGACTAGGAATTAACCATTGATAGCAGGAGCAGTCAGAGCTACAGGAGCCTGTTCGCCACTAGCTAAGTCTAAGGGGAAGTTATGTGCATTACGCTCGTGCATTACTTCCATACCGATACCAGCGCGGTTCAACACATCGGCCCAAGTACCAATTACACGACCTTGAGAATCGAGAATCGACTGGTTGAAGTTGAAACCGTTGAGGTTAAACGCCATGGTGCTTACACCCATCGCGGTAAACCAGATACCGATTACCGGCCATGCACCCAAGAAGAAGTGCAGAGAACGGCTGTTATTGAAAGAAGCGTATTGGAAGATTAAACGTCCGAAGTAACCGTGAGCGGCAACGATATTGTAGGTTTCTTCTTCTTGACCGAATTTGTAACCGTAGTTTTGAGATTCGATTTCCGTGGTTTCACGCACTAAAGAAGAAGTTACTAGAGAACCGTGCATCGCACTGAACAGAGAACCGCCGAACACACCAGCAACACCTAACATATGGAAGGGGTGCATGAGGATGTTATGTTCTGCTTGGAACACGAACATAAAGTTGAAGGTTCCAGAGATTCCTAAAGGCATACCATCAGAGAAGGAACCTTGTCCGATGGGGTAGATTAAGAATACAGCAGTAGCGGCGGATACAGGTGCGGAGTAAGCCACACAAATCCAAGGACGCATTCCTAAACGGAAAGACAGTTCCCACTGACGACCGAGGTAGCAGAAGACACCTAGTAAGAAGTGGAAAATGACTAACTGGTAGGGACCACCGTTGTATAA
>SFAQ01000004.1:0-76684 GCA_007096525.1 Microcystis wesenbergii Mw_QC_B_20070930_S4 | reverse complement strand
GTGATGGATAATGCCGCTTTTCACAAAGGAGGAAGAATTGAAGAGTTGATTCAAAAAGCTGGCTGTTCTCTCTTATATTTGCCTCCCTATTCTCCCGCTCTTAATCGCATTGAAAAATGTTGGTCTTGGCTTAAGAGTTGCATCCGAAAACAAATTCAGCATTTTGATTGTCTGCGAGATGGGATGGAATTTGTTTGATCGTCTGCGTCCTAACCGCTTTGGCTATTGCTATAATTTGGTATAAACGCTTTTCAAATGAGCGAACCGTGAGTCCTGAAATTTTCTGGTTCTCATTAAGCCGAGATTTTGTGGCAACTTATTGAGAATGTAGTCTCTGAAACGCTCATAATTGCCTTCCATATTCTCAATAACTACGGCGGATTCAGGATTAGTCTGGTACATTCTCCACGCGGAAAAGCTTATCCAATAAGGAATTAGCTGTGCCAGACGAATAAAGCAACCGCCGTAATTGATTCTCAATTGCAATAAAATCCAGTATGATTTATTACGCTTCCAGGGCCGCTCAGATCAGGGAGAAATCGCTGCTGACCAGGTTGGGGAAGACCGCGTTGGCCGACGCCACATCCGAGGGGAAGGCCGGATTGAAGCGGTTCAGGTTGGCGATCTGCGTGGCCGCGACAACGCCGGTGCCGTCGGGATCAAAGAACAGATCACCGTTGGAGAGGTTGTAGATGAAGCGTTGGTTCGCCGTAGTGGCCACCGTCGCCCCAGCCTCCGCCCGCAGCTGGGCGGAGGTAAGGGTGGAGCCGCTCAGACCTGCGTAGACGTTTTTGTCGAAGACCAGTTTGTCCAGACTGGAGTTGAAGTCCCGCAGTTGATCCACCCCATTGAGACCTGGGGCCTCGTTGAAGGTGAAGAGATCGTTTCCTCCCCCCCCTGTGATGATGTCGTTCCCCTGGCCGCCGATGAGGGTGTCGTTACCAGCCTGTCCCTTCACCTGGTCGTTGCCGAGGCTGCCGCTGACAACGTCGTTGCCATTGCCGCCGTTGAGATCATCGACGCCATCCTCACCGAAGAGGCTGTCGTTGCCCTCTCCGCCATACATATCGTCGTTGCCAGTGCCGCCATAAATCTGATCTTTGCCGGCATCCCCACGCAACATGTCAAAGCCGTTTTCACCGTAGATGGTGTCATCTCCTTCACCGCCATCGGCAAAGTCATTGTCATCGCCGGCCCAGAAGGTGTCCGCGCCTCCATCGCCCCACATGCAATCATCTCCACCTAAGCCCTTGAATTGATCGGCACCGCTGGTGCCGCCAAAGAGCTCGCTGGCCTTGCCCTCCCCGTTGGGACTGAACACGCCGCGGGCATCAAGGTAGTTGCCACCATTGCCGACAAGCACGCCATTCACATAGCCAGCCCTGCCCACCAACCGTTGAGTTCCGGTGACATCTACCACCGTCTGAGTTGCCTCAAGCAATAAAGCTTCAGAAGAATAGGTGTTAAAGCTCTGCAAGGATCGCTCATAATCAGCATCATTCACCGCAAAGATCTTGTGGTAGAGATGCTTCACTCCCGTGGCAGCCATCACCATGTCGGCCACCGTCTTCCCCTTGATTTCCTCCACCAGATCCGTGGCAGCCAGCTTGCTCAGGTAGTAGGCCTCATCACCCCGCTGCAGTTGCTGCATCTGGTAGGCATAGATGAAATCATGGGTGGGGCCAAGCATACCGCCAGGGGTTTTGGCCTCTGCCAATCCACCCAGCCAGAGGGAGATCTTTTGGAAGTCCTGGTTGCCGCTGGGCGTGTTCACGGGCGCTCCGGGATTCAGGGCGTCCGTGCTGCTGCCGCCGTAGAGCAGGCCCATGAAGGCCCCATCTCCCATGGCCAAATCCGCCGCAGCGGAGAGGGCGGCGGCGTAGGTGGCTGCCGCGCCGGGAGCCGGACTGGCTTGCAGTTGATTCCAATAGGAGAGATCGGCATTGCCCGAATAGCCGCTGAGGATGGCATCGCGGGCGTAGGCCATGATGAACGTCTTCAACGATTCCGGATGAAGCAGATGGGCTCCAAAATCCTTCCAGCTGATATAGGGCCGCAGGTTAGCCTCCAGGGCTGCCAGGTTGGCGTCAATGGCATTGTTGGCCTGCACCAACCCGGTGGTCCCATCTGGAGAGGTACGCACGCCACGAAGGTAGGTTTGAATCTGGCGACGGGCCTCATTGAGGGGCGTGATGCCGGTATCCAGGCCGCGGGCGATGTTGAGGGCGCCCAGATCCAAGGGCAGGCCCACCAGGGCGTTTTGAAGGGTGTTGGTGATGAATTCATCGGTGGCGTTGCCCACCTGCTGGCTCATCCCCGCGGCGATCTGCCCTGCCGTGTCGCGCGTGTAGAGCTGGGGGGCGAGAAAGGCCTGCAGCAGCGGGATGTCCATCTGCCCGCCGGGGTTGGCCAGCCCCGACTGCTGGTTCACCGAGGTGAGGGCCACGGTTTCGGTGAGCTGGGAATGGCCGAAGCGAAAGGCGCTGGAGGCGAATTCCGCCAAGATGCTGGCATTGAAGCCGGCGTTGTTGTTGTTGCCCGCATTGGGACCTGCGAATGCGCCTAGGTTGGGGGTAATGCGCCGCGCGTACTCCTGCAACACATGGTGTTGGTAGAAGTTTTCATTGGCCAGCTTGGCGATTTGAAACAGCTCTTCTCCGGAAAGGGCCTGGTTATTACCGTTGTTTCCGGCATTCTGGGCCAGATTGGCCTGAATCTGAGACAGGATATTGTTGTGGGTTGTGACAAAGATCTCATGCATTGCCGTGAGACCAATATTTTCATTCAGGCGCCCATCTCCGCCCACAGCGTGTTGATTCAGCCGAGAGGGATCCTTCAGATCACCGTTGGCGTTGAAGGGATCGCTGCCAGCAGGCTGAGGAGATCCTTTCCAGTCATCGGCCAGATCGATCAGAAAGGCTGAACCGGCCTTGGCCAGCACCTGATTGGAGGTGACGTCCGCCGTATCAAAGACGTAGCTCTTCTGCCCCGACACCTTGTCGAGTACCACAAAGGCATAGCGCCCCGCATTGGGCTGGCCCTGGGGGATGATCTCCACCAGGGGCACAGACAGCACATCGCGATCGCGCAAGGTCAGGCCAATGCGCTCGGCATTCTTTTTCAGGTCAAACCAGCGGGCGGTGGAGTTTTGCGGATCGGTGAGCAGCCGGCCCGTGAGTTCGCCATTGCCCTTGTATTCCCGCATGAAAATGCCATGGCTCTCCACCGAGCCATAGATCTGGTTGAGATCAAGAAAGGCGGAGGTCTGGTTGATGCTCTCGCCATTGCATGGGGTGAGCTTCAGCACGCTCTGGCCGCTGCCGTTGGTGGTGGTGGAGGCAACCACGCCGGTGAAGGCGGCCTTACTGTTGATGGTGGCCACCACATCGTTGAGGGTGGCGCCCGCATTGATCACGATCAGCTGCTCATTCAGTACCAAGGTCCCCCCACTGGTGCCAGTGAAGCTGGTGCCGATGGCGGCGTTCTCATTGTCCACATCCCATTGGCTGGGGCGGCTGTAGCCCGCCAGGCCTAGCTCCGCCACCAGGGCATCGCGGCTGCCCTCGCCGATCTCCACCTGCACCGTGTTGGTGCGGGAGAGAGCCATGAAGTTGGTGGGCGAGCCAGGGGTGTAAAGGCTGTCTCCGGGGAGCAGGGGGATCAGCAGGCTGCCATCCTTGCCCTTAGCGAGAAAATCCATGCCGTGGTCGTTGTATTGGCCAAACAGGGCGAAAAAGCCTGAATTCGGCAGGGGATTCCCGGTATTGGAGCCATTCACCCCATTGCCACCGGTGAGAATGGTTTCATGGCGGGTGTTGTTTTTCTGGCTCACCCGCTTGCCGGCCTGGGTGCCGGCCTGGGTCCACTCCCTGGCGTAGGGATCATCCAACACCTGCAGCGCTGTCTTGCCGCTTTGATTGGAAACCAGATTGCTGATCAGCCTGGGGCTGGCATCAAAGATGTAGGGATTGCTGGGATTGGTATAGCCACGAAGGCTGTAATCAAGGGTATAGTTTTGGTCGTAGATGACCGCTCCCGTCTGGAAGTTGATCGTGAAACCACCCGTGGCTGGCGTGAAGCTCTGGCTGGTGAGACGGCGAAACAGTGTGCCTGTCGCCCCAGCCATGAATTTCGGATCCGTGGTGGACAAGGGGTAGGGTGCCGAGATGGGGGTGATGCCACCACCCACCTGGTAACGCAATTGATCCGTGCCATCGACAAAGCGGATGCCGCTGGTGGCCTTGGCACCCGTCACACCTGGATTGAAGCCAGGCAGAACTGCGAGACGGGGATCGTTGTTCCATTCCTTGTAGACGCGATATTGATAACGGAGAAAAAACAGATCGTCGATTGTGAACGTATCAATCACTGAATCGAAATTGGGATTTGGCATGATTTGGTAATCTGCAATACTTTTCCTACATTCATTATGGCATAATGAGGTACAGCTGACATCAGGTAACCCCCATTCCGCACTCTCAACTGTCACGTTGGCTGTCCCCGTCTAGAGACTTGAGTAAAAAGACTTAGCTGGTGAGGATTTTCTCTGCGTCCGCTAGGGGGGTCTTGAGACCCCTAATTATGAAAAAATAGGAATTGTTGGAAAACTTAGGCGAGTGGGCTGTTCGACCATGAATGGCCAATTCAAGTCTGAAAGTGAGGATATTATCAAAAAATATAAAGGGCAACAAGCTCCGGAAAGAGGATTTTCTTTTCTCAAAGACCCCAGCTTTTTTGCCCACAGTGTCTTTCTCAAATCTCCCCAGAGAATTGAGGTCATGGCCATGCTCATGGGCTTGTGCCTGCTGGTTTATACTATTGGTCAAAGACAACTTCGTTTAGGTTTAAAACAGCAGGAGACGGGACTGAAAAATCCGTTGGGTAAGTTAACTGACCGACCGACATTACGCTGGATATTTCAGGGCTTTCAAGGGATTCATATCCGACCTATTCAAGACAATCAAAAGATTAGCAACTTAACGGACGAGAGGCGCAACATTTTGAGATTTTTCCCCAAACCTTGCCAGGAATATTATCTCTTATCTTGACGAGATGGATTGACTTCAAGGGGTGACAAAACAAAGGGAGCAACTGGAACATCTCGCACCTAGATGTTAAGTCTGATTGCTCGTTCATTCTCAATAATTAGTGCTTATTGAGAATGAACGGGTTAACCCTGAAAATTTCGGCTTAGTTGGCGGCAGCTTGCCGCCAACTAACTCCTCTAGATAAGTATTTTGATACTAAATCCGTTGAGTATAGGCTACATATCAGGACAGGCAAAAAGCAAAAGGCACTCATGCAAAGGGGAGAATAAATAATCAGTTTTTAATAACTGGATTTAGTATGACTCACGCCCCTTCCTCTTTTGAGACGTTGTGACACTTAGGGTGCGGAATGTGGGCTACAAGCTCGGCACAGTATTAGGCAGTGCCTTCGGTATTGCACTGAAAACGTCCAACTGATAACTGTTATTAGTCGGTTCACCCTCGGACACTGGACGAATCTATATCTACATACCACAAATTCTTAAGATATTTTCCCATCGCTCTAGAGTGTATCAGATTTATTTGAAATGACTATAATCTTTGAATACTGCTTAATTATCTCCTCCCGTGGCGACATTTTTAAATCTTTCTTGGGCAGCGGAAAAAGCCTCTTTCATCACCCTTTGAATCCTCTTAGGATCGGGTTTTTTACCCCCCATTAAATCGCCAAAATAGACACAAGCGGCCTCTCCTAGGGCCCAAGTATAGGCAGCGGACCAAGAAGCGGCGATAACACTGCCAAAACCGGGGATAAATTTCACTAATTCCCGACCGATGGCCTGGGCCAAAAAGCCGCCAGCGATCGCACTGACGACTCCACCGGCTTGAGATGGGGTTAAGACTTGACCGTATAATTTACCTAAAACCCCCACCATTGACACTTGTAGGGCGGTTAACACGGGCATAGTCGCTAAGGGTAAGGGAATCGCCGCCAAGGTCGCCGCTATGACGGAAAAGGCTAACATATAGCGTCGGGCCACGTCCCGATAGAGATGGCCTAATTTATTGCTGGTTTCCCGATCTAAAAGTTGGTGGATGGTGTTAGCCTCGGCTTTTGGCAATAAATCAGCTAAATTGTCTCTAAATGCCTCTAAACCGTAAAAAACAGGGTTGTAACCGTCTTCCTCTAGGGTAAAGTCTATTAGCACAGAATTGTCGTATAAATCCTTAAAAGTTTCTTTAATTTCTTGATAGGCGCGATTGATATCGTCGAAATCGGGAGGATAAGGGGGATGATCGACGGTATTAGGAGGATAAAGCTGATGAAGGCAGGTGACAGCCAGTAAACAGGGGATTTTAGGGTATTTTTGCCGCAGTTGTTTGGTAATTTCCAGAAGGCTATCGGTGGCAAAATCATCAATTTTTACCGTCACGATAAAAACCTGGGCCCGTCCCGTGTTTTCGGCTAAATCTGCTAATAATTCGGCGATTATCGTCTCTGTGTGTTGATAGGCATCCCCTAACCCCACCGTATCGGTAAAAATCAACAGGGGTAAGTCTTCCGCGGGGTAGGTGTAGCGCTGGGTGTTTTGGGTGTGGGGACGGAAACCTTGCCCGACGATTTCCGCCGAAACTCCCGTTATTCCCCGAATAATCGAACTTTTTCCCGTTTGGGGTTTGCCGATTAACAGCGCCTCGGTGGTGGGTAATTCTTGACGGACTTTTTCTAAAATTTCCGCCACTTGACTATCACTGACACTAAACCACTGGAGGACAGTATTAGTCAACTGGTCGATGGGGAGTCTTTTCATCACTTCCCCCGTGAGACTATTCCAAGTATTGACCAAAGAATCAATGGGCAGTTTATTAGTCATGGGGATTAGAAGGGTTTATGATAACTAAAATAGAGATTTTCAGCCATAGAATCAGACGATGACAAAAGCCGCAATTAGTCCGCAAGATTTATCATGGCCTTTTTGGCCAATTGTACCACTTTATCCCTACGGTCAAAGACGGACAATTCGCCAAGAAGTGGTGAAAGATACGCTCTGGACATTTGAGCAATTGCAGGGTATTTTTTATGTGGTTGTGCCGATTCGCATGACGGTAATTAAGTTAGCATCCGGGGGTTTATTTGTTTATGCACCTGTGGCCCCGACTCCGGAATGTATTCGCTTAATGCGTGAGTTGGAAAGTGAACACGGGGAAGTTAAATATATTATTTTGCCGACGATTTCTGGGATTGAACATAAGGTTTTTGTGGGTCCTTTTGCTCGTTATTTTCCTCAGGCTATAGTTTATGTTGCTCCTAATCAATGGAGTTTTCCTCTTAATTTACCTTTGAGTTGGTTGGGTTTACCAGCAAAACGAACGGAAATTTTACCTGCTGACTCTGCAACTACTCCTTTAGGAAAAGATTTTAGTTATGAAATTTTACCCGCAATCGATCTAAATGTGGGGTACTTCTCGGAGGTGGCTTTTTTTCATCACTACTCTCAAACTCTGCTGCTGACTGATGGCATTATTTCTATCCCAGAAAATCCTCCCGCTATTTTAGAATTAGACCCCTATCCGCTGCTGTTTCACGCTAAAAATACGGCTAAGGATCTGGTGGATGATACCCCAGAAAATCGCCGTCGGGGTTGGCAAAGAATTTGTCTTTTTGCTCTTTATTTTCAACCTACTGTTTTAGCTGTTCCCAATTGGATTAAGGTGTTTAGAGATGCTTTTACTGCTAAGGAAAGGAGTAAAAAAGCCTATTTTGGTTTATTCCCTTTTCAATGGGGGGATGATTGGCAAAGGACTTTTTTAAATTTGCGTCGAGAGGGGAGGTTAATAGTAGCCCCAATTTTGCAAACTTTGATTCTTAATCGCACTACTGACGAGGTTAGTCAATGGGTTGAGCTAATTTCCCAATGGCCGATTAAACAGGTTATTCCTTGTCATTTTGCTAGTCCGATTCAAGCTGATAGTCAAGAGTTTCAGCAGGCTTTTTCTTTCTTGTTAAAAGATTCTTATTTACCTAAAGATGACTTGGAATGTTTAGAAAGTATTGATAGTTTTTTGGTACGCTGGCGATTGACTCCTCCTCCTGATAAAAAATTGTAATTTATGGCTAAGAACTGCTATAATATAGGCGGTTGTTAGTTAATTGCTAATCAAGGTCATGCAAATTCCCGAAAATCCCAGTAATGATGATATCAGAGAAGCGTTGATTCAATTGCGAGAAGAACTTGGTCAAAAAGTTGACCGCTTAGAATATAAATTTGATGCCTATCAAAAAGGTACAGATGGTATGGTGAGAATGGCTACTACTATCATCATTGCCACCGCTTCTGTGGTGGTTTTATCTAGTCTTAGTCCTGCGGTGACAGCAATTATCACCGCTTTATATTCTGGTAATGCTCATTAATTAATTTATCGCTAAATTCTGGTGCGTTACGCTACCTTTTGGTGCGATTCAGTGCGTTACGCTACTTTTTGGTGCGATTCGGTGCGTTACGCGCTCGCTAACACACCCTACCTTTCCTGAATTTTTACCCGTTTGTTGAATTGATTCATAGCTAGGGAAATCCCCAGATTAAAGAATAAATAGGTGGCCATAACTACTATTAACATTTCTACAGCTTTTCCTGTCTGATTAGCGATGGTACTAGAGATAGCATAAATATCATTATAACCAATAGCGATCGCTAAACTAGAGTTTTTAACAAGGTTTAAACATTCATTAGTTAAAGGAGGAATAATCACTGGCAAAGCTTGGGGAAAAATTACTAATCTCATCACTAATAAAGGTTTTAATCCCAAGGCTTTAGCTGCTTCCCATTGTCCCCGATTAACCGATTGAATCCCCCCCCGTACTGTTTCCGCAATAAAGGCAGCTGTATAAACAGTTAAACCGATTAGGAGAGTAGCAAACTCGGAAGAAAGATGTAAACCGAAGTCAATATTTTGATTAAGAGGATTAACTTGGGGACTTTGCCATTGTAAACCCCAGATTAGAGGAAATATAACTAGGATTAGTAGGCTAGTTAGACATAAACTAAGTTTATTTTTTAGATATAAAAATACTGAGAAAATTATTCCTAAAATCATTATAGCTAAGGCTAACCATGTCCTGAAACTATTGGCGGGTAAAGGTAAATAGACTCCTGAGTTATTTAAAAATACCCTGCCAAAAAACTCTAGAGAGTCCTCAATCTTCGGCAGTTTGAGAAATACCGCAAAATACCAGAAAAATAATTGTAATAATAAAGGAGTATTGCGAATAGTTTCCACATAAATTGTTGCCAACTGACGAATTAACCAATTATCCGACAAACGACCTAACCCGATGACTATTCCCAGACTAATCGCCAAAAATATGCCAGTAATCATAATGCGGAGGGAATTAACTAATCCCACCAAAAGAGCGCGAAAATAGGTATCGGTAGGACTGTAGGCAATAGGAGAGTCACCAATAGCAAAAGAAGCTGGTCGGTCAGGATCAAAGAGAAAGCCAAAGCCAAAACTTAAGCGTAAGCGTTGGAAATTAATCACTAAATTGCGACCAAAAAACCAGAAAATTAGGCAGACAATTAGCAGGATAATTACCTGTAGAAAAATCTTCTGAAATCGCTCATCGTACCAAAAAGAGTTTTTTTGAGGTAAGGTCATATTTATTATATACTCCAGAATTTGTCACAAAAGAAATCGGTGACTTTTGGCCACCGATTGAGAAAATCAAAACATATTTAGATAACTCCGAGACGGGAGAGACCGAGGATAACACCGGCGCCGAGGACATGACCAAAACTGGTAGTACCCAGTAAAGCGCCTAATCCCATACCACCGAATAAAGCGGGGGAAGGTAAAGCAGGACCGACATTTTGTTGTTTAATAGTCGCTTTACCGAAAGCAATAGCGAGAATATTGCAGATAATCATGACAATCGCCACTTTGGGACTCCATTCGCTGGAACCTTGTACGGCGGTGGCGGCCATTAATAGGGTTGAGTACATTGAAATTCTCCTGAACAGGTCGTTTTAAGTTTTTAATCTTAAAGGTAGTTTTCACCCCACATCACGCCCTGTTGCAATACTTAATAATCAAAAGCAGAGGAGTCAACCATAGGGCCGATTCGTCTCCACTTCTGAACTATTCGTTTAGTACAAATTCAAGTTTAAGCCTACTTCTCTAGCGAAGACGGCTAATCCTTTCTTTTCAATGGTTTTGATAGCTTTGGTGGAGATGCGTAGTTTTACCCAACGGTTGCCTTCCGACCACCAGACTCTTTTCCATTGTAGGTTAGCTTCTTGTAATTTTTTGGTGCGACGGTGGGAGTGGGACACCGCATAGGCGTTATTGGCCTTTTTCCCCGTCATAGTACAGACTCTAGACATAATTTACTCCTGTGCGATCGATGTTTGTCAATAGTCAACCTTTCTAGTTTAACTCAAATCTCGCCAGAAGTCCCCCCTTCCCCCTGGGTGAAGTGAACGGAGATAAATTTAACAGCAAGTGGGGGGATTAAGAAGTTGATTAAACTGGTTCACTGCTCAGACAATTTCGACAATTGCATCAAAGGTAATGGTGAGAATATTGTCAACAAATTTAGTTGTAATTTGTTACTGAATAGAAACTATTTTAATAAGTTTTAAATAGTTTCTAGCATTCTGGTTAATTCATTTTTATTTTTCCACAATTTAACTTGACAATTTTGGTATATTTTTGCGATAAAAGGAGCTTGATTACCTTGGGTTATTCTCTCGATTTTATCGATTGTTTCCACAAAAATATTAACCATTGTTTGACGAGGTAAGTTACCAGAAACTAGAACAAATACTTGAGCCTGATAACGGGCTATCTGTTGAACTTCTAAAATATTTCTACCAATGTTTACATCTTTAGTTAATACTATCCATCCTCTTTGACTAACAATAGGTAGCCACTGCGTATCTGGTGCATCTGGGGCAAAATGAGCATGATGAAATTCAATTTTAACCCCTATTTTTTGCAAAGCTTCACCGATAGACTTTCCTAAAGCGCGGTCTATAAAATAGGTGTATTGATAGGTCATGCTGCTTGCCAATTGGACTCGAATAAAATCGCTTTTTCAATTTGCCAACGTTGACAATTATAATCATTGGCAATATCTTCTATAGAGTCCCCCGCATCATAAAGTTCTGTGACAATTTTAGTGGGAATTCCTGTTCCTTTGATAGTGGGTTTTCCGAAGGAAATATTCGGGTCTATCATGAGGACTTTATCAGTGAAGTCTTCCCCCTTTAGGTTGATAGTGGGAAAAAGCCTTGTGGCGATATCTTGTTCATCCCATTCAATACGAGTTAAGAGATTATTTAAGACTTGTTTCATCGCTAATTGTCCCGAACGGGAGGCATTAATTAAATGTTCAAATTGTTCGATAAAAAGGTCAATTCCATCGGTACTAAATTGTTTTTGAACTAGAGGATGATCGGTGTTAAATTGTTCACTAATATAGTCTAGGGTAAGTCTAACTTTATCGAGATGGATGTTATGAACGGTGCGAATGACTCTTAAAACGTGCGCTTCCACTAAGTTAGTAAAGGAAAGTTGGGGAATATTCGGATTAGGTCGTTGAATGAGGGGTAAAAACTCTTTTTGTCCTTTTTTTGTGGTCGTTGAGCTTAGCCGAAACGTCGGGTAAGTGCGTCCCTTTACCCAGGTTCTCAGAGTGGGTAAAGGAATATGGAGATAGCGCGCAGTATCGGCTATAGTATAGGTGGGAACATGATAGAGATGCTCTAGAGATAAGGGAGATGACACTTTGACCATCGTTAATATTTTGGTGAAGTTGTTGGGATGAGATTATCGCCTATCTATTATCTCATTTTAGCTAATTTTGGTATCCTTGAGGATAGGGATAAAGCAGGGTACATCTCATTTTTGTAAATCTAGCAAGTTGGGATTTTTACGGGAAAACTCTCTGATAAAATCGGGCATTACTTCCGATTTTATTAGTCAATCCAAGCTTTTGGGGGGTTCTACCCCCCAAACCCCCCGCGCATTAGCTTTTCGGTGGGATGCTTACAGGCGGCTGCTGATATATCTGTGATAATTTAAGAATCACTGATAATTGCTGATTGTCGGTATTTCTGCAAATGTCAGATGCACCCATAAAGTAGCATGAGCGCATCTCAGGAGACATGGGGTCCAAATGAGGTTATATTTTATCTATAGAAGAACGTTTATAGGCTGCACCGATAATGACTAATTCACTGCCAAAATATCTAGAGGAAATCACTGGCATTTATCAACAGGGTAACGCCACAGAACACAGTTATCGTCCTGCTTTAAAAAAATTAATTGAATCCCTAAATAATAACCTACAAGCTCTCAATGAACCGAAAAGGATTGCTTGTGGCGCTCCGGATTTTGTGATTAATCAGGGTATGGTAGAAATTGGCCATCTGGAAGCAAAAGATATCGGAACTTCTCTCAAAAAGGTTGAAAATACTCCCCAAATAAAACGTTATTTACAGGCTTTGGGTAACTTAATTATCACCGATCATTTAGAATTTCGTTGGTATGTATCGGGAGAATTGCGTCTATCAGCTTCCGTGGCAACTCTTAATCAAAAAAAGCAAATTAAACCTGATTCCCAGGGTATTTCACAAGTAGAACAATTGTTCTGTCAATTTTTTCTCTCGAAAGTTATTCAGATAACAACACCGCGAGAATTAGCGAAAAAAATGGCCGCTTTAGCGCAGTTAATTCGGGATGCGATCGCACAAGCTTTAAAAGATCAAGATTGTGGGGGAATGCTGCGGCAACAATTGCAATCTTTTCAACGAGTTTTAATTAGTGATCTCAACGAAGCGCAGTTTGCCGATATGTATGCACAAACAATTTGTTATGGTTTATTCGCAGCACGCTGTAATACGGATCAAATCAGTTCTTTTTCCCGGGAAACGGCAGCATTTCGCCTACCGAAAACTAACCCTTTTTTGCGGGGAATTTTTCATCTCATTTATGCAAGTGAGTAATTATACTTATCCATAAAACTGGTTTCTAGCAAGGCTTTCAAAATAGCTTGACATAAACACCTGATTTAGGGGTTACAAAGGTGAGATGCTCCCTGAGCGGATTACTTGGGCCGTGGATACTCTAGCCACTATTTTACAACAAACAGACATGGAGGGGATTCTGGGCAGCTTTGGAAAACGCACCCGCAAGGAGGACCCTGTAGTTCACTTTTATGAGACTTTTTTAGCAGAATACGATAGTAAAATGCGTGAGTCTAGGGGGGTTTATTATACTCCTGAACCCGTGGTTTCTTACATGGTTCGCAGTGTGGACTATATTCTAAAAAATAAGTTTCAGATTCCTAAAGGTTTGGCCGATGCCAAAAAAATTACTATTAAAAATCCTAATAATAGCCAAGAAACTCAGGAAGTTCACCAAGTTTTAATTCTGGATCCTGCTGTGGGAACTGGCACTTTTTTACACTCTGTTATCGATTATATCTATGAGAGTTTTCGTCAACAAAAAGGGATGTGGTCTGGTTATGTGAGTCAGCATTTATTACCCCGTCTCTTTGGGTTTGAGTTACTGATGGCTCCCTACACCGTAGCACACATGAAATTAGGTTTACAACTTCAGGAATTAGGCTATGATTTTAGTGCCGATGAACGCTTAGGAATCTATCTCACCAACACCCTACAGGAAGCTTTTCAAATTCCCCCTGCTGATGGTTTTTTAAATCGTATTCGCGATGAAGCAGAGTCAGCGCAAGGTGTTAAGCAAGAACATCCTGTTATGGTGATTATTGGTAATCCTCCCTACTCTGGACATTCGGTAAATACAGGAGAATGGATTAAGGAATTATTGAAGGGAAAAGATATTATTTCTGGAGGAAAAACTGCTAGTTATTTTGAGGTAGATGGTCAACCTTTAGGCGAAAAAAATCCCAAATGGTTAAATGATGATTATGTCAAATTTATTCGCTTTAGTCAATGGCGCATCGAGAAAACTGGTTACGGAATTTTAGCTTTTGTTACTAATCATGGTTATTTGGATAACCCAACTTTTCGGGGAATGCGTCAAAGTTTATTAAAAACTTTTGATGATATTTATGTTTTAGATTTACATGGAAATAGCAAGAAAAAAGAAATCTGTCCCGACGGTTCACCCGATCAAAATGTGTTTGATATTCAGCAAGGTGTAGCTATTGGTATTTTTATTAAGTATCAAGATAGTCAGCAAGATTTAGCGAAGGTTTATCATGCTGATTTATGGGGTAAAAGAGAGATGATTGAGAATCAAGTTATTATCGGTGGTAAGTATCATTGGTTAGAGGAAAATGATCTTTATTCTACTTCTTGGCAAGAATTAAAACCTGATTCTCCTTTTTATCTATTTAAACCTCAGAATATTAATCTGCGCTCGGAATACGATCAATTTTGGAAGATTACTGAAATTATGCCAGTTAATAGTGTTGGTATCGTCACAGCTAGAGATAGTTTAACTATTCAATGGAGTGAACAAGAAATTTGGGATATAATCAATGATTTTGTCAATCTCAGTCCAGAACAAGCTAGGATTAAATATAATTTAGGTAAAGATTCTCAAGATTGGAAGATAGATTTAGCACAGAAAGATATTAAGCAATCAAATTTATCCACGGATAAATTAACTCCTATTTTATACAGACCTTTTGACAAAAGATATACATATTATACGGGTAATTCAAGAGGCTTTCACTGTAGAGCAAGAAGTAATGTTATGTATAACCTAAAATATCAACAAAATTATGCACTAATTACCTCTAGGATGACTAAAGGAGAAAGTTTTAATCATGTTCAAATATCAGAAAATATTGTTGAAGTGATTTGTCTCTCTCCCAAAACATCAAATAATGGCTTTGTTTTCCCCCTTTATCTTTACCCAACCAATACCCCAACTTTATTTGAAACAGAAGCAACCAACTCGCCAAATGGTCGCCGGCCCAATCTAGCGCCAGAATTTATTAAGGAACTTTCCGCAAAACTTGACTTAGAATTTATCAGTGATGGCAAAGGAGACGAAAAGAAAACCTTTGGACCAGAAGACATTTTTAACTATATTTATGCCGTCTTTCACTCTCCCCAATATCGCCAACGTTACGCCGAATTTTTAAAAATAGACTTTCCTCGTGTTCCTCTCACCAGTGATAAAGAATTATTCTGGGAATTAGTCAAAAAAGGTGACAGATTAGTGCAGTTACACCTGATGAAAGGGACAGGAAAAGAAATTAGTAGCTATCCCGTGGCGGGTTCTAATCTAGTTGAACAGGTGAAATATAACGAAAATAAACAACAAATTTCGATTAATTCTGACCAGTATTTTGCGGGGATTCCGCCGCAAATTTGGAACTTTTATATCGGCGGTTATCAAGTGTGTCAGAAGTGGCTAAAAGACCGCAAAGGTCGCCACCTTAGCTACGATGACTTAGAACATTATCAACAAATTATCTCCATTTTGGGAGAATCGATCGCAATTATGGAAACTATAGATATAATTATCAATAAATATGGTGGTTTTCCCTTTAGTTAACCGACGCTTGAGAGAAGATTAACACTAAATCCGTTGAGTATAGGCTACATATAAGGAGAGGCAAAAGGTAGAATAAATAATCAGTTTTTAATAACCAGATTTAGTATTACCAGAAACTAGAACAAATACTTGAGCCTGATAACGAGCTATCCGTTGAACTTCTAAAATATTTCTACTAATGTTTACATCTTTAGTTAATACTATCCATCCTTGTTAATATTTTGGTGAAGTTGTTGGGATAAGATTATCGCCTATCGATTATATCATTTTAGCTGATTTTGCTATCCTTGAGGGTAGGGATAAAGTAAGTTTCCCGTTTCTTTTCTTAATTGCCTAATTTCAGTTGTTAACGCTCCTCTGACTTGCTGCTCTGCTGATTCTCTGCTATAACCGAATATAAGTTTAAGATTAGTGTCACAATCTCTAAAGGGGTAAACTTTCTCTTTAATACAATTAAATCCATAAATTTCAATATCTTTTAAAATTAATTGTTCTAAACACCATATTTTACCTTCAAGGTAGCCAGTAATCTGATTAGTTTCAGGAACATTTAATTTTTTTAAGCAGCGTTTATCTCCTGTGAGTAAATAGCTTAAATTATTTTGTTTATTCAAGTAGCTAACATAACTGAGGAGAATAGCCTCACCTACGTCTATACCTTCGATTTTCTGTAATTGAATAAAATCCTCCTGATTGATATTATTGATTGATATTTTATCGCAGGTTTCAACGACAGATAAAGCGTCTTCTAGGTTATATTTAACGGGGTTTTTCTTCCTTTTTTGTTGCGGTTCCCTTTTAAATTTATATTGAAATGTCTCAAGAATTTTAACTTGATTAATCTCAACTCCAAAGGTATTGAGGGTTTTCTCAAATAAACCACAGGTGGCCAATTTTAGGATAATGTCATTATCCAAACAATAAACAGAACCTATCAAGATTAAACTCCTAACACCTTTTCTAGATACTCGTAGGTTTCGTCATCAAATTTATCCCAGTCTAACTGATTGGCCAAATATTCATTAATAATCTTGTTGCCATTTGGGTTAGGTTCTAATACTTTTAAAGTCTTCATGGCTAAAGCAAAGTAGTCCCTATTATGCCATCCATAGTTCAGAATAATTGCACCTATATCAATATCGGGATGATGAGAGATAAAATGTTCTTGAACATATTTACTCAATTTTTCAGCATTTTGGAATTTCCCATCCCCAAGGCAGTTATCACAATCACCTAAGAGTAATTCAGTAGCAAATTGATTAGCTTCTTTTTCTTCGCAATCATTATCAAATTTAATGTCTTCATCAACTAATACCCCATCTTTTAGATGTGCTAATGCTAAATGTCCTAATTCGTGCGCTAAGTCAAAAGCGAGTCTTGCCGACTGTTGATGTTTTGAACTAAGAATAATTACAGGACAAGTGGAATACCATTGAATTAATCCAGCAAATTTCTTAGTTTTGTTAGGAAAATGATCAAAGTATCCCACCGCTATTCCCTGAGACCAACAATAGTCTAAAAGAGAGGTCAAGTCAACCTTTGGCAAGTGACTTAAGATGTCTTTCCTGATGGTTTTAGCATCCTTAGATAAAGGAGTATAATTAACTTCAACCCGCAAGGAAATTAACTCAGCAAACCGACTCGCTAAAGCTTGCGCTAGATAGGGATGTTGGTTATTTTGGCTATTGTGCTGTTTAAATTTAGTATGGGGAGGTCTATTAAATTTGACCTCTTCTTGAGGGGTTAATAAAGATGAGAGGTCAAGATTGAGGTTTTTGGCGATATAACCGGCTCCTTCTAGAACCGCAACGGGTTTATCATTGAGTTCATCATCCCACCAACTGGGCAAGCCATTTTGTCGGACATAATTTTTTTTAAGTCCGATTTCTGAGAGTTTCCCGTAGAGGGCTGCCATGGTAAGGCTTTCTGTCATGGTTTCACCCTCCTTTGTCGGCAATACTAAGTTTTTTAAGGTTTTAGGGAATCAAAGTAGATCAGTATATTCTTAGCTCTAAGATACCATCTCTAACTTAATTTTTGCCCACTGGCAATAGTCCCTTTTCACCGATAAATGACTCTCCACTCCCAACGAGAGTGATACAATTGTTAACACCACAGACCAAGAGCCAATCGAAGCGAGAGAATCAAAACTGCTATGTTAAAAGCCCTACTGGGAGATCCCAACGCCCGCAAAATTAAAAAATTTCAGCCCCTCGTCACCGAAATCAACCTGCTGGAAGAAGATATTAAAAACCTATCCGATGACGAATTAAGGAGCAAAACCAGCGAATTTAAGGAAAGATTGGACAAAGCGAGAAATTATGAGCAAAGAGAGGAGATTCTCGAGGAAATCCTCCCCGAAGCTTTCGCCATTGTCCGGGAAGCGGGCATCCGAGTCTTAGGGATGCGTCACTTTGACGTGCAGTTATTGGGGGGAATGGTACTCCACAAAGGACAAATCGCCGAGATGAAAACCGGGGAAGGAAAAACCCTGGTTGCCACTCTCCCCGCTTATTTGAATGGATTAACCGGAAAAGGGGTTCACGTCGTCACCGTCAACGATTATCTCGCCCGTCGTGACGCGGAATGGATGGGGCAGGTACATCGCTTTTTAGGGTTAAGTGTGGGACTAATTCAAGCCGGTATGAGTCCGGAAGAAAGAAAGAAAAATTATGCCTGTGACATCACCTACACCACTAACAGCGAACTCGGCTTTGATTATCTGCGCGATAACATGGCTACAGTGATGGGGGAAGTTGTCCAAAGACCCTTTAACTACTGCGTTATCGACGAAGTGGACTCCATTCTTATCGATGAAGCGAGAACTCCATTAATTATATCAGGAGCGATCGATCGGCCCACAGAAAAATATATTCTCGCTGCCGAAATCGCCAAGCAATTAGTGCGCCAAGAAGTAGAAGACGGACCGGGAGACTACGAAGTTAACGAAAAAGACCGTAACGTTTTAATGACCGATGAAGGCTTTAAAAAAGCCGAAGAACTATTAGGAGTTACCGATTTATACGACCAAGAAAATCCCTGGGCGCACTATATTTCTAACGCTATTCGTGCCAAGGAAATCCAGAAAAAAGACGTTAACTATATCGTCCGCAGTGGTGAAATTGTTATCGTTGATGAGTTCACAGGACGGGTATTACCGGGGCGACGTTGGAGCGATGGTTTACATCAGGCAGTGGAAGCTAAGGAAGGGGTAGAAATTCAACAGGAAAACCAAACCTTAGCCACGATTACCTATCAAAACTTTTTCCTACTCTATCCGAAATTATCCGGCATGACCGGGACGGCCAAAACCGAAGAAACGGAACTAGAAAAAGTCTATAACCTGCAAGTAACAATTATCCCCACTAACCGCGTTTCTCGTCGGCAAGATTTAGCCGATGTGGTCTATAAAAATGAACAGGCAAAATGGAACGCCGTCGCCGAAGAATGTCAACAAATGCACGAAGAAGGTCGCCCAGTTTTAGTCGGTACCACCAGTGTGGAAAAATCGGAAGTGCTTTCGCTGTTATTACAGGAAAGAAAGATTCCCCATAACTTGCTTAATGCTCGCCCGGAAAACGTGGAAAGGGAATCGGAAATCGTCGCCCAAGCAGGCCGGGCCGGCGCTGTGACAATTGCCACTAACATGGCAGGACGGGGAACCGATATCATCCTCGGTGGTAACTCCGACTATATGGCCCGATTGAAAATTCGCGAGTATTTAATGCCCAAATTAGTTATGCCCGAGGATGACAATTTGGCCTTTAGTTTACCCAGTTTAGGAGAACGCAATCGCCCCCAAGGATTCGCCCCGGGTAAAAAGAAAAAAAACTGGCGCGCCTCGGCGGAAATTTTTCCTACCGAGTTACCGAAAGAGGTAGAAAATACCCTGAAAGAAGCGGTTAAATTTGCCGTTGATACCCACGGAACTCAAAGTTTACCGGAATTAGAAGTGGAAGAAAAAATCGCTATTGCGGCCGAAAAAGCTCCCACGGATGACCCAGTTATTCAAAAGTTACGGGAAGTCTATAAATTAATTCGCCAAAGTTATGAAGATTACACGGGGAAAGAACACGATGAGGTAGTAGAAAGGGGCGGACTGCACGTTATCGGGACGGAACGCCACGAATCCCGCCGTATTGACAACCAATTGCGAGGCCGGGCGGGCAGACAGGGCGACCCCGGTTCCACACGCTTCTTTTTAAGCCTAGAAGACAATTTATTGCGGATTTTTGGTGGCGACCGCGTGGCGGGTTTAATGGATGCCTTCCGGGTGGAAGAAGATATGCCCATTGAATCGGGAATGTTGACTCGTTCCCTGGAAGGAGCGCAAAGAAAAGTGGAAACCTTCTATTATGATGCCCGGAAACAGGTGTTTGAATACGATGAGGTGATGAATAATCAACGGCGTGCTATTTATGCCGAACGTCGTCGGGTTTTGGAGGGGATGGACCTCAAAGAACAGGTGCTGCAATACGCCGAAAAAACCATGGATGAAATCGTCATGGCTTATGTTAATCCCGAACTGCCGGCGGAAGAATGGGATTTAGAAAAACTGATTAGTAAATCTCAGGAATTCGTCTATCTGTTGGCAGATATTACCGCTAAAGATGTCGAGGATATGAGTGTTAATGATATCAAGATGTTCCTACACGAAGAAGTTCGCAAAGCCTACGAAATTAAAGAGCGTCAAGTGGATAATATTCGCGCCGGTTTAATGCGCGATGCCGAACGTTATTTTATCCTGCAACAAATCGATATGTTATGGCGCGAACACCTGCAAGCTATGGAAGCTTTGCGCGAGTCGATTGGTTTACGCGGTTACGGTCAAAAAGACCCCCTAATTGAGTATAAACAGGAAGGCTACGAGATGTTTTTAGAAATGATGATTGATATCCGTCGTAACGTGGTTTATTCCCTGTTCCAATTCCAACCGCAAGGACAACCCCAAGCAGTGGCTAGTGAACAGTAAAAACTAAAAGTTGACTTAAATTGGGGAGAATTGGCTAAGGCTAATTCTCTCATTTTTTTACCCCAAGAAATCAGTCACCCACAATCCACACTAGGACTAAAATTATCAGTCCAATCACTCCATAGGATAGCAACGACCCCAAAGAATTGAGGATTTGTACGGGAAAATGAATCAAAACTTGGTAAGTAAAATCGGCAGCTGCCAGCAAGGCAGCGAAAAACATAATCACAAGTGTTATCATACTTAATATCTTCTCAATCTGATAGAATAAATGGCTATCCTTTGCGGGAATTGGCAGTGGATAGTCAGAAGTTAGGAGATTATCCCCAAGAAAATTCTACCGCAATTTTAACAGCGATCGAGTTATAAGTAGGTGGGTGGAATTAAATATAAAATGAACGTAGGTTGGGCTTCGGCCGTGAGCTCAGCCGAACGGTTGAAGCATGAAACCCAACTCTCCCGATTCTACCGCAATTTTAACAGCGATCGAGCTATACTAAATCTTATTTAACAAAAATGTAGGTTGGTGTGAAGCATGAAACCCAACGCTCTCCTGATTCTACCGCAATTTTAACAGCGATCGAGCTATACTAAATCTTATCTAACAAGTATAGAGTGGCAAGTGGGAAGTGGGTTTTTAAAGTTGGACTGGCAGTTAATGATACTATCAAAAATCAATTTAGTATAAGCTTTCATTGTATTGGGAAAAACTTCAGCAGAATAGTTCATCCTTCCTAGCTAATTAGCTAATAAGGACAAGTCAGGGAAAATATTTCCCCGTTTCCCGTTCCCTTTTGCGATAAGATAATTAATATAATTCCAAGAGGACTGCTCTATGAATATTCGTATTGGTAACGGCTACGATATCCACCGATTGGTGACAGGAAGACCTTTAATTTTAGGAGGAGTAGAAATTGCCCATACTGTCGGTTTATTGGGTCATAGTGATGCCGATGTCTTAACCCACGCTATTATGGATGCCATGCTGGGGGCGCTTAGTTTAGGCGATATCGGTCATTATTTTCCCCCCACAGACCCACAATGGCAAGGGGCGAATAGTTTAAAATTATTAGAACAAGTTAATCAATTAATTATCGATAAAGGTTGGCAGATTAATAATATTGATTCGGTAATTGTCGCCGAAAGACCGAAAATGAAATCCCACCTTAGTGCGATGCGAACCAAGTTAGCGGCTACCCTTAATATTAATCCAGAACAGGTGGGAATTAAAGCCACTACTAACGAACAGTTGGGACCGGTAGGACGAGAAGAAGGTATCGCAGTTTATGCCGTGGTTTTATTGGTTAAGGATTAGGTTAAATAGGATGTTTTCCCTGTTATTTTCCCAGCCATTCTTCTCTGGTAATACCCGCTTGATTGAGAATGCGTTTTAACAGTCCTACCCCTATTTCCCCTTGATGGGGATTGGGGATAATTATCGTTAAATTACCGCGACGCATTTGAGGGTGTTTACCCCCAGCGTAGGGACCGTCAAACCCAAGTTCTCGTAATCTTTGAACTAGATTAAGCCATGATACGGCGGTTAATTTAGGCATATCTTAAATTGAAGACATGGGTTGAGGAAGGAGATTAAGATCTATTCCTGCTAACACTGGAATCGGCAAACCTAAACACAGACGCAAAGCAATCCAATCGCTTAAAGCTTCGCGCAATTCTTGCCGGCAATCTTCTAGATTGGCGTGATTTGCCCAAACTCCCTGAAGGGGTGGAATTTCACCCCAATAAGTGCCATCTTCTTCGATGATTTCGTA
Organism: Microcystis wesenbergii Mw_QC_B_20070930_S4; assembly: GCA_007096525.1. GTDB lineage: Bacteria > Cyanobacteriota > Cyanobacteriia > Cyanobacteriales > Microcystaceae > Microcystis > Microcystis wesenbergii_B. The sequence goes on along the minus strand of SFAQ01000004.1, from coordinate 54,398 downwards.
TCGAGCTAATGCCATCGCTTGATCAATATAACTGGCTAACATGGTTGTACTATTGGTAAAGCTTACTTACTATATTAAAGCAAATGTTTCCCAGCAGCCAGCTGCATTGGATTCGCCTTCAGATTATGATAAGGTAAGATGGTCAATAACCTAAGTTATCTGGAGTATTAATCTCGTTGGCTCGAAACAACAGATCATTTAAAAAGTCTTGAGAGAATACTCATCTTCAGTAGCTAATTCGACCCACAATCTGGTTACTGCTAGGAAGCTAAACGATTCCTTCTCAATTTTTATCTAATCCCTAATTGCTAAATTCTCTCTATGACTGCCATTATCCAACAAATAAAAGAGCGTTTTTCCCAATCCCTAGTTAAATCCTTTGGGAAAAAATTCGCCGCTACCGATCCTCTAATTGTCGCCGCTAGTAACCCCCGTTTTGGCGATTATCAATGTAATATTTCCCTCTCTTTAGCCAAAGAATTAAAACAAAAACCCCGGGAAGTGGCGACAACTTTACTAACAAATCTAGAGATAGATGATCTTTGTCAACCCCCCGAAATTGCCGGACCTGGTTTTATTAATCTTACCCTTAAACCCGGTTATCTAGAAACCCAATTAAAAGACCTAATTACCGACAACCGTTTAGGAGTTGCCGCTGCTAACCCCAGTCAAAAAATTATTGTCGATTTTTCCAGTCCCAATATTGCCAAAGAAATGCACGTCGGTCACTTGCGATCAACTATAATTGGTGATTGTATTGCTCGGATTTTGGAATTTCGTCATCATCAAGTAATTCGTCTTAATCACGTCGGGGATTGGGGTACTCAATTCGGGATGTTAATCACCTATCTACAAGAAGCTTATCCTAGCGCTTTAACCCAAGCAGATGCTCTTGATTTAGGGGATTTAGTTAGCTTTTATAAAAAGGCTAAAATTCGTTTTGATGAAGACGAAAACTTTAAAGAAACTGCCCGCCAAGCTGTAGTAAAATTACAGTCGGGTGATCCTCAAAGTCGTCAAGCATGGCAGTTACTTTGTCAACAATCACGACGGGAATTTCAGAAAATCTATGATATTCTCGATATAAAACTGACGGAAAGGGGGGAATCTTTTTATAATCCCTACCTTGAGGCAGTAATCAGAGAATTAGATCAACAGGGATTGCTAACAGAAGACAACGGCGCTTTATGCGTCTTTCTCGATGGTTTTACCAACAAAGAGGGGGATCCTCTGCCCCTAATTGTCAAGAAATCCGACGGCGGTTATAATTACGCTACCACCGATTTAGCAGCAATTTGTTATCGAGTGCGGCAAGATAAAGCCGAAAGAATAATTTATGTTACCGATGCTGGACAAGCTAACCATTTTGCCCAAGTATTTCAGGTGGCTAAAAAATCGGGATTTTTACCCGATAATGTGGCAGTGGTTCACGTCGCTTTTGGATTAGTTTTAGGGGAAGATGGGAAAAAATTAAAAACTCGTTCCGGGGAGACGGTAAAATTACAAGAATTACTTGATCAAGCGATCGCCTTTTCCCTAGCTGACTTAGAAAAAAGACTAGCAAACGAGGAAAGAAAAGAAACTGGCGATTTTATCGCTAAGACTGCCGAAACTGTCGGTTTAAGTGCCGTTAAATACGCCGATCTCAGCCAAAATCGCAATAGTAACTACGTTTTTAGTTACGACAAAATGCTCAATCTGCAAGGCAACACCGCCCCCTATATGCTGTACGCTTACGCTAGAGTCCAGAGTATCAGTCGCGAAGGTGGTATTAATTTTCAGGATTTAAGTGCCAATTCACCGCTAATTCTCAAGGATGAAAGCGAATTAATTCTGGCTAAACAATTACTGCAACTTCCGGAAGTAATTAGTGCCGTGGAAGAGGATTTATTACCCAATCGTCTCTGTGATTATCTTTATGAACTCAGTAAAAAGTATAATCGTTTCTACGAGAATTGTCCCGTTCTGAAAGCAGCAGAACCGATTAAAACCTCTCGTTTAGTTTTGTGTGATTTAACGGCAAGAACCCTAAAATTAGGCTTATCTCTCTTGGGTATCCCCGTTTTGGAAAGAATGTAAATCAGTTATCAGTTATCAGTTATCAGTTCACTGTTTACTGTTCACTGAAAAATTCATAATTCCCACACCCTACACCCCACACCCTACACCCCACCCCTTAGATTGCGTATCTTTGACAAAAGCGGGTGATATTTTATACCCAGAAAAAGTGTACTATGCTGACGTGAAAAAACCTGAGTTTTTGCTAACCTAGAAATAGCTCTAATCAGAGCCAATATCTTTGGGCTAAGCTTAGAGATTAATCTAGTTAAACTCACTCGTGACGTTATCTTATTGTCGTCTGTTGCCTATTAGCTTTCAGGTGATAACTCGGAGGCAGTAATTTAGTACAAAAGTTCTAACTTCCTCATCTGCATCCCCAGCGTTCCCGTGCAGTCTTAACGAGTAATTTTATCCCAGAGATGTTATCTTTAAAGCGGTCAAATGTCCGAACGTCCTAGAGGATTTTCGGGAAAGATTGTTCGTCCTCTCGTAATCTCAGATAGAACCTTATGAGTCAATCAATTGAAGATAAAGCTATGGCCGATGCTGATGTATCAGATTATACCACAAATAAAATAATTGTCTCTAATTGGATCGCCCCTTGGTCGAAAGGCAATCGGAAAAACCCGTCACCGCAACCAAAATGGGATTTATGGCAACCCCTGCGGCAACGAATTGACCGACTAGAGATTAATACGCCTGCACTAGCTCACAGGATTTGTCGTCTAATTCCGGCTCAATGTCCCTTTGCACGGAAAATTACTCTATTTAGCTGGACAATTCTAGAGATTCCGCCCCTTTGCAAGCTAAATCCCCTCTACGAAAACCTGATGATGTTAAGATTTCGCGCTCTTTCTTACCTGGCCGATGAATGTGGAGAGGATATCGGTGCTTACTGCTAAAATGGGAGAGTGTCTTTAATCGCCACACCTATGGCCATCATCGCTCTGAAAGCTTGGTATCTGGACAAATACGAACCTATCCGCGAGGTTGTCAAACGTCCCCACGACTTGCGCTTAAGTCGCAATAGTCTCTTAAAATCGGGTTTAAGAGCCGATTTTCTCGATGATAGTCTGACGATACAGGGTTCTGTCTGGTTCCAACGCTATCTAGAAGGGGAAAGGGTGGAATTTTACCTCGAAGGTAGTGGCGGTTACGTCATCTCCAATATTGACCTGATTTCCCAAGAAATTTACTTTACTAAACAAGACCTCAGTGCTTGGTTGGATCCCGTCATTTATTTTAGCTCCCAAAGCCAATTTAAGGACTCTAGCACCGCTTTAAAAACAGTTTTGACCGAAACCGTCGAAAATCTCAATAAACGCTCCCGTTTGCCCTTAACTATGGCAGAAACGCCTCGAACTGAGGGTAATGTCACCCGATTGAGTGATAGTCAATTACGCCAAATTCGCAAAAGTTTATTATTTATTGCCGATGCTACGGCGATTAGCCAAAAGGAAACGGAATTACTGCCCAGTCCCCTAGTGGGTGTAGAATTAGGTTATGCGATCGCTTGTAAACAGGGCGGACAAATTCTGTTAACCTATCAAAATCGAGCGGAATTAAAGGGTAAACTAGCTTTTGACCTGCCAAGCTACCAAAAATTAATTTTCTCGGACCTGAGCGAATTGCGTCTCACTTTTCCGCCTTTAATGGCAACTTTATTACAAAAATTCAATCTGATTAGTTAAAAAAAATGAGTAGAAAAGCCGACGAGTACGCCGTACATTTGTTCTTAAGCAGTGGACATCGCGAGGAGGTCCGTTTTTTGACTATCCAAGAATTCCAAAAGTGGTACAGTAACGAATTAGTTCCGAAAGCCGATTCCCAGGATTTTATCAATGTTCCGATCAGAAATATCCAAGGGGAATATATGGTTTTACGTCCGGCTAGTATCGTCGCTATTCGCGTGGAACCCGTCTTTTTTGGCAGTGTGGAAAGAATGTAATTTGTCGTTATCGCTAAAAAAGATGGTTAGATGGAGAGAATTTCAGAGATTATTGATAATTCTCTCAATATCAGCTTGAATTTGATTGCTGACTTTGCCTTGCCAGCGTTCTTTTAATTCCCTTAATCCCACTTCTGCGTATTGACAGATCTTATCTAAAACTTCTTTGCCGTCGCTAGGTTGAGGATAGGAATTCTTTTTACAGATAATATAAATTCCTGCGGTTAAAGCTAAAATAACTTCTGGATCGATTTGGCTAATAGTAATTAAATCTTGTCGATTACTCAGATTGATTCCGTAGATACTGAAGTCTTGTTTAATGGCAAAAGCAGCCGCGAATAAATAAGCATCTACCATGCGCTCAAAAGTTTTATTATCTTTTAGTACCTGTAGATAATTTCTGGAAGTTTCTGAGGCATAAATCTTCAAACTGGGATCGATTCTCTGCATTAGTAACCCTCCATTACTTCAATCGTGGAAGCATCTTCATCGGCAGCTAAACGGTTGATTTTTAAAATATCGGCAGTGTGGGGACGTAAGAGATTTAACAGATTTTCATTCAAGTCGCGATCGGTGGCTAAAATAATTACTTGGGAGTTTAAATTAGGGAGAGATTTAATAATATTTTTTTGATGTTTTTCATCTAAATGTCCGAAAGGTGTATCCATAATCAGAGGAACACAAGTATCAGTTATTTGATTTAAACCGGTGATAAAAGCAAAAGCTAAAGCTTCCTTTTCTCCTGCACTCAAGACATCGGGATTTAATAATTTTCCTGTGATGGTACGGATTCCTAAAGTGTATTCTTCAGTAACTTCTACTCTTACATATTCATCGGGTTTATTGGTTACTTGTAAATAGCGATCGCTAGTTACTTGGTTAATCCTTTTTCGGGAATTATCGATATGCCATTCGATTAATTCGTTAGTGGCATTTTTTAAACCTCTGGCCATTTTAACCTGATTAGATAACATCAATGTGGTTTGATTTTCACTAGCTAAAATTTCCACTTCTTTGCGTAAATTTTCTAATTGCTTTTCTTTGATTTCAATTTCCTTTTGTAAGCGTTCGATCTTTTCTTCAATCTCCTTAACTTTTCGTTCCGATTCGCCAACTTTTCGCCAAATCTCCCTCACCGAGTCTTGATTTATTCCCGTGGTTTCCTGTTTTAGCTGTTTAATATGTTGATTAATTTCTTCGATTTCTTCTTCTAAAAGATCTCTTTGTAAAAGCAATTGACTATAATTGCTAAATTTGGCATTATCTCGGATAATTCCCTGTAAATTAATTCTAAGTTGGTCTTTTTCTATTCTGGTGGCGTTGTCCACTTCTAAGGACTCTAGTTCGGCAATTTGTTGCAGGATAAAGTCACGAGAATTTTTATCTAAACAACGACCACATAGACAGCTTTCGTCGTCAAGTATTGCTTTTAAAACTGCTGTAGAATTAGTTTTATAGGTGCTTTTTAAGCTAGTAACTTGCAAATCGTCAGCCATTTCCTGCACAAAGTTAATCAGCAAAGGTATCGAAGCTTTTTTTAACCAAGAATCAATAGACTTTTGCAGGTTATTTAACTCAGTTTGTAAACGGATACGCTTTTTCTCTAAGTCATGAATTTCCTCTAATTTTTCTCGTAAACTTTCAATCTGAGCGGCTTTTTCTTGAGCATCCTGATGAATAATTATAGCATTTTTTTCCTCATCTTTAGCATTTTTACGCTGACCTTGTTGCAGATAAATTTCTTCTTCTAATTCTCGCAATTGTTGCAGCTTATCTGTAAATTTTTGACTGGTTCCCTCTGCTTTATTTAAACGTTTTTCTAATTCTTGTAAGGCTTTTTCTGTATCATCGCGCAGATTTCTTAATTCCGGGATACCCAAAACTTTTTCAATTGCTTCTTTTGCTTCTTTAGTTTGAGTTATCTGGGCATATTGTTCAATTTTTAAGCCATCAAAACAGAAAAAATCTCGAATAGATTTAGGAAGCAATGCTTCGATATATTCCCGAGAGTTACTTCCTTTCATGGTTCCATCTTCATAAAATAATGCTTCCTCTACGCTGGGATAAAAAGTGCTACCGTTAACGTTTAATTTCGCCGTGCGACTGATAGAGTAATTTTTCTCATTTTTAGTAAAATTTAAGTGTACCCGCATTTCTGATGCTGACGAAGAATCATCCTTACCTCGATAAAAATAGGTTTTCAGACTCTCTTTAGATACAATATCTCCCCCATAGAGACACCATAAAATCCCTTCCATCAGAGAAGTTTTACCATAGCCATTATTCCCGAAGATAATCTGAATTTTTCTGTCGGGATGCAGGTTAAAAGTAATATTTTGACTAGGATAACATTTCCAATTAGTTAAGCGAATTTGTTTCAGTCTCAGAGTCATAGATGGGGTGAGGGTGAGGAGTCGGTATATTTTTCGATAAGTTGGACAATTTTAGGTGATAGCTGCCGATTTTTTAGAGTAGTTTTTTCTGCTTCTAAAGCCATGGCATCCTCCAGCAATTGGGGAGGTATCTCATATTTTTGTGCCAGTTCTTTAATTTTAGCATTGATGTCCATGAATTTTCTGGGGGTTGGGGAGTGGAGATTGTCAAGTCTTAATTCTTATTTGCCAACAGATACCTTGATGAGGAGAAATTTTATAACAGATGTGAGTAGGTAAGGCCATAGTAACTTAATTCTTGGACTAATCTGTTGATAACTGTAGCTTGATTGCTGGCTGCCCGGGCAAAATCAATAACTCTTTTGATCTCCGATGCCATTAATTTTACCTCACCATCGCCCCAAGGGGGAAGCATCAAGACATCGATTAAAGTCGCTTTTTTCTTTGCCACTGCTGCCGGGAGAATTCTGCCGCGACGTTGAATAAATTGACGGGGAGAAGTGTGGGCAGCGAGGATAATTCCCTGACTGACTTGTGGGATATCAACTCCCTCATCGAGACATTTTACTGCCACTAATGCGTCAATATTTCCCGAAGATAACCGTGATAATAACATAACTCGATCGCTGTCTAAGTAACTATAGCGGGCGACTCTTTTTCCCTGACGCACTAATCGGGTACTAATCTAAACAAGGTAGATAAAATTTGTCAAGGACATTATGGTAATCGCTGTGATATTATTCTAATAAGTCTAATTGTTGTAGTGGCAATTTAAATTCCTCCTCGATCTCGTTTTAAATCATAAATAACTTTTTCATAACACCAGCTTTTACTGCGTTGGGGATTTCTCAATCTAATACTTAAAAGCAATCGAGTCGCTAAAGCTTTATCTCCATTCACGAGGGTTAAAAGTTCTCTTTCTAAGTGCAAAAGTTTCTTCTGACTGATTGGCAACTTTTGCCGATTATTTTTAGAAGTATATCTTTTCGGTTTAGTGGAGGATAAAGATAGGGTATCGACTAACCACCAGATAGCTACAGCTAACCCCAAAAAAAGCACCCCAGTAAAAGAGTATAAAACGATGCCTAGTAAATTCATTAATCAATTCCCGTGTTTGTTAATGATCAAGGTTTTAGGCTAATCTACCCTAGACAAAAACACCATAAAAGCTAAAATAGATAGCTGACAGTGATTCTGATCACAATAGCAATATAGACTAAACCGCCTTGTATTACCGTCTTCTTCTTGATTTTAACACCCTAGAAAACGGGTTAATTGCCTTAACATCCGAACAAAGTCATTATCTTAAAAAAGTTGTTCGTTTAAAATCCCATGACCATTTTATTGCCCTCAATGGACAAGGACAAGCGTGGTTAGCAGAAATAATTGATAATTCGGCCCATCTTTTAGAAGCGATAAACGAAACCACCGAACTACCAGTACAAGTGAATTTAATGGTAGCAATTCCCAAAAATGGCTTTGATGATATCGTTCGCGCTGCCACCGAATTAGGAGTTTATCGGATTATCCCGCTGCTAACAGAACGCGGTTTAGTTAATCCTAGTCCTCAAAAAATTGACCGTTGGCGAAAAATTGCCCGGGAAGCTGTAGAACAATCAGAAAGACAGATTATTCCCATTATCGAAGAACCACAACCATTTTTAGCCATCCTTAAGCGGGGAGCTAACCCACAGACAACTTGTTATATTGGTGTTACCCGTAGAACAGTGGCCCCGCTACTTTCTCAATTACAAACATCAACCGAGATAACCATGGCCATCGGACCGGAAGGGGGATGGACGGAGGCAGAAATAGAACAAGCGCTCGCTGCTGATTTTCTGCCTGTATCACTAGGAAAACGCATTTTGAGAACAATTACCGCCCCGTTAGTGGCTCTCGCTATCATTAACGCCTATTTAGACAGCTAATTGACCAGAGTTTTTATGATCAAAGAAATTGCTGAAGCACTCGACCGTCAAGACTATCAAACTGCCGCCCGTCTTGTCAACGACTTCCAGACCCTAGAAAACGATAACCCTTGGCTGAAATTCTACCAAGCGCGTTTAAACGAAATCAAGGGAGAAATCGGACTAGCAGGGCAAGAATACCGAAAAATGTTGCAAGTTAGTGCTAATCCTCAACTTGTCGCCCAAATTCGTCAAGGAATCGCCCGCTTAGAAGCGATTGAACGGGTGGAAGTGGAACAGCAACAACAACAGCGACAGGCTGCCCTCGAAAAAGCCAAAACCAACCTTAGTAATCGAGAAATGGGGCTGTTGATTCTTGAACCGGTGGCTAACGAAGAAAAACAGCCCTTAGCCCCAAAATTTGCCCAAATATTTAAAATAGATGCCTATAGCGCCCGCTTACAAATCCCTAGCCGTTCGTGGCGCTTGTATCGAGTCGGGGCGATGGCAGAATTAGACGTATATGTTCACGACTTGCGAAAAGAAGGAATTCCCTGTTTTTGCCAGCCAATTACAGCGATTAACCGGCCTAGGGTCTATTTAGCTCGATATTTCCAGGCTATCCAACCAGAAGCCACCCTAGTCTATCAATCTGCCCACGACCTAACCGCAAGTATAACTTTTGATTGGTCAGAAGTTACCGCCGTGGTAGAGGGAATCTTGCCGATTTTTGGGGAATGTGTCGATATGGATGCGCGCCGCAATCAAGTGAGAAAAATTAGTATTCTTGATTATGCCCAGATTATTGATCTACATTTGAAAAAACAGGATTTAATTATTCGTATTTGCGATCACCATTACCACTTTCAAGCGGGGATTACTTTTTCCGACCACCAACAAAGTCGGGAAAGACAGACCACCAATCGGGATAACTGGAATCATTTCGCTTCTTACCTAAAACAACAACTAGCAGCAGTTCCCCTGTGGTCAGATTTTCCAGCTTTTGCCGAAACCACCGCCGATTTTTACGAATTACTGCCTATGGTCAATCCCCATTTGGACTTATTACGCATTGAAGATACCTACTGGGACACCGCCTTTCAACTCTATAGCGCCCTCATCTTTCTCGAAAAAACTCCCCCTACCGCAACTTTATGACCCCTAGTAGCCCTTCTAACCCCTCTTTCGACTGGTTTAACCCCTCGCCCCAGCAAGACAGCGATTTACTGGCACAAATCGGCTTTATCCCCGGTTTCAAAGAATTTCTCACCCTGCGACAGGTTCACGCCTTGGAACACGCCACCGTCTGGGTATTAAGCGAAATGGCTGCCCGTCGTCAATCGCCTTTTGACCATTCCCAAGCGGATAACGAGGCCCTGGGGGGACTCTCCACCGATAGGGGTTTTTATCTCTACGGACAGGTTAATACGAATGAACTGCAAATTGCCGTCAAACAGGCACTCCATCGTCTCAAAAATGGCGAGGGGCAATTGGCATTACATCCGCGTTGTGGCACCAATTTATCGGTAACTTTAGCCTTAACCGCAGGCTTAGTCTTAGGAACTCATCTTATCTTCCCCAGAGGTCCGATTTCTCAGTTATTAGGCTTAGGTTTAGCCACCGCCACCGCTTTTCAAATCGGGCCAGATGTGGGAATGTCGGCCCAAAAATACCTGACCACGGCCATTCCCTTTAACTTAACAATCGTTAACATTGCACCAAAGGCAGACTTATGGGGACGTTCGGGGCATTTCGTGGCAGTGGAGTGGCAAGATTTGCAATAAAACTTAAAGTAAAAACCCTTTCGGCAAACTCGCTCTGATTGTAACCTGTTAACTAAACCCTAAAAAAAAACAACACCTATGCCTGGAATCGAACGCGGAGCCAAAGTTAGAATCAAACGTAAAGAGTCTTACTGGTACAACGATGTGGGAACCGTAGCCAGTGTTGATAAAAGTGGTATCCTCTATCCCGTTATCGTTCGTTTTGACACTGTTAACTACAACGGTTTTAGTGGTAGCGCCAGTGGACTGAATACCAATAACTTCGCTGAAAGTGAATTGGAACTCGTTAAGGCTGCCCCCGCTAAGAAATAAAGCTGAGTAAAATTCGGCCTATCATCACTGACTGACTGACAGGAATTCTCTCTTGTTGGTCGGTTTTTTTATAGCTATCAGCCAATCAGTTATCAGTTATCAGTTTACTGTTTACTGATATTTGGATAAATAGGGCTGGCTGAATAATGGTAAAACCCTTTTAAAATAAAGCTTTTGACCTGTTAAAGTCCGATGTTCATGCTGCGAAAATAGGATTGGGACCTTCAAAAACCTGGCATTCTCCTTCTTGTAGTACATCGCTTGGTACAAAAAACCAGGGCAACAAAGCCTGAAACTCCTGACTTGAAAGAGGGTGTAGGGTGTAGGGTGTAGGGTGTGGGGTGTGGGGAGAATAAAGCTGCCTTTTGCATGAGTGCCTTCTGACTTGAAAGAGGGTGTAGGGTGTAGGGTGTAGGGTGTGGGGAAGGAAACCTCTTTCATCTGTGGGGGTGAAAATTTTGTAATTGTCCCCCCGATAATTCGTGAGGATAACGCTTGAGAATTGCCTCTTTTTGTTCCTGAAGATAAGTTCTAATTTTTTCTCTGACATGGCCCTTATTTTCTAAGGTAAAAGTTTCTATATACTTCTCCTCTAACTGTTCATCACTGGGTAATAAGCGCACTTCTTGCAGTAGAGAGATGGCTTGATTTTTTGCCTGTTCAGTGCTGACTTTTTGATGCAGTAAAATGGCTTCGGTGAGTTGAAACCCTATGTTATAAACTGGATTAAGAGAACTCATGGGTTCTTGGAAAATCATCGCCATTTCTCCCCCGCGATAATAACGCCATTCTTCCGGGGGAATAGACAATAAATCTACTGCTTGCATTGACTGACCTTTTGCCGGACGAAAGCAAATTTCTCCCCCGGTAATTTTCCCCGGAGAGGGAACCAATCCCATGAGTGCGAGGGAGGTGACGGATTTTCCTGAACCCGACTCCCCCACACAACCGAGAACTTGACCTTTCTGCAAGCTAAAACTAATGTTATTAACGGCGACTGTTGTTCTTTTCTGATTAGAAAATTCAACGGTGAGATGGTGAACGTCGAGAACTTTGTTATCCATAGCTCTTTAAATAGAAAGACAGATTCGATTTACTTATTAAATATAGCTTTTTCTGTTCTCAGTAGCTGGGTGCAATTAATTCGTAGATAGCTGGGGGAATCTCCCTTGCAAGGGAGAATTTTTCGGCATTAAGAAGATTTTCCGCCCTCAGCGATCGCCATTTACCGGAGACTGGTGACTTTTTTTAAAGAAATATTTTTCTTTCCTGTCTCCCCTTTTGGATTACACTGGTAATTGAGAATAATTAGCATTTATTTTGGTGATCGCAAGTCTTAGACAGTTTCAAAACCGTTGACTGAGGCTGACAGTAGTGCAGTTCTCACCCTTTGGCTACTTCAGTAAACTCGATGAGCTATCAAGGAATTATTATCACTCTTGAATGAAAGACCTTCTTTGCCTTTGGAGATAAGAAAAGCATGGACGATAAAATTAGACCTAATGAACCAGAAAAACCAGAAAACTGGCAAAAAGACGACCAATTCTCCTATTGGGGCGGTACAGAGGCAGAATTAGATAATGTCACTCCCAGGGGTAATGACTTGGCTGCCACTTATCCTTTAGCACAAGTGGAAATGGGAAAAACCGTCTGGTTAGCGGGATTTCAGGGGACGGGAGGGATTAATCGACTACTGGGTATGGGATTAAACCCCGGTATTCAATTACAGGTCATTAGTTCCCAACCGAGGGGGTCAGTTTTAATTGCCATTCAAGACAATCGTATTGGTATCGGGGCAGAAATGGCCGAAAAAATCCTCGTTAGTGACAGTCAACCGAAAAAACTGGAACCCAAAAAAGACCTAACTGAAGTAAGAACATTTCTGCGGGAGATACCCATAGGAAAAGCGGGTAAAGTCATCGGTTATGACCGAGCATTGCGCGGATACAAAGGAAAATTGCTATCAATGGGATTAACTCCGGGGACAGAGTTTACCGTCATTCGTGTGGCACCTTTGGGGGATCCCGTCGAGATTCGAGTGCGGGGATTTCATCTCAGTCTGCGTAAACAGGAGGCAGACACTTTAATCGTCGAAGAAATAGACCCAAAAAGCTAAATTTAATCATCTCAGCCTATTCATCACTCAATATCCTAAATTATGGTCAAACCGATTATCGCCTTAATTGGCAATCCTAACTGTGGCAAAACTACCCTTTTTAATGCTCTCACAGGGGCCAATCAACGGACCGGCAACTGGCCGGGAGTAACAGTCGATCGCAAGGAGGGACGATTTCAAGTTAACGGGGAAGATATCACCCTTGTGGATTTACCCGGAGTCTATTCCCTTGATGTGGAAGAAGGGGAAACAGGAATGGATGAATTAGTCGCTAGGGACTATCTACTGTCAGGAGAAGCGGATTTAGTGATTAATATCGTCGATGCTTCTAATTTAGAGCGCAATCTCTACCTGACTACCCAAATCATGGAGATGCGTTTACCGATGTTGATTGCCCTGAATATGATGGATGTGGCCAAAACTAGGGGTATTGTGGTTAATCCGCAACTCTTAAGCGTTCGCATGGATGCAATTGTCGTGGCGATTAGTGCGGTTAAAGGGGAGGGAATCGGGGAATTAAAGCAAAAAATTGGGGAATTAGTCAGTAATATTAGCCATACTGCCGCTTATGTCGCTTATCCTGCGGTAATTGAGGAAGCTCTTAACGAGATTGTTGGCTACATTAACGACCATAGCAGTAAAAGGATCGTTGAGCCAAGATGGACTGCTTTAAATCTACTGCAATACGAGGATCGCATCGCCCCAGAATTGCGTTCACAGGAACTATTAAGCATTATAGTCAAGCATAGACGACAAATACACCAAGTTTTGGGGGAAGACCTTGATATTTTAATTGCTGATACTCGTTATGGCTTTATTCAACAAGTTACCCAGGGAGCCACTCAACGGACTGGACAGATAAATGATACCATGTCCGATAGCCTCGATCGGATTGTTCTCGATCGCTGGTTGGGAATTCCGATATTTTTGGGCGTAATGTACCTAATGTTCTTATTTACCATCAATGTTAGTGCTGCCTTTATCGATTTCTTCGATTTAACTGCCCAGACTATCTTTGTCGATGGTTTAGCCCAAGTTTTACAAACAATCCATACCCCGGGTTGGCTAATTGCTCTGCTCGCTGATGGGGCGGGGGGAGGTGTGCAAACCGTCGCCACTTTTATCCCCGTAATTGGCTTTATGTTCCTCTTTTTGTCAATTTTAGAGGATTCTGGCTATATGGCCCGGGCAGCCTTCGTCATGGACCGATTGATGCGTTTGGTGGGATTGCCGGGTAAATCCTTTGTTCCCATGCTAGTGGGATTTGGTTGCAGTGTGCCGGCAATTATGGCCACTAGGACCCTAGAAAATTCCCGCGATCGTTTAATGACGATTATGATGAACCCTTTTATGTCCTGTGGGGCGAGATTACCTGTTTATGCCCTATTTGCGGCGGCTTTTTTCCCCATAGGTGGTCAAAACATCGTTTTTGGTCTTTATATCTTAGGAATTCTCGCCGCTATTTTGACGGGATTGGTGATGAAAAAAACCCTACTCAAGGGAGAAGTCAGTCACTTTATTATGGAATTGCCTCCCTATCATCTACCGCGTCTGAAAGGGGTTTTAATTCGCACTTGGGAACGTCTGCAAGCGTTTTTATGGAAAGCTGGACGAGTTATCGTTTTAATGGTGATGATTTTGGGACTACTCAACTCCGTCAGTTTTGATGGTTCTTTTGGTAATCAAGACAGCGAGCGATCGGTTTTAAGTGCCACCAGTAAAGCTGTAACTCCTATTTTCTCACCCATGGGATTAGAACCGGAAAATTGGCCGGCAACAGTGGGCATTTTTACGGGAGTTTTTGCCAAAGAAGCAATGGTAGGCACATTAAACTCGATTTACAGCCAACTAGCAGGGGAAGATAACCCGAATAAGGGGGCAGCACAGGTAAAATTCGACTTTTGGGGGCAAATTCAGGAAGCAATCGCCACGATTCCCGCCAATTTAGCGGAATTACCCAATCAATTACTTGATCCCTTGGGTTTAAATATTGGTGATCTGCAAGATCAAAAAACGGCTGCCGAGAAGCAAGAGGTAGATTTAGGAATCTTTGGGGCAATGGCAAAAAGATTTGATGGTCAAGCGGGTGCTTTTGCCTATCTTTTGTTTGTTCTGCTCTATTTTCCCTGTGTTTCGGCCACATCGGCAGTATATCGCGAAACTAATGCCGGTTGGACTGCTTTTATTGCCCTCTGGACCACAGGAATGGCCTATATTGTTGCCACTTGCTTCTATCAAATCGCCACTTTTTCTCGACATCCGGGATTTTCTCTCTTTTGGATAGTCTTGATGGGTTTAACCGTAGTCGGGGTTTTATTTATCCTCAAAAATCTTGCTCCCCGAAAAATCAACCGTCCGGCAATTTAATTTCAGTTATCAGTGGTCAGGTTTTGGGGTTTTAGGGTTTTGGGGGTTTAGGGTTTTAGTTAAAATTTCCCCACTTCCCCACTTCCCCACTTCCCCACTTCCCCATTCCCCCAACTTTATTTGAAAAGATGATTTTAACCGATATACAGGCTTATATTGCCAAAAATCAGAAAGCATCTCTATCTGACTTATCCACACACTTTCGGATGTCGGCGGATGCCTTAAGTCCCATGCTCGATCGCTTGCTTAAAAAAGGGCGAATTCGCCTGATTTCCCTAGAAAAATGCGGAGGATGCAGCCGTTGTTCCCCGGAATCTATGGCTTTTTACGAATGGATTGAGGGCAATTCCACAGGGACAAACAACTAAAAGTTTAATACTACAGAAGTGATCTCACCATCAAGATAACTGCTGTATTACCAGTCGCTTTCAACGGGGATAGTTAATTTCTGGTGAGTAACCAAAGTCACTCAACCCGGTTAGACCTCAGCCCGCAGAACCTCAAGGTTGTATAATCTTTAAGAGTTATTAAGCTTTGTATCAGTTTGCCCGGCAGCATTTAATGAATATACTTTTGCTGACATCATCTTTAGGTTTACTCCTAGCGATCGCTATCGTCGTCTATTTTGTTTCCTCTCGCAAATACCAATCGTCGGACTCGGTGGCCAATTCCTACGACCAATGGACCGAAGACGGGATTTTAGAATATTATTGGGGGGAACACATCCATTTAGGTCACTACGGTTCCCCACCAGAAAAAAAAGACTTTCTAGCGGCAAAAGCCGACTTTGTGGCGGAAATGGTCTCTTGGTCCGGTTTGGATAAATTACCCGCCGGTGCAACTCTCCTCGATGTCGGTTGTGGTATTGGTGGCAGCAGTCGCATTCTGGCCCGGGACTACGGATTTGCCGTTACTGGTGTCACCATTAGTCCCAAACAAGTGGCACGGGCCAAAGAACTAACACCACCAGATTTAAATGCTCGCTTTTTGGTCGATGATGCCATGGCCCTTTCTTTTCCCGACGAGAGTTTTGATGTGGTCTGGTCAATTGAAGCCGGTCCCCATATGCCGGACAAAGCCGTTTTTGCTCGGGAATTACTGCGAGTTCTCAAACCAGGGGGAGTCTTGGTGGTAGCGGACTGGAATCAGCGAGATGACCGTCAAAAACCGCTTAATTTTTGGGAACGTCCCGTAATGCGCCAACTTTTGGATCAGTGGTCTCACCCCGCTTTTGCCAGCATCGAAGGTTTTGCCGAACAGTTAGCGGCCACGGGATTGGTAGATGGGGAAGTGATGACTGCTGACTGGACAACAGCCACTCTACCCTCTTGGATTGATACCATTTGGCAGGGGGTGATTCGTCCCCAAGGTTGGTGGCAATTTGGTCTAACTGGGTTGCTTAAATCCGTCCGAGAAGTGCCGACAATTCTGCTGATGCGTTTGGCCTTTGGCAGGGGTTTATGTCGTTTTGGGATGTTCCGCGCTGTTCGCGCTCAATCCCATCTGCAAGCAAGTCAGCAAGAGTCTCTTACCTCAGTTATGTAGGGTTGAATTTTTCTGGGAAAGTCCTGGGATTTTCTCCCAAATAATTGTTAAGCTGAAGACAAAAAAAAGAGCTTACCAACCTAGAATCATTGGTAAGCTTTTTGAGGTTTTTAAAGGGGATAACTAGAGGCAATCCAATTAATTATTGATCGGGTTGTGGGGAATAGTAGAAGTTTTTACCAGTGACGATCGAGCTTGGACAGATAGGCCACTTTTGATAATTTGTTTGAGAATTGGTCGGCCTAATTTGACCGCAGCTGGCAGCACAACCGCACCGATAACAATTGTTCCCAAACCAAAGAGAGCCGTTCGATCTCCTGATTCGTGATCTTCGATAATTTCTTTGAGATGAAAAGTCAGAATCGATTTATCCCAGTGAATAATCGCCATAGGTTTATCTCCTAATAAGGATGAAATTGGGTGTCAGCAGAAGGTAAAACAATAATATGTCCTCCCGTCCGAGAAATCAGACCTTGTTGCTCGAATTCATTGATGAGTCGGGTAATGCTCACTCTGGTCATCCCGACCATTTCGGCTAATTCCCGATGAGTGAAACGGATATCGATACGCCGGCCCGTTTCTGCGGGACGACCGAACTTTTGCGATAATTGAATTAGGGTTTTCAGAAAACGCAGCCTAGGACGATCGCGACGCAGGGAACAGAGCCAATGCTCAGTTTGTTGAACGTGACGACAGAGAGCCGAGGAAAGACTGCTACCCCGTTCAAGAGGAAGACAAGTAGCTTCAACGCTAGTGCAGCACTGCATCTCGTAGGGTTGAATCTGCGATAGGGGACGACCGACCACATCATTTTCTCCCCAATAGCCGAGGATGACGATTTCTCCTTCCTCATCCCACGTCATCACCTTAACCACACCGCGATTGATTAACCAAAGAGCATCCAGACGCGAGGGTAGGGGGTCACGGGGTTGAAATAGACGAGTGACGAGAGCTTCCCGCATAAGTACCACCGCTAGTAGAATTACCTTCTCCTCTAATTATTGCATTAATTTCTCAATAAAATCAACAGGGATCTTCCAGAAAAATTTCCTCCAACTGATGGGACTTACCAAAGATGAGCTTCCTTATACCCCTTATTCAAACCTGTCAACAGCCAAAGACCAAGATTTTACCTCGAAATATCCCCTCGATCGAGACTGAGAATGATCGCGATTAGCTTTCAAGCAATTGACAATTATTTGCAACTGTGTGATAATGAAGTTATGAGATTTCCCCCGTAACCATGAATAGTCCCCGAAAAACTCCTTTACTCCCCCCCTCTCCTCTGGGGAAAGACGGGAAGTCTATTATCGTCTTCTTTCCCTTGGCATTTCCTGTCAATGTCCAATGTACTCCCCCCTGACGGTGCAGATCGAGTCACCCTAGGATTTAGTTCAGCTTTTGGGTGTGTTGCGTTCTCTCCATTGCTCTAGAGGGGAATTAATTCAATTATTGAAAGATTGCTGGTGCTTAGAAGTTAGTGGTGTCGATCATTAATTAGGGTTTGCTATTGTTTGACTTTTTATTGCTAATCAAAGTGTCGGTGTTTTTGACCCATTTTTTGACTCATGATAGTTTAACTACTGCTTTCGTCGGTCAATGAAAACTAGGAGTTAAATTCGGTTCGGGTAGGAAATCTACTCTAATCCCTAACTTAGCCTAAAAAAGGCAATATTACCTCACTTACAGGGATGGGATATTCTTCATGAATTCCTAGAGTTCCTCGTAGTTTTACCGTTTTTACTTGGGGTAAAGTCCCTAAAGCTTCCATTTCTGCTTTCGATTTTGGGGGTGCGTTTTCGGCAATAATTACTAACACTGGCAGCTTTAAACCAGCAAAATAATCGAGAAATTGCTGACGATTAGTCACTGGATCCAGTTTACCCGTTACAAAAGCAGCTGGGGCAAATCTAGCGTGAGGATGTTGAGTAATTTTATGTTTCTGGGCAATTAATTCGGGTGTTAATTTTTCCCCATCTACATAAACATGACGACTAGACATAAAACGCAGGAAAGCAGGAGTGGTGTTGAGAAAATATAACCCTTCTCCTAACAAAGGAAAACGCACCATTTCCCGCAAGAAATTACGCATTTCTGGGGACAATCCCATGGCACACAATGGACCCAACCAAGTGGGAGCAACTAAGACTAATTTATCTAGTAAATTGGGGTAATTTTTGGCTAAATTGAGGGCATATCCCGCCGCATGACCTGCCGCAATAATGGTGACTGGTTGCTTATAAGTGGACTGAACAAAATCAATTAATAATTGTTTAAAAATAGCGGTTTCGTAGTTGAGAATTGGTCGTTCAGAATCACCAAAACCCAACCAATCTAAGCTATATATTTGAAACTTTGTCGCTAATATTTTCCCTATCCCTGCCATTTCTCTGCGACTGGAAACGGTACTAAAAGCAGGTAATAATAAAACGGGTGTACCTTGTCCTTGAATATCGTAAACAATCTCAAAAGTTTGATTTTGCCACTGCCAAGAAAATTTCTGGAGATTAGCTGCGTCTGAAGTGACCACCATAACTATTACCTCATAGTTAACTAGATTGATTCTATCTTTAATCTAACTAAGAATAATTGCTTTTACTCGCCATTGTATCATTATCAAGAGCGAGTAAATTAATCTTTAATATTTTATTAATGTCTGAAAGATTAATAAGGTACGGTTCTAAACTCCACGCAATTATTACTAGGATTATAGAGAGTGTAAACTGCTTTATTTAATTCTTTACCAACGCTACCAACCCCAATTAAACGCTTATCTTGAATCGTCAAAGTTTCGCTTGGTTGCCGTTTATCTAAAGTAGTAACAGTGCTAGTTAAATTAGCGGACTGTAAAGAATAATCAAAAACTTTTCCCGCACGACCACAAAATAGATTATTAACTCCCACCCGTTGCAGTCGATCTAAAATTTGCCATGGGGGAGTATCGGGGGTTAATTCTTCACTAACACTGACACTACTGCCATGAATTAATAAACAATCCAACTCGACAAAACCAAAATCGAGATTTCGTAACCATTGCACCGTTTCTAAAGAAACTGCGTCCCAGAGTTGTTTAGTGCTGTCAATTCCATGTTTATCAATTAATTCCGTCGGTTCTCCTGTTGCTCCCAAACTGTGTAAAATCAGACATTGTTCTTCCCACCATCCCCGACAAACCTGCGGATATAAGTTATTTTTAGTGGGATAACGTATTTGTTCTACCAGCATTTCACTATCGGGATTAACACCGATAAAATCTCCTAAAATATATAAATTTTCTACAGTAACTGACCGTTGCTGAATATCTGCTAAGACCGCTTGATAGGCTGGTAAATTGCCTTGAATACCGCTTAAAATTGCCCACATAATTTCTTGAGTTATCACAAATTAACGTTCGCAAACATGAGTCGGATCATCGGCTTTTTCCGCATATTCTAGACCCTTAGCCAATCGCCAAGCGAAAATAGGAGGTAAACCCGATGCTAAAATAGCCTGACAGGTTTCTTGATAGTTATAGGCCACTTCTCGCAGTTGTACCGCTGCCGTTTCTCGATCGTAAATCACATAGGTGGCATTTGGACGACCGTGACGCGGTTCTCCCACCGATCCCACGTTGATGATACGTTTAACCGGTGTGGTAAATTGCCGCGACTGTTCCCCATCGGGTTGATACACTTTTATTTGCAAGCTTCCCGCGTCGAGAGTGCGAATGTAGGGGATGTGGGTATGTCCACAGAATAAAACCTCTGTATCTACCGATAAAACCCGTTCTAAAGCCGTAAAAGCGTCCATTTCGGCTAAAAGGTACTCATGGTTACTTTGGGGACTACCATGGACAAAACAGAGGTGATCTAGCTTAAAAATTTCGGGCAGTTTTGACAAATAATTACGGTTTTCTGGGGTGATTATTTGATTTGTCCACTCATGAGCTAATCTACCCCGTTTTTCTGCTAAAAGCGACGGATAACTGCATTCACAGGCATTTAATCCCTCAACGATATCCTCATCCCAACACCCTTGTACTGTAGTAATCCCCAGTTGACGGATTTTTTCCACCACTTGGTTAGGATGGGGTCCATACCCGACTAAATCCCCTAAACAGTAGATTTCTTGACAACCCTGTTGGTCTAAATCTTGCAAAACAGCATTAAAAGCGGGCATATTGCCATGAATACAGGATAAAACGGCTATTTTCATCAGATTAACTCCATTTCTGGCTCTAAAGATTCTTGAAATTGTTGTTGATAATAAAAAAGTGCCTCATCGGACAGACAACAATCACTAAGGGTATCGGCAATTATCGGTTTATCGAGATTTCTACCGACGATTTCAATCCCACTAAAGCGATTCGGTCTCCCATCGAGATTTAAGGGGACATTTAAGCTTTGAAAGTCTTTTTCTGGCCATTCATCCATAAATTCCCCATAAATACACTGACCATCGATGATATCGAAGATACTTTTAACCCGCAGCACTTCCCCATAGGCCCCTTGGGTTAATTCTGTCCAAAAGGTGGTTAAACTGGAAAAATCGAGGACTTCTCCCGTTAAAACGGCTCTATAAATCTGTATTTCTCGTTTTTTTAACCATTGATCACCTTTTATTGTTGTTTTGACGGGACTGAAGACAATTTCATCGACGGGAACTTGTCCTTCGGGGATTTCTGCTTCTGGAGACGTAATCGCTACCCGATGACAATTGAGGGGTTTTAGAAAGCTTTCGAGGGATTGCGTGTCTAAATGCCATGGTACTTCCATATAGACCGTGTTTTCCATGGATAAACTGCTCAAAAGGTCTTCTTCTTCCCTAGAAACACAGGACAACTGGGGAAACTCACTCTGTAAAGTGAGGCGATCAATGGGAAAAGTTTCCGTCTGGGGACTAAAATATAGGCTTGGCTGCGTCTGTTTGGCGATTTGTTCGCGAATCCAATGGGTTTTTCCCGCAGCTATACCCCCCGTCACCACGATAATCATTCTGCTCCTTCTTCATTGTGGTAATGATAATCATTCTAGCATAAGTTAGATTGGGGCAAGTAATCTTCCTTAACCAATCCTTTAAACTTAGCAAGCTGGGGAAAAATTGGCGGTTTTTTGGGATATTAATCCTGGTTATGGCTCTTTTCTGTAGGATACCATTGGGTTTGTCCATCGGGTAAGTCAACTAGGGTAACTCCCATCATTTTTAATTGTTCCCTTAATCGATCGCTTTCGGGATAGTTTTTTCAGCGAGAAAACGGGTTTCTTGAAGAGATCGTTTTCTCGCTGAATTGATCGCCGCAAAAATAAGGGTTAAATGGCATAAAATCTGTAAATAGACCATTTAATTGATTATTATTCATTCTTAATTTTCCTGACTACTGACTCCTAACCCTAAAAACGATTTTTGATTTCTGCAAGAGGTCTATTCATAGTTTGTCCTTTTTAATTTTTTGAGAACTAGCCAAGCATTCGTTTAGTTGTGTCACAATTTCCTCTTTATTTAAATTTCTGCCGATAAAAACTAACTGATTCTTAGGAGGTGTATCCCATTCTACCGCTTGCAGATCGTAACGAAGACCGCTCAGTTGAAAAATATGTTTTAAATCGCTTTGTTGAAACCAGAGAATCCCTTTAGCTCGAAAAACATTTATCGGCATTTTTTCCGTGAGAAAAGGCTCAAATTTATCTAGATTAAATGGTTTATCGCTAACAAAGGAGACAAAATTAAAGTCTTCAGGAGATTGGTTATCACTGGAGCTTTGGCGATTTTTTTGAAAGTCTCTAAACTGGTCTTTATACAATTCTTCTTTAGTTAAACCTAAATCTAATAGTAAACCCAAAGCAACCTTACCGTATTGACTTTGTAACAATCTTACCCCTTCTTTTTCTCGACGAATAAACTTTTCCAAGTCATCTAATTTGTTTTGATTAACCCGATCTATTTTATTGAGAATTACCACATCACCATAACGAATTTGACTAAGGGCAATGTTACTATCAAAATGATCCGCAGTAAAGGTTTCAGAATCCACGAGGGTAATAATAGAATCTAAGCGAGTCAAATATTTTAATTCTGTGGCTAAAAAAGTCAGAATAATTGGTAGAGGATCGGCTAATCCTGTGGTTTCAATAATTAGATAATCTACGGGAATTTCTTTTTCTAAGACCTGATAGACCGTCTCAATTAAACTATCATTAATCGTACAACAAATACAGCCATTACTTAATTCTACCATATCTTCATCGATAGAAACAAGTAATTGAGAATCAATATTAATATCCCCAAACTCATTGACTAAGACGGCAACTTTTAACCCTTCTTTATTGTCAAGAATATGATTTAGTAAGGTGGTTTTGCCACTTCCTAAAAAACCAGTAATAATCGTGACAGGCATTCCCGATTTAGGCAAGCAAGGGAGGGAATCGGAGAGAGGAATTATCAAAGAACTCATGGCAGCTAACCCACTTGTAAGTTAATTAATTGGCAGAAAATAGGCTTTTCTCAACCCTGTTAAATTCGCTTGGAGGGGATCGATATCCACTAATTGATCATTAAAAATAAATACAGAGATTTGCTGGTTTACACAAAAGTTTCAGAGATTAGTTTTAGATAGGATCGCTGTTTGCATTTTTTCTAATAAATCTGCCAGCTTCATCGAACCTAAATCACCCCCTTGTCGAGTACGAATGCTTAGAGTTTCACTGCTAACTTCTCGTTTTCCAATCACAGCTAAGACAGGTATTTTTTCTAGTTCTCCTGTACGAATTTGTTTACCTAAACGCTCACCACTTTTATCGATTTCCACTCGATAACCAGCTTGTTTTAACCGCATTGCTACCTCTAAAGCATAATCCTGCTGTTCATCACTAACGGGTAATAAACGGACTTGAATAGGTGCTAACCAGAGAGGAAAATCCCCCGCATAATTCTCGATTAAAATACCAAAAAATCTTTCCAAAGAGCCAAAAATAGCCCGATGAATCATAATCGGTCTTTCCCGAGTACCATCCCTAGCGACATACTGCATATCAAAGCGTTCTGGCAAGTTAAAATCGACCTGAATCGTGGAACATTGCCACATTCTACCGATCGCATCTTGAATTTTTATATCAATTTTCGGACCATAAAAAGCCCCACCTCCCTGATCCTCAATATAATCCCACTTTTTAGCATTTAAGGCCTCAATTAAAGCCGAAGTTGCCAATTCCCATACAGCATCGCTTCCCACGGATTTATCGGGACGAGTCGATAAATTTACCTGATAATTAGTAAAGCCAAAATCGGAGAGAATTTTCTCGGTTAAATTTAAAACTCCTAGAATTTCTGCAGCAATTTGTTCGGGTAAACAAAAAATATGAGCATCATCTTGAGTAAAACCTCTTACCCGCATTAATCCATGTAAAACCCCCGATCGCTCGTAACGATAAACTGTTCCTAATTCTGCCCATCTTAGGGGAAATTCTCGATAGGAATGCAGGTCATTTTGATAGGTTAAAACATGAAAGGGACAATTCATCGGCTTAATTTGATAGCTTTGCTGTTCTAACTCGATCGCCTCAAACATATTGTCGCGATAAAAGTCCCAATGTCCAGAAGTTTTCCACAGATCTAAATTAGCCAGATGGGGAGTATAAAGAAATTGATAACCCGCTTCTAAATGAGCTTGGCGCCAATAATCTTCGATTAAATAACGCATTGTTGCACCCCGGGGATGCCAAAAAACTAAGCCGCCACCCGCATCTTCTTGGATGCTAAATAATTTTAATTGTTGTCCCAATTTGCGATGATCTCGTCGCTGCGCTTCTTCTTTTTGTTGGAGATAATTTTGTAATTCTGCGGGGGTTTGCCAAGCTGTGCCGTAAATTCGCTGTAATTGCGGCTGTTTTTCATCTCCTTGCCAATAAGCACCCGCTACACTCTCCAAGACGAAAGCATCTGGGTTAATTTCCCCCGTCGAGTTGAGATGGGGTCCCGCGCACAGATCCCACCAAAATTCTTCTGGGGGAGAAACAAACCCATCAATTAACGAGGGTTCTCGATCGCTCCGTCCTGCGTCCGGACTACCGATAAAATAACGGGTAATGGTTTCTTCTGGGGGAATTCTCTCTAAAATTAACTTTTTGTAGGGTTGATTAAGGCGCTCGATTTCTGCCGTAATTTCGCTTCTTTCCACCACTTCTCGGATAATTGGCCGGTTTTTACCGATAATTCGCCCCATTTCTGCCGCTATTTTCTCCAAATCTTCGGGGGTAAAGGGTGTTGGGCGATCGAAATCGTAGTAAAATCCCGTTTCTGTCCAAGGACCAATAGCAACTTTGGTTTCAGGAAACAGAGTCTGTACGGCCATCGCTAAGATATGGGCGCAAGTATGGCGTATTTTTACGATTTTTTGCGAATCTTCTTCGATAACGGGGCTTTCTGCTAGGGGGTACTTAATCTGATTGACCATTGCTAGTTACGATGATAATGATTATCATTTTAGCAGAGGAGTAAAAAAGAACAGCAGCGTTATCCAGATCGCGATCGGACAAAAGAGCGGTATTAGCCTTAACATAAATCTCGATTTTTGTCAATTAAGAAATAATTACAGTTTGCTCAGAAAGAAATTCCTGTCGGATTAGAGATCGCCAGAAACTAAAAATCTCTTGACTGACGCTGTAGGGGTGGGAATAGTGGAAAAAATAACGCCCTTTGGAACAACTCCAAATGCGATCGCCTGACTTTAACCAGGGTTGCCATCCCTGCAATAAATGCCGATCAATTACCGTATCGATATCTCCCCCACAGACTAACAGGGGTACGGGAACTGTCCCCGGGGCTAAATGGGCATTCTGATAGAGATTATGGGGAGAAAGGGACAATAATAGCATTAAAGAGCATATTTAAGCTTATTTATGCTATTAATTTCATTTTTAACCTGAAATCTCTTTTTTATTCGATAAAATACCCGCCGGTGCAACTCGCCTCCCTGTCGGTTGTGGTAAGCTGTACTGAATTTAAACTGCGTCAGAGTCTCTGAGCGCCCATTTATAGGGATTGCCGTCTCTGGAGGTTCCTTTCTCTCCCCTCCCCAGTTCTGAAAAGATACTTAATAGAGCCGTAGATTAATAACATTGTCGTTAAAGTTATGGCCATAATTAGGGGAGCGATTTTGGCTAACCAGAAAGCCACGAAGATTATGCCGATTCCGTCAGCGAGTAAGATGGGTAAACGTGGCACTATGCCATGGTCAATGATTTTTTCCGTGCTTGGCTGCAGTTGAATTTTGGCTAAACAATGAAACCAAATTTGACTGACTAAAACTATTAAAGCTCCCCATCCTATCCACAGGGCAGCCAGATAAAAGCCCGATAATTCTAAAACAATTGTACTAATTGTAACTATAAAAAAGCGATCAAGGCGAGGATCGCTGGTTTTTTGCTGAAATTGGGCAATTTCTGCCATATCTACTGCTGCCATGCGTGCCTGTTCCATGCACATCACCAGGGTACCTAGGGCAAGAATAGCAGCGGATAGGTTTTCTGGTGAGAAGATTTGGGAGATTATGCCTAAACTAGCCGGAAAAAACAGTAAAAAAAGGATCGTTCGTCTCATCTATTCGAGGTTGGGTCGGATTAAGATCAGAAATGCTCTTGACTTGATCATTTCTGTAATGTCTTGTTTGCCTCCTTTTCAAAATGCTCTCCTTCTCACCCAAGCTTTAACCCATCGTTCCTATGTCAATGAACAGTCCCAATTGACGGAAAATAACGAGCGCCTAGAATTTTTGGGCGATGCGATTTTGGCTTTTTTGGTGGGCGAACTATTGTATCAAAAATATCCCGCCATGAACGAGGCAGAATTAACCCGTTTGCGGTCAAATTTGGTCAAAGAAGAACAATTAGCGCAATTTGGCATTGAAATCGGCCTGGGGGAGTTAATGCGTTTAGGCAAGGGAGCAATTAAAGATCAGGGGCGATCAAATCCTACCCTATTAGCAGACACTTTTGAAGCGATAATTGGGGCTTATTATCTAGATTCGGGGTTAAATGCGGTTAAAAACTATTTGCACCAGCTTTTTATCCCTGTTGCCTCTCATTTAGTCTCTCAACAATCGGAATCGCCATCTTTTATCGATGCCAAAAATCTCTTTCAACAGTGGGCGCTGGCTAATTTCGCCTCTAATCCAGAATATGCGATCATTGATGTTACAGGACCCCCCCACGCTAGGGAATTTACTGCCGAAGTGCGGGTTAATCATCTTCTCTACGGTACAGGTAAAGGTAAACGGAAACAGGATGCCACCAAAGCGGCTGCCGAAGATGCCTTAAAGCGCTGTCAATTGCAATAATAAATAGGGTTTGCAGCAAAAAGTTTTGCGTGGGGGCAGGGTGTGGGGTGTGGGGTGTGGGGTGTGGGGTGTGGGGTGTAGGGTTTTACCCATTTTCAGGGGGTCAATTACCTAATTTTCAGGGAAAAAGTCCCGGAATTTTCGCCCCGACCACTCCAATGGCTGGCACTTTTTGAGGGGAAAAAAGTCTAAAAGTCTTATACAACAAGGTTTTTAGATTTATTCAGCAAACCTTACTTTAGAGGCCACCAATTAACTTTATCTCTGGTGGCACTGTACACTTCTTTTAAACCCTCGGCATCCAGTACCCGAATTAAATCCCCCGTCGATTCTGAGGCAATTAATCCCACGGTTTGCAATCCTTTTAATACCTGTTCCACGGTGCGTTGATTGAGTTGACAAGCGCGAGCAATCACATCGACGGATAAATCAAAAGTATAGATATTTTCGGCACTCGGTTGACTGCCTAATTCTCTTTCTTGATAGATTAAAGCTCTCAGTAAAGTGGCTACAGCTTGGGGTGGATAGCTACTGCAATTAAGCAAATGATACTCGAATTTTTGCTGTAATTCAAATAAAAAACAGTACCGTTGACGAAAACTTTCGTTATCGTTGTAAATCTTTTCTAGTGCCGATAAGGGAATTTTCAGGACGTGGGTAGTTTTATAGGATTCCACCAAACAGGGAAAGGCGCGACTGGCTAAACCATAACTAAAGGGTAAACTCCTCATACCAAAACAGCCGCCAGGGTAGGTAATGGCAATAATCCGGTCGAGGGGAGTGCTGCGGACGACGATTACACCCTCATCCAAAATCACATACAAAACATCTAGAAATTCATCGGGGAGAAAAGCCGTATAGACGGGACGATTGGAAAATAGCGTCTCTAGCTTGAGATTGTCGGCATCGAGATACTGACTTAACCAAGCCTCCTCTAGTCCGCGAAAGAGAAAACTCTGGTTAATCAGTTGTTGTAGGAGGGTTGTTTTTTTGGCTTTGACGCTCTTGCCCATAGTCTCAAACCTAGATGTAGCACTGATTCCATCTTCTCACAGTTTCCCTTGTTATCACCTTATTCCCAATTTGTTTTATAAATGTATTGAAATTTTGTTTCCTGTGCTGTAGGATTAAACCAGACCTGAAAACAGATACAACCTCAGAGTAAAGCTTAGGAGCGCCGCCGATGCAGTCATCCCAGTCTTGTTTATCCCTACTCGTGGCAACTGTCCTGACGGGGGGAACGCTGGTATCTTGCACCCCATCCCCCACCAATAGCGGCAATGACAGCCAAAAACCCGTGACTGTGACGCTTGTTTCCTATGCTGTCACCCAAAGCGCCTACGAAAAAATCATTCCCAAATTTGTCGAGGAATGGCAACAAAAAACGGGGCAAAAGGTAACTTTTGAACAGAGTTATGGTGGTTCCGGTTCCCAAACTCGTGCCGTTATCGATGGTTTAGAAGCGGATGTGGTAGCGTTGGCTTTAGCTTTGGATACCAAGAAAATTGAGCAAGCGGGATTAATTCAACCCGGTTGGGAAAAAGAAGCTCCGAATGACTCTATTGTTCATAAGTCTGTGGTGGCTTTTGTTCCTCGTGATGCCAATATTAAAATTAATAAATGGTCAGATTTAGCCAAGGATAATATTAAAGTTATTACCGCTAATCCCAAGACTTCTGGCGGAGCGCGCTGGAATTTTCTCGCTCTTTGGGGTTCGGTGACGCAAGCGGGAGGCAGTGAACAAGAGGCGGAAACTTTTGTCGAAAAAGTGTTTAAAAATGCGCCAGTTTTACCTAGAGATGCTCGCGAATCTAGTGATGTATTTTTTAAACAGGGCCAGGGAAATGTGCTAATTAATTACGAAAACGAGATGATTCTCGCTAATCAAAAAGGTGAGAAGTTAGCTTACACTGTTCCCACCGATTACAACATTTCTATTGATAATCCCGTGGCGGTTGTCGATGCTAATGTGGATAAAAAAGGTACGAGAAAAGTGGCCGAGGCTTTTGTGCAGTTTTTATTTACTCCCGCAGCCCAAAGAGAATTTGCTCAGGTGGGTTTTCGTCCCGTTGAACCGACGGTAGTTAAAGAGTTTGAGAGTAAATTTCCTCAGATAAAAAATCTCTTTACCGTGCAGGATTTAGGCGGTTGGGATAAGGTACAAAAACAATTCTTTGATGATGGAGGCTTGTTCGATAAAATTCTGACTAAAGCTGGTAAATCTTAAAGGAGAAAAACCATGGATAATCAACCTCAATGGCAAACTATTAATCATCCCCAAAGTGACTTACATCTCGATCAATCAGGACTCGATCGCGCCACGTCCCGAAGAATAAAAATTCGGGTTCCCAAACAATATATTAACGAGCCAATTATAGCACGTTTAGGGTCTTTTCCCGGTCTAAAAGTGAATATATTTTCCGCTTTGTTAGCTGCCAATAATAATCAAGATGGCTGGTTCGATCTACAACTACAAGGCAACTCCCAAGGGATAGAAAATGCCCTTTCCTATCTGGCAGATTTAGATGTAGAAGTTTGGTATGATTCAGCACAAGTTCTTGAAGAAGCGGACAATTGGTAATCTCTAGCAATAATTAACAATGGCTAACCCACAATTATCTTTATCTCCCAGTCAACCCCTGAAAAAAGTTTCTATTCCTTGGGTAATTACCATTAGTTATCTAGTGGTTTTGTTGGTTTTACCAGCAGCGGCACTATTTGCTAAATCCCTAACTCTTGGTTTTGCCGAATTTTGGCGCATTGCCACTTTACCGATTTCTTTATCCGCTTACCAAGTCACTTTTTTTACTTCCCTAATCGCCGGATTAATTGACGGAGTTTTTGGCACTATTATCGCTTGGGTATTAGTGCGTTATCGATTCCCTGGTAAAAAAATTGTCGATGCTTGTGTGGATTTGCCCTTTGCTTTACCCACTTCTGTTGCTGGTTTAGTCCTAGCCACAGTTTACAGTGATAACGGTTGGCTCGGTCAATTTTTGGCCCCCTTTGGTATTAAAATATCCTTTACCATTTTAGGGGTTTTTGTGGCGATGTTATTTATCGCTTTACCCTTCATTGTCCGCACCTTACAGCCGGTTTTACAGGAAATGGAAAAAGAGGTAGAAGAAGCGGCTTTATCCCTCGGTGCTTCCTCTTGGCAAATCTTCTGGCGAGTTATTTTTCCTCCACTACTACCCGCTATTTTAACAGGAATTGCCCTCGGTTTTGCCAGAGCGATCGGTGAATATGGTTCCGTAGTAATTATCTCCTCTAATATCCCCTTTAAGGACTTAATTGCCCCAGTTTTAATCTTCCAAAGACTAGAGGAATATGATTACACAGGGGCAACAGTAATCGGCATGGTTTTATTACTGGTTTCTTTGTTCATGTTGGTAGTAATTAATTTCCTGCAACAATGGGGGCAAAAATACAGAGTTAAGTAAAGAGTAAAAAACATTAGAGTATGACTGGAGACAGATCAAAAATGCAGAATCCAAAAGCCTTAACTAAAACGAAAGAACGGGATTACAAACCCCTACTAATTATCGTCGCCCTTGTCTATCTTGCCTTCTTGCTTTTTATTCCGGCTGCGGCAGTATTTTACTATGCTTTTCGCAATGGATTCCAAGCTTTTTTAGAAGCGGCGGGAACTTCTGACTTTATCGAAGCCGTGAAATTAACAGTAATTATCGCCCTAATTACTGTACCTTTAAACACAATTTTTGGACTTTGTGCAGCCTGGGTAATTGCTCGCAATCAATTTCGTGGCAAAACGTTATTAATTAGTTTAATTGACTTACCTTTTGCCGTTTCTCCCGTGGTAGCGGGTTTAATGATTGTACTGCTCTATGGGCGCAATGGTTGGTTAGGTCCTTTCTTAGAATTTTTCGATATAAAAATACTTTTTGCTTTACCCGGAATGGTATTAGCAACTATATTTGTTACTATGCCTTTTGTGGCTAGAGAAGTTATCCCAGTCTTAGAAGAAATTGGTTTGGAACAAGAGGAAGCGGGGCGCACTTTAGGGGCAAGTGATTGGCAGATTTTCTGGCGCATAACTTTACCCAATATTCGTTGGGGATTGATGTACGGAGTGCTGTTAACTAATGCCCGGGCGATGGGAGAATTTGGGGCGGTTTCTGTGGTTTCTGGCAGTATTTTAGGGAGAACTGCTACCCTGCCAATTTTCGTAGAACAGGCTTATAAAAATTATCTCACTCCTGCCGCTTTTAGTGCGGCGGCTATTCTAGCTTTACTAGCGGGAGTTACTTTAATTATCAAAGAAATTCTCGAACGTAAAACCGTCCACAAAATTCACACTAAATAACTACAATTAACCTAAAAATATGAGCAGGCGTTGGGTTTCATACTTCAGCCCAACCTACGTTCATCTTATATTTAATTCCACCCACCTACTTACCTAACTACAAAAAACCTAAAAACTATGAGTATTACCATCCACCAAGTTTCCAAACGTTTCGGCAATTTTCAAGCTTTAGATAATATCAATTTAACCATTCCTGAAGGTAAATTAGTCGCCCTCCTCGGACCATCGGGATCGGGAAAATCTACCTTGTTACGCTCAATTGCGGGATTAGAAACTCCCGACAGTGGCGCGATTATTATTAATGGACAAGATACCACCCATGTGGATCCTAGACGGAGAAATATCGGCTTTGTTTTTCAACATTATGCCCTATTTAAACATTTAACTGTTCGTCAAAATATTGCTTTTGGCCTAGAAATTCGCCAGCAAAAATCGCCAGTAATTAAGAAAAAAGTTGAGGAATTATTAGAATTAATTCAATTACAAGGATTAGGTGATCGCTATCCCGCCCAATTATCGGGAGGACAACGGCAAAGAGTAGCTTTAGCGCGAGCTTTAGCCATTCAACCGAATGTATTATTATTAGATGAACCCTTTGGGGCTTTAGATGCAAAAGTTAGAAAAGAATTAAGGGTATGGCTGAGAAATTTACACGAAGAAGTTCACGTTACCAGTGTTTTTGTTACCCACGATCAAGAGGAAGCAATGGAAGTAGCCGATACGATTGTCGTGATGAATCATGGTAAAATTGAACAGGTGGGTTCTCCTGCCGAAATTTATGATCATCCTGCCACACCTTTTGTGATGCAATTTATTGGGGAAGTGAATATCTTACCCAGTTTAGCAGGATTAGGAAATGGACATCATCAGGGTCATAATTCCACCGTTTTTATCCGTCCCCACGACCTCGAAATTATGCCGAGTCAAGATGGATTGAATAGTTGGGCAGTGGTGAAAAGAGTTATTCATTTAGGCTGGGAAATACAAGTAGAATTAATGTTAGCTGATGGGGAAATGGTGGTGGCTTATCTCAATCGTGAGGAGTACAAGCAATTACAGTTACAACCAGAACAAACGGTAAATTTAAAACCAAGAAAAGCGACCTTACTCACTGATTTTGACAATAAAAGTGAGAAATTTATCGATTATTCAATTTAAAAACTTTAGGTTTATTAGAGCATTTCTCATAAAGATGAAGTATAACCTAGTCGGGGCTTAGGCGGCTGTTGGTGTATTTTAATTTAGTGTCAACATTCATCCGATCACTAAAAGCGAGGGACTTCTGCTGACACTAAGTTAAAAGCTTTGCTATCTGTGCTTAAATCTACATCTAAATCTGGCCAATTACAGTTTATTTTAAATAAATCAAGAGATTTAACCCTGGAATCGTGCGCGAGAGGGTCCAGAGGAGGAGAGTGATATAAAAGATACCGATACCCCATTGATACCAAACTAAAAAAGAAATGATAGGGGGTAATTCTTGATCGCGAACTCGCCAATCATTAAAGCCTAATTTTAGCAAATTATTGAGACTCAAATCGTAATAATTTAACCAATTCCAACGCTTTTGCCAAGGAATAGGAGTATAACGATCGCGAAAGAGGGGAAATTCGGGAACCACGGGTAAACGGGTGATTAATAAGCGTAATTGTCGCATACTACCATCTTGCAGAAAATAGGAACTATCCATTAAATCGTGATAGCGTCCCCGACGATAAAGTTCGATAACTAAAATTAGGGGCAAGGGGACAAGAATTAAGGCAATAGCTGTTAAAGTTAGCAGGGGACGACTGGCAGATTGCAGGATATTAAACACACCGGAAAGGGTGAGAATAATATAGCTGGTTAGCATACAAAAGATTTCATAACGATTAGGAATTACTGGTTTAGGAGTAAGACGACGCACGCGATCAATTAACCAAAATAAGCAGCCAAAATAGGCAAAAATTATGATTCCTGTACCGAAAACTAAACTAAAATTCGTACCATCTTGACTTAAGAGTAATAGTAAAGCAAGGAAAGAAGTATGCAGAAAATCAGCTAACCAAGTGAGGTTAATTAGGCGAATAATTGAGATATTATTCAGTTTTTGTTTTAACTGTTGAAACCTTAATCTTTCGGTTTTGTATTCAATTTGATTGGCATCAGCAATTTGTTCTAGGGAGCGAAAATTACGAACTAAATTTCTTAAAACTGTTTCATTTCCTGTTAAGGTTGGTAAATAAATTGCTTGACCAATTACGCCTCTATCTCCCAGGATTTTCGCTTTATCTGAATCAAAGGCTAATCCTGATACACTTAAATAACTATTTTTAGTAAAAGTGGAATTACTAAAATCTACCTGATCTAAAAGTTTCACATCTTGAAAACTAACCACACCATTAAAATAACTAGACCGGAAAGCGCCTGATTTTTCAAAAGTGGCATTTCTAAAGGTTAATAAACTTAAAAATCTACTCTTAGAAAATAGCGGACGATCTCGCCATTGACTTTGGGAAAAATTGGCTTCTTTTTCCCAGAAAGTACGGGTAAAATCTGCGGGTTTATCGTATTTAGTTTTATCAAAATAAGCTTCGGCAGTAAAATGACTACGATGGAAATTACTAATACTTTTAAAATGGGCCGTGCGAAAGATAGCTTTATTTAAAAATTGACTTTGACTAAAATTTACATCTCCCATAAAAGTGGCTTTGGTAAATTTCGCTACCCTAGCAAAACGAGATTCTAACCAATTACTTTCACGACTAAATTTTGCTTCCATTGCTTCGACAATTTGCAGAAAAAAAGTCTTAGAAAAGTCCACTTCTCCCATAAATACGGTTCCCTGCAACTTCACCAGTCCGCGAAATACTGTGACATTAAAAACTGGTTCATCGCTATCGAATAAAAAATTTTCGTCCTGTTGTAATAACTGTTCTTCCGTGGGTGATAATAGGGTAGCGAGAGCCACTTTTGTTAAAGGAGTCGGTAAACCCAGACGGGAAGCGATAAAATTGCCTTGAATTAAGGAATTACTAAAATCTAAACCTAGGGGTTGTTTAGCGCGATTAATTTGACCTTGAATTTGTTGATAAAATTGTTCTTGCAGCTCCTTATTTTCATCGCGGATATCGATAACTAAATTGGCTAAATCAATGGTAGTCATCCCTTCTTTAAGGACGGGTGCGCTTAAACGTTCCTGCAATAAAGTTACTGTTAAAGGAACTCTATCCATTACTGCCAAACTAGGGAGAGAATGTACACAGAAAAACAGAAAAACAATGATTAGTAACCAGCAGCCTTTCAATAACGCACCCACGACAGTTATTTTCCTAAACAAGCTTGGATAGTCATGGCTAAATCCTCTTGGTTTAAATCGGTAATAACAAAGACTTCCTGCACACTTTTTCCTGTCCTCGCAATCAGCTTAAAACCACCACGAATCGGCACTGATATCCGCAATTGTAATCGCGGACAATGACCTTTTGAGCGAGAAAGTACCCCCGGGGTGACAGTGGTGATTCCTTGATAGGTAATTAACTTTTCTAATACCGCAATCAACCCCGGAATATGAGTAGAATGATTCCAAACTAAGCGACCATTATTCATAATTATGCGGCCTCTAGGGGAGCCATGGTTAATCCTTCCCGTCGCAATTGTTGGTGATAAAGTTCCGCTTGTTCTTGGGGACCGGTCCAGACAATTGCCTGTCCTTGGTAGTGAACTTGATTAGTTAATTCCCAAGCTCGATCGGTAGTCATATCCGGGATATATTTAATTAAACAATTGGCCACATGATCGAAGGTGTTAAAGTCATCGTTGAGAACAATAACTTTATAGTTGGGATAAGTCTTTTTGACAACTTGGGTAGATTTATCTAAGGTGGTACTGGGTGCGCTGGCCATAAAAGTTACAATAGGTCAAGGTTTTTGCAATTAAATTCGAGTATTTTGACAACAATTAAGCGGCAAAAGCCACAGAATTATTCTTCAAAACTTGGTGATAGTAATTTAATAACTGTTTGGTGGCCGCTTGCCATGCCCATTTTTCCGCTTCTAGGCGCGCATTTCGTCGTAATTCCTCTCTTTCTGCCTTGGCGGTTAGTAATCTCCAGGTGGCACTAATTAAACCTTTTTCATCCCTAGGATCGAAGAGATGACCATTAACTCCATCGGTGACAATATCGGGAATTCCCCCCGAATTTGCCGCCACCACCGGACAACCGGCAGCCATGGATTCTAAGAGTACCAAACCGAGGGTTTCTGTGCGTGAGGGAAAAAGAAAAGCATCTGCGGAAGCAAAAGCGGAGGCTAATTCTAACCCCTGTAAATAACCGACAAAATGGGTATTTGTGTCGGCAAAATGACTTGTTAAAGCTTCCCGATGGGGACCGTCTCCCACAATGGCAAATCTTGCTTCGGGAATCGCTTCTAATACTGGTTTAATGCGATCAATTTCTTTTTCGGCCGACACTCGACCAACGTATAATAAGAGAGGACTATCGGGGTTATTTTGGGATAATTTCAGTCTCATAGCCGGGGATTTTAAATGAGGTTGAAATAATTCCGTATCGACTCCCCTTTGCCAAAGCTCTACCTTTTCAATGCCACGACTAGATAATTCTTGCACCATAGCAGTGGAAGTGCAGAGATTTAAACTTGCTTGATTGTGGGCCAATTTTAATAATTCCCAGAGTATTCCTTCTAGGGAACCTAACCCGTAGTGTTGTAGGTATTGGGGGAGATGGGTATGATAGGAAGCGACGAGGGGAATGTTCATCGTTTTAGCAAAATAAATGCCTCCCAATCCTAAAACAGCGGGGTTAACCACATGAATAATATCAGGTTTGAACCTCTCTAAAGCTTGACCGACTGAAGGCCGGGGGAAAGCCATTTTTAATTCCGGATATAGGGGTAAGGGAATCCCTGTAACCCCATGAATCTTAGCACCTTTGTATTCCTTTAAACCGCCATCAGGAGAGAAAACCAATACCTGATGACCTAATCTTTGTAGGTGTTCAACGGTATGTTTAAGACGGGTGACAATGCCATCAATTTTCGGTAAGAAAGTTTCTGTAAAAAGAGCAATTCGCATAGAGAAAACAAGGTTAAGTAATAATTAAGGGCAAGCTTTTTGAGATAGCTAGGAATAATTACTGAATTTCTCAAGGCAATTAACTCCCCAATTAATCATAGATCAGAAAGGCCAAAGGTTTTAATCACTCGATCGCTTCCTTCGATAACCACCGTCGCTCGATAATTATCGCCGATTGCTGCTGTCCATAATTGCCATTCCCCCGCCACATTGTCTAATTTTAAGGGATTAAGGCCCACTTCCACTCGATCGAGTCCCCCGCTAATTCCCGTTCCCAGTGCCTTTAAATAAGCCTCCTTTGCCGTCCATAACTGAAAAAATAACTTTTCCTTCTCTGCGGACTTTTCAACAAGCTCGTGTTCCCTAGCACAAAAAAACCTTTTTGTCAAGCTATCTAAATCTTTCATCTGGCGCATTTTCTCTAAATCTACCCCAATGCGAGCGGTTAAAGTCAAGCCACAGATGGCCATCTCCTCGGAATGGGAGAGATTAAACTGCAATTGGTAGTTAATACTCGGTTTTCCCCGTTCACCGTAGATAAACTCGATTTTTTCGGGACTTATCGCCAAATATGACCCTAAAATCTCCCGTAAACATCCCCTAGCCACCAAAAAACGCCGCTTGTGTTGGGGAAAATGGTAACGATTAGCTCTAATTATTTCATCTTCCGAGAGCAAAGAAGCCAGTTTTTCTAGTCTATCCCCAGAGGGATCGAGACTGATAAAATAGAGATGAACCTCATCGGTAGATATAAACATTAAACTCAGAAGCGATCAAATAATTAATTATCGGTAAATTTTACCGTAAAATGAGAATTGCCGACTCAAGAATTTATCCACCTTCTAACTCTTGACTTTGCAGCACACCTATGAACTTTTTTCATACTGAAGACCACCTCCAACAGTTAGGCACAGATATTTTAGAAACAACTTGGCGAGAATTTACCCAATTAGCTCAAGAACAAATTGCCCTAACTTGGATAGTATATGATCCTCCCGTTATCGTCAACACGGGGGGAGCAATTTCCCACGAAGAATTCTGGAAATATTCCCCCCGCGGATTTAGCTATCGCGGACAAGAAAGAACCTATCCCGCTAGTTTAGTGAAATTATTTTATCTAGTAGCAATTCATGAGTGGTTAGAGGGGGGAATGATTGCCGAAAGCACCGAATTAAATCGCGCCATTCGTGACATGATTGTTGACTCTAGTAATGATGCTACCAGTTTAGTTGTAGATCTGGTCACGGGAACCACTAGCGGTCCAGAAATTGCCGCCGGTCCCTTTGAAACTTGGAAGCAACAACGCAACATAGTTAATCGTTATTTTCAATCCCTAAATTGGCCGGAATTAGCGACAATTAACGTTAATCAAAAAACTTGGTCCGATGGTCCCTATGGACGTGAACGCGCTTTTTTAGGGGAATTAATGGAGAATCGCAATATGTTAACTAGCAATGCAGTGGCGCGTTTAATCCATACTATTATCGGGGGGATTGCGGTTTCTTCCCAACGTTCTCAAATAATGATGTCTTTACTAAAACGAAGTCTTAATCCTGCTGATTGGACAAGTCAAGGAGATGATACACAAATCTTAGGATTTTTGGGACAAGGATTACCAGAAAATAGTCAAATTTGGTCAAAAGCTGGTTGGACAAGTCAAGTACGTCACGATGCAGCCTATATTGAAATTCCCCATCATACTCCCTATCTTTTGGTGGTATTTACCGAGGGAAAAGATAACAGTCAAAATCGCTCAATTTTACCTTTTATTTCCCAGAAAGTAGCCGAGAAAATTATGCAGTTCAATTAATTGAAGCTGTCAGTAGGATGGTTTTTAGATAAACATCCTACTGCAATAAACCCGTAAATTAACTGATATTCATCTCAATATGTAGCTTTTCTGGGATAGATGGGGTTCGTTCTTGCAGCTGAAATACCCGATTAAGTAAGGATTTAGTCTGTGCTTCACCTTGACGAGAAGGGCTGTCATCATTTAAACTAACAATAAGTTGTTCTTAAGTATTTCCTCAAATGTGTGACTTTCAATCCTAGCCATTGTCATAACGAAAGGGAAGTGGAGAGTAAATTAATCGTCCAGTATTTACTCCCAAAACTAGGCTACAATGCCGAACATTGGTATCAACAAGTTAGCTTCGGTAAAGTACGCTTAGATTTCCTTGTTTCCGCTCAAAAACCTATCAACAAAAAGCATTTTTTATCCTCTCACTGTCTAGTTATCGAAGCTAAAAACCCCAGAGAAAAGCTGATCAATCATCGTCACCGCTTAGGTTATTATCTCAACTACTTTAAAGTGCAGTGGGGATTATTAACCAATGGTGATGAGATTCTACTTTATCAAAGGAAACCCGATAAAATTTATTTAGTTTTTAGATGTTCTGGGTTAGAAATTGCCTCTCACTTAGAACAGTTAAAATCTCTGATTGGCTACGAAACCTTATCTTTAGGTATTCAACCGCTCAATTCTCCAACAATCAACAACAAAAATCCCATGAAAACCATCGCAATTTATCATCATAAAGGTGGTGTTGGTAAAACCACCGTCGCTACCAATCTAGCGGCAGCTTTGAGTAAAAAAGGCAAGCGAGTATTATTAATTGATATTGATGCTCAAGCTAATAGTACCTTTGCCGTTGGTTTAATTAAGTTTCAATTCGATGATGACGATGATTTAAAAGATAAAAATGTCTTTCATTTGCTAGATAACAGTAACCGCATTTTTATTGAGAATATCGTCAGAAAGTCCCAAGGATTCAATCATCCAGAAATTGATGTTATTCCCTCTCACATATCTTTAATTGCTAACCAAGCTAAAATTAAAGATAATGCGGCGGTATTTGCTAGATTGGCAAGAAAATTAGAGAAAGTAAATAATCAATACGATATTGTAATTATTGATGCACCTCCCGCACTTGATTTATATGCACGCATTGCTTTAATTGCAGCTGATTATCTGATAATTCCTTCTGATCTTAAACCATTTTCTAATCAAGGATTAGATAGCGTTAAAAACTTTGTTCAAGAAGAAATTAATGAAAGTCGTGGAGATTTGGGTAAACCAACACTACAAATTTTAGGCGTTTTACCTTCCAAAATTTCTACCCACGCTCAATACTTAAAATATAATTTTCCCAAACAAAAACAAGTGATTCCAGACAAATATAGTTTACCCTTGATGGAATCAACTATCTCGGAAAGAATGCCTTTATCTCGCTGTATAAATCAATACGTTACCGTGGGAGATTTAGAAATTCCTGCCCCCCAATCTATAATTGATTATGCGGAACATCAAGCTGATGCGGGAGTATCAGCAGCAGAATTTGAAGCCTTAGCATTGGAAGTTTTAGCTAAAATAGGAGTTAAATAAATGTGGAAATTTTTACGAGTCGATATTACTGATATTAATCCTTCCGTTCCCAGAGAAACCTTCTCCGAAACTGAATTGGAGAATTTAGCCAATCTTATTATTGAAATGGGTGGACTTATTCGCCCTGCTATTCTCAAAAAAGCTGATAATAAAAAAGTTGATGAACGTTATAATATTATCAGTGGAGATTTAGAATATTATGCTTCTGTCATCGCTAATAAGAAAGTTCCTGACATCGAGATGATTAACGCTTTTGTAGTTGATAAAGAAGCGGAGAATATCGCTTTACAGCAAATGCAGTTATTATCTCCAGATAAAATAATAGATAATCCTCTAGGATTGAGGATGAGTAATCTGGAAAAACGATTAGAAACCCAGTTACAAGCAATCCGAGAGGAGTACCAAAAAGAAATCAAAAGACTGGAAGAAAAAATTATTATTTCTCCTCCTCCTCCTCCTTCTAAGTCGATTTTAGAGCTTTTGAATACCTGTGATGCGAATCAACTTAAAAAGGCGGGAATAAATAGAACAGTTACCGCAAATTTTCTAAAGGAGAAGCCCTTTGTTTCTCTTAATGATATCACTGAGCGAGT
Source organism: Microcystis wesenbergii Mw_QC_B_20070930_S4 (assembly GCA_007096525.1). Classification (GTDB taxonomy): domain Bacteria; phylum Cyanobacteriota; class Cyanobacteriia; order Cyanobacteriales; family Microcystaceae; genus Microcystis; species Microcystis wesenbergii_B. The sequence goes on along the minus strand of SFAQ01000004.1, from coordinate 14,278 downwards.
AGATAAAATGGGGGCAGCAACTCTGATCAAATTAATGGATTATTTATTGACTTCTAATTGATTTTTGTGGGTGTGTTGAGCTACTTTAACACACCCTACCGATGGGTGTTATAATAATGGAAGATCAGGAAAAAATCCCGATCCGATAGCGGGCAAAGATTAACTAAGTAGGTAGGTATTAAAAATTGTCAGACATCCCCCTTATCAAGGGGGGCAGGGGGGATCCCCCCGCCTATCGGCACCCCCCTTAATAAGGGGGGCAGGGGGATCAAAGGCAAAATCTATCTTCTATTTAATTAGAAACACTTACCTAGAAGACGGGTGAAAAGAGAAAAATTATGACAACTACCCCAGTAATAGCTGCTTCTTTAACAATTCCTACCCTAGAAAACGGCGATAAATTAACTCGATGGGAATTTGAACGACGTTATCAAGGGATGCCCCATCTCAAAAAAGCGGAATTAATTGAAGGAATTGTTTATATGGCATCTCCCCTCAGATTTGAAAGTCACGCCGAGCCTCATGCTAATATGATCGGATGGTTAGCTCTCTATAAAGCGGCGACTCCCGGTGTTAGATTGGGTGATAATGCCACCGTGAGATTAGATATTGATAACGAACCCCAACCGGATGCCCTATTAAGAATTGACAAGGGAGGACAATCGACAATTAGTCAAGATGATTATGTAGAAGGCGCGCCGGAATTAATTGTCGAAATTGCCGCTTCTAGTGCTTCCTACGATGTGCATCAAAAATTAAATGTTTACCGTCGCAATCAAGTCCAAGAATACCTAGTCTGGCGGTTTTATGAACAAGAATTTGATTGGTTTCGGCTACAGGCAGGAGAATATATTAAACTAGAAACCGATAGTGATGGCATAATACGCTCCCAAATCTTCCCCGGTTTATGGCTAGATAAAAACGCTTTATTAATGGGCGACTTAGGAAAAGTTTTAGTGATTTTGCAGCGGGGGTTAGAAACAGCAGAACATCGAGATTTTGTCAATAAATTAACTGATAATCACAGCTAGATTGTAAAATTAGACGGGTGCATCTCACATCTGCAAAAATACGGACAATCAGCAATTATTAGTGACTCTTAAATTATTACAAATATATCAGCAGCTGCCTGTAAGCATCCCACCGAAAAACTAATGCGCTCCGGGGTTTGGGGGCGGCGCCACGCCCCCAACGGGGGGTTTGGGGGGTTCTACCCCCCAAAGGCTTGGATTGAGTGATAAAATCGGAAGTAATGACCAACTTTAGAAGATAGTTTCCCTTTAAAAATCCCAACTCAGTAGATTTACAAAAATGAGATGCACCCAATTAGACAGTTATTCTTGATCCACTGTCTTATAATTACAGAAAGAGTATTTTTGACTTGAATTTGTTCTTAACTGCACCCCAATAATCTCGCCCCTGATAATCTTCTCATCACCTTACTTTATGTCAAATCTAATCCTTTTCTGGCATCGTCGCGATTTACGTCTCTCGGATAATATTGGACTGAGTAAAGCTAGGGAGCGTAGTCCGAAAATTATCGGGGTTTTCTGCCTCGATCCTGCTATTTTAGAAGGGGATGATATCGCCCCTGCTAGAGTTGCCTATCTCCTCGGTTGTCTAGAGGAATTAGAAAAAAATTATCGCCAAAAAGGTAGTCAATTACTGATTATTCGCGGCAACCCCAGTCAAACACTCGTCAACTTAGCTGGCAATTTATCGGCAAAAGCAGTTTTTTTTAACCTCGATATCGAACCCTATGCGCGTCAACGGGATCAACAGGTAATTGCCGCTTTACAAACAAAAGGAATTGAGGTAGAAACCTTCTGGGATCAACTTCTCCACCCTCCAGGACAAGTCCTCACCCTCTCAAAAAGTCCCTACACCGTATATACTCCTTTTTGGAAAAATTGGAGCCAATTAGCCAAAGCCAGCCCCACAACCCTAGAAAACCTGCAAGGATTAGAGGAAAATGAGGGGGAGAAACTCGCAGAAACCATTAATTTACCAACCCTAGAAAATTTAGGTTTTACTTGGCAAAATCCCTTACCCCTCACCCCCGGAGAAAAAGCCGCTAGTAGCAGATTAGAAGAATTTTGTCAAGGGGTTATTAACAATTATCAAGAAGATCGTAACTTCCCCGCTGTTGATGGCACCTCGCGCTTGAGTGCCGCTTTAAAATTTGGCGCGATTGGCATCCGCACAATTTGGACGGCAACCCTAGAGTTATTAGAAAATTGCCGCGCCCAGGAAGCAAAAGATAGTATTATCACTTGGCAGCAAGAGTTAGCCTGGCGGGAATTTTACCAGCATTGTCTCTATTTTTTCCCAGAATTGGCGGTCGGTGCTTATAGAACAGAATTTCGTCATTTTCCTTGGCAGGATAACGAAGAACATTTTCAAGCTTGGTGTGAGGGAAAAACTGGCTATCCGATCGTTGACGCGGCGATGCGACAATTAAATGAAACGGGATGGATGCACAATCGTTGTCGCATGATCGTGGCGAGTTTTTTAACCAAGGATTTAATTATTAACTGGCAAAAAGGCGAAAAATACTTCATGCAGAAACTTTTTGATGGTGATTTAGCCGCTAATAATGGTGGTTGGCAGTGGAGTGCCTCTAGTGGCATGGATCCGAAACCTTTAAGAATTTTTAATCCCGCTAGTCAGACACAAAAATTCGATCCAGAAGGGGAATATATTCGTCAATGGTTGCCGGAATTAGCCTCCGTAGATACGGAATATTTAGTAACCGGGAAAATCCCCCGTTTAGAAAGACATCGTTGTGGTTATCCTGAGCCAATTGTCGATCATAATCAACAACAAAAAGAATTCAAACGACTCTATAGCAATCAGAAGCCAAAACGGTAAAACTAGCTACTTTTGACCGGCTTTAATCTGGTTCCAAACATCCTCTAAACTTAGATATAACACAGGCACAACAATTAAACTCAACAGGGAAGAAGTGACTAAACCTCCCACAATTACCATCGCCATGGGTTGCCGCAATTCCGCACCAGTACCCAATCCCAAAGCGATCGGAATCATGCCTAAAATTGTCGAACAAGTGGTCATTAAAATCGGTCTTAACCTAATCATTCCCGTTTCTAAAACCGCTTGCTCCCGACTCCAACCCTGTTGACGCAATTGGTTAGTATAATCCAGCAATAACACAGCGTTTTTATCAAGTAATCCCAAGAGGAAGATAAACCCGATCAGAGAAATCATACTAAACTCACTACCCGTTACCAATAACCCCAACATTGCCCCCACAATCGCTAAAGGTAAACATAAAGCGATGACGATAGTTTCTAGCAGTCTTCTGAATAATAGCCATAAAACTCCTAACATTAAAATTGTCGCTAGGATTAAAGTGCGACCAAAACTGCCCAAAACATCACTACTTTGAGAAGAAGTACCCCAACGCTGTAAAGTTATCCCTTCCGGTAAAGGAATCCCTTCAATTTTAATCGCCGCATCTTCTAATCCTAAATCCGGACTGAGATTAGCACTGAGAAAAATCGCCTGTTGACCATTTAAACGCTCGATCGCCAAAAAATCCCCCCGCTCATTTAATCTAGATGATAGGGAAATATCCTTTAACCCGGCGATTTTAGCAGCCTCAACCCGCAATTTCTCGGCACTATCGCGCAATAGCTGCAAATTATCGCTTTTAATCGCAATTTGGATCGGCTTTTCCGCTTCCGTCTGCACAAAAGGAATGTCCTCGACACTGACATTCACCCCTCTAATTGGCGGTAAAATTTCCCGAATCCGTTGCTGCACCGCACTGGTGTGAGATTTACGATCGCTCTTCAGTGTAACGTGAATTTTGCCCCGATTCGGCTCACCCCGTAAACCGGCGATCATAAAAGTCGATTCCACTTCCCCATCCTGCAAAATCGGCGCTTCTAATTTGCTGCCATCCCGGACAGTGCGACGCAGGAGAAAACTTTCGGGAGAACTCGCTAACTGGGAAATCCAAGCGAAACTATCGCTAGAACTCTTAGCCGTCGGTTTATTAGGGCTAATTTGCGTTATTTTCGGCAAAGGAGACGTATAAACTAGATTAAACTCGCCGCGATCGAGTCGGGGAATAAATCCCCTAGAAATAAAAGGAATCAGGGCAATACCCGCCAAAAAGGTAATTAGGGCAATAGCAATGACCAGCAAACGATGACGCAGTGACCAGTTTAAGAGCCGTCGATAGGCGTTCTCGATCGGTCGCTTTTGTTTCGTCATTTTTGCCTGTGACTGCGGTTTCAGCCAATATACTGCCAAAACCGGCGATAAAGTTCTGGCGATCAACAGAGAAAAAATCACCGCAGCCGAGACAGTTAAACCGAAGGGTTGAAAAAACTGTCCCACCGCACCCCCCATAAAAGCCACGGGTATAAACACGGCAACAATGGTTAAAGTGGAAGCAGTCACAGCTAATCCGATCTCCCTTGTCCCCTTGAGTGCCGCATTTTTCGGGGTTTCCCCCGCGTCGATTAAACGGGAAATATTCTCCACATCAACGATCGCATCATCCACGACAATGCCAATCACCAAAGCGAGGGCCAGCAGTGTCAGGGTTTCCAGATTAAACCCATAGATGGCCATGATAATGAAAGTCCCCAAAAGAGATAGGGGGATAACCAGAGCAGAAATGATTGTAGCGGCGAAACTGCCTAAAAATATCAATATAACCAGCACCGACAGCAAAACTGCCAACAGTAAATCATCGATCGTGCCTTGTAGGGCAGCGCGAATATATTCCGCTTGGGTTTCAGCTAAAATTATCTTGACATCGGGCAGTTTTTGTGCTATGTCTTTAACCCGTTTTTCTGCGACCGCGGCCAGATCGAGACTATTAGCCGCACCTTTTTTGATTACCTGCACTGCGATCGCTTCTTGACCGTTAAAGCGCACCAGCGTGGGTAATGGTCGGGTTAAACTTTTATGGGGATTATCTTGGCTAACTGTACCTTGACCGAGTAAATTAACTTTAGCCGTACCCGGGAGAGCTTTTAAGGGTGGAATTAAATTATCTTGGGCGATTTGGCTTAATTCTTCTAGAGTTTTCTGCTCACTCACCAGCGCATAGGTGACTGTTGCCGACTCATTTAAATCAACGGGGATAACTTCTGTGGTAGCTTGAGAGGGTAAAGGGACTTGCGAGATAGCCTGTTTAACTGCTGCGGTGGCCTTGTCTAAATTTGTACCAATTTTAAAGAAAATACTGATTACTGACTGTCCGGGGGCAGTAGTCGAGGAAATATCACGACGACCCGGGAGAGAGAAAAGGGGATTTTCTAGGGGTTTAGTTAATTGCTGTTCCGTGGTGATAGCAGTAGCTAAATCCGCTTGAGCGTTAATTATTACGACTGGAAAGCTTATATCGGGGAAAAGAGCGTATTTTAGGGAACTAAAAGCCAAAATTCCCGCCATGGCCACCGCTAACCAGAAAGCAATGGTTAACCTCGGGGCATTAATCGCTATTCGAGAGATATTCAGACGTTCTCGCCATGATTCTTTCATCTTCGTTTAATAACTGGGGCGTGGGGTGTAGGGTGTGGGGCGTGGGGTGTAGGGTGTGGGGTGTGGGGTGTAGGGAGAATAAATAAAATAATCTCCTGACTCCTGACTCCTGACTCCTGACTCCTGACTCCTGACTTCTGACTCCTGACTCCTGACTCCTAACCCCATGGTAGATGTGGGATTTTTGCAGGAGTTCTATTTTCCGACAAAGATAAGTAAAAATTATTTATTGACTGCAAAAACTTGAGAATATTTAAATTAACATTTCGCAATATTTATAAATTCTTAAGAATTAATTGAGAAAGATTTTTATTTAACAACGATGTTGCAATGGTTACAGCGATTTGATAGAATTTCATAGTCGGTTATTCTGTGCTTTTTTGGGCAGCAAGGGTTGAAACCCTTGCCACACCTAGAAGGTGATCCTAATTAAGACGGGTAAATTAGTCAATTTCACCCACAACGATGATCTTTTTTTTATGTAGTTTTATTGCAAAAAAAAAGTTTTTTTGACAAAAAGCACAAAGTATGATATTGACCCAACGTATTTCTGGCTGCGAGTAATTATTGTAGAGTGGGTGATGGGGAGAAAAAAAGCTGACGACTGATTACTGTTTACTGATAACTGATCACTGATAACTGCTATTCGTACAAAATCTCATCAAAACAAGCTTCTCCCACACTGGATAAAGTCCTAGCGGCAGCTTTATCGGTTTTCGACTTCTGCACGAGGGCGCGGAATTGCTGTAGATTGTAACGAGCCTGGAATTTTTTAATCGTGCAGTCGCATAGGTCTTTTGCCACATCAGCAGCTAATCCTTCCCCGCGCGCTCTTTGTAAACATTCTTGACGATAACTGTCGAAAGTCGTGGCAGTATTAGAACTTTGGCTAAGGTAAACGGTATTATTAGCCTGTACTGGGAAGGATAAAGCTAATAAACCGATAAAAGTTAGTAAATACCTTGTATTTCTCATCATAATCGCTTTTTTAAGCCTAAAATCCCCCACTAGATTAGAGAAACGCCCCATAAATTATAGATTGAGTGCTTGACTCTTGGGTTCCACTCTTGGCAAACTGTCAACTGTTATGTTAGGATAAACATCTATTGATCGGCGCCATCGCCAAGTGGTAAGGCAGAGGTCTGCAAAACCTTTACCCCCAGTTCGAATCTGGGTGGCGCCTTGGCAAATGTCGGCAATCTTTCTTTTATTACCTTGTCTAAATGAAGGTTTACCAAGGTTTTACTTGATAGGCTGCCACTAGATAGCGAAAAATATACTCGACTATCTCTAAATAATTCTCGGTAATTTCTAGAGACTCACCCCACACCGTCACGCCATGGTAAGAAATCAGTAAAGCGGGAATTTCTGGGGGGAAAGTTGAGAATCTACTCTCTATTTCTGCGGCAATTTTCGGCACATCGAGATAGTTAGCAAAAACCGGCATAAATACTTGAGGATTTTCTACCCAAATACCTAAACCTTTCAACATTTCTAAGGGAGGTAACGATAACTTGTCCTCGCGAGCAAAACGGGAAACTAAATTCGCTTCCACCGAGTGGACATGATAACAAGCTTGTGCTTGGGGAAAGAGGCAATAAATCACCCGATGAATGCTAGTTTCTGCCGAAGGACGATTATCCAGATGAGCTAATTCTCTGACTTTTCCCGTCAGATCCACTCGCACAAAATCCTGTTCTGTGAGTTTACCTTTACTTTTGCCACTGGCAGTAATCCAAAAACTATGGTCATCAACTTTAGCGGATAAATTACCCGCCGTACCAAGCATCCAACCCAGTTGATAAAATCTTCGGGCAGCTGCCACTAGAGATAGACGAGGATCGCTCATGGTTTTTAGAGATATGGTAGATAGGAACCGATCTATTATGACATCCTCACCCCCCTTCAAGGTTAGGGTTATTTCATAATACGGTCAGAAAGTCAAAAGCAATCACTATCAGGTAAAATAGAGAGTGACCGTTAATATTTTAAAGATATGTTTAGCTTAAGAGAAAAACTTAAATAAGTCAAGTACTCTCGGAAAAATAAACGGAAAAGACATCCTTTATGGGTAGTTTTGCTAATAATAATATTAGGAACTATGCAAGGATACTCAGACTATAGAGAGCTAGGTTATTTTGCTAAAAGTCTGCCAATTTGACCAAAATCCAACCGGCAATTATTGGCATCAATCATGTCACGACTACTTATTTCAAGAGCGATTATCGCGATTAACTTTTCTGATTAACCAATAACTTGCCGCTAAAGCTAAGGTTCCCACGGTGAGGGCAATTAAATCATCTTTACTGTATTTATTGGGATCAAAAATAATAATTTTTCGAGAGATGGCAATCAGGGCAGTAACTACGACTAATTCAACCTGTACGATGTGTTTTCTTAAGTAAGCAGTGACGTTTTCTAATAACTCTAAGGCGATCAAAATATTGAGAAATAAACCGAAGATTTCAATTAAAGTTTTGCTAAAAAAACCGACGGGTTCCGTAGTAAATAAATCTTTGATTAGGATAACTACTAGATCATAAAGAGAAACAATAATAACAACAATTAAAGCTACGGATAAAACCTTAGAAACTATGTTTTCAATGAGATGAATCGACCTCATGAAATCTTCATCGCGCCATTGTTGACCGAAATTGATAAGTAGTTTCCGTATCTGTTTGAGCATGATCAATTAAGTAAAAAGTAAAAATTATTATTGTATTTGATTGCTAATTCTTCTATTTAGTTAAAAAGTAAGTATATCCCCCCTTGATCCCCCCTTGATAAGGGGGGATCAGCACCCCCCTTGATAAGGGGGGTATCTGACAATTTTTAAAATCTACCTACTTAGAAATAATTTTACTTGAAGAAGGCTTCCCTAGAAAAAAAATCTAGGTGCGATCGCTATTAAGTCAACCGCACCCCAAACTAATACAAATGCTCGCATCTAGCTAACATCATCGTGAGCGAAACGATTATAGAGGAAGTCGAGGGCATAGTTACGCAGACGATAATATTCAGGATCCTCCATAATTCTCTCCCGATCGCGGGGACGGGGGAAATGAATATTCATCACTTCGCCGATTTTTGCTTCCGGTCCATTGGTCATCATTACCAGCTTATCAGCGAGGAAAAGAGCCTCATCGATATCGTGGGTAATCATCAACACCGTACAGCGTTTATCTTGCCAGATTTTCAGTAATTCTTCCTGTAATTCCTCTTTAGTAATCGCATCCAAAGCGCCGAAAGGTTCATCAAGAATCAACACTTCCGGACGGATAGAAAGAGCGCGAGCGATCGAAACCCGTTGTTTCATCCCCCCGGAGATTTGGGGAGGGGTTTTATCCATAGCTTCGGTTAAACCCACCATAGCTAAATGTTCGCGCACGATCGAGCGTTTTTGCGCTTCCGGAGCATTGGGAGACACCGCATCTACCGCGAGATAGACATTTTCAAAAACACTTAACCAAGGCAATAAAGCATAGTTTTGAAACACTACCATGCGATCGGGCCCGGGTTTAGTAATTTTCTTGCCGTTAACTTTAACAATGCCATCGGTGGGAGAAGAAAAACCCGACACCATATTTAATAGGGTCGATTTACCGCAACCGGAGTGACCGATCACACAGATAAATTCACCTTCATTGATGCTGAGATTAACATCCTTGAGGACGGTGTAGGGGCCTCTGGGAGTGGGATAAACCTTAGAAACTCCTTCAATGGTGACAAAAGCTTCTTTATTGGGGGTCTGGGTTGCTCGGTTAATTGTGTCGGTGGTGGTGTACATGATTAGTCTTTGGGGGAAATTAGTTAATAGGAGCAATGACTGGGGATAATTGGCTAGTAATTATCCCCTTAGTCGATTTTTAGGCAATTTTGCGGGATTCGCTGGCGCTAGGACGAGCATCAATAGCCACTTCGGCCATAGTGATGTTTTGTTTGATCTCTAAACTATTGAGATAACCGATCGGATCCTCGGCATCAAACTCGATACCATCGAATAAAAGGATCGGTGTGCGACGATATTTAATATCCCCTAGACCCAATTCCCGGGCCGCGGTACTAAAGACACCCACCCGACAGACGCGTTCGAGAATTTCTACCCAGTTACGGGGGAAAGGAATGTGGCCCCAGCGTGCCATTTGGGTCATCATCCAGAGGTGTTCGGTACGACTGGGACGATTTACCCCTTCTCCATAGAACAGATGGTGTGCATATTCTTTCATCGGTTGATCGAGACTGCACGCGTAGGAGTTGGGATCACCCAGTTGGATATAATCGATATTGGTACTAAGATACTGACGACTGGCGAGGATTTGACGAATTTCTGCCTGATTCCCTTCCTCAGCACAGTAGCGACAACCTTCCAGCAGTGCTTTAACTAAAGCGACATGGGTATTAGGGTATTTATTGGCCCAATCTTCCCGGACTCCCAGGGCCTTACCCGGGTGGCCCTGCCAGATTTCTAAGTCGGTAGCGACGGTGTAACCGATACCTTCCATGGCGGCCCGTAGATTCCAGGGTTCACCGACACAGTAACCGTCAATACTGCCGGTTTTCAGGTCAGCTACCATTTGGGCCGGGGGAATAGTTTCGAGGTGAACATCTTTATCCGGGTCAATACCAGAGGCCGCTAACCAGTAACGCAGGAGCAAATTGTGCATGGAGGAGGGGTGAACCATGCCAAAAATATGGCGCTGCTCCCGGGATTCCAATAGCATCTGTTTTAAAGCATTACCGTCAATCACTCCCTCGTCATAGAAGCGTTTAGCGAGGGTGACACCGTTACCGTTACGAGTCATAGTCAGGGCGCTGACAATCGGCAAAGGTTGCTCCTGATAACCACCGACAGTTAACCAGGTGGGCATTCCTGAAGGCATTTGCGCCCCGTCGAGGAATCCCCCTGCGATCCCATCCACAATGCCCCGCCAACTGGTTTCCCGGACCAAATTCACCTCATCTAGACCATGTTTAGTGAAGAATCCCTTTTCTTTGGCCACTGCTAGGGGCGCGCAAGCGGTGAGGGGAACAAAACCGATTTCTAGATTGACTTTTTCTAAACCGTGACGGGCAATTACTTCGACTTTGCGGGCGCGCAGTTTTTTGATCCGTTTTTGTTGGTTGAGGAAATAGATAATTTCGCTCCGGAGACTGTAGTAACTGGGGTGTTCTACCACTTCCATGCGTTTCCGGGGACGGGGGATATCTACTTCCAAAATACCGCCAATTTTTGAGCCAGGACCGTTGGTGAGCATGACGATGCGATCGGATAATAACACCGCTTCATCCACATCGTGCGTCACCATTACCGAGGTCATTTCGTATTCTTCGCACAGCTGCATTAACTGTTCCTGTAGATTACCTCTAGTCAGGGCATCTAACGCCCCAAAGGGTTCATCTAAAAGTAGGACTTTCGGACGAATGGCTAGGGCGCGAGCGATCGCTACCCGTTGTTTCATCCCCCCCGATAATTCGTTGGGACGTTTATCCACTGCATGACGAAGATTGACCAGATCGATATATTTTTCGACTTCGGCTTTTCTTTCGGTTTCTGATAGTTGGGTGAGAACTTGATCGACGGCCAGAGTGATATTTTCTTTGACGGTTAACCAGGGTAAAAGGGAATAGTTTTGGAAGACTACCATGCGATCTGGCCCTGGTTTTTTAATGCTTTGACCTTGCAAAGTCACCACTCCTTCCGTGGGCAAATCTAAACCGGCGATCATGTTTAAGAGGGTGGATTTTCCGCAACCGGAGTGACCGATAAGGGAGATGAATTCCCCTTTTTTGATCTGTAAATCAATCCCTTTCAAGGCCACATATTCACCGCCACCACTGAGGGGGAAGACCTTATCAATGTTATCGACAGCGACAAACAAACTCATAGTTTTTTTCTCCTTAAATTGGTTCAACTTTAAGTTATTTAGAAATGGGGAAATTTTCCCCATTGATCCCCTATTGACGAACGATTTGAGTTTGCAACCAAGCCATAAAGCGATCGAGTAATAAACCCACACCACCGATATAAAACAGTGCGAGAATAATATCACTTATGTAGTTATTTTGGTAGGCATCCCAGATAAAGAAACCGATACCGACGATACCCGACATAACGATTTCAGCGGCGATAATCGCTAACCAAGCTAAACCGATCGCAATTCTCAAACCGGTGAAGATGTAGGGAAGTGCCGAGGGAATTAATATCTTGAAAAAGAATTTTTTGCTGGACAATTGCAAGACTTGTTTAACGTTGATATAGTCTTGGGGAATTTGTTGGACACCCACAGTGGTATTAATCAAAATCGGCCAAACTGCGGTAATAAAGATAACGAATAAAGCCGCGGGTTGGTTTTGTTGTAAAGCGGCCAAAGATAGGGGAACCCAAGCGAGAGGAGGAACTGTGCGGAGGAATTGGAAAAGGGGATCAAGGGCCTTATTTAAGAAAGAATTTAAACCGACCATAATACCAACGCCAATACCCACCACTGCGGCAAAAAAATAACCGATTAATACCCGTTGCAGACTCGCTAAAGTTTGCCAGAATAGTCCCTTATCAATACCTCCACGATCAAAGAAGGGATACATTAAATAAGTACGAGTCCGTTCATTGGTGATTAGGTCAGATGGGGGGGGTAATTTGATTAATCCCAGCATCGAGACTAATTGCCAAACAATCAGAAAACCCAAGGTACCGATAATAGGGGGAAGAATATCTTGGGAATGCTTTTTCCAGAATTTACCTAAGTTGAAACCACCGTTACTTTTTCTGCTGACGCTACTTGCCATTTTGCCGTTTTCCTTTGTTGAAGATAAAGTTACTTGATTGGGGAGAGAAGAAAACACTTTTGGGATTAATAGACTAGATATTTTATGACCCTAGCCTACCGGGAAAAACTCGCTATTTTTTGATCTCCAAACTATCGAGATAAGCTTGGGGATTAGCGGGGTCAAAAGTTTTGCCATCAAAGAATTTTTCGACACCGCGGGAGGTACTGGTGGGAATATCGGCCGCGGCAACTCCTAATTCTGTAGCTGCCGCTTTCCAAAGATCCTCGCGGTTAACTTTGTCGATTAATGCTGAGGCAGTGGTTAAAGTTTCTTTCGGCAAGAAACCCCAACGAACACTTTCGGTTAAAAACCAGAGATCATGACTCTTGTAGGGATAGGAAACGCTACCAGCAGGATCTTTCCAGTAGAAAACCCCTTTATTTTTGTCGGTGATTTCCGGTTTACCGTCACCCATTTTCTGTATTCCTTTGAGGGGACCGGCGATAAGTTCTTCTTTGAGGTTGAAATAAGCCGGTTTAGCGAGAATTGCCGCCGCTTCTGCTCGATTTGCCTCTTGATCTAGCCATTGCTGCCCTTCCATGACTGCTTTTAACACCGCTTTGGTGGCTTTCGGGTTTTTATCCACCCAATCGGCGCGGATAGCGAGGTATTCTTCCGGGTGATAGGGCCAGATTTCTGCGGTTAAAGCTGACATAAAACCGATCTGATCAGCTACAATTCTCGCCGGCCAAGGATCGCCGGTACTAAACGCATCCATGGTTCCCGTTTTCATGTTGGCCACGGTTTGGGCGGCAGGAACCGCAATTAGGTTAATATCCGTATCGGGGTTAATACCACCGGCGGCTAACCAGTAACGAATCCAGAAGTCTTGGTTAGCTTTCGGGAAAGTATAGGCGGCTTTGAAGGGAGTTCCCGTCGTTTTCATGCCGAGGATGTAATCTTTGGCGGGTTTCAGGTCTAAACCGATATTTTTGCCCTCGTGTTTACCTGCGATCGCAATTCCGTTACCCTGGGTGTTTAACTGCGCTAACACATACATGGGGACTTTGACGTTATTTTTGGTGATTAGTCCCTCGGAAATTAGGTAAGGCATGGGCATTTGCCACTGTCCTCCGTCAATTCCGCCCGCATCTGCCCCAATTTCGACGTTATCCCTAGCGGATCCCCAGTTTGCTTGTTTGGAGACTTCCACATCGGGCATCCCGTGTTTAGCGAAAAAGCCTTTTTCCTTGGCAATAATTAAAGGTGCGGCCTCAACGATAGGAATATAACCTAATTTAATTTTGGTGGTTTCAGGAGCTTGTTCGGGAGCCACCGCAACGGGAGAAGCAACCGGGGAAGCGGGTGTAGTGCTGGCAGTTCCACCCGTACTGTCGGGGGGATTACCCAGACAACCTTTGAGGACAACAGCCCCTGCCGCTGAAACTGCCGCCGTGGTTAAAAATTTCCGTCTCGAAAAATTTGACATAGAATCCTCCTACCTGCTGCTAAAGCAAATATGTGTGCTGAATTATGGGGAAAGGAATCCCTCGCTAAACTTTCCCTCTAGCCCGTGCTATAGAAATTTAGCTATGGAATATTGAGTCTCAATTGAACTTACTAAATAAGTCTAGCGGAATTTGGAAAAAATAATTAATCCGATCGAGAATTTTATTTACAAAAATTTAATTCGATTGATAAGGATTAATTAAGACCATTGATATATCTAGCTTCTAGCCACTTAAAAAGGTTTCCGTAGGGCGCTGGAGCAGGGGTGATGGGGTGTGGGGAAGTAGGGAGAAACAACAAAATGAGCCAAGGGTGAGTTTTAGGAATGGGGCTCCTTGCGGCTTGGTAGAATAGACAATATGGTGCGAAACGTTTAGGCATGAAACAAGGCTGAAATGCCCGAAATAACCGCCTAGTAAGGTCTTCAGTCCCTTGACTGAATCTAACAGGTCAACTCCGACCAACCTTATAACTGTTT